>JAIOPI010000034.1 GCA_021413965.1 Lentisphaerota bacterium | reverse complement strand
TCGAAGGCCGATCTCAAACGAAAGATCCTGAAGTACATCCGTCACTACAATCAGGATGCCAAGCCTTTCAAGTGGACGTACCGAAATACCGCCAACCGAATCAAATGAAGTGTTCAGTTTCATCTGTTACAGTGCACTAGATGCCCAAATCCGAACGGCGACACGTTGCGAGGTAGTTCGTGCCCTGTGTTGAAAAGCTGATTCGGACCATCACGGGCGAATCCGCTCCCAGCACCCGCACAGTCATCCCGCTTTTCAACACCCCGACCAACCCTGACGTCCGCAGCGAGTATACCGCGAGCGGCTGGGTCAAGACCAGCGTCTGTTGCAAAATATTGGTGCTCATCGCGCTGGTCGGAGACACCAGGCGCGGACGGGCTCCGGCCTTGGCTATGCCCCACGCGCCGCGCCGCGCTTCCCGGGCGTGTCGCTCCGCCGCCTTCAGGCGCGCCAGGTATTTCTGGAGCGAGCGCCCGTCCGGGTGGTCCACCATCCGCCCGTAAATGCGCGCCAGACCGGCCTCGACCAGCGCCTCCGCAAGATCCCGCTCGCCCGCCTGCACGAAGGCAAAGGAACGCTTGCGGTCGCTGTTGCCGCGCGCGTCCTCGAATTGCGTCTGGACGCTGAACCCGTTCTTCAGGAACTCCGCTGTGAACTGCTTGGCGTCACGGCCCAGGGCATGAATCCGGTCCGCGGGAATGTCCCAGTAGGCCGCCTGGTCATCAATGCGCTCCTCGAGGTTCTGGTCGGTTTCTGCCGTGTCGACGAAATAGAGCCGATAGATCTCGTGCTTGCGCCCGCGCTTGACGTGGAAGCTGTCGCCGTCATTGAACTCATTGGCGATCAGGTGGCAATCCGGATACGCATACCAGCGGGCTTCGGCCCTGGCGCCGGCGAGCAGACCGGCGCCCAGCAGGACCAGCAGGGTGAAGCGGGCGGGCCATGGCGTCAGCGACATGCAGGCAGTGTACGCGCGCGGTGAAGGGGCCACAAGTCCGGGAGCAACGCCTGGCGTCTGCGCAAGCCCGGGCGGCGCGGGCGAGGCGGGCGGCCGACGAGCGCGGCGGAGCATGGGTGCACAGACGTCTACTCGCACGACGCCGCCATGCGCCGCACCGCATGTCGGACTGGAAGGCCTGGAGGTCCTGGCCAGAGACCGCTTGCGGCCCCGCCCGCCCCTACACCCGGAACAGCGCGCCGAGTTTCTTGCCCAGCAGCAGGCTGCTGCCCAGAATAGTCACTGCCAGGAACGCCATGGCCCACACGCCTAGCGCGCTGGCCACGTACTTCCCGGTGCCGATGAGTTGGAAGAGTTCATAAATCGTCTTGGTGATGGGATAATAGTCCATGCGCTGCGCCAGCATCAGGCTGTCGGACACTTCCAACATGCTGAAGGCAAACGCCAGCAGCGTGCCCGCGATCAGGTTGGCGGTGATGAGCGGCAGGGTGATCCGTCGCACGACGGTCAGCGGCGAGGCGCCCAGGTTGGCCGCGGATTCCTCGAGGGTCACGGAGGTCTGCTGGAGGCCGGCCACGGCCGCTCGCACCATGTAGGGCAGGCGGCGCACGGCGTAGGCGATCACGAGAAAGAGCGTGGGATTGACGCGCACGTCGAGCACGTACAGCCAGGCCGGGTTGGCCTTGACCCACGGCGTGTTGCTGAAGAGTGAACTCAGCGCCAGGTAGCCGAACGCCATGACCAGCCCGGGCACCGCCAGCGGGATCATGGCCAGCGCGTCGAGCACGCCCCGGAAGCGCAGCGTGGAGCGCACCACGACGAAGGCGATGGCGATGCCAAGCACCAGGTTCACCAGGACGGCGCAGGACGAAAACAGCAGGCTGTTCCGAATGCTGCCGACGGTCATGGCGTGGCCGAGCGCCTCGGCATAGTTGGCGGTGGTGAACGCTTGCGGCAACACGCTGCGGTACCAACTCCCGGGTTGGGCCAGGCTGGTGAACACCACGGCGATGTGCGGCAGCAGGGCGATGGCAATCACGACCAGAAACGGGAGCATCACGGGCAGCGCCCGCATCCCCGTGACGCGCCGCGCCGCGGACACCACGGCGGCCTTGCTTTGCATGGCGTAGGCCTGGCGCCCGAAGATCAGCTTGCTGCCCGCGTACAGCCCGACGCTGCAGACGAGCATGACGAACACCAACGCGTACGGAAAGGGATCCGTGCCGATTTCCTTCAAGGCGTCGTACACCTGCACCGGCGCGCAGCGCCCGTAGTTCATGATTAACGGCGTGCCGAGTTCCGTGAAGCTCCAGATGAAGATGATGGTTCCACCGGCGAAGAGGCCCGGCATGATCAACGGCAGGGTGATCCGACGGAATGTCCGAAAGCCGGACGCGCCCAGGTTCGCCGCGGCCTCCTCCATGGCTGGATCCACATTGGCCAATGCCGCGGACGCATTCAGGTACAGAATCGGATAGAGCGACAGCGCCTGCAGCACAACCACGCCCACATACCGCCCGTCCCCCAGCCAGTCCACCGGCCCCAGCCCCAGCGCGGCATTGAGGACGCCGTACTGGCCCAGGATCTGCTGGAACCCGATGGCGCCGACAAACGGCGGGAGGATCATCGGCACCAGCAGCAGTCCCGCCAGCAGGCTCTTGCCGGGAAAATCATACCGGCTCGCGATCCAGGCCAGCGGCAGCCCGATCAGTACGGCGAGCCCCGTTGTGCCCAATCCCAGCAGCACGCTGTTGCGCAAGCCTTCGGCGTAAATCGGATTCTCGAAGACGCCCACGAGATAGCGCAGGGTGAAGTGCCCGTTCTCGAAAAAGCCTCCGCCCAGCACGCGCGACAGCGGCCAGATGAACAGGACGCCCAGAACGGTTGTGCACACGAGAAAGATGATCCAGGCGGTGGAACGTCGCATCATGGGTCAGGCCTAATCCGTTACGCGCTTCATGTCCAACAACACGTCTCGACACCTTTCGGGGCGCCGGCATACAGCGCCAGTCCCCGGTCACTCCACGACTGACACCTTCGCCTCCGCCTCGGCATAACTGCGACGGAAGAACAGGGTCCACTCCCGCATGTAGTCAATCCGGGCATGGGTGCGGGGGATGCTGAGGGCGGAGGTCCAGGTCAGGGGCGCGGGGAGGTCGGGCAGGCGCTGAAGCTGGGCAAGGGCGGCCACCTGCTGCTCCGGCCCGCCGGCCGCCAGGATCGCCCTCCACGCCCGGCGCAATTCGTCACCCGAGTCCATGCACATGGCCCGGATGAGATCGCGAAAGACGTTGAAGTGTGAACCCGTCCAACGCGGCTGGTAAACAAAGGCTTCGCCAAGCACGTAGGGGTTGTTCGCCGGATTGCCGAGGTCGTCCGAGAAAAAGGCGCGGTGCCGCTCATAGGACGTCGGAGCGTTGGTCGCCACCGCGGGATAGAAATCGCGCCGGATCGGCAGGCGCCGCAGCGCGTACTTGTCCGGCCCTCCGGGTGTGCCCGGCCGGTAGTTCCACAGGCGCTGTCCGTCCTCGCTCAGCACGAACTCAACGAAGTGCCGCGCCAGTTCGGCATGCTCCGCGCCGCGCAGCAGGCCCACGGGGTCCGCGCTCACGCTTGAGCCTCCCGCGGGCGTGACATACACCATGCGCTCCCGCCCGGCGGGGCTGCGGCTCATTTCCGCCTGGTAGCGCCCATAGAAATCGATCGCCAGCCCGGCGGCGGCATCGCCCATGCTGACGTCAATCGCCACCTTGCTCGCGCTGTCCGTGAAGTAGCGCGCATTGGCCCCGATCAACTGCACGAGGCGGACGCCCCTCACCCACCCCGACTCCATCGCCGACTGGTACGCCTGAGGAACTCCGGCGGGCATGATCCCCGGGGCGAGTCCGGCGCGCTGGACCTCGGCTTCGAAGCGCGCCACATCGGCAACCGTGTAGCCTGCCCCGCGAACGGCCTCCCAGCACTGTTCATGCACAATCATTTCAAAGGCCTTGGCGATGCTGCCGCTCTTGGTGGGATCCGCGACGCCGACCTGCCCGCATAGCGCCGGCGCCGTCAGATCCACCCAGCGGTGCGGCGGCGTGGTCACGCCCAGGTCCGCCAGCCGGTCGACGTTGTAACAAATACCGAAAGTGCTGAGCGCCGCGCCGTAGAACGTGGGACTTCGCCACACCTCGCCGCCCAGCGATGCCGGAATCAGTTCGCGACCATCGGCCGTGGCCAGCAGACCCGGCGGGACCTGGTCCGGCGCCCAGGCCGGAACCAGGAGTCCGGCCGCGCTCGCGCGACTGTGATCAAACGCCCCGCCACCAAACAGCACATCAATCTTGCAGGTGAAGGCCGCGGCGTCATCCGTCTGGCGAAACGCCGCGTGCAGTTCGCGCTGCTGTTCCCACGCGGCCAGCCGGGCCGGATCGTCCGCCACGCCCGCCGGCGGCTGGGAGGGATTGAAGCGACGATCAAGGACCATCTCCGCACCGCCCATCGGCCAGGTGCGACCCTGGTGCATCCACCAGGTGCGGAAGGCCGCCACATACTCGGCCTCCAGATAGCGCATGATCTCGGTCGTGCCGCCGATGACCCGCCAATCCACGCGCACCCCCTGCCCGTAGCGCGCCCGGTGCCACGCGGCGAACGCGCGCGCAAACTCGTAACGCGTGGCCTCCGTGTGCGGCGTGACCACGACCAGCAGGGGATCGCCGGGGGCCCCGCCCGCGTCTCCGCCGGCCGGGCGAAAGACGAAGGGCAGCGCCACGATCAGGACCACGAGGGCCAGTATGGAAACACGCGACCACATCGGGCTAAGTACCGGAAACCAGCGCGAGGCGCTTCTGCTTGAGAATGACCAGCCACATGGAGATGCCGCCCATGACGCCGAAGGCGGCCATGATGACGTACCAGAAGGTCCAACCGTAGCTCGCCTTGGTGGCGTCGAGCACCCGGCCGGTGATCATCAACGAGATGGCTGCCCCGTAGTATTGGAAGGAGTCAATCACGCCCGACGCAAACCCGGCCATTTTCTTGCCGCCAATATCCATGGGCGCGGCCGCCCCCACGATGGAGTGCGTCGAATTGGCGGTAAAGGCAATGGCGACGAGGATGAAACACCCGAGCAGGACGCCGCTCTTGGTCGGACCGACGGCGCCGGTCAGTAGAACGGCGGCGGCCGTGGCAATGACCAGGGCCTCGATGAAGTACAACGCCATGGCCACGGGCGAGCGCCGCCCCTTGAAGAATTTGTCCGAAACGAACCCGGAGATCAACGACCCGGCAACGGCCACCATCGGCATCAAGGTCAGCGTTTCGGTCACCACGCGAGGGATGTTGGATTTCATGTCCATGCCCAGTTGTTCCTGAAAATACAGGATGGCAAGCTGGTCAGAGCTCGAGCGCACGGCGCCCGTGCAGGCGTAGGCGGCGGCGTAGAACCAGACCAGCGGATGGGTGAAGATCGTGCGGAAAGACTCGGCCAGCTTGACGGTGGTGCCCTGCGAGTTGTCCAGTTCGTCCTGCACGACCCCGGGGTAGCCGGCCTCGTCCGGCGTCTGCTTGGCGGCCAACGCCATGAAGATGGCGGCGGCGGCCGTGAACAGCGGCGGCAGGCGGAACAGCCAGCGCCACGAGCCCTCGGCCACCACGTACGTCCCAAAGGCAAATCCGGCCAGGATGAGTGGCGCCAGGCGGCTGATCGCCACCTGGCCCATCTGGATCATGAACCCGAAGATGCCTGCAAACGTGCCACGCTCGGTGCGATGGAACCACGCCGCATTGATCTTCACCATGCCCGGCGCGCCGAAGGACTGGAAGTACCCGTTCACCAGCCAGATCAGTGAAAACGTGGCGAAGGACCCCGCGAACGAGGAAAAGCCGAAGATCAGGTTGATCAGGATCGTGCCCACCGCGCCGATCAACATGGAGCGCTTGCCGCCGATGCGGTCGCAGAGCAGCCCGTTGACCAGCTGGCCGGTGCCGTAGGCCAGGGACCAGATAGCCAGCATATCGCTGATCTGGGTCTTCGTGAACCCGAATTCCGAGACCATCCCCGGCGTGGCAAACCGGAAGTTGTAGCGGCACATGTAGTAGGATGCATACATGAGCCCAAGCGCGATCCAGTTCAGGCCACGGCGGCGGCGAAAGCCCGGCGGATGGTGCTCCACAAACGGGTGGTGGGGTTCCGCGGGCGATGATGTCGTCATGGGGCTCTCCGATCCGCTCGTCACACGCCTGGCTACGGGGACAACACCACGACGTCTTCCGGCGCCACCCAGATTCGCGCCGGCTCCACCCGATCCCGCGCCATGATGCGTGGATTCAAGTCGATCGCGATCCAATGCACGGCCACCGGATCGTGCGGCACCGCCAGCTGGATCTGATGCTGGGCCACTTCACCCAGGTACATCGAATCATGGACCAGCCCGTGGAGCACATTGAGCGAACCGGCCGGCGGCGCGCTGAACTGAATGACTTCGGGGCGGATCGACACGACCACCGGCGCACCGTCAGGCAACGACGGCAGCGGGCTGGCGGCACTCTCCAATTGCCCGACCGATGTCTGAATCTGCATCCGGCCCGCCGCCCTGCCGGTCACTCGGCCCTCCAGGCAATTCGTCTCGCCGATGAACGTGGCGACAAAGCGGCTTGCGGGGCGGAGATAAACCTCGCGCGGCGTCCCCAGCTGCCGGAGCTGGCCCGACTCCATGACGGCCAGCCGGTCCGCGATCGACAACGCTTCCTTCTGATCGTGCGTCACGTAGAGCGCCGTCAGGCCGGACTCCTTGCAGATGCGACGGATTTCGCCGCGCATCTCCAGCCTCAGCTTGGCGTCCAGGTTGGAGAGCGGTTCGTCGAGCAGGAGACACTGCGGGCGGATGACCAACGCACGCGCCAGGGCCACGCGCTGCTGCTGGCCGCCAGACAGCTGGTTGGGCTTGTGGCGGGCCCGGTCGGCCATGCGCACGAGCTCCAGCGCCTGCCCGACGCGGCGGTCAATTTCTTCGCGCCCGAGCTTGCGCATCTCCAGTCCGAAGGCCACGTTCTGCTGCACCGTGAGATGCGGCCACAGCGCGTAGCTTTGAAACACCATGCCCGTATCGCGCACGTGCGGGGCCAGGCGTGTGACATCACGCTCGCCGATCCGAATGGCGCCTTCGTCAGGTGTGTAGAACCCGGCCAGGCAACGCAGGAGCGTCGTCTTGCCGCAGCCGCTGGGCCCCAGCAGGAAGAACAGCTCGCCCGGCTCGATGCGCAACGACACCGCATCGACAGCGCGCGTCTCGCCGAAGCGCTTGCTGACGTTTTCAAAATGAATGGAGACGGCCATGGCGAGGGCCTTATACCACGACGATACCGCGGACGCCACCCTTCGCGTACCGGCCGCGGGCCGCACCCCGCGCGCCATGCCAGGCGCGCCGCTCAGACGCTCGGCCTGAGTTCCAGATGGTGCGCCTTCCGTCCGCCTCGGGCGATGGACTCGGGCGCCTCGGCGCTGGCCCGCAGGGCCGTGGAGAATGCCGTGGCGCGCTCCACCAGCTCACGCGCCCCGCGGCGCAGCTCCTCGCTCTTCTCGACGTATTCGATGTTGCGCTCCATGTCCTCCGCCGACCAGCCCCGCGAGTGCGCAATGTAAGGAAACTGCGGGAACTGGAAGCCCAGCTCGGCAAAGAAGCCCAGGGCGTTTCCCGCGACGGCCTGGATGTTGTCCTGGCCGCCCGTGATGATGAAGGCCGCCACCTTGTTCCTGATCAAGACACGATTCGCGATGGTGACCTGGTTCTGCACGCAGTTCAGGCGTTCCGCCATCTTGAAGTACAGCGCGCTGGCGCTGCCCCAGCGGATCGGGGTCGCCAGAACTACGACGTCGGCCCAGAACACCAGCGCGTCGTACACCACCTGCATCTCGTCATGCTTGTCCATCTGCGTGATGGAACAGGGCCAGGTGCAGGCGCGCGCCGCCTTGGAGTAGTACCCTTCGCACGGCCGGAACTTCAGCTCGCTCAGCCGAATCATCTTGCTCTCGCAGCCCAGCGCCTCGCGCGCGTGGTCGAGCGCCACCTGCAGCAGCACCTCGGAGGTCGAGTAGCGCGGGAAGCTCGGATCCATGGCGGTCGTCGAGAGCCCCACCACGCGCGCCGGGCCGGGTGCGCGAATCAGGGGCCTTTCAAGCGCATGCGGCGGATGCGGCAGGTGCGAGCGCGCGGTGGCGGCGTCGAGGTTAACCCACACGTGCCCCTGCTCCACCTTCACGTCGTGCATCGGCACGGCATCGGCTTCGAAGCCCGGTTCCCCCTTGCCGGTGCAACGGTGAAACGTCCAGTGATGCCAGGGACACTCGAGGTAATCCCCCCTGAGCCGGCCCTGCCCCAGCGGCCCCCCCACATGATTGCAGACCCCGCTGATGGCGCCAAACGTGCCGTTTGCGTATGAGAGGGCCAGTGTCTGCCCCTTCACCTTCGCCTCCGTGACGGGCTGCTTCGTGAACGCTTCCACCGGCCCCAAGTCATGCCACGCTGCCATGTGTTCCCCTTTCCCCACGCGCCTGCTGATCGCAGTGGCCACTAGACGGTCTTCAGCCCCTCCGCCTGATGATGCACAACATGGAAATGATGCATGAGCCGGTGCGCCACCGGGGCGAAGCAGAACCCCAGCGTGGCCGTGAAGGCCAGGCCGCTGAACAGCGCATAGACGCCGGCAAACACTTTGCCGGCCGACGTTTGCAGGGCCAGCAACGGGCCCATCCCGGAAAGGATCATGGACGAATTGGCAAACGCATCCAGCCAGGGCATGCCCTCGAAGTGGTGATACCCCACCATGCCGATCAGCAGCGCAATCGCGAAAATCCCGAGGCCGAGGGCGGCGCTGCCGGTCAGCCGCCACCAAAAGCGCGCCAGCGGCAGCACCGGTTCATGATGGTGTTCAAACCCGATGATCATATTCATGGCAGTCTCCGATACGTCGACGGTTCCGATTTCAGCACGAACAGGTTGTCCTGCCTCTCCACCCGGCCTGTAACCTCCAGCGGCACGGCGACCATGTCCAGAACCTCGCGATTTACCGGCCGGCCGTCCGCGCCGGCCAGCATGACATAGACCGCGGAACCCGCGGCATCGCGGACGACCAGGACAGGCGTGCAGCCACCGCTGATGCACCGAATGGCACAGGCCTTGTGCGGCTTCAGATTACCCGGCTTCATGACCCCAAGGTAGCACTTGCTGTCCACGATTTCTCCGCGCAGCGTGTAGGTCCCCAAGGCCACGGGTGTTGTCGAACGGACTACCCGTTGGTCCAGCAAGTGGGTGCTTTGGGGGCGGACTTCAATCATGGCCTGGTTGTCGCGGTAGATGAGCGAGCCGTCGAGCCGCACAGACCGGCCGTCGAGGCCGGCCACCAGGGACTGCGCCCCGTGCTTGCCGGGCGCGACCAAGTAAAGCCGCGACACAGCCCGATCGTTTCCGGCGTCGATCGGATGGGTGGCGATCAGCGTCGGATACGGCTGCTCGCTGATAAAGCCTTCGAACGTCTTTACCACACCGTATTCGAAACGGCTGGACGCAAAGGGGCGCTGCCAGCGCACCAGGCTCAAGGCAACGCATACAAGCGCGACCAGCAGCGTGGCCACCCGCATCCGCAAGAAGCGCGCCTGCTCCGGCGCCATCGCCCGGCGGTAGCCGATGTAGAACGGGGCGCTCATCAGGCGCCCCCCGCCACGCTGGCCGGTTCGACGCGGGTACCGGCGGGATTCGGGCGCGGATCCACCAGCACGCGGCCCCCCACAACCTTGACGTGAAAGGTTGGCACCGTTTCGGTAAATGGCGGCGGCGAGGCGCCGGTATCAGGCTGGTACTGGTAGCCGTGCCAGGGACAGGTCACCAAGCCATCGACCACGCAGCCTTCGCCCAGCGGTCCATGCTGATGGCGGCAGACGCTGGACAGCGCCGAGAGCTTGCCACTGTAGCGAAAAACCGCCACGCGTTCGCCACCCAGGCAGAAAACGCGGGCGCGGTTGTCCGGAATGTCCATCACGGCGCAGACGTCAACCATGTGGCGCTGGGGCGACGTGGCCCGTTCGCAATCTCCTGCGCGCTCACGCCATCCGGATGCCACGTGCAGCGCAAGGATCCCAGCCATGCCCACGCCGAGCAGGACGGCATAGCCCGGATTAGTCTCGGCCTGCAGCACGCCCAGCGCCACGTGCAGGATCAGGGCGGCGTAAGCAAGATAGACGCCCATGTGCAGCGTCTTCCAGACGGGCGCGCTGAGATTCGCCAGCCAGAAATCGTGACTGGTGGCCGCCATCAGGAACAGGATCGTCAGCGCCAGCACGCCGAACCACTCGAAAGGGAACTCCGACAGCCGAGTCATGTCTGTGTTGCCGGCCAGCACACTGACCAGCGGGTTGACGTCGCCGAGCGCATGGAACTGCACGACACAACAGGCCGCGTGCGCCAATCCGAGCAGGAACATGGTCACGCCCAGGTGACGCCGGTTGTAAAGCAGCGGCAGGTAGCGCGGATCCAGGCGGCACAGCGGCCCGATGGCGAGAATCACGTGCAGCAGGATGATGGCCGCCGTCCCCAGCGCGCGAATGAGCAGCGTTTCGGCGGTGATCTCAGGCTGCAGGGCCAGTCCCGCACCGATAAAGACGGCCAGGTAGCCGAGCGCGCCACCGGCCAGCGTCGTGTCATACAGACGCTTCTGCCGATTCCAACCGACCGCCTTGTACGAGAGGCTCATGGTGAGGCGGGGGCCATTCCGCTTGTCAATTCGGCAGGCACGCGTTCCATGACCGCCGGCGCGCGTCGGGCACAAAGCGCCGCGACATACAGCAGCGGAAGGATCAGGAGAAGCACCAGGAAGATGTACCGGTGCGCTTGCCGCAAGCCGCGTTTCATGTCCCACCGCCTTCGGAACGCCCGGGGTTCCCGTTCCGGGACAGTCGCCGATGTGCCGTGCACGCCTCCGGCGGTTCAGTGGCACCACGCGCCCAGCGCCAGGCCAGATAGGGCCAGAGCGCGAGAACCCCGGGAATGATGATGACGCGGAAGCCCCACGATCCGCCGCGCGCCACGGGATCGATTCGCCCCGCGCCGCGCGTGACAAAGGCCAGGGCAAAGAGCAGGCCGGCCAGTGCATACACGCCTAGCGCACGCACCAGCCATGTTGCCACGATAATGGCCATGGACGGCATCCCCCCGAAACACCCCCGGCCACGCGTGTGACCGGCCCGCGTGAAGTATAGTGAGGGCGCGCCACCGTCCGCAAGCCCGGCCGTGGACGCCTGTCGCGACACCAGCCACACCAATTCCTGCGGCGATCGCCCCGCCGCGCATCCCCCCTTTGACAGCCGGGGGGCGACGTGGAATCATCGCGGTGTGGACGCTCCAACACCATCTCCGGCACAGACTCCGGACATCTTCTGTCTACGGCGCACCGTCGACGCCAGGCGGCGGCCCCTGCTGTCATTGGCCGCGCGCATGGCCGACCGCGTCCTGGCCCTGGATCAACTGAGCCAAGTTTACCAGACTGCCGCGGATGAAGCATCCGAGCGCCCCTTTGCCGACCGCGCCCTCGATGCCCTGCAGGCGGCGTACGAACTGCCGGGGGAAGATCGCCAGCGCATTCCCGCCACGGGGCCGCTCGTGGTCGTCGCCAATCATTCGTTTGGCGGCATCGAGGGGCTCATCCTGCTGTCCCTGCTGCAATCCGTCCGGCCCGATGTGCGCGTGATGGCCAACTACCTGCTGCACCGCATCCCGGACATGCGCGACTCCTTCATTTTCGTGGACCCCTTCGGCCGCCCCGATTCGCCTCGCGCCAATTCCCGCCCCCTGCGCGAGTCCTTGCGCTGGCTCAAGCGCGGCGGCGTGCTCGGCGTGTTCCCGTCCGGCGAAGTGGCGCGCCTCAACCTGCGGCAGGGCGGCATCGCGGAACCGCCCTGGAGCGAAACCATCGCGGGACTCATTCGCGCCACGGGCGCTCCCGTGCTGCCCATCTACTTTGATGGTACCAACGGGCCGCTCTTCCACGTGCTCGGGTTGATTCACCCCCGCCTGCGTACCGCGCTGCTCCCACGCCAGTTCTGCAACAAGCGGCAGCACCGGATCGCCGTGCGCATTGGCAACGTGATCCCCCCCGCACGCCTGACCCGCCACGCCACCAACCGCGATTTGATCGATTACCTGCGCACGCGCACCTATCTCCTGCGGGGCCGGATGCACAGCGCCGCCGACACGTCCGGGCCGAACCGCCCGGCGTTCTGGTTTCGCGCCCGCCCCCTCGCCCCCATCGCGCCTCCCGTGCCTCCGGCGACCCTCGCGGCGAATATTGCCGCCTTGCCCCCCGACCGCCTCCTCACCGCCAGTGGCGATTTCGAAGTCTGGTACGCGCGGGCACCGGAGATTCCCGCCATCCTGCGCGAAATCGGGCGGCTGCGCGAAGTCACCTTCCGCGCCGTCGGCGAAGGCGGCGGGCACGCGCTCGACCTTGACCGCTTCGACACCGCGTACATCCACCTGTTCATGTGGAACCGACGTGAGGGAGAATTGATCGGCGCCTATCGCATCGGCCCCACCGACCTCATCCTTCCTGAGCGCGGAGCGGCGGGGCTTTACACAAGCACCCTGTTTCGCCTCGACCGGCGGTTACTGGAATCGCTGAACCCCGCACTCGAACTGGGCCGTTCATTCGTGCGCCAGGAATATCAGCGCAACTACCAGTCGCTTTACATGATCTGGAAAGGGCTGGCGGCTTACGTGCTGCGACACCCGCACTACCGAATTCTCTTTGGGCCCGTGAGCATCAGCAGTCAGTACCAGTCCCTTTCGCGCGACCTCATGGTGGCGTTCCTGCGCCTGAACAACTCGCTGCCCACCCTCGCCCGGCAGGCCCGTCCGCGCAAGCCGGTGCACGACCGCCGCCGCTTTCGCCCAGGCGTCGCCAACCCGATTGACCTCGCAGCCACTCTGGAAGATATCGAAGATTTCATCGCGGATGTGGAAAACGAACTGCAGGGCATCCCGATCCTGCTGAAGCAGTATCTGAAACTCGGCGGCAAGATGCTGGGGTTCAACCGGGACCCGAAGTTCGGGAACTGTCTGGACGGCCTCATCCTCGTCGACCTGGTTGAAGCCAACCACAAAATCCTGGGCCGCTACATGGGCGAGGATGGCTTGCGGCGCTATCTCGCACACCATGGGGCGCCGGCCAAGACACCCGAAACGCCGAGCGCAAGGCCTCGACCATCCCGCGCTGACGCGGCCCCTGGGTGAGCGCCGGGACTCAATCAACCGGCGACGGCCACCTACTTCGCCACTGACATCCGCTGCCAGAACGCATCGGCCTTGGCGATCAGGCCGGGGATGTCCTGTTCCCACTTGGCCTGGATGTCGGGGCTGTAGTTCAGATAGAGCTTGCCGTTGACCACTCGCCAGGCATCGGGATCGATCGGGGCCTTCCGGTTTTGGCTCATCGCCCAGGCGCAGTAGCCGCCATATTGTGGCGCGTAGGTACCGGGGCTCGCCGCAAACAAGTCCCGGTGCGCCTGGCTGGCAAAGCGCCACGTCGCGCCCTGCCACTGGAACGAGAAGGCGTCCTGCCCCTTCTCGACGCGGCCGTCCGTGAAATACGACACCACGTCCGTGCCCTTGACCGCCACGCCCAGCAACGTCTTGTTCACGACGCCGCCCGCCGTGGCAGGCCGGGCCATTAACACCACGCACACCCACAGCATGGCCAAACCGAAACCCAAACGCATGGAAACCTCCCTCCGCCCTGCACCCTTGCCCGCACCGGCCCGACACCGGTGCCCCCGCCCCTTCGGCGGCCTCAGCCGACTTCCGGCGCGCGCTTGAACGTCCGCACCATCCGCCACAACGCAAGCGCCGACACACACGGCGCCCCGCGGGCCCGATTCTGCGCGCCGATCTCAAACGCTATCCGCCACTGCCGCATGAGCACGCCGTAAGCGTACCAGATGGAATGGCCTGGATCATAGATGTGCGTCGCCTCGGATGTGACGCCATTCAACTCCACAATCTTGAAGTCGCGACCCTGCTGCATGGCGGCTACATCGGGGGTCCGGATGTCGTAGCGTCCAAAGAAGAACCCCTCGAACCCGCGGCTGATCCGATCGATTTCCGCTTCAAACGCGGGCGTCACCACCCAGTCGCCATTTAAGAACACGGCGCCTCGGCAGTGGTTGCCAATGTCGGCCAGCGGCACAGCCTCCCCGTCCGGGATGACGACATCGAGGCGCTCGCGGTTCCGGTTCAGATAGAATTCGGCCATGCAGACGGCGCGATCATCGCGAAGAATCAGGTCCGCCAGCTTGCGCCGGCCGTCACCGACAACGAACGGGATGCGCTTCTCCGTCACGGAATAGATGTGACCGTGCGGCTCATGTGGATACCGGTAGTAGAACACGCCAAACTCCTGCCCCGGCGCATAGGCCTGCAGCAGGGTGCGTCCCGGCTTGCGGCCAAAGTACGCGGCCGCCTGCGCGTCTGTGCGCACAATGGCCACGCCTTCTCCGCGCTGCCCCGCATCGGGTTTCAGGACCACGGGATATGCCAGCCCGAGATCCCCGCGCGCCGCTTGAAATTTCGCCATCATCGCTCCCGGTCCGCCGTCAGGCACGATTAGGCGAAAGCAGGCCACCGCGCCGCCCGCGTGGGTCAGTCGCCCCAGAATGTCCGCCTTGGGCTCGCCAATGAATCCCCCGGCGGGGATGCCCGGATTGGCGGCCGTGAACACGGTCAGGGATCGGAACTTGCAGGCGAGATAGCCGAGGTAGGCGATCACCGGCGGATAAACGGCCCACATGGGCCAGAACTCCCAGCGGCAGATCCGCTTGAATCGGCCCAGCAGCAGGCGACGCCCGCGGGATGAACACAGGGGCATGACGAGACGCACGGCGAACCAGATCGCGAGGGCGAGCGCCGCCACAGCCCAGCGCGTGGCACGGCCGTAGGCGTGGAGGTAATCGATGGCGTGCTCGCCAATGACGGTCGCCAAACCCACGAGGGCCGGCGTCCACAGCACGCCCGCCAGCGCAAAGTACGGGGCCACGCGACGCAACGGCAGCCGCAGCATGCCGGAGGCCACGTAGACCGGCAGGCGACTGCCGGGCACGAACCGGCTGATCAAGATGACGACGGGGCCGCGGCGCTGAAACCATTCTTCGCTGGCCTCAATCCGCTGCGGCTTGATCAGGCGGCGGGAGAAGCGGGATCGCAACACCCAGGGGCCGAAGTACCAACCAGCCAGGTACAGCAACACGTCCCCGACGAAGATGCCCGCCAGCGTGGCGAGCATGGCAGGCACAAAACCGATGGCGCCGTGCGCCACCAGCAGCCCCGCCGTGATGCAGGTGAGATCCTCGCTGATCAGCGTGCCCACCACGAACCCGGACGCGAGCAGGAACGGCGAGAGCCCGGTTTCCGCCGCCTGGACCACCCCGTTGAAAGCGTCCGGGGTCATGCGCGCGACGCCTCAATGGCGAGTTCCGAAGTGGCGGCAGGGCGGCCCTCACAGGGCGAACCCGGCTGGTAGCGGAAGCGTGCCCACCCGGTGTCGACTTGGATGTGGCTGAAGCTGACGGTTTGTGCATCCGCACGGTGCATGCAGACGGAGAACAGTCCACGCTCCGGTACGTGGCTGCAATGAAAGTCGCGAAGCCGATCTGCCGGCGTGCGCCCTCTGGTTGGCCAGTGCCGAAACACGTTCAGGCGGCTGGAGACGACCTCCTCCGTGCGGCAAGACGAACTGCTCAGCGGCGACGCCACGGGTGGTCCGGGGACCTGCAGCAGGCGGCCATCCCAGGCGGCCATGCACGTCGGCTCGCCCAAGCCAAATGCCACCAGCGTAAAAGGCGCATAGGGCGCCAGTGCGGCCGTGCACAGGTGGGCCATCATGTCGTCGGCCCGGCGAGACGCGGCCAGGTCCAGCAACAGCAATCCCCGACTGCGACGCGGGCCCCGGGGCGCCACGGCCTGCTCCGGATAGTAGTTCAAGACGCCGGCGGTGACGCCAAAAGCGTTGACGAACAGCCAGGCGCCCCCGAAATCACCATCGCGCGGGGCCAGGAACCGTACGCCATCGCGGGAGTCGAGACGGGGCGGCTCGGCGGGTTGGCGCGCCCGCTTCTCGTCGCGATTGAAGAAAACCTGATACCCGGCAGACTCGTGAAGCCAGCTTACTGTGCACATGGGGACCTGGCTTCCAGATGACGGCGCGTCGCGGGTGCGACGCCAAAACCGTCCGGGATCGCCACCTTCAGGTGGCGCAGCATCAAGGCAATCAGGGCGTGGTGGTGCACATCGTGCATGGCCAGGAAATCCAGCTCACGCCGGATCGTCGACCCACACCAGCGCGGGCCACCATCGGCGCCCCGTGCGCTTTGAACCACAATCCTGGCATCCGCATGCGCCACCGGCACGCTCTGCAGCGCCGCCGCCAGGTCGCGCAATTGATCCAGGGCAAAATCGGGATCCTGCTCCAGGCGCGCGTCGCGGGCGCGTTGCTCGTAGTCGACACGCCCCGCGGGAAGGCCCGCCAGCAACAGGCGGTAATGGTCGTAAATGTGCCGGACATGCCCTCCCACGCCACGGCCCAGCACGACATCGGTCGTGGCGCGATAGTCCTCCGGTGTCAGCTGGCGGATCACGTCCATCAATTGATTCAGGAGCTGGATATTATCGGCGGCGGGAACGGCGGACATCGTCGCACTCCTTAACTTGCAGCCAGCATATCACCCGTTCCTGACGACCCGCAAGAACACGCACGCGCCTTGCCCGAAACGGAATGCGCGAAAGCCGCCGCCGGATGGTGTTTCGGGATCGAGCGAGGGTGCGCGGCTTGCGCGTTCGGGACGGCTTTGCTACGCTGCCATGCGATGAACACGATTACGCGCGAATTCATCACCCGCATCCCCAAGACCGATCTTCACCTGCACCTCGACGGCTCGCTGCGCCTGCCGACGTTGATCGAACTGGCCCAGGCGGGCGGGGTCAACCTCCCCTCCTTCACCGAAGCCGGACTCCGCGAGACGGTGTTCAAAGCCCACTACCAGAGCCTCCCCGACTATCTCCAGGGATTCCGCTACACCTGCGCCGTGCTTCAGTCAGCCGAGAACCTGGAGCGCGTCGCCTACGAACTGGCGCAGGATAACCTCGCCGAGGGCGTGCGCTACATCGAAGTGCGGTTCGCCCCGCAACTGCACATCAATGCCCAGCTCGACGCCAAGGGCGTCATGCGCGCCGTTTGCCGCGGGCTGGAACGCGCCAAGCAGGAGCATAACCGGCTGGACGCCGTGTCAGCCGGCGACGACCTGCCATTTGAATTTGGGGTGATTGCCTGTGCCCTGCGATCATTCAACGAGCATTTCGGGGCCTACTACGCCCAACTGCTCCACGTGCTGCCGCGCGCCCCGCGCAAGGATGTCTTTTCCGTGGCATCGCTGGAACTGGTGCGTGAGGCGGTCGAACTGCGCGATGAAGAAGGCCTGCCGATCGTGGGCTTCGACCTCGCCGGCGAAGAGGCTGGCTACCCGGCCGCCGCGCACAGCGCCGCCTACCAGTATGCCCACGAGAACTTTCTCAAGAAGACCGTGCATGCCGGTGAAGCGTACGGGCCGGAGTCAATCTTCCAGGCCATCACCGTCTGCCACACCAATCGCATCGGGCACGGAACCTGGCTGTTCGGGGTCTCCATGCTCCAGGACAAGTCGATCAGGAACCCCGAACGCTACGTGGAACAGCTCGCGGAATACGTGGCGAGCCAGCGCATCACCTTGGAGGTCTGCCTCACCAGCAATCTGCAGACCACGCCGGTCATCGAAGAAGTCCGGCACCACCCGCTACAGCGCATGATCGAGCACGATCTCTCCCTCTCGATTTGCACGGACAACCGGCTGGTCTCGGACACCTCCGTGTCGCGCGAGCTGGCGCTGGTCGCGGAGAATCTGCCCGTCACGCGGCGACAGTTCCGCAACCTGATTCTCGCCGGCTTCAAAGGCAGCTTCTACCCCGGCAGCTACAGCCAGAAGCGCGCCTACGTCCGCCAGGCGATCAACATCTACGACAAGCTGGAAGAACACCTGCTCGTCCCGCCCACCGTACCCTAGCCCTGCCTGGCCGTTACAGCGCACGCAGGTGCCGGTCCAGCACGCCAAAATCCGTGCGCGACGTGCAGTCCAGGCTCAGCGGGGTAACGGACACCAGGCCGTCGCACAGGATGGCGGCGATGTCCGAGTCCGCCTCCACCGCCCCGCGGTCGCAGAAGACGCCAATGCGCGCATCGCCGATGCGCGAGTCGAGGCCGCCGTTGGCGAGCTGCGCGGAGAAGTACGGATGCCGCGACTGCCGCGTGACCCGCCATGGCGTGATCGTCGTGGCGCTTTCCGGCACCACCACATTCAGCACGTCCACGTCGTGCGGCAGTGCCGGCAAGGCCAGTAACCTCGCCGCGAATAGCCGGGTGAAGTGCGTGGCCGTCGCCCAGTCAACATCCCCGTAATGGTGGTGAAACGCCGTATCGGTCTGCAAGGCCACGGCCAGCGCGCGAATCCCGGCGCTTGCCCCCTCGATCGCCGCGCCCACCGTTCCCGAAAGCGTGATGTTGGTGCCCAGGTTCTCGCCGTAATTGATGCCGGAGACGATGAGGTCGGGCCGGCGCCCCGCCCCCAGGACGTTCAGCCCGTGCAAAAGGGTCTGGGCCGGCGTCGCGTCGCAGGCATAGGCGCGCACATGCCGGCCATCCAGATCGAAATCCATGCGCGTCAGCCGCTCGTCCTTGCCGCCACCAATGCCGCGGCCCGTCGACGACTGTTGCCGGCGTGGCGCCACCACCAGCACCTCGCCCAGTGAACAGACCGCCGCCACCGCCGCCCGGATGCCCGGCGATTCAATGCCATCGTCATTGGTCACGAATATGAGGGGAACCGTCATCTAAGTGTCACCCGTAGCAAGGCCCGCACGCCGCGGGCGACTTTGTCCACCGCTCGAGGACGGGGGCGCCCCATTCCCCGCGCCAGACCTCGATCACGGTCCTGGCTCTGCCCGGCTGCATGGGCCGGTCACATGCCGGATGTCAACCGTATCACACACACGCCTGGAGGCCAACGCCCTTCGGCCGGCGACTATTCCCCGCCCTCAAATACCGCCAAGACCGGGTCGTGGTCGCTGCACCGGCGGTTGGCAATCCGCGGATCCGGGCTGTAGTCGGCATTGATGTGCAAGGGGTTCACGCTCACCAGATGCGCCAGGAGATTCGTGGAGACGAAGAGATGATCCAGCGTGCCCGCCTCGCCCTGGTACACATAGGTGTAGGCGCCGGCCGGTTGCCGCAGCAGTTGGGTATCATACAAGTTCGCCAGCCCCGCATCGTAAAGCGCGCCGAGTTGGTCGGCAGGCGTGCCAGGCACCGGCTCGTCGGGGCGCGGAAAGGTGTTCAGATCACCGCCCACCACGATCCACGCATGCGGCTCGTACTGCGCGATGGCCGCGGCCACCGCACCCGCGAGGCGGGCCTGCTCGATGCGCAGCCCCACGTGAGCACCGGGCTGGCTTTGAAAATGATTGGCGAGTACATACAGCCGCTGGCCTTGGGGCAGCGCCAGATCAGTCCCGGGCGCACGCTCGAAACAGGCCACCTCGACCGCACGCTTGTGCACCACCCCAAACTCCGAATGAAGCCCATTCACCGCGCGCGGGTTGGCCGTCTCGTACCGATAGGCGAGTGTCGCCCCTACGTACGCCGTGTGCGGTTCCGCGCTCAACACCGGGTGCCCACGCTCGACCACCGACAGCCGGACACGGTCGGTCCGGTAGAGCATCGCACACACGATCCCGCGCTCATCCGCGCCCGCGCGGTCCGCCGCCGACGCGTAGAGCGGGCCACCCAGCCGCACGATCTCCGCCGCCAGTTCCTGCAGCACGTCCAGGCGCCCGTCGCGATTGTTCACCGTCCCGACCTGCAGCGTTCCATCCAGCATCGACCCGATATCCTGATCCTCGACCTCCTGCACCAGCATCACGTCCGGGCATTCCAAATCCTGCACCATCTGGGCGGCCAGCCCGCGCAACCGCCGGACATAGGCCTCGCCGGACGATGGCACGTAGTTCTGCAGCCGACGCATCGCAGGGTCCTGGCCCGGCGCGAGTGGCTCGAAGAAATCCTGTTCGTCGAACGGGTCGTCGCGAAAGTCATACAGGTTCTCGAGGTTGAACGTGGCGACGCTGAGTTGTGCACGCGTGCGGCGCACCAGCGCGGCGCCGTTCAGGTCGGGCGGCACCCCGCGTTCGAACGCCAGCGGCGATTCCAGGTGAACGGCGTAGAGCTCGCCGCTGCGCAAAACGACGCCGGTGATGCTGCTGGTGATCCGGTCAAACGTCCGCAGGGGCGGCAGCCGCATGGCGGCCGCGTCTGACGCCGCCGCGATCGCGCCATCCGCCAGGGTGATCCGAAACCCATTGCCGTTGTCGGCAAATTCGCCAGGGCGATCATCCAGCGGATGTGCGTCACGAAACACCCGGCGCTGATACGGATCGGTCCGCGCCGCCAACGGATGGTCAGGCCGGATGACCGTCACCAGGGACAACTGCCCCGGGGACTCGCCCACATGGGTGCCCTGTACGAGGCAGCCGGCCGGCAGCCGGCAGCGCATGGCGTGATGAGCCGCCCAATAGCGCGCGGCGTCCTCTGCCCCCTCCGGCGGATTGGCTTCAAACGGCGGGACCTCGTGTTCGAGATCGACGCCCCTGCGCACCAGCCGCAGCACGTACGGGTCCAGCATGCCAGGGCGACCCCGCAGATCGGCTGACCGGCCACGTAGAATCAGCTCATCGCCGACGGCAGGTTCGAAGGCTCCATCCCTCGCATTCACCATGCGGTTCGTTCCGGTGCCGACAAACACGGCCTCGGCCCCCCCGGTCGTCCGGCCATTCGCGAAAATGGAACCCTGCACCACGAATCCGTACAGCATGCCGCCGCCGCTTCCCGCTTCCACCATGTGAGCCACCACAATCCCCCGCACCACCGCTGGAAACGTCGAGGGCGCACCGGCAACATCCGCTACATCCGAGCCGGCCCCCGCCTCCCCGGCCTCCTCCTGATTGACCAACCCAGGACCATGCGCGCAGGCAGCGATACAAAAACTCAGCAGCAGCATCGTGCCGGCCCGACGGCCGACGCGGCACGCTTTCAACAACCCTCGGCACGCTCGACTTGATGTTCGTCCACGCACGCCCTGCCCCCCTGATCCACTGTTCCCACCGGTCGGCAATTGAAGAAATCGATGTGACCTTCGCGCGAGGGCTTCAGTATACCAGAATCAGCCCGCCGCTGGGCGGAACCAGCGCCACCCCGCCCTCATAAGCGCCCAAGTCAAAGGCCACCCCCGCCGGACGCGCGTGTCCGAGAAAATCCACCGTCGGCATCGCGATGACCGGGATTGTATTGGCCACCCCCGCATCAATCGCCGGACTCGTGTTCCGCACGCGCAAGTCTCGCGCCGGCAAGTCCGCGAATTGAGGATCGTTCGTGATAACGGTGCCGGCGCTCGAAATCGTGCCGCCCGTCGTCGGGCTGATGTCCCAAGCGCCGTCAATGAGACAGGTGTCGACGCTGATTTGGGCATGGTTCATCACGCGCCCCACCATGTTCGTCCCCACGCCGTCCTTCCAGAGGATGCAGTTGACCAACTTCAGGTGTGCCGGATTGGGGTCAAGCCCGAGGATGCCCGCCGCGATGCTTTCGAATTCCGGATTCACGAACGTGCAGTTCACGATCAGGCCCACCGAACTCAGCGATCCACTCGTGTTGGCGATGTCGCCCCCCCACGAAAGGCCCCGCCGGTTGTAAAGAAACAGGCTGTTATCAACTCGCATGTTGCCGGCCATCCCGAAGACCAGGATGGCCCCGCCATTGGCGGCGGTCGCATTATCTTGGAATGCGCACTGGTCAATGGTCAGCATGCCCGTGGCTGCGGCGC
The DNA here is from genome assembly GCA_021413965.1 of Lentisphaerota bacterium. GTDB lineage: Bacteria > Verrucomicrobiota > Kiritimatiellia > UBA8416 > JAIOPI01 > JAIOPI01. The sequence continues at coordinate 40,877 of JAIOPI010000034.1, read as the reverse complement.
TGCTGAAGTAAATGGCGCCACCCCCGGGTCGGGCCCCGCTCCCGGTGGCAAAGTTGTTGGTGAACGTGATGTGGCGCAGCGTGATCGGCCCTTTCTGGTTGATCTGCATGCCGCCACCGTTGCCGCTGCTGTACGCATGCGCAATCGTGAACCCGTCGAGCCCCGAGTTGTTTTCACCCGTCACGATGTGCTCGCTGTTGTCCGTCGCCACGCCCGGCACCCCGATGTCGCCGCTCAGCAGCGTCGCGTTGGCCATCCAATTGCGCTGCCCGGCGCTGACCTCGCCCCCGGCAAACCCGCCATAGAGGGTGACCCCGCTCTTGAGCTGGAACGTATCCGCCCGATTGACGCCGGGCGTGTACGTGCCGGCCGCCACCCACAGATCCTCCCCCGACACGACGCTGGCCAGCCCGCTCTGGACGCTCGTGAAGGCGTCATCCCAGTTGAAGCCGTTCCCCGTGCCGCTCGCATTGTCATTCACGTACCAGCGGCCCTGGCGAGGATCGTTATCCATAATGGTGCCGGTGCCCGCGGCGGCAAACAGGATCGCATGCGTCGGATTACTCAGCGTCACCGTCAGCGTTTCGTTGGTTTCATGTTTCGTATCGCCCAGCACCTCGATGACCAGCTGGGTGCTGAGGCTGCCGGCAGGGATGGTCACGACCGCCTGGGTCGCCGCGTAATCGCCGAAATCCGCGCGGGCCGTGCTGTCCGCCGTGCTGAATTCGGCGCTGACGTCGACCGCGTTTGTCGCCGTGATGCTGACGGTGAAACTGAGGTTCGTGGTCCCCTCGTCGCCTTCCACCACACTCGCGTCGCCGATGGAGAGCAGGGCCTCTGAACTCATGGTTATCCGCAACCAGCCGCCGGCGGTGCTGAAGGCATACGCCTTGCCCGGCGCCGGGTTCGCAACGGCCAGCGCCCCCGGGCCGGCGCCGCCCAGGCTGCCTGTGAACTGAATCAAATCGTATGTGCCGTCCTGCGTCCAGGCGTTCGTCGTGCCGTCCTCATACAAGCTGAACGCGCCCCCCTGGATGACGAAGCCATTGAGATTGGTCACGACGATCTGATCATGCCCTGTCAGCACGTTGAACTCGAAGGCAACCGCGCTGCCGCCCTGCAGGAGAAGGCCGCCAGCCGTGAGCGTCCCCACCCCCATCCCGGGATCAACCGAGCCTCCCGCATTCACGATCACGCCGCCCGCAACCCGCCCCGTTCCCCCGAACCTGCCGCCGGCATTGACCGTCACCGCCCCCGTGCCCGTGCCCGATCCGGTCGCGTTCGTCACCCGCAGCGCGCCGCCATGCACCACGGTCCCAGCCGTGTACCCGCTGGCCGACGCCAGCGTGACGCTCCCCTCGCTCGACTTGATCAGCGCCGCCGCGCCACCCAACCGTGCGCTGATCGTACCGCTTTCCACGAAATACACCGTCCCGGTCAGCGTGCCGCCGGTGCCCATGATGCTCCCCGCGATCAACGTCACATTGGACACGGCATCGTTGAATGTCTGGATGTCCAGCGTGCCGCCGCTGACCACCACGGGCGCCGCATTGGCCAGCCGGTTGTCCCCCCCCAGGCGCAGCGTGCCGCCGCTGATGACGTTCGTCCCCGTGGCGGCCGCAGTCTGCGCGCCACTGACCGTCAGCATCCCGGCTTCGACACCCGTCCCCCCGGCATAACTGCTCGCGCCGCCCAGGCTGACCGTTCCCGCCCCGCGCTTGAGCACACGCCCCGTGCCGCTGATCACGCCGTTGTAGGCCATGACACCCTCGCGGTCGAACAGCAGCGTGCCATTATCCGTCGTGTTGCCGGTCCCGAGTGTGCCGCTCGCACCGCCATCGCCAATCGACAGCGTGCCCCCCGTGATGGTGGTCACGCCCCCGTAGCCATTGCCGCCCGTCAACGTCAGCGTCCCCGCGCCCGTCTTCGTCAGCCCCAACGATGCCACACCGCCGCTGTTGGTGATGGTGCCGCTGAAGACGCACGTCTGGTCGTTGCCCCCCACCGCCAGCACACGCACCGTCGCCGCATCGTTGTCCACCCGGCCCGCACCCGACAGGCCGTTGAGGGTCACGTTCTGATTGATGTCCAGCGTCGCACCTCCCGCGACGCTGACGTTGCCGCGGCCCGCGCCACTGGGAATTGCCGCGGCACCCGCAAGCTCCAGTTTGCCCGCGCTGACCGTCGTGTCGCCGCCATACGTGTTGATCCCGCTGAGCGTCTGCGTGCCCGCGCCTGCCTTGACCAGGGCGATCTGCCCGCCCCCGCCGATCACGCCCGAGAAGCTTCCCGTGCCATCGCCGTCGCCCACCGTCAAGGTCACCGCCGCCGCCCCCGAGTTGGTCACGCTCCCCGCGCCGGACAACCCGTTGAGCGTTTCGTCAAATCCGTTCAGGTCCAGGACTCCGGTCACGGTCACATTCCCCCGGCCGCCCCCGTTGGGAATCACCTCGGCCGCGCCCAGCTTCAAGGTGCCAAGTGTCACCGTGGTCGCGCCGCTGTAGGCCTGCGCCTCGCTCAGCGTCAGCGTGCCGGTTCCCACTTTCGTCAGCGCCATCGTGCCGCCCGTGTTCCGGATCACGCCGGCAAACACGGTGGAGGTCCCGTTCACCCCCACGCTCAACGTGTTGGTCGTGCCCGGCGCCGAGTTATCGATGGTGCCCGCCCCCGTGATCGAGCAAATGCTCCCGCTGTACCCGCTCAGGTCGAGCGTCGTGCCCGGCGCGATCATCACGTCCCCGCCCGCCGTGTCCGGCAACGCGTTGGCCGCACCAAAGGCGAGCACCCCCTCCGCCAGCACCGTGGCCGCGTTCCAGTCGTTGTTGCCCGACAACACCAGCGTGCCCGCCCCGGCTTTGGTCAGCGCTCCCGCGTTGCCCAGCGATTCGTTGATCGGCCCCGCAATCGTCAGCACCGCGCCATTGGTCACGACGACCGTCCAGTTCGTATTGAGGATCACCGCCCGGCCGCTGTTGAGCGTGGCCGTGGCCGCCGAGAACAGCGTGCTATCCCCCATCACGTACAGATCGGCCGACGCGGTTCCCAGGTTGCCGTCCTCGCGGATCTCCAGCGCCCCCGCCAGCAGGCGCGTGCCCACCGTTGTGGTTCCATACGCATTGCCGGCGTTCGCCAGGACCAGCGTGCCGCGCCCCGTCTTGATCAAATCCCCTGTCGTGCCCGCGATGGGGGTGGCAAGCGTCAGGACCAGGCCCTCCGGGACCTCGAACGTCCCATCGTTGAGGCCCAGCGTAAGGCCGCGGCTCGCGTCATCGATGCGGGTCGACGACGTCGTCCTCAGCGTGCCGCCGTTGAGCAGCAACGAGCGCGCCTGGAATGGCGCGGGCGTGCCGCCCAAGTTCTCCTCGCGCTCGATCACCACCGTCCCCGCCACAACATTCAGATTTGTTCCCCAGCTCTGCGAGTGGCTCCACGTGTTGGTGGCGGCCAACACGAGCACTCCCGCACCGGACTTGGTCAGCATGCTCGTGCTGCTGTGGTGACTGATGACGCCCGCGATGATTCCGGGGACGTTGGTGCTGTCCACCTTCACGGTGCGCGCGCCGCCATTGAGATCCAGCGCGTTCTCGAAGGTGATCGGATGATCGGCGGACGTGCCATTCAGGATGAGGGCTGGAGGCGTGAAGGTGGCCGTCCCCCAGCTGAGCGCCGCGCCCGCGCCCCCCAGATTCACATGGATCGGCGCACCGGATGCGCTGAAGCCGTCGCCGCCCCCCGCCCCGACCAGCTGCACGTTCCCGGCCCCGGATCCCACGGGACGGACGATGTCCTCGTCGCTCGCCCACACGCCGTCCTGGGACAGCGACACATTCACGCCGGACGGAATCCCCACGCCGTCCCGCGCACGCAGCGCGCCTCCCGCACCGTTCACGGTCAACGTCCCGTTGAAGGTATTGGTGGCCGTCAGCCACAGAACGCCGCCGCCTGACTTGGTCAATCCGGCGGTTCCCGTTCCGTTGCTGATGATGCCCGAAATCTCCGCCAGATTCGCGACAACGGAAATGGAGCCGGGATTGCCGTTCAGGTTGATGGAGTTTCGAAAGGTCAGCTTGGCATTGGCGTTCAGGTTATTGAGATAGAACGGCGTGGGATTGCCAAAAGGGGCAACGCCCCAGTTGATGCTGCCGCCCGCGCCGCCCAGATCCACCGCCATCGGGGCGCCATAGGCGCTGAAGCCCGCATCGCCGGCCAGCTGCACCTGTCCCGCCCCCGTCCCCAAGGCGCGCGTGATGTCGACACTGGACGCCCAGATGCCGCCGCCCAGGATGGTCAGGGTGCCGCCCGACATCCCCACGCCCTCGTTGGCCCGCAGCTCGCCCGCGGCGATCACGGTGGCGCCGTGCGTATTGGTTCCGTTCAACACGAGCACCCCGGTGTCAGCCTTGCGCAGCGTCCCGGCCCCGCTGATCGTACCGTTCACGGTGAGCAGCACGCTGACGCTGTTGGTCAGCGTCGCCCCTGTGGCAATGTCAATGTTCCGCGCCGTCACGAATCCGTTCGCCGTCAGTTGTGCCGGCCCTGTGACGTTCAACGCGTTGCCCGGCGCGCCGAGATTCCCGTCGGCGCTGACCACCAGAATGCCTTGGTTGAGCCGGACCTCGCCGCTGAAGCTGTTGGTGGAGCCGCTGAGGGTCAGCGTGCCGCCGCCGTCCTTTGTCAGGTCGGCGGTCCCGGAGAGGTCGCCGCTGATCGTGGCGCTGCGCCCGCCGGTAATGGTCCACGTCTGGCTGCTCCCCAGCGCCACACCGCAGTTCACCGTCAGCAGGCGCGCCGCCGTCGTGGGATCATGCCGGAGTCCCGCGCTGCCAAGCGTCAGGGTCTGTCCGCCGGCGAGGATGACGTTGCCGCCGATCGCGCCCGTCACGCTCAGCCCCTGCCAATGCTGGAGGCTGTCGCCCAGCGCATACGTATTGGCAACCGTGACCGTGCCGTCCCACTGGGCAACATCCGCAGCCCCCGGCGGCCCGTTCGTAACCCAACTCGCCGCCTGGTTCAGGGGAATCGTGTTGTTGGCCTTGACGATCGCATCGGCGGATGTGGCCGGCGCGAAACCTGCAACCAGGACCAGGACCGCCAGCGCGCGTCCGGCATGAACCGCCGCCCGCCACATTCGGTCCACTTGGTCATGCCGCATGAGGTCCCCCTCTCGTCGTGTCAAACGCAGCCGGCCTACGTGGGCGCGAGTCTACCACGCGCGGCTCGCCCTCGGCAAACAACGGCACGCCCCACTTGACACCGGCTCCGAAATGGGACATTTTTATACCGGATTAAACGCAATAACATCAAAACCCGAAACAAGGAGTACGACCATGGCCTTCCAACTGCCGAAGTTGCCCTACGCGTATGACGCGCTGGAGCCGTCCATCGACAAGCTGACGATGGAAATCCACCACACCAAGCACCACAACGCCTACCTCACCAAGTTCAACGAGGCCATTGCCGGCACCGACTTGGAGAAACTGAGCGCCGAGGCGATTATCTCGAACATGGGCGCCGTGCCGGAGAAGATTCGCGGCGTGGTCCGCAACCATGGCGGCGGGTTCGTGAACCACTGCCTGTTCTGGGAGATCATGGGCCCCGGCAAGGGCGGCGCGCCCACGGGCGATCTGGCCGCCGCCATCAACGGCGCCTGCGGCAGCTTCGACGCCTTCAAGACGGCCTTCGCCAACGCCGGCATCGCGCGCTTCGGTAGCGGCTGGGCCTGGCTGGTCGTGAAGAACAAGAAGCTGGAAGTCATCAGCACGCCGAACCAGGACAGTCCGCTCATGGACGGCAGCGGCACGCCGATCCTCGGCCTCGACGTCTGGGAGCACGCGTACTACCTGAAGTACCAAAACCGCCGACCGGACTACATCACCGCCTGGTGGAACGTGGTCAACTGGGAGGCGGTCACGCAGCGCTGTGTCGCCGCCATGAAGTAGGCGGGGCTCGCCGTTGGCCACGTGGAGCGGGTCCCCGGGGCCCGCTCTTTTCTTTTAAGGAGCTGAGATGTTCACGTTTCGTACCGCTGCGGAGTGGAAGCCCGGTTCGATGGGCCTGGAATTAACCGCTGCCGGCAAGCCGCCCCTGTCGATGACGTCGCCTCCGGAATTTGGCGGCACGCCCGATCATTGGTCCCCCGAGGACATGCTGCTCGGATCGATTCAGTCCTGCCTGCTCCTGACGGCCCTGTATGTCGTCAACCGGATGAAGATCGAGCTCAAGGGGTACCGCAGCGAAGCGTCCGGGAACATGCAGAAGACGCCCAGCGGCTTGCGCTTCACCAGTATCGACATCACGATCACGGCGAGCGTGGCCACCGCCGAGGACGCCACGAAGATGCAGCAGGCAGTCGATCAGGCCGAGAAGTTCTGCCCCGTCAGCGCCGCCATCGGCGCGCCCATGTCGGTGACGCTGGTGACCAACGTCGGATAACGGGCATCTGAGATCTGAATTTCTCGGAACTGGAACTGGCGGTTGACCAATCCCGTGGCGGGTGATAGCTTGCCTGCGATTTCGGAACCCCAATCCGCCGTTCGAAATCCGCAATTCTTCTCACGGGGCGTGGCGCAGACTGGTAGCGCGTTTGCTTGGGGTGCAAAAGGTCTCGGGTTCAAATCCCGACGCCCCGACCATTCTTCCGCGCCGTCAGCAGGCGGCACCCCACGGAATCGACGCGTGTCCCGGGCGCCATCGCCCCTCCTGCCCGTCATCGTGCAGGTGCCAGCCAGGCCTCAGGTTTCCTCGATCACGGCTTTCGAACGCAACTCGGCCACGTGGGCGGAAATGGCTTCGCCACGCGCCGCGTGCCGCAGAAACTCGCGCACGCGCTCACGCACATCGACGAACTCCGCCGGCCCGCCCGCCTCCTGACCGGTCTTATGGATGATGTGAAAGCCAAAGGGGCTCTCCAGGATTTCGCTCAGCTTGTCCACGTCCATGGCAAAGACGGCCTGGTCAAACTCCTGCACCATCATGCCCTGGCTGAACCAGCCCAGGCTGCCCCCTGCCTGCTTGCCACTGGGGCAGTCGGAGTGCAAGGCCGCCTGTTCGGCAAAACCGGCGCCGTTTTCGATGTCCCGCCGGATCTTCTCCATCTTGGCGCGCGCCGTGGCCCGCTCCTGCTCGCTGGAGGCATCGAACTTCACGAGAATATGCTCGGCCGCCGCGCGCGCCGGCCGCGAATACTCGTCGGCGTGCTTCTCGAAGTGCGCGCGCAGTTCGGCTTCCGTCGGGTCCGACAGGCCGCTCGCGAGGCGATCCACCAGCAGATCCACGCGCCGCCCCTGGATGATCCCGGCCCGCACCACATCCTCCGTGACCTTCTGCTCCTTCAGCAACTTCTCAAATTCGGCCTGCCCGCCACAGCTCGCGACGATTTCCTTGAGCTTGGCGCGGACATCGTCCTCCGGCACGGGCAGATCCAGGCGCGCGGCTTCATCGATCAACAGCTTGGCGCCAATGGCCTGCTCCTTGGCCTTCTCCCGCAGCGCATCCATCTGTTTGAGAATCTCCGCCTCGGACATGTGCTCGCGATAAAACCGCACCAGCCGGCCCAGTTCGTATTCAATGGCCGCGGGCGGAATGTCCTGGCCATTCAGGCGGATCGTCATATGCAAGGCTCTTTCACGGGGGAAAATGATCATCCGCCGCGGCTGCCGGGCTCCGTCAGCGAAAACGCCTCCAAGGCGCGCCACACATCTTCCAATTGGGTGCAGAGGCTAACAGGGACCGTCCGGAGACTCACTCCTTTTTTGCGATAATAGGCCAGCAGCGGCGCGGTCCGCGCCTCGTACAGCGCGAGCTTGCGCGTCACCTCCTCCGGCGCATCGTCCCGCCGGCCAGCGCGATCCCCGCCCGCGTCGGTCTTGATGCGCGCCCGCACCACCTCCGCCGTGCAAGCCAGGTCCACCACCAGCACCACCCGCAGCAACGGCGCCACGCCCTCGGCCTGCCCTTCGTGCCGCGGCAAGCCGTTGAGCACCACCAAATCCCGCACCCCAACCGCCCGCCGCACCAGCACGTCCTCCACGATCGCGCGCGCGATGGGGAACTGGCGATCCTCAAGCAGCCGGTTACCCGCCAGCGCAGCCCGCACCTCGGCTACGTCCCCCGCCGACAGCGACACCCCTGCCCCGCCACCCGCCGCCACCGACCGCAATTCCGCCCCGAAATCCAGATGCACGCACCGCCGCCCCCACAGCCCGCGCTCCTCCAGGAACGCGCCCAGCGGCGTCTTGCCGGCCCCCGTCGGCCCCATCAGAAGAATCGCCGACTGTGGTTGGCGGATCCCGGACATGGCGTTTACCCCATCTCGTTCACGATAAGCCGCAGCATCGCTCGCACAGGCCTCGGGCTCCCACGCGCTCACGAACGTATGCCCAGCCGGATTGTGACCACGGCGGCCACGGATATCACGGACTTTCGACGGTCGCCGTCGCATCCGCCCCATCCGTGATCACGCCGAAATTCCCTTGCCTTCACTCCGCGCCTCCTGTCTCATGACAACCCATGAAGGTCTTGATCCAGCGCGTCACACGCGGTTCGGTTTGCATCGACGGCGTGGAGGTCGGCGCGGTCGCCAAGGGCGTCGTCGTTTTCCTTGGCGTGCGGGCCGGGGATGCGGAGGCCGATGCCCTGCACCTCGCCCAAAAAACCGCCAGCCTGCGCATTTTCGCAGACGCTGAACACCGCATGAATCTGGCCCTGCAGGAGGTCGGGGGCGGCGCGCTGGTGATCTCCCAGTTCACGCTCTATGCCGACACGCGCAAGGGCAACCGCCCCAGCTTCATCCGCGCCGGCCCTCCCGATCTGGCTGAAGCCCTCTACAACCGCTACGTCGACGCCCTCCGCGCCATCCTCACCCCCGAACGCGTGGCCACCGGCCGCTTCGGCGCCATGATGGCCGTCGAAATCCACAACGACGGCCCCGTCACCATCGAACTCACGACTGATGACTGACACGGGGGCACGCCATGCTGGCGCCCGTGTAACGGAGACCTGACACCCGATCCAAATCACGTCTTTATTCGCCGCCACACTTCTGATTGAATAGCTCGATGCCCGACCGAAATACATTTGATTTCTGGTATGCGGTGAATAACACCGAAATCGTGGTGATGCCGACCCGTCACCTCGAAACCTTCGGCACCACCGTCTTGCACTACCACCTGATCAGCGAACTGATGGATGCCGTGGGCCAGGTGCGCATTCGCGAGGGGCGCATGCTGGCGAGCCAGCCCCAGATCATCACGCCCCAGGCCTACTCCAAAACCCTGCTGGAAGGCTTTGGCGAGGAAGCCGGCAAGTACGTCGAGTGGCTCAAGAATCACGAGAAGGATATCCGAATCCTGCAGTATGGCTATCGCCTCCGCCAGGAGTCATTCACCGAGCACATTGTCACCGAAGATCGCAAAACCGTGTTGGAGCGCGTGCAGCAGGAAGTCCGAAAGAAGGGCGACCCGCTCAGCGCCGTGGTCATGGGCGTCGATGATCCCTGGGACGTCTGCCTGATCAAGTTGTTCTGGGAAGTTGTGCAAAGTTCCGCGCACACGAACGTGCAGCAACTCGCGCAGCGACACATGTTCGACGAGTCCGGCGGTGTGCCCAAGGGCGTGCGGGCCGAAATCGAACGCGCCTTCCTGGACGCCAGCCGCAACCCAACCCTGGTGAACGCCCTCGGCAAGCGGCTGCAGAACTATGGCCTCTTCGAGGAGTACCAGGATCGCTTCTTCGCCCTGGTCAAGTCGCGAAAACTGACGCCATGACCGATCCCCTTGTTGAACCTCAGGAGGCCTCCCCGCCACCGCCAGCCAGCGACGAGGGCGATCCCGTTCTGGCCACGAACGTGCCGGAGGAAGCCGCGGCCGAACCCGCGCCTGACACGACCGCCCCCGCGCCGTACACCCGCGTGGTGGCCATCGCCAACCAGAAGGGCGGGGTCGGAAAAACCACGACCGTCGTCAATCTCTCCGCCTGCCTGGCCGATCTCGGCCAGCGCGTGCTCGTCGTGGATCTGGACCCGCAGGCCAACACAACCAGCGGACTGGGGCTCGGACGACAGCCAGGGAAGAGCCTCTATCGCGCCCTGCTGGGCGAACCCATCGCCGCGGAAAACATCCTCGACACCGTCGTTCCTGGCGTTTCCCTCATCCCCTCCGAACTCGATCTGGCAGGCGCCGAAATCGACGTGGCCCGCGCCGACAACTACCTGCACCGCCTGCGCGATGCCCTCGCCCCGCTGCGCGCCACGGGCGACTACGATTTCATTCTCATCGACTGCCCGCCCTCGCTCGGCATCCTGACCATGAACGCGCTCACCGCCGCGGACTCGCTCCTGGTGCCCATCCAGTGCGAGTACTACGCCCTCGAAGGCCTGAGCGTCATCCACCGCCTCATGCAACAACTGCGGGACGGCGGCGCCAACCCCAACCTGGCCCTGGCCGGCATCGTCATGACCATGTATGACGCGCGGACAAAGTTGGGAGGCGAGGTCGTGCGCGAGGTGAATCGACACTTTGCCGGACAGATTTTCGACACGGTGATTCCGCGCAACGTGCGCCTCAGCGAGGCACCTAGCTATGGAAAGCCCGTGACGCAGTATGATCCGCATTCCGCCGGCACGGCCGCCTACCGACGCCTGGCGGAAGAATTCCTGTCGAAGCAGGGACTGAGCCGCGCCCCCGGCGTGCGAGCCCCCAAGCGCGCCCGCAGGCTGGCCATCTTCCGCCTGACCGTGATCAGCAAAGAAGGCGCATAAGCACGGCTCAACGTCGCACGCGGAGGCACCAGCCGAGGGCCACGCACCTGCCGCCACGTGATCGTCGCCGTGCCCACCACGGCCGGGTGCGCCGCCTCAGTCCGTCGCCTGGCTCTTCAAACGCTTAAGCTTTCCGGCCACCGCCATCTTCTGCGCCACGGACATCCGGTCCACCAGCAGAACCCCGTCGAGGTGATCCAATTCGTGCTGAATCGCACGGGCAAATAGCCCGGACGCCTCCGCCGTGCAAACCTGCTCATCCAGATCCATATAGGACACCTGGACCTTCATCGCCCGGCGAATATTGACAAAGACGTCCGGGAAGCTCAGACAGCCCTCCGGACCGGTCTGCTCCCCCTCCATCGCGGTGATCGTCGGATTCAACATGACCACCGGCATCGGGACGGTTGGCGCCGGCTCCTCCGCGCGCCCCGGTCGCGGCTTCATGCCGGTGACGTCGATCACACACATGCGCTCCGTCCGTGCGATCTGTTCGGCGGCCAGGCCGATCCCTTCACTCGCGTACATCGTGTCGAGCATGTCTCGAGCCAGTTGCCGGATCTTTTCGTCCACCTTGGTGACCGGCTTCGCCTTCGCGCGCAGGACCGAATTTCCAAAAATGACAATCGTTTGTTTCACAACCTCATAACCCCCGCCCGCAGTATAGGGAAGGACCGCAGCCCCGGCAACGGCTTAACACAGTGTGTGCGGCCAACCAACCACCATGCCGAATGTGGCGCTCGACGGGTGATCACAGCTGGCGGCGACTTGTCAGCCCCGCTTTACATTCGGCACCGCACCGCACGACCCGCATGATCCCGTCATGAATTCCTAACCTTCTATATTCACACAACTTGCGCATGACGAGCGCAAATATGACAGGCATGGTATGGTTCATGCATTCTGTCATCGCGGAGGCCCGTCAGCCAACCTGGCGCGCACCTTATAAAGGAGGTCGCCGTGTCCCATGCCTATCTGCCAACCCTCGCCAGTCGCGCCATGGGTAACCTGCTGCATCCGGCCCTGGGGGACGGGTTCCTGCCACGTGGCATTCCGGACGCGGGCAATGGATTCGACCCCATCATCGCCCTCGTGACCGTGCCAGACTCAGGCCAGACCCTGCTGTTGCTGGGCGCGTCACTGGCCATCCTGGGATTCCTGCACTGGAAATTCACGCCGTAAACGACCTGACGAGCCGCCTTGCCGGGCAAATCACCTTGCGTCGCCCCCAGCCGCCTCCCTATAGTTTGGCCCATGACTAGGCGCGTCGTGATCATCCCAACGTACGACGAACGGGAAAACGTACGCCCCATTGCCACCGCCATTCACGCCAGCGACCCAGCCGCCCACGTGCTGTTTGTGGACGACAATTCACCCGATGGCACCGGCGCAATCATCGACGCCATGGCCGCCGCGGATGAGCGCATTCACGCCCTGCACAATCCGGCCAAGGGCGGCTTGGGCCGCGCCTACGTCGTCGGGTTCAAGTGGGCCATCCAGCACCGCTACGACCTGATCTTCGAAATGGATGCCGATTTTTCCCACGACCCCCGCGAACTGCCGAATTTTCTCGCCGCCATCGCAGAAGCCGACCTCGTCCTCGGGTCACGCTATGTGCAGGGAATCCGCATCACCAATTGGCCCCTCAACCGCCTCCTGCTGAGTAAAACAGCCTCCACCTACGTCCGGCTCATCACCGGCATGCCCATTACCGACCCCACCGGCGGCTTCAAGTGCTTTCGCCGCGAAGTGCTCGAATCCATCGACCTCGACAATGTCATGTCCAGCGGCTACTCGTTTCAGGTGGAGATGACGCACTCCGCCTGGATGCAGGGATTTCGCATCAAGGAAATCCCCATCATCTTCGAGGATCGCCGGTCAGGCTACTCCAAGATGAACCGCGATATCGCCACAGAGGCCCTGCGTATCGTCTGGAAACTCGCCCTGCGCAACCGCTTTCGCAGGACTCCGCAAGTCCGGCGCGGCGCGACGCCCCCCCTCACTCCAGGCCCCCGTGAGAACTGATCACGGAACGGAAATGACCGGGTGCCGATTTCAGTGTTCAGCGCAGGCAAAACAATCGTGAACACCAACACCGTCCCCGAAGCCGAAACGCCGAAACGTCGCCCCTCCCTGGCCGATGTCATCCTGGCGATGCGCCCGAACCAGTGGACCAAGAACGCCGTCGTCCTCGCCGCCTTTTTCTTCGGATTCTGGGATCGGAGCCAGCACCTGCAGTTTCAGACAGGGCTGCAAACCGCCTTGCTCGCCGCGGCGGTCTTCTGCGTCGTCTCGAGCGGCGTTTACCTGCTCAATGACGTCCGTGACCTGCAGGCCGACCGGGCTCACCCCCGCAAACGGTTCCGCCCCATCGCCGCGGGACGCATCTCCCCGGTTCTCGCCGTCGGAATGGCCATCCTCCTGCTCGCCGTCGGTCTGGCGGCAGCCTGGCGGCTCGCCCCCGCCTTCGCCGGCGTGGCGGCCATCTATGTCGTCATCCAACTGCTCTACAGCCTGGGACTGAAGCGCGTTGCCCTGCTGGATGTCTTCGTCATCGCCACCGGCTTCGTGCTGCGTGCCATCGCCGGCGCCGTCGTGCTGGATGTCGACATCTCCGCCTGGCTCCTCCTGTGCACCTTCCTGCTGGCGCTGTTCCTCGCGCTCTGCAAACGGCGCCACGAAAAACTGCTTGTCGAAGACGCTCCCGCCCTCAGCCGCACCAGCCTCGAGCAATACGACGAGCGCCTGCTGGACCTGCTGATCGCCATCGTGGCCGGAGCCACCATCGTCTCCTACTCCATCTACACGCTGACCGAGTCCACCGTCGCCAAGTTCGGCACCAACCACCTCGGGTTCACCATCCCCTTTGTCATCTTCGGCATTTTCCGCTATCTGGACCTCGCGTACCGCCTCGAAAAGGGCGAGCGCCCCGAGATGGTCCTCGTCACGGACCTCCCCATCCTCGCCGACATCGCCCTGTATGGCATTACCCTCCTCCTGATCTTCTGCTACCACTGATGCCGCCCCCTTGCCCGCCCTGGCATGGATTCGGAGCTGTAGGCATTGTCTTGCGACCACTCGACGGGCGTGTTATACGGTTCCGTTTATGCCCATGGCTAGTCAGCGCGATACTGCTCCCGCCGCGGAGCCTGCCCCCACCACGCGGTTCTTCCGCGGGCTCGACTGGGCCGCCTTCTGGACGGCCACGCTGGCCACCTTTGCCGTCTATTTCTACACGATGGCCCCCACCGTGACCCTCGAAGATTCCGGGGAACTGGCCACCGCCGGCGCGTTCCTGGGCGTTCCCCACCCGCCCGGCTACCCCATCTGGACGCTCATCTCCTGGATCTTCACCCGCATCTTCGCCTTCGTCCCCTTCCGCGGCCAGCCCAACCCGGCTTGGAGCATCGGCCTCGTCTCCGTCGTCTTCGGGGCCCTCGCGGCCGGCATCTCCGCCATGCTCATCTCCCGCTCCGGTTCCGACCTCCTCCGCCAGTATCGCGGCACGGCCCAGCAAGGCCACCAGCGCCACGACAACGCTATCTGCTGGGCCGCCGGCGTCGCCAGCAGCCTCCTCTTCGCCTTCACCCCCATCGAATGGTCCCAGTCCGTCATCGTCGAAGTCTACAGCCTCAATGCCTTCTTCCTCGTCCTCATCTTCCTGCTGACCTACTGGTGGATGTGCCGTCCCTCCGACCACCTGCTCTGGGTGACCGCCTTCGTGTTCGGCCTCGGCATGACCAACTACCAGGTCATCCTGCTCGCCATCCTCCCTCTCGTCCTCGCCATCATGCTGCGCGACATCCGCCTCTTCCGCGGCTTCATCATCGGCGCCGCACCGATCCTCCTCACGCTGCTGCTGATCCAGAAGGGGCACCTGCCCCTCATCTCGCACCCGCTGAATGCCGACTGCTTTGCCTATCTCGCCCTCAACCTGCTGGTGCTCACCCTCATCTACTTCTTCATGCCGCGCGGGCGCGCCATTGCCCTGACCATCCTCTTCGCCGAAATCGGCCTCGGCTTCTACGGCTACATGCCGCTCGTCTCCGACCTGCGCAACCCGCCCATGAACTGGGGCTTCCCCCGCACGTGGGAAGGCTTCCTCCACGCCATCACCCGTGGCCAGTACGAGAAAATCGTCCCCACCGATGTCTTCTCCGCGAAATTCATCGTGCAAATGGGCGCCTACTTCACCGACTTGCGCGAGCAGTTCACCCTGCCTCTCGCCCTCATGGGCTTCCTGCCCTTCACCGTGTGGCGCCTGAAAGCCGGGCAACGCCAGGTTAATGGCCTCCACATCGCCGTCATCCTCTCCATCCTCGCCGTCGGCGCCCTCGCCCTCGAGCGCCTCCTCGCGATGACCATCGGCTGGGTCCCCCTGCGCGCGGACAAGATCTTCGTCGCCGGCGTCCTCATCATGGTGTTCTTGGGTGGCATGGCCATTTTCGCGGCCCGGGCCTGGGCGTTCTGGGACTACGTGGCCGGAAGCGACGCCGTCACGTCGAGCACACGCGCCCAGTTCATTCTCAAGACCGCCCGCTGGGTCGGCGGCGTGGCTTACCTCGTCGGTGCGACCGGCGTGGGCGTCAAGTCGCACAATCCCGTCCTGTCCCTCTGCGCCCTGGCGATCGGCGCCGTCGTCGTCGCGGCCCTGTGGCTCCACCGCAGCCGGCACGATTTGCGCATGACCATCGATGACAACGCCCAGAAATGGGTCGTCGCGACGCTCTCCGGGTTCCTCGTCATGAGCCTGGTGCTCATCATCCTGGCCAACCCCAAGGGCGACGTGCAGGACGCCTTCATCCAGCGCGTCAAGTTCATCTCGTCACACGCGCTGTATGCCTTCTGGATCGGTTACGGCCTGATCTTCGGCATGGCCTGGACGGACACCGTGTTCAAGAGCAATCGCGCCCTGCGCATGCTCGCCATCCTCGTGGCGCTGGCCCTGCCCCTCTCACCCATCCTGCACAATGCCTACAGCTCGGAATTGATCCGGCTCTCCGGCGGCACGGAGCAGAATGGGCACGATTTCGGCTGGCAGTTCGGCAACTACCAGCTGCGGGGCGCGGCCGCCATCCAGGAGGAACTCTCGCCCAAGGAAGAGCCCATCCCCAATCCCGTCTATCCCCCCGCCATGTCCCACGCCGCCGTCTTCTTCGGCGGCACCGACCCCGGACGCTTTGTCCCCACCTACATGATCTACTGCGCCAGGGTCCGCGAAGATGTCTACCTCATCACGCAAAACGCACTGGCCGACAATACCTTCATGAACGTCACGCGCGACCTGTACGGCGACCAGATCTGGATCCCCGGACAGCAGGACAGCGCCACCGCCTTCCGCATCTACGTGGATGAAGTCCAGTCCGGCAAGCGCCCGCCCAACGCCGAACTGAAGATCGAAGGCGGCCGCGTCCAGGTCAGCGGCGCCCTCGGCGTCATGGAAATCAACGGCATCCTGGCCGAGATGATCTTCAAGCATAATAAGTACCGCCACGACTTCTACGTCGAGGAAAGCTACGTCATCCAGTGGATGTACCCGTTCCTCTCGCCGCACGGCCTGATCATGAAGATCAACGCGGAACAGACGCCTCTCGCCGAGGATAACGTCCGCAACGACCTCGACTTCTGGGACTGGTACACCCGCCGGCTCGTGGGCAGTAACAAATTCCTGCGCGACGTCGTGGCGCGCAAATCCTTCTCGAAGCTGCGCAGCGCCATCGGCGGGCTGTACGCCAATCGGGGCCAGATGGCCAACGCCGAGCAGGCCTTCCACGAAGCTCGCATCCTCTACCCCCTCAGCCCCGAGGCCAATTTCCGCCTCGTCCAGGAAGTCCTCCTGCGCGAAGGCCGCTTCGATGAGTCCAAGGCCATCATGCAGGAGTACAGCGAGGCCGATCCGGGGAATGATCGCGTGCCTGATTTCATCAACCAGCTGGGGCGCATCCAGGAACTGAACCAGCGCATCGTCGAGCTTGAGGTGAAGCGCCGCACGGGCTCGATGGACATTGGCGCGGCGTTCGAACTCGCCGAAGCCTATCAGCAGGCCATGCAGCCGGGCCGATTCGTCGAAATCATGGACGGGGTGCTTTCCAACACCAACCTCCCGCCGCAGTATCTCTACCAGGCCGCCACCCTGCTTTACACGGGCAAGCAGTACGCGAAAATGGATCAGGCGCTCGACCGCTGTCTGGCCGTCATGCCGCCCAACACCCCGCCCGAAATCTACTTGAACATGGCCCGCATGTACGCGGATGCCCAAATGCCCGCCAAGATGGTGACCAGCCTGCAGCGCTACGTGCAGGCCAACCCTCGCGACTGGAAGGCCTGGCTGGATCTCTCCTACATCTACCTGTCGCTCCAGCAGACTAATGCCGCCGCAGAGGCCCTGCAACAGGCCCGCCTCGTGGGCGGCGCTGAAGCCGACGCTCTCATCCAACGCGACGACCGTTTCGCACCCCTGATGCAAAACGCCGCGGCCCCCGCCGTCAACCTCCTGGAAATGCCCGGCGTCACCCGCTAGCCTGCGCCCCCCGCACCGCCTCCGAACTCGCCAGCGCCCCGCCACCCAGCAGGGCACCAGGCGAGGGCCACCGCGTCATGCGTTTGGTTGCCCCACCGCAGCGAGGGATGCGTTTCATCGCACTACCGCCAACCCCACACACACCATGGTCCACCCAACCGCCTCCAAACTCGCCAGTGCCCCGCCACCCAGCGGGGCACCAGGCGAGGGCCGCCGCGTCATGCGTCCGGTTGCCCGACCGCAGGGAGGGATGCGTCTCATCGCACCACCGCCAGCCCCACACACACCAGGATCCACCCAACCGCCTCCGAACTCGCCAGTGCCCCGCCACCCAGCGGGGCACTAGGCGAGGGGCACCGCGTCATGCGTTTGGTTGCCCGACCGCAGGGAGGGATGCGCCTGTGAGCGTCCAGTTTGCCCCAGCCGCAAGGCGTCTTGGGCGGCGCTGTACTCCTGGTACGCGCCGCCCAAGACAACGCCGCGGATGGGGTGAAATGGACGCTCACAGGCGCACCAAACGCATGACGCATTGGCGGAACCAACCCGCCGCGCACAAGCGAAAGAGTCCCCACGCAAGTGCAGGAAACCCAGCCTACCGCAACGCCGTCAGCGCGCTGAGCATGTAGAACGCAGCCGTCTCGGCCCGTAGCACCCGCGGCCCCAAACGCACCGGAATCGCCCCGGCCTCCAGGCAAGCCCCGTACTCCGCCTCCGTGAAGTCGCCCTCCGGCCCCACCAGGCAGGCTGCCGCCTCGAATCCGCCGCTCGCACGCCGCGCGTCCACCACCTCCCGCAACGGCGACACCCCCGGCAGCAGAGCCCCCACCAGGCACAAGGCCGTCCGGCCCGCCTCGCGTAACGCCGCCGCCAACGTCACCACCGGCGCCACGGTCGGAACCCAATCCTCGCCGCATTGCTTGGCCGCGCCCACCGCAATCCGCTGCCAGCGCTCGCGGCGCTCCTCGGCCTGTGCCGCCGCCAGCCGCACCACCGTACGCTCCGTGACCACCGGCACAATCACGGTGGCCCCCAACTCCGCCGCCTTCTCGATCAGCATGTCCATGCGGTTGCCCTTGATGATCGACTGGTAGAGCGCGAGAGGAAAAGGGGTCGGTTGCTGCTGCTCGGTGCCGGGGATCGGGGTGAACGCAAAAGGAACCGCGCGAGATCCGCCCGCCGCGCGCGTGACCACCGCCTGCACCCGGCGCCCGCATCCGTCAAACACCGTGATGGCATCCCCCTCCCGCACGCGCAGAACGTGCGTCAGGTGATGCGCTTCCTCCGCATCCGGCCGCAGCACCCCGTCACCCCAGGCGTCCGGCGGTATATAGCAGCGATGCATGGTGTAACAGGGGTCCGCCGTCAATCACTTCGCGAGAGCATTCCGACCCGAAAGCGGTCCGCCCCCCGAACACTGAAAACCGTCGACCGACGCCCTACTGCGCGCCTTCGATCGCACGCTTGCGCTCGTAGAACTGCTCGGCGAGTCCGCGGAAGCGCTGCGCTTCGGGATAGTTCTCGAGGGCGCCGGCTTCCTGGAACTCCTTCAGCGCCTTCTTCTGCCGCCCGTTCAGCTTCACCGGCACTTCCGGCAGCACCTGCACGTGCAGATCGCCGCGGCCATACCCATCCACGCTGGGCACGCCCTTGCCACGCAGGCGAAACGTCTTGCCCGTCTCCGTCCCCGGCGACAGCTTGAGCTTGGCCATGCCATCAACCGTGGGCACTTCAATGTCCCCACCCAGCGCGGCCACGTCAAAAGGCACCGACACCCGACAGAACAAATCGTCGCCCTGCCGCTCAAACAGATCATGCTTGCGCACGTGAATGATGACGTACAGATCGCCGGCCTGCCCGCCGCGCGCACCACTCTCGCCCTTGCCGGCCAGGCGCAGCCGTGACCCCGTTTCGACACCCTTGGGAACCTTCAGCGTCAGGCGCGTCTGCCGCTTGATGCGACCGGCCCCCTGGCAGGCATTGCAGGGGCTCTTGAGCATCGTCCCCTCGCCGCCGCAGACCGGACAGGTCTGACGCACCTGGAAAAATCCGCTGCCGGAAAGCACCGCCCCGCGACCGGCACAGTGGCGGCACGTCTCGCGACTCGTACCCGCCTTCGCGCCCGTCCCATGGCACGTCTCGCACTCGCCGGCAATCGGCAGCGACACGTCGCGCTGCGATCCGAAGACCGCTTCCTCGAGATCGATTTCCAGATCGAACCGCAGGTCCGAACCGCGCTGGGTGCCACCCGCGGACCGCCGACGCCCGCCTTCGGCGCCACCGCCAAAAAAGTCCTCGAAGAAGCTGCCGCCCTGGCCGCCGAAAAGACTGCCCAAAATGTCCTGCAGGTCGGAGGCATGCGTGAAATCGCGCGAGAAGTCGAAGCCACCCGGCCCGAACGTGCTCTTCATCCCGTCATGACCGTACTGGTCATACTGACGGCGCTTGTTCTCGTCGCTCAGGACTTCGTAGGCCTCGGAGATTTCCTTGAACGCGCTCTCCGCTTCCTTGTTCCCCGGATTGCGATCGGGGTGGTGCTTCATGGCCAGCTTGCGGTAGGCCTTCTTGATCTCGTCCGCCGAGGCGGACCGGTCCACGCCCAGCAACTCGTAGTAATCGCGTCTGGTGCTCGCCACGGGCTATTCCTTTCCCGCCGTCGATTCAGTCGGCGCCGCGGAACCGCCTTCCGGTGCCGGCGCCCCCGGGGGCGGTGCGGCATGGGGGTTCCCGCTCGAGACCACCACTTGCGCCGGACGCAGGAGCTTGTCCCCCAACAAATACCCCCGCCGAGTCTGCACCAGAATCCCATTCTCCGGCACCGTCTCGGACGGCAGATGCGAGATGGCCTCGTGCCGCGCCGGATCAAACGTCTGCCCCGCCGCCTCCAGCGGCTGAAGCCCGAACTTCCCCAGCACGGCAATCAGCTGGTCCCGAACCATGCGTACGCCCCGGGTGAAGGCGTCGTTGTCGCGACCGCTCTCCACGGAACCAAAGGCGAGCTCGAAGTGATCGACCACGGGCAGCAGTTCGGCAAGCAAATCCTCATTGGCCGTCCGAAACAGTTCCGCCTTCTCGCGCACCGTGCGCTTCCGGAAATTGTCGAAGTCAGCCTGCAACCGCAGAAGGCGATCATGGAGCGCTGCCTGGGCCTGCTCCGCCGCTTCCTTGGCCAGCGTCAGCTCTTCAATCTGCCGCTTCTCTTTCTTCCCGGTACCCCAACGCGACTTTTTCTCGTCCGCGTGCGGCAGTTGGGCCTCCGTCGCGCTGGCGTCGGCACCCTTCGGCTCGCTGGCGGCGTCCGGCGATGGCCCGGCCTGGGCCGGCGGATCCACCTTCGGCTGGTCGTGCTCTGTTTTCGTCATGATCCTTCCACTCCCCGTAAAGACAATCTGCAACCATAACGGCCTTCCCCACACCCCGTCAACAGCGCGCTAGGCGACCGCGGACCGCAGCCGGAAAAGCAAAGCGGACCGGGAGTATCCTCCCGGCCCGCCGAAACCGCCACGCGCAGTACGACCACTTACCAACTGGCGTTCACCAACGGCACCATCTTCCAGAATTCACGCTCCGTCTGGAAGTTCAGCAAACCAATCTGCAATCCGCTCAGCTCCCGCGTAATGTTAATGCCGCCAATTTGCATGCCCGACACCTTGTGGGTGTAGTTCACCAGGCCAATCTGGTTGCCGTCCACCGCGTCCGCCAGGGCCACCACCCCGACCTGCGTCCCGTTGACGGATCCCCTGGCGTGCGCAACGCCACCCACCTGCCACCCATCCACGTCGCCACCCGTGCAGGCCAGAATCCCTTCCTGCCCGCCCTTGACCCCACCTTTTGCCAGCGAGACCAGCCCCGCTTGATAGCCGTTCAGCGCCGCCTCCGTGTAGGCAATCAGCCCCAACTGATACCCCGTCACGTCACCCTTCGCGTGCGCCAGCCCGGCCAATTGGACGCCATCCACGCTCCCCCCCACGCAGTTGACCAGCCCCACCGCCAGCCCCTTCGAATCACCGTCCGCACGATGCACCAGGCCAATGTCCATGCCCGACATGTCGGCGCTACGACCGTAAAGCAGACTCAGGCTCAAGCCGTGCACGTCGCGCTCCTGATTGAACGCTTGCACGGGATTGAAGAGTGAAATCTGAAATGGCGTCGTTGCCACGCCCGCCTCAGTGCTTTCCGCCGCCTCATCCGCCCGAACGGAACCCGCCACCATAACCGACGCTGCCAACACCACCGCCATCAGTTTGCCCTGCATACCCACCTCCATTGGACGTGCCGCGCCACCACGGCGCACACGATTCTTCTTAAGGATATAATCCATACGGGAATTGTCAATTACCAGGGCGGCCGCCACCCGCCCCTCCGCCCCCTGATGCCCAGGTCCCTCCTCGCTTGATGCGCACCCCCTTTGCCGATACTCTAGACCGCTATGGATATTTGCATCGACGTGCAGGCGGCCATCGCCCAGCGCGCCGGGGTGGGACGCTATACCCAGTTACTCGTCCAACATCTGGATCGCCTTGCCGCAGACCACAGGCTCCGCCTGTTCTTCTTCGACTTCCACCGCCGGGGCCTGCCCTTCCCCGTGCAGCGTGCGACGTCCCAACCCATGACGTGGTGCCCCGGCCGACTCGCCCAGTCGGCGTGGAAGCACGTCCAATGGCCGCCGTTTGACGCTTTCTCAGGACCCGCCGATCTGTTTCACTTCCCCAACTTCATCGCGCCCCCCCTGCGGCGCGGGAAGGCCGTTGTAACCATCCACGATATGAGCTTTCTGCGACACCCCGAGTTCACCGAAGACCGCAACCGGCAATACCTCCTCAAGCGGATCGACGACACCGCCCGTCGCGCGGCCTGCATCCTGACCGTGTCCCGCTTCAGCGCCTCCGAAATTGCCGAAACCCTGCACGTGCCCGCCGACCGCATCCGGGCCGTACACCTTGGCATCGCCCCCGAATTCCACCGCCCCCCCCACGACGTCATCGCCCGCGCCCTGACGTCGCTGGGCCTTGATCGCCCCTACCTGCTCACCGTCGGCACCGTGGAGCCCCGCAAGAATCTCCCGTTCCTGATCGAACTCTTCGAACGCCTTCCCGCCTTCGACGGGCGCCTGGTCATCGCCGGCCGTCTCGGCTGGAAGTTCGGCCCCATCCTCGAGCGCATCAAGCGCTCGCCCCGCGCCGCTGACATCCTCCTGCTCCAGCATGTCGAGGACAACGCGCTCCCCGCCCTCTACGCAGGCGCCGAACTCTTCCTGATCACCTCGTTCTACGAAGGCTTCGGCTTCCCCCCGCTGGAAGCCATGGCCTGTGGCACCCCGGTCCTCGCCTCCCGCGGCGGCTCGCTCCCCGAAATCCTCGGCGACGGCGCCCTCTCCCTCGCGGGATTCGACGTGGCCGAGTGGGCCAACGCCGCCGAACGCCTGCTGCACGAGACGGACCTGCGCCGGCGCCAGACGGCACGCGGCCTCACCCAGGCCGCACGCTATGACTGGGACCGCACAGCCCGCGAGACCCTCGCCGCCTACGAGCAAACCCGGGGGGCGGCATGAAGATCGTCATCGACGCCCGCTGGATCTTCACCCAGATTTCAGGCATCGGCGAATACACGCGCGAACTGATTCGCCAGATCGCCGTCATGGAGCGGCGCCACGATTACACGCTGCTCTTTCAAGATGCCACGGTCATGCAGCGCACGATCCAGGAACTGGATCTCGATGCCGCGCTCAATGTCCATCCCCACCTCGTGCCCTACGGCGTCTTCGCCCCGCGCGGCCAACTGGACCTGCCGTGCGAACTGCGCCGGCTCGGCGCCCACGTCTACCATTCCACCAACTACATGATTCCGCTGCGCGCCTTCCCCCGCAACCGCGCCGGCACCATCCGCTGCGTCGTCACCATCCACGACGTCATTCCGCTGCTCTTCCGCGACCACGCCCCCCAGTCGCGCAAGGCCAGGCTATTCCCCATCTACCGCTGGCTCATGCGCGAGATCGGCCAGCGCGCCGACCGCATCATCACCGTCAGCGCCGCCTCCGCGGCCGACATCGCCCGCACCCTGGAAATCCCCGCCGATGGCGCCATCAAGCTATGTCCCATCCACAACGGAGTCGCGACCCGCTTCAGCGCCCTCGCCCGGCGCCCCGCCAAGGACGCCACCGAAGAGCGGCGCATCCTGTACGTCGGGCGCTCCGACCCCTACAAGAACCTGCCCGTGCTGGTCGAGGCCTTTGCTCGCGTCCGGCCCCGCCTGCCTTTCCCCTGCCGCCTCGTGGTCGCCGGCTCCCCCGACCCGCGCTACCCGCAGGCCAGTGAGTGCGCCCGCCGCCTTGCCGTGGACGATCACGTGCAATGGACCGGCTATGTCTCCGACCACGACCTCGTGACGCTATACCAGAACGCGGACCTGCTCGTGCATCCGTCGCGCTACGAGGGCTTCGGCCTGCAAATCGTGGAAGCTATGGCCTGCGGCCTTCCCGTCGTCTGCAGCCGTGCCGGCGCACTCCCCGAGGTCGCCGGCGATGCCGCCCTCTACGCCGCCCCCGACGATGTCGACGGCTTTGCCGCCCACATCCTGGCCGTGCTGACCGATCCCGCCCTCGCCGCCGACTTGTCCCGCAAGGGCCCGCCCCAGGCCGCCCGCTACACCTGGCGCGCCACCGCCGAAAAAACCCTTCTGGTGTACGAGGACCTCTCCCCTCCTTAATCGAATCGTCGTCGCTGCGGGTCCTGCGCGGTGACGATCAGCCGACATGAATCACAACTTCCCAGCACGATGGGCCGGCCTGGACGTGACCCTCTGCCACGACTGGCTGACCGGTATGCGCGGCGGCGAGCGAGTCCTGGAGTTGCTCTGCGCCGGCTTCCCGCGCGCGCCGATTCGCACCCTCATCCACAACGCCACGGCCGTTTCCGACACCATCAATGCGCACCCCGTGCAGCCCTCATGGCTCCAGCACGTGCCGGGCATCATGCGCCACTATCGCATGCTGCTGCCCGCCTTCCCCGCCGCCATCGCCTCCCTGCCGCCCGCCGGCGGCGACCTGCTGATTAGCACGAGCCACTGCGTCGCCAAGGGCCTCCGCACGCGCCCCGGCACGCGCCACCTGTGCTACTGCTTCACCCCCATGCGCTACGCCTGGACCTTTCATGACGAGTACTTCGCCGGCAATCCGCTGAAACTCGCCCTCGCCTCGCCTCTCCTCGCCGCGCTCCGCCGCTGGGATCGCGCCGCCTCGCCGCGCGTCGACCACTTCGTCGCCATCAGCGAACACGTCCGCGAACGCATCCGCCGGTTCTATGGCCGCGACGCCGATGTCGTCTATCCGCCCGTCGACACGCGCCGCTGCATCCCCGCCGGCGTGCCCCATGCGGGCTTCGACCTGATCGTCTCCGCCCTCGTCCCCTACAAGCGCATCGATCTCGCGGTGCAGGCCTATGGCCGGATCGGCTACCCGCTCAAGGTGGTGGGGATCGGGGGCGAAATGCCGCGCCTGCGCGCACTGGCCGGCCCCAACGTGGAATTCCTCGGCTGGCTCCCCGACCGAGACGTGCTCGAACTGTACCAGCGCTGCCGGCTGCTCGTCTTCCCAGGCGAGGAGGATTTCGGCATTGTACCCCTCGAAGCCCAGGCCTGCGGCCGCCCGGTCGTGGCCTTCGCGCGCGGCGGCGCCCTCGAAACCATCCGCGACGGCCTCTCAGGCCTCTTCTTTAAAGAACAAACGGAAGATGCCCTCGCCGCCGCCGTCCGCCAGGCCGCCGAGTACCCCTGGGATCCCGCCGCCATCCGCGCCCATGCCGAAACCTTCGGCGAAGACCGCTTCGTCCGCGACCTCGCCACCAGCATCGACCGCTGCCTGTCGTTGCCCTGAACAGGCAAGGCGCCCCCGGGCGAGGATGAGGATGAGGGCGAGGATGAGGGTTCAGGCCCGCATCCATCCTGACTTCCCGGAGTGTTGAAAGTTGAATGTTTCCCCTCCCCCTGAACCCCGAACCCTCCGCCTCCCCCTCTGCCCCCGCCTCCCCCTACGCCTTTTTTTCTTTCCCGACAATCCCCCCTTGACGCCCCCCCACTCCTTCGGTACTCTTTGACCCTTTGAACGCTGGGGGGCGAATCCCGCTCCTCTATGCATCCCGGGAGTCTCAGGCATGGAAGCCTACGCTGTCATCGAAACGGGCGGAAAACAGTACCGCGTCAAGACGAACGACACCCTGTGCGTCGAGCGGCTGGAGCGGCCCGTCGGAGAGAAAGTCAACATGGACCGGGTTCTGGCCGTGTCGGACGGAACCAGTCTGAAAGTCGGGACCCCTGAGGTGAGCGGGGCGAAGGTGACGTCCACCGTCCTGGAGCATGTGCTCGCGGACAAGGTCGTCTCCTTCAAGAAGCGTCGCCGCAAGGGCTACCATCGCAAGCAGGGCCATCGCCAGGAGCAGACGCTGCTCCGCGTGGACTCCATTGCCTAACTGTAATGCGGGAGTGATTCGCCATGGCTTCACATAAGAGCAGCGGCTCAGCAAAAAACGGTCGTGACAGCTCCGGGCGGCGCCTTGGCATCAAGCGCTACGGCGGCCAGGTCGTCACCGCCGGCTCCATCCTCGTCCGCCAGCGCGGCACACGTTTCCAGCCCGGCCTGAACGTCAAACGCGGCAGCGATGACACACTCTTCGCGCTCCGCGACGGCGTGGTCCTCTTCGACCGCCAGAGCCGGCGCGTGAACGTGACGCCTGCCCCCGTGCCGGTGGGCTGACGCCCGCCGCACGCCAGGCTCACGACGGTACGCCACCCCCTTGAAATCCCGCACATTTGTTGATTCGGTCGTGGTGTCAGTGACCGCCGGACGGGGCGGAAACGGTGTGTGCAGCTTCCGGCGCGAAAAATTCATCCCCCACGGCGGTCCCGATGGCGGCGATGGCGGCCGCGGCGGACACGTGATCCTTAAAGCCGACCGCGACGTCGACTCGCTCCTCAGCCTCTACTACGCCCCCCACCAGCGCGCCAAGGATGGCCGCCCCGGCGGCGGCGCCCGCATGACCGGCCACGATGGCGCCGATGTCGTCTTGCCCGTCCCCTGCGGCACCTCCGTCTACAACCGCGATTCCGGCGCCTTCATCGGCGACCTGGTCGATGACGGCACCGAACTCGTCATTGCCCGTGGCGGCAAGGGCGGACGCGGCAACTGGCACTGGCGCAGCCCGTCCCACCAGGTCCCCATGGAACACAGCGACGGCACCGAGGGCGAGGAACTCTATGTCCGCCTGGAACTGAAACTCGTCGCCGACGTGGGGCTGGTAGGCTACCCGAACGCGGGCAAGTCCTCCCTCATCTCCAAGATCAGCAAGGCCCACCCCAAGGTCGCCGCCTACCCCTTCACCACGATCAACCCCATCATGGGAACCGTCTTCTACGACGACTACAGCAGCCTTCGCGTCGTGGACATTCCCGGCCTGATCGAAGGAGCCCATACCGGCGCCGGACTGGGCCACGCTTTCTTACGCCATGCCGAGCGCACCAAGGTCATCGTACTCGTGATCGATATGGCCGGCGTCGACGGCCGCAAGCCCTACGAGGATTACCGCGTCCTGCGCCGCGAGTTGAAGCACTGCAATCCCGAGTTGTTGAAACGCCCCCTGCTCGTCGTGGCCAACAAGATGGATCTGCCCGAAGCCGCCGCCCACCTCAAGGAATTTAAGCGCAAGACCCGCACCAAGCCGCTCGAAATTTCCGCCCAGGATGGCGTGGGCCTCAAGGCCGTCACCCAGGCCATGAAAAAGCTCTGCAAACCCTGAGCCTTCCCCCGCCCGCCCAATTCTCCCCCGCCCCCGCCTAAGTCTGTCGCCCGCCCGCCCAAATATCCCCCGCCCCCGCCTAAGTCTGTCGCACGCCCGCCCAAATATCCCGCGCCCCCGCCCAAATATGTCGCAAACCCGCCGAGGTGGGCCGCGACCTCCGGGCGCGGCCTCCGCCCCCCTTCCTACCCCGCCCCCTCTCGCCGCCAAGGCTCCACGACCCACGCCCAATCCGCCAACACATCGCAGAGCCCCGCCCGCACGGGATTCATGCGAATATAGTGGCACTTCTTCACCACCTCATCTTCATGGCGCAGCCGATGGTCGAAGTAGCCCTCCTGCCACACCACATCCGTCTGCGTTTCGTGATAGCGCTTCCAGTCCCCGATCACGCGGCTCATCGTCGATGTGTCGAAGAAGGACAGGACGGCATGGATATGGTCCGGCATCAACAGAAACAGCCACGCATGCCAGCGTTCTCTAGCGTGGTAGAAGTCGACCGATGTCAGCAGTGCGGGCGCCACCGCTGGGTCGGTAAGCGCCCGCTGCTCGCCTTCAATGCGAATCCGAACGTGGAACCGCGCGCTTGCCGGCACCCAGCTTGGCGTCCTGTGATGCAGTTTGCCGTGAATCACCATGGATGCCATTGCCCGCGCCCGGAGGTCGCGGGCCACCTGTTCACCCAATCAATGCCGCGCTCACCGCCGCATCCCCCTGCGTGCTCCAAATCGCAAACCCGTCGCGTCACAAGTCACATACCCGCCGAGGTGGGCCGCGACCTCCGGGCGCGGCCTCCTACGGCACGAACGCCCGCACGTCGTCAATCCGCTCCGCCCCCGTCAGCACCATGATCAGCCGGTCCAGCCCCAGCGCGATCCCCGCACTCGGCGGCAGCCCCCGCTCCAGCGCCGCCATGAACGCTTCGTCCAGCGGATACACCGTCTTGCCCAGCGCCGCACGATCCACCGCGCAGGCCTCGAACCGCCTCCGCTGCTCGGCCGCATCCGTCAGTTCGCTGTAGGCGTTGGCCAGCTCCAGTCCGCCGGCATATAGCTCCCATCGCTCCGCCACCGGCGGCACCTCCGGGCGGCAGCGCGCCAGCGCCGCGGCCTCAACGGGATAATCCGTGAGAAACAAGGGCCGCTCCCGTGGCAACCCCGGTTCCACGAGTTGCACGAGATCGAGATCGAAGCGATCCGGATCGTAATGGGCCACCGGGTCCCAGCCCGCAAACTGCAGGAAGGCGTCGCGCACGGTCAGCCGCGCCCATGGACCGTCCACGCCAGACACGCTCGGCGCAAATGCCGGCTCCTGCCGGACTGCCGCCCAGACCGCCGCCACCAGCGCCTCCGTCTCTTCCATCAGATCCCGATAGTCCGCCCCCGCCCGATACCACTCCAGCATGGTGAATTCGGGCAGATGCCGCAGCCCGCGCTCGTCCGCCCGGAAGCACGACCCAATTTCAAACACGCGCTCCGCGCCGTCCGCCAGCAACCGCTTCAGGTGCAACTCGGGAGATGTGCGCAGAAACTGGGGGCCGGAAGAAAGCGCGTCAATGTGCAGTTCCAGCGCCGGGGCCGGCAGCCGGATCGGGGTCTCCACGGCGAGATAGTCGCGGTTGGTGAAGAACGTGCGAATCGCCTCAAGCGCCCGGGCCCGAAGCCGCAGGCGGGCCAGCCGCCTGATGGTGTCGTCTTGGATTCCGTGTGACATTTTCCAGCCGCGAACCTCCCGCGGAGTCGCAGAGCGCACGGAAACACTCGCCTGGCGCACCCTCTGCGCCTCAGCGGGAACCTCCCCGGCCAGATCTGCCGATCCATGGCCGGACGAGACCGCCATCCGACAGGCGCGTCACTTCTTCGAAACACGGTCCGCGTACTTGCCCGTGCGCGTGTCGAGCTTGATGATGTCGCCGGTGTTGATGAACAGCGGCACCTGGAGCTCGTAGCCACTCGACAGCTTGGCAGGCTTCATCACGTTGGTCGCCGTGTTGCCCCGCGCCCCTGGATCCGTGTGGGCAATTTCCTTTTCGACAAACGTGGGCAGCGTCACATCCACCGGCTGATTGTTGTGAAACAGGACGTTGACACGCATATCCTCGACCAACCAGTGCCGCCGGTCCCCCAGGAACGTCGCCTCAAGATTCAGCTCTTCGAAATGGTCGTCCATGAATACGTAGTGGTCACCGTTCTGGTAGGAAAAGGAGCATTCCTTCATCGTCAGGTTCGGCTCATCAATCCGGTCCACCTGCCGGTACGTCTTGACCATCGTCGCGCCATTGACCATGTGCTTCACGCGGCAGGTGTAAATGGCCTGCCCTTTGCCCGGCTTCATGAACGTGAATTCCGTGATCTCGAACGGCTGCCCGTCGATCTCTATCTTCAGCCCCTTGCGCAAATCCGACACTGTGAACATGACCCACGTCTCCGTTGTGTTGTGCGCGCCTACTGTCGCGCTGGTTTCCGCGGTGCTGCCTCTGCCGCCACAAGGCCGCATACAGCGGCTCCAGCCGGGCGCACAAAAGGCTGCAATTTAGCGGTTTACAGGCCTCGCTGTCAATGCCGCAGCAGGTTCGCGCACGGCCCGACCGCCCCCCCGGGAAGCCCCCCGCACAGCCATACGCAACCCCCTTGACTACAATCAGTTACATATTAAACTTTTACCGCCTGTGCGCTTGCCTTTCACGGCCCGATGTGATTACATGAAACGCTTATATGGAGACAGAAGATACGACCACGCCGAAGGCCCCGTCTGGCGCCACCTACGATGCCACCAATATCACCGTTTTGGAGGGTATTGACGCTGTCCGCATGCGCCCGGCCATGTATATCGGCGACACGGCCGTCCGTGGCCTGCATCACTGCGTCTACGAGGTGGTCGACAACAGTGTCGACGAAGCCCTCGCCGGCTACTGCAACGCCATTCAGGTCCGCCTCAATGCCGATGGCTCCGTCTCCGTCACCGACAACGGCCGTGGCATTCCCGTCGATATCCACGCCACCGAAAAAAAGCCCGCCATCGAGGTCGTGCTGACCACCCTCCATGCCGGCGGCAAGTTTGATAACGACAGCTACAAGGTCTCCGGCGGATTGCACGGCGTCGGCGTTTCCTGCGTGAACGCCCTCAGCGAGTGGCTCGAAGTCGAAGTCCGCCGCGATGGCATGATCTATCACCAGCGCTACGAACGCGGCAAAACCGCCTCCCCGCTCGAAACCATCGGCAAGGCGCGCGGCACCGGCACCAAGGTCACCTTCTTCCCCGACGCCACCATCTTCACCACCACCAAGTTCGAATGGGAAATTCTCGCCACCCGGCTGCGCGAACTCGCCTTTCTCAACAAGGACCTCGAGATCTCCCTCGCCCAGGAAGATCCCGAGCGCAGCGAACTCTTCCACTTCAAGGGCGGCATCACGGAGTTCGTCGAGCATCTCAACCGCAATCGCAATCCGCTCCATCCCAAGGTCATCACCATCACCAAGGAGAAGGATGGCCTGGCCGTGGAAATCGCGATGCAGTACACGGATGCCTACAACGAAAACATCTCCTGCTTCGCCAACAACATCAACACGATCGAAGGCGGCACCCACCTCAGCGGCTTTCGCTCCGCCCTGACCCGCACGATCAACAACTACGCCAAGGCGAACAAGATCATCAAGGACGACAAGGAGTCCATGACCGGCGATGACGTCCGCGAGGGACTCACCGCCATCATCAGCGTCAAGATCCCCCGCCCGCAGTTCGAGGGGCAAACCAAGACCAAGCTCGGCAACAGCGAAGTCCAGGGCATCGTCGAATCCATCGTCAACGACGAACTGGGCAGCTTCCTCGAAGAGCACCCGTCCGTGGCGCGGCGCATCATCGACAAAGCCCTGCTCTCCTCACGCGCCCGCGAAGCCGCCCGCAAGGCCCGCGATCTCACCCGCCGCAAGGGCGCCCTCGACAGCGCCGCCCTGCCCGGCAAGCTCGCCGACTGCTCCGAACGCGATCCCGCCAAGTGCGAACTCTACATCGTCGAGGGCGACAGCGCCGGCGGCTCCGCCAAGCAGGGCCGAAACCGTGAATTCCAGGCCGTCCTGCCCCTGCGCGGCAAAGTCCTCAATGTCGAAAAGGCGAGGCTCGACAAGATCCTCAATAACCGTGAAATCCAGACCCTCATCACGGCCATCGGCGCCGGCATTGGCAATGACGAATTCGACATCGCCAAGACGCGCTACCACAAGATCATCATCATGACCGACGCCGACGTCGACGGCGCCCACATCCGGACCTTGCTGCTGACGTTCTTCCATCGCCAGATGCCGCTGCTGATCGAACGCGGCTACATCTATCTCGCCCAGCCGCCGCTGTACAAGATCGTGCGCAAGAAGCGCGAGGAGTACATCGAGTCCGAAGCCGAGCTGACGCGCAAGCTCCTCGAACTGGGCGCCGAAGACGTGGCGGTCCACTACGCCAAGGAAGAAAAACCGATCAAGGGCCACGCCCTCGCGCAAATCCTGGAAATCCTCACGCGCATCGAGCAGGTCGGCCACAGCCTCGCACGCAAGGGCATCGACTTCCTGGATTACCTCTCGCGCCGCGACGCCGCCTCCGGCGCCTTCCCCATGTATGTCGTGACCATCGAAGGCGGCGACGAAGTCGAACGGCACTACGTCTACTCCGACGCCGCGCTCAAGGACCTCCAGGCGGATGCCGAACGCCGCAGCGGGCGTCAGATGGAGATCTTCGAAGAGGGCACGAGCCGCGACGCTTCCCAGCGCTCGGACTTCCACCGCGTCGAAATCTACCAGGCCGCCTCGCTCGGCCGCCTCGTCGCCAGCCTCGAGAAAAAGGGCTTCTCCATCGATCAGTACCGCAAGGGCGAACAGCCGCTGTGTACCCTCGAGAACGGGGTCCCCGAGCACCAGCCCATCCATTCGCTGCCCGAGCTGCTGGACACCGTCCGCAATCTCGGGCGCCAGGGCCTCACCATTCAGCGCTACAAGGGCTTGGGCGAAATGAACCCCGAACAGCTCTTCGAAACCACCATGGACCCGGTCAAACGCAAACTCCTTCAGGTGGTCATCGAAAACCCGCTGGCCGCGGACGAAGTCTTCACCCTGCTGATGGGCGAGGAAGTGGAGCCCCGCCGGAATTTCATCGAAACCAACGCTCTGAACGTACGCAATCTGGACGTGTAAGCCCCTATGGACGAACCCGCCCCAGCCGTCGAACCACAGCGCATCGACCCCATCGCCATCGAAGACGAGATGCGCTCCTCGTATATCGACTACTCGATGAGCGTCATCGTCGGCCGGGCGCTGCCCGACGTGCGGGACGGGCTCAAACCGGTCCACCGCCGCGTCCTCTTCGCCATGCGGGAACTGGGCAACACCCATAACCACGCCTACAAGAAGTCGGCGCGCGTGGTCGGCGACGTCATCGGTAAGTATCATCCCCACGGCGATTCGGCTGTGTACGAAACCATCGTGCGCATGGCCCAGGACTTCTCCCTGCGCTATCCCCTCGTCGATGGCCAGGGTAACTTCGGCTCCATCGACGGCGATCCGCCCGCCGCCATGCGGTATACCGAAGTCCGCATGAACCGCCTCGCCGAGGAACTGCTGGCCGATATCGACAAGGAGACCGTCGACTTCGGCCCCAACTACGACGAATCCCTGCAGCAGCCCCTCGTCCTGCCCTCCAAGTTCCCCAACCTGCTGCTGAACGGCTCGACCGGCATCGCCGTCGGCATGGCCACCAACATGCCTCCCCACAACCTCAATGAGGTCGTGGATGCCGTCATCGCCGCCATCGATAATCCCGCCATCACCGTCGACGAACTGATGCTGCACATCAAGGGCCCCGATTTCCCCACCGGCGGCATCATCTGCGGCACCGGCCCCATCGCGGAAATGTACCGCACCGGCCGCGGCCAGATGCGCGTACGCGGACGCGCCTCCATCGAAGAGGACGACGACGGCAAGGCCTTCATCCTGATCAGCGAAATCCCCTATACCGTCAACAAGGCCAACCTGATCCAGGATATCGCCCACCTCACGCAGCAGAAAACCATCGAGGGCATCTCCGACATCCGCGACGAATCCAACAAGGATGGCATCCGCGTCGTCATCGAACTCAAGCGCGCCGCCATGCCCCAGGTCGTCCTCAACAGCATCTTCAAGCACACCCAGCTCCAGACCACCTTCGGCGCCATCATGCTGGCCATCGACCACGGCCGCCCGCGCACGATGAACCTCAAGGAGCTGATCGATTGCTTCACCGCCCACCGCTTCGAGGTCGTCACGCGCCGAACCAAGTTCGAACTCGCCAAGGCCGAGGCCCGCGCCCATATCCTCGAAGGCCTCAAGATCGCCCTCGATCACCTGAACGAGGTCGTGCGCACCATCCGCGAATCCAAGAACCGCGACGAAGCCCGCCTCTTGCTGATGAGCCGCTTCCGCCTCTCGGAAATCCAGGCTAACGCCATTCTCGACATGCGCCTCTACCAGCTCACCGGCTTGGAGCGCGACAAGATCGAGAACGAGTACCTCGAGGTCATCAAGTACATCTCCTACCTGCGCGACCTCCTCGAGAACGACCACAAGATCTACGCGCTGATCAAGGAGGAGCTGCGCGGGATCAAGGACGCTTACGGCGACGCCCGGCGCACCGATATCGCCGCCGCCGAGGGCGAGGTCAGCATCGAAGACCTCGTGGCCGATCGCGGCTGCGTCATCACCATCAGCCACACCGGCTACATCAAGCGCGTGCCGACGGACACCTACAAGGCCCAGCGCCGCGGCGGCAAGGGCGTCTCCGGGATGACCACCCGGGAAACCGATTACGTCGAGCACATCTTCTTCGCGAACACGCACGACATCCTGCTGTTCTTCACCTCCGCGGGACGTGTGTACTCGCAGCGCGTCTACGAAATCCCCGAGGCCAGCCGCGTCGCCGGCGGCAAGGCGATCGTCAACCTCCTCAACATGCAGACCGAGGAGAAGATCGCCGCCCTCATCAATATCCGCGACTTCGACGAAACCCGGCACTTCATCATGGCCACCCAGAAGGGGCTCGTGAAGAAGACCAACCTCGGCGAATACCGCAATATCCGGCGCGATGGCATCATCGGCATCAACATCGAGGAAGGCGACCGGCTGATCGAGGTCAAGCTGACCACCGGCAAGAACGAGGTCATCCTCGCCACCCGCGGCGGCATGAGCATCCGCTTCTCGGAAGAGGAACTGCGCGACACCGGCCGGGCCACCTATGGCGTCTGGGGCATCTCGCTCGAGGAAGGCGATGCCGTGGAATCCATGGCCATCATCGACCCCAACAGCACCTTCCTGATTTGCACGGAAAACGGCTACGGCAAGCGCACGCCCTTCGACGAGTATCGCCTGCAGGGCCGCGGCGGAAAGGGCATCATCGCCATCCGCACCTCCGAACGCAACGGCCGCGTCGTCGGCGCGCACGCGGTGACGGACGACGACTCCCTCATGCTCATCACCGAACACGGCAAGATGATCCGCATGGATGTCAGCGACGTGCGCGTCATCGGCCGCGCCACGCAGGGCGTGCGCCTCATCAACCTGGACGAAGGCGACAAGCTCGTGGCCGCCACCACCGTCGACCGCGAGGAAAATGTCCCGGCCCCCGAATCCAGCCCCGCGATTGTGGCCCCGCCCGTTCCTAGCACCGGTGACCTCGCCACCCCGCCCGCGGAACCCGAGCCCACCCCCGAAGCCTGAACCCGCAAGTCCTCCACGTCCGAGGTGGCCCGCGACCTCCGGGCGCGGGCATGGTCACCACCAGCCCAACGCCGCGCCCTGAGGTCGCGGCCCACCTTCGACCGCCGCTCGCATCATCGCGGGCACAATTCGCGGTGGAGCGGAACGCCTTCGCGTTCCGCCCGCACCGGACCGTCAGCCCAACACCGCCTTCTTGAAGTAGTCCAGCGTCAGCCGGATCCCTTCCTCGAAGGCCACCTTGGGCTCCCAGCCCAGCTTCGTGCGCGCCAGCGTAATGTCCGGCTGGCGGACTTTCGGATCGTCGGCCGGCAGCGGATCATACTGCAGCGTCGACTTGCTGCCCGTCAGCTTGATGATGTACTCCGCCAGCTGCTTCACGGTCATTTCCGCCGGGTTTCCGATGTTGATGGGACCGGACTCGTTGCTCAGCGCCAGCTTGTAAATGCCGGCCAGCAAATCGGAAACGTAGCAGAAACTGCGCGTCTGGCTGCCATCGCCAAACACCGTGATCGGCTCGTTCCGCAGCGCCTGGCTGAGGAAAGCCGGCACGGCACGCCCGTCGCGAATCCGCATGCGAGGGCCGTAGGTATTGAAAATGCGCACGATCTTCGTGTTCACCTTGTGATAGCGGCGATAGGCCATGGTCATCGCTTCCGCAAAACGCTTCGCCTCGTCGTACACGCCGCGCGGCCCCACCGGGTTCACGTTGCCCCAGTAGGTCTCCGGCTGCGGATGCACGAGCGGGTCGCCATAGGTTTCCGACGTCGAGGCCAGCAGGAAGACGGCCCCCTTGGCATGCGCCAGCCCCAGCGCCTTGTGCGTGCCCAACGCCCCGACTTTCAACGTCTGAATCGGCAGCTCGAGATAGTCGATCGGGCTCGCGGGCGAGGCAAAATGATAGATGAAATCCACCTTCCCCGGCAGGTAGATGTACTCCGTCACATCGTGCTTGATGAACTTGAACGCCGGATTCCCGGCCAGATGCTCGATGTTGGCCACGTTGCCCGTGATGAGGTTGTCCAGGCAGATGACCTGGTGCCCCTCTCCCAACAACTTGTCACACAGGTGCGATCCCAAAAAGCCCGCACCGCCCGTCACCACTGAAACCGGCATGTTTATTCTCCTGTTCCCGCCACCACATTGGTCCGACCTTCCGGCGGAGCCGCAACCAGCTCACATTCCTCGAAAACCTGCTGCCGCACAAGCCCCGTTCCGTAGCCCACCACGCGCAACCGGTGCGCACCGGGCGCCAGCGCGGATTCATCCACCGTCCAACTGTCCCCGTCGTGCATGAATCGGCCATCGACATAGTACCGGAAATGCCGATAGTCAAAGCCATAGGCCGACTCCACGCGCGGCCGCACCACGCGCGCGTCCCGGAGCGGCCCGTCCACCCCCGACAGCAGCAGCCTGCCCTTGGGCTTCCAGGGCGACGCGAGCGGCTCGCCAATCAGGAGCAACTGCAACGGGCACCGGATCGACTCGTACAAGCTTTCGATGAGCGTGCAGCCGGAGGCATAATAAATGAAGAACTGCGCGCTCGGAAACTTCGCCCATATGGCGTAAGGCTCCGTCACCGTCCCGGCACTGGCCGTCGCCCCCGCCTCGATCCAGGCCGTCAACTTGGTCTGCGGACTGGGTACGAGCACCCCACCGGCGCTTGTCAGGTGCTCCGCCATGGCCCCGGGCAGGTAGCGATTGCGCTCCGGTCGCACGTCTGGCGCGCCCATCTGCAGGCCCAGCACGTCCCGGACCGAAACCGGCTCGGCGTTGGTAATGACCGCGCGCACGCCGAGCCTGGCGAGTTGCTGCGAAATGTCGCGCTGCTGCCACGCACGACTCGTGGACCGGATGTCGCTGGTCTGAACAAAGTAAACGGTCCCGCTGGGAAACGTGCTGTCCGATGCCACCCCCTTGCGCAGGCAGGCCTGGACCTTTTCGAGCGAGTTCCCGTACGGCGGACGCGTGTAGCCCAGCATCATCGCGGGCAACGGCATGTCCGCCCCCAGCCCTTCGGCAATCACATCGAAACTCTGCGCCAAGTACGCCGCCTGCCCGATCCCGCCCGCCCCGCCAAAAAGCGGAGACACATAGGTGCCGTTCTCAACCAGGTCCGGATCCGGCACGCGGTTGCGGAGGAACGTCAGTCCCAGCACAGAAATCTCCGGCTTGGTGGCAATGCGCACCGGGAAGTCCACGGAATACAGCCAGACCAGAATCTGGGACTCCAACCCCCTCTCGCGTACGGCCTGGCTAGCCGGGTTCCAAATGCGCCGCTCAAAGTCCGCGGCGGATATGGACGGCGCCTTGAGCAGCGCGGCCGGAATGGCCAGCCGCACGATGTTTCGCGACGGGATTCGGCGAAGTGCCGCGTACTCCTTGCCGACCGCGATGGAATCCGACGACTGCTCATTGATGAGCAGCAGAACTTCGTGCGGTCCTAACGCCCAAGCCGGGACGGCGAGTGCCAAAAGAAGTGCTATCCATCCTTGTCGCATAAGGCGCGGAGAGTGTACCGCAGGGGCCTTCCTGCCGCGAGCAGGAATAGACCGCCAGCGATCACGCCACCGGCTGTCCCGTGCCTTCCTGGAGGTGACGCCCCGCCGCTCGCGATCCGCCCCCCCCATCCACCCGGCCATGCCCCGCACTCAGTCCCTCTGCAGCACGCGGTAAAACGCCCGGGTGTTGGTCGAGGTGACCTGCCACAGATTCCGGGTCAGTGGCACTCGGTTGGTCCACACGTCGGTAAAGCCCAATCCCGCCGCCCGCAAGTTGGTCGACGATTGAAGCGTCTGGAGGCCGCACCCGCAGTCACCCAGCGACGTGATCGTGTAAACGTTGCTCGTCCCCGCCTGAACGGCAATGTTCGTGATGAAGACCTCGTCGAACCAAGGCGACTGGGAATCCGGCTGATCGATCGTCGTCAGCTCAAACGCGAGATCGAAGGGCTGACCCGCCATCGGATGCGGTGGCGGCAACCCGTCATGCTGCCAGGCCTGGCCCCCATCGGGCGAGACCGCGGAGGGACACAGGTTCGTCATGGGCGTCGACTTCCACCCCCAGCCCTGATGCAGCTCATTGGTCAGGAATCCCGCGGGAAAGACGGCCTGAATGTTCAACCAGTACCGCGCCCCGGCCAGTTCCGGCCATGGCAGACCGGAGACGGAATCGTTCAGCAGATCCACGTCATATTGATACTCGTGCTCGAAGTAGGGCCGCCCCCACCAGGGCGATTGGTCGACCTGGCCGAAGTAGACCTCGTGGCAAAGCGCCATCGGGACGAACAAGTTCGTGATCACCGCCCCGGGGATACACCCCGATCCCGCATCCGCATGCCAACTGATGTCAAACCCCAGCGGACGGAGCGGCCCCGCCGGAGGCGGCACCGGGGCGACAGCAGGCTGGCCCGGCTGTTCGGTCTGCCATCCCGGGTAGGACCCCCACCAATGCAAGTCCGTGATGCGCCGCCCGTCTGAAACGAAATCATCCGCGCGCAGCAGCTGCCCGGGCAAATCCGGTCCGTCCGCGCGCCGCCAGCTGGGCAGGTCTGTGCCCGCAACCAGGTCCGGCCCTTGCTGCCACTTCAGGCAGCGCCGGGGGCACACGTCGGTCAGCATTTCGAAAGCAAGATTCACCGGCTGGCCCCGATAGGGATGGTTCGTTATGCTCGTCCACCCCGGCGGCGGGTAGACGATGTTCGTCCAGGATGCCGGCGTCGCCGACACCGCATGGTCGTTCCAGTTGTATAGCACCGGCGTCGTCTTCCATCCCCAGGGGAAGAGGGCCGACTCCGCGTAGAGGGCCCGAACGGACAGCCAGTACACGCCGCCGTGTAGCTCCAGCCATGGCTCTGGCAGCAGGACACGGTACTCGTACTCATGCTCGAACGGCGGGACCGGAGGCACGGGGCGGGCCCAGGAGAGGTCTGTCGTGCAGAAGAAGGTTTCGGAGACGACGCCAGTGGCGCCATTCGAGGCAACACCGTACGGAAGCAGGGTGACCTCGACATTGGTCACCAGTGTCCCCGGCATGCTCCACGCCGCCAGCGTGCCGGCGGGGCGGTCCGTATACCAGGACAGCTCAAACGCGACCGGTCGCAGCCCCGGAGGCGACAGGGTCAGATCCGGCAGACCGCCGTACCCGATGTACGATCCCCACCAGCGCACGGCGGTGATCGGCCGTCCATCAGAGACGAAATCGTCCGCCACCCGGTTGGTCGCCGCGGCCAGGTCCCGGTAGGAGCGCACGTCGAGCCCGACGTCGCAATCCGGCGGTTGTACCCACTTGGGACACTCGGGCTCCGGCAGCACCACCAGGTGACCCGCCTGGGCGGGGTCGTAGCCGTTCGCCATGCCATCGAGATCCCCGTAGGCATACGCCCCCCCGAACCACGAGTAGCGATAGGCGTAGTCGTAAACGCCCGGATGCGCGGCCGTCAGCGTGGCCATGTATTCATCGTTGTTGCCAACATCGAGATTATAAGTGGCATTCACCCACACCCAGTCCGGACTCGTGGCGGGATCGCTGCCGTCCGGCCCGTACCCCAGCTGTGCGGCCAGCCCAGGCGTGGCGCCGCCCTTGGACGTTTCACCGTTGATCCACACCTGGCCGTAAATGAATCCCGTCGGCACGCCGACGCGGACCCGCTGGTCCGGTGGAAACTGCAGGTTGCACCAGTCCGCGACGCCGTCATTCAGGAAGACATTGTGGTCCTCGACCTCCCCATCGGCCGCCTCACCCGACGGGGAGCCGGTGCCGGCCGTGCTGATCCGGCACCGGGCGAACGTGGAAGCATCCTGCGTTCCAACCGGGAGCGTGTAGGCAAACGCGTGGCTGCCCATCGCGTAGGTGCCGAGGTGGACGATTTCCTGCGGATGCTGCCACGTGCCGTCGGCATTCAGATCAATCCAGATCTCCACCACCCCCGTGGTGCCGCTGACCTCGAAACCGATGCTGGCGGAGCGCCCCCGGATCAGCGGCGGAAACGACACGCCATCTTCGTCGTCGCTGTCATTGAAGTCATCGCCCAGCGCATTCGCATTCTGCTGGCCGTCGATCTCATCGTCCGGAGCATTGCCCGCATTGCCCAGCCAAGGCCCCCCCGGCGTGTGGCGCGCGCCATCGCTGGCGAGCAGGGTCGGATATCCCGGATCCGGTGCGTCGCCAAAATCCAACGCCTCGACAGGCACGATGCCGCCGACCATCGCCAGCCCGGCAACCAGGACGACCTGCAACACGCGCACACACTCGGCTCTCATGGCGGCCCTCCTCCGTTCGGCGTGGTGCAACCAACCATGCATGACGATGCGCCCCGCCGTTAAACGGCATTCTCACCTCCCCCCCCTCACGCGTCAAGCCTCGCCTCCACCTTCCGAATCATGCCCGGCCGCCAGCCGGACGAGACCGTCACCTCGCATGCGGATTGACAACCGCGTCCCTTCCCCGTTAAGAGCCACGCATGCATACGCGCGCCAACATCGTGTTGATCGGGTTCATGGGCACCGGGAAGTCCAGCGTCGGGCGGTGCCTCGCCCAGCGC
The DNA here is from genome assembly GCA_021413965.1 of Lentisphaerota bacterium. Lineage (GTDB taxonomy): Bacteria > Verrucomicrobiota > Kiritimatiellia > UBA8416 > JAIOPI01 > JAIOPI01. The sequence continues at coordinate 550 of JAIOPI010000034.1, read as the reverse complement.
CTGGGGCTGCAACTCGTCGACATGGATACCCTCATCGAGTCGCGACAGCAGAAGCCGATCTCGCGCATTTTTGAGGAGGACGGGGAGCCCCACTTCAGGGTGCTGGAGCGCGCCCTCGCGCAGGAGCTGGCCGGCCAGTCCGGCCTCGTCATCTCGACGGGCGGCGGCATCGTCCTGAACCCGGACAACGTCTCCGACTTTGCTCGCTCGGGGTTGGTGGTGTGCCTGCAGGCCTCGCCGGAGATCATCCTCCAGCGCGTGGGCCATGAGACGCACCGTCCGCTCCTGGCGACCGGCGACAAACTGGGCCGCATCCGTGAACTCCTCGGAAAGCGGCAAGCGCTCTACGACGCGGTCCCGCACCAGGTGGACACCAACGCCCTGACGCCCGACCAGGTCGCCGACCAGATTGTGGCGCTGTACAATCAACGTGCGCGATAAGATTGACGCCCCCGTCGCCTTCCCCTACTATCTCCGCTGCTGGCCTCCTTGAGCGGGAGTAATTCAGCGGTAGAATGCCAGCTTCCCAAGCTGGACGTCGCGGGTTCGA
>JAIOPI010000023.1 GCA_021413965.1 Lentisphaerota bacterium | reverse complement strand
TCCACCGGCAACAGCATCGGCGTCTCCCGATCCACCGTCACAAAGCGTGTGCTCATGGACGCGTAGTTTACCATCCGCGCTTACCCACGCTATCGAAACTGATGAAAACGACTGTCGCAAGTCCGACAGGCTGCTAGGCCGTCTGCCCCAGGCCCGGACTCAAGTAATTGACCGGTGTCTCGTCGATCTGCACGTAACCGCCGGCCAGTTGCTCGCGCAGCATTTCTCGCACGATGGGTTCCAGCCAGGTGGCCGCCAACTCCACGCCACGGGCCAGCGTCTGGCGCGGCATGTACAACCCGTACCGGTCGTTGAAGATCCGCTGCTGCCGGTAGAGCGGAAGGTGGTCGTGATACTTGCCCACCAGGATTTGGGCCAGCAGCCCTGGCGCCAGGATGCCTCCCTCGATCAGATTCGGCGGCAGCGGGGCGATGAGAGGGGCGGCGTCGAGGCCGCCCCGCCTCACCCAGACCCGCCGGACGGTCCGCCGGCGCAGGACATAACCCGGCTCATAGTCGAACTGCTCGCTGGTTTCTTCGCCGATCTGGCGGAAGGCGGCGGGATTGGCGGTGACCGTCGCCGGGGCGATAACTTCGGTCACCACGGGCGCGTTGTCGGGGCAGCGGGGACGGCGGGGTGCGGGAGTGCGGCGATTTCGTCCCGGCCTCCAAGGTCGCCGCGTCCCCGGAGGCCGAAGGCGAACTGGGCTTATCCAGTTCGCCGAACAGCAGCATCAACTGGTTGGCGTCGAGCTGCTCGCTCTCTCTCTGCGGCATTCTCCGCCCGCTGCTTGCGCCTGACCTGCAGCCAATGGACAAATGTCGGGTAACGAATCCCGTGTGACCGAGCAAACGCCGCCCCGCTCATCCCGCCCTGCTCGAACAGATCCAGCAGCGCCTCGCGATCCGCCGCGGGCGTGCGCACCCGGCCCCTCGTGTCCGTCTTGAGTATCGGCAGTGTGTTCGTAGATGTCATAGGCCAGACCATACGACATCTACGATAGACTCAGTCAGAGGTGGCCGGCGTGACGCTTACGTTGGTAGGGCTTTTGGGGGATGTCGTACTTCTTTTGGTATCGCGAGCCCACCTTGGTTTTCTCGATCAACTTCAAGTTCGTGCAGAAGAAGTTGTTGAACGCGTCCCAGAGGCGATAGAGCTCGTTGATTTTGGGCACCAAGGAGGGATCGTCGAGGCGTTGATACCCGAGGAGGAGTCGCACATGGCTCCAGTTCTTCTGTTCCACCTGGGCGGAGTCGTTGCCCTGGCGTGGGCGGCCCCGCGACATCCCGATGGGTTCCTTGCGTTGTGAGTAGTAGCGATACAGATGGTGATTCAGGAACTCTTTCCCATTGTCCGAATGAAAGCCCTGGATCGGGAACGGTAAGGACTCCTCCAACTCCCGCAACTGCGTGAGAACGCCCTGCGCGCCCTTGTTCCATGTCGCGCGGTTTTCGGTCCATCCGCTGCAAATGTCCGTAAAGGTAAGGCTATGGACGAAATCCCCTTCCATCGAGTCCCCACCGTGAGCCACCGTGTCGGCCTGCATAAAGCCCGGCTCCGAGACCTTCCAGTGCGAAGTCTTGATCGGAATCTGGTGCAGCAATTGTGTGCCCGGCCGCGTGCCGCAGCGTCCATGGGTCCCGTATCGCCTACGCGTAGGCTTCAGGAGCCGATCAATGCTGTTCTTGCTGATCTGAAGCAGATTCGTTTTCGTTGTCCGATCCAACGATCCGTGGCGCTGTTCGTAGAAAGGTAACCAAGCCGCCAACATGGCCTGCAACCGTCTGGAGCAGGGCCGCGTCGCCACGAGCCAGATCTGCTCAAGGACCTTGTGTTCCTGGCGGCCATACCGGGCGGGCCGGCCGCGACGCCCCCTGCGCTTGCGTGCTTTGGCATTGAGCAAATCGATGGCGTATTTGCGGTTGTACTCCCAGGTCGCACAGAACTCATCCAGGATAATCTTCTTGTACCTGCGGCCCGCCCCCCCGATACCGAACCCGTGTCTTCTCCAGACATTCCTGCTTCGTTTCCCCACCCATAAATGCCTCCTCCTTTCGGTCAGGTCATTTATGGGGCAACGAATGATTATGCGACCCACTCCCTGTTTCGCTTCGGTCAGATTATTTTCGGGGCAATTTGCCCATCTCAATTCGCCGGCCCCACCTATGGACACTCATCGCATTCCGTTGTATAGTAAATAGGGCATAGTTAACCGGCGTCATCACGCGACCAGGAGCAGCTCATGACACAGTCAATCCGCCAGCACGCTTCCCGCCCGCTCCACGGCTTACTCGTCTTGACGCTCGCCGTCGCCGCCAGCCTCGCACCACTCTCTGCCGGTGCCGGCACGCGCTACGTGGACAGCTACGTGGTCACCAACGGCAATGGCACCTCCTGGGCCAACGCCTTCACCAATATCCAGGACGCGCTGAGCGTCGCCATCCCCGGCGATGCCATCTGGGTGGCGCAAGGCTCCTACTCGCCACACCCAACCAATCCCGTGATGTCCTATATGATCAAGGCCAACGTGTCGCTGCTCGGCGGCTTCGCCGGTAATGAAACCAATGCCACCGCCCGCAACGCCGCGCGACACCCCACCATCCTGCAGGGCAACATCGGCGCCACCAACAACGTCCGCGACGATACGCGCCAGCTGATCCAGGCCATCTACGCCACAAACGCCGTCGTCGACGGCTTCCAACTCCTCAATGGCAACGGCACCACGAATCACGTCCTCGCCGGACTCGGCTCGCTGCCCGGCGGCGGCATATACATCGAAGGGATGCCGATCACCGTTCGCAACTGCGTCTTCGGCAATAACAGCGGCAACGAGGGCGGCGCCCTCTACTCCCTCGCCGGGGCCACCATCCGCGACTGCGTCTTCAGCAACAACACGGCCACCTCCAACGGCGGCGGCGTCATGAGCCAGTTCGGTAACCTCACCCTCGACAACTGCGTGTTTCATGGGAACCGCGCCAGCACCGGTTCCGGCGGCGCCGTCGCCATGGCGAACCAGACCCTCACCATGCGGCACTGCACGTTCAATACGAACCGCGCCTCCTTTGCCGGATACAGCGTCTACGTGTACAACCAGGCCACCGCCCTCCTGCGCAATTCCATTTTCTGGAACCAGAACCACACCAGCCGCGATCATGGCGGCGGTATCTGCGTGCGGCAGTTCGGGAGCGACACCAATCTGCACGCCAAGCTCGTGGACGTGCGCTACAGCGTCGTCAGCAACGGTTTGACGGCCCCGCTCTACTCGACCTCCACCAATATCCTCAGCGACCGCCCGCTCTTCATCAGCGAACCCGGTCGCAACCTCCACCTCCAGCCCGCCAGCCCCTGCATCGATACCGCTGAACTCGCCCAGACCATCACGCCCGACCTCGACGGCATTCCCCGCCCCACCGGCGCCGGCGTCGACATGGGCGCCTACGAGTACACGACCACCCCGCTCTTCCGCGTCGACCCCGTCCAGAACCTCGTGGGCACAGGCTCCGTCAGCCGCATCGTCTTGAACTGGACCAATCCCACCAACACCGTCTTCGCCGGGGTGCTCGTGGTCCGCCTGCCCTTCGGCACCGTGCATGACGGCCTGCCCGGCGATGGCGGCGCCTACACGGTGGGGAGTCACATCGGCAATGGCACCGTGATCTACATGGGCCCCGGCGCCACGGCCACACCCGGTGCACCGTCCAGCTACTCCAACACCAACCTGCCACCCAACACCAGCTACAGCTACGCCGTCTTCGCCTACGATTCCCAAATCAAGTACGCCGACCGCGCCACCGCCAGCGGGACCAGCCTGCCCCCACCCAATCCGCCCGCCACGCCGGCCGTCCTGGGCGGCAAAAACCAGATCAAGGTGACGTGGACCCACGCCTCCGGCGAGGAACTTGCCGGCGTCCTGATCCTCCGCCGCTCCGGCGCGGCGCCCACCGGCGCCCCGTCGAACACCGTCACCTACACGGCCGGCCAGGCCCTCGGCGATGGCGTCGTGGCCTACGTCGGCTGGGGCACCAACAGCACCCCCGGCGAGGCCTCCGAATACCTCGACACCGGACTCGCCGGTGGCATCCCTTACTACTACGTCCTCTTCACCCTCGACTCCGGCCCCAACTACTCCGGCCCCTCCAGCCTCGTCACCGCCGAAACCCTGGCGCTCCTCAACGTCACCGGCCTCGCCGCCACTCCCGGCGACCACACCGTCGGCCTGACCTGGACCAATCCCGCCGATCCCGGCTTCGCCGGCGTCGTCGTCTTCCGCTCACCCAAGCAGAACACCACCAACCCCGTCGTGTGGCTGAAGTTCTCCGACGGTGGCGGCTCCACCGCCGCTGATGCCTCCGGCCATGGCAACAACGGCCTGCTCCTCAGCAACGTCAGCTTCTCGCCCGGCGGCGGCCCCACCCTCGCCGGATCTCCCGTGCCGCTCGACGCCGTGACCTTCTCCGGCACCGCCACGGCCAATAACGCCGTGAAAATCCTCGATAGCGCCTCCATGGACTTCGACAAATCCCGCGGCACCATCTCCTTCTGGGTCAAGCCCACCGCCGTCAAGGCGCGCTATTGCTTCGTGAAGACCGATCCGTTTGACAGCAGCACGGGCATCGAAGTGGCCAAGAACGAAGGCGGTCTCTTCGCCTGGCCCAAGGGCTTTGGCGGCTCGTTCTATTCCAGCCTGCCCGTGCCGGCCAACGCCTGGCAGCACATCGCCTACACCTGGGACGCCAACGCCGGCACCACCAACATGCACTTCTATCGCAACGGCGCGCTCGACCCGAGCACCAACGGCATGAAGGCCTTCACCGCCACCACCACCGGCGACTGGATTCTCGGACAGGACTACGACGAAAGCGGCACCTTCTACGACCGCTACTTCGTCGGCTTGATGGCGGACTTCGTCGTCTTCGATCGCGTGCTCGCACCCAACCAGGTGGCCGCCGTCTACAGCAACAGCGTGGCCGGAGCCGCCGCGCTCGTGCGGCCGGTCCAGGGCGCCACCTATACCGCCGGTCAGATCGTCGGCAACGCCGTCGTCGCCTATGTCGGCCCCGGCAGCACCACCACGCCCAACGCGTTCTCCGGCGCCACCGATCCCGGCTACCTCACCTCCACCTCCACCTACACCTACGTGGTCTACGCTTACGACACACTCCACAAGTACGCGCAATCCCCCGACGCCCAGATCGATGTCACCACGCTGGCCGACACCAACGGCCCGGGCCCCCTGCAGGCCTTTGCGGCCACTGCTCCCGCCCCCGACACCGTCCAGCTGACTTGGAACAACCCGGCGGCCGCCGACCTGGGCGGCGTCCTGCTCGTGCGCCAGAGCAGCCTGCCCGCCCCTTGGACCCCCACGCCAGGCCAGGCCTACACCGTCGGCGCGCTCACGCCCGCCGGCACCATCGTCTATGTCGGCCCCGCCGCCACCCTCGCCTCCGGTGCCGCCAACCAGTACCGCGACCAGTGGAGCATCAGCGACGCCACGCCGTACTACTACACGGCCTACGCCATGGATCGCGAACGCCTCTACTCGGCGGGCGTGCAGGCCATGGCCACCACCCCGGCCATCACCAAGATCTATGTCGATGTCGATGCCGCCAGCGGCGCCAACACCGGCACCTCCTGGGCCAACGCCTACACCAATCTGCAAACCGCCCTGGCCGCCGCCACCGCCACGAACGCCATCTGGGTCGCCGAGGGCACCTACACCCCCACCTATGGCACGGAACGCAATGCCGTCTTCACCATGAAGGCCGGCCTCGCTGTCTACGGTGGCTTCGCCGGCACGGAAAGCACCCTCAGCCAGCGCCGCTACGCGCAACATCCCACCTCGCTGTCCGGAGATATCGGCACCCCCGATGAAAACACGGACAATAGCCAGCGCATCGTCAACGCCCCGGCCGGCGCCACCGGCGCCGTGCTCGATGGCTTCATCGTGGAGCGCGCCTTCGGCACCCTGCAGGGCGCCGGCATGCTCAACAGCGCGGCCATGACGGTGCGCAACTGCATCTTCCAGGACAACGCCGGCGCCACCGGTGGCGGCCTCCACAACGCCGCCGCCTCCCTGATCCGGAATTGCATCTTCCGGCGCAATACCGCCAACAGCGGACGTGGCGGCGGCCTGCAGAGTTACAACTCCAGCCCGGTCATCGAGAATTGCATCTTCTACGACAACTTCTCCACCTCCGTCGGCGGGGCCATCGCCCTCTATCACCAGCCCGTCACCCTGCGCAATTGCTCCTTCGTGAACAACAGCGCCACGGACGGCGGCAACTGCATGTACTCATCGAACGGCAGCCAGCCGCTCTTCCAGAACTGCATCCTCTGGGACGTGGGCAATGACGGCGGCGGGCTCCTGCCCAAGCGCTTTAACGAAATCAACTCCTCCGGGCCCGTGAGTGTCATCAACAGCGATGTGCGCGGCGGCTTCAATCCGCCGCCGGACCTCGCCGGCACCATCGCCAACAACTTCAACAGCGACCCGCTCTTCGCCAACGAAGGCACGCGCGACCTGCACCTGCTCCCCGCCAGCCCCTGCATCGACACCGGCATGAATATCGCCGGCCTCTCCGATGACTTCGATGGCGGCGGTCGGCCCGTCGGAACGGCCTATGATGTCGGCGCCTACGAATTCGGCGCGCGCGTCCCCTCCGATGATCTCAGCGCGCCGGACCCGGTCACCAGCCTCGCCGCGAGCGATGGCGGCACCTGGATCAACCTGTCCTGGATCAACCCCACCAACGCTGACTTCACCGGCGTCCTCGTCCTGCGCCGCCTGAATGCGCCCCCCACCGGCACACCCGCCGCGGGCCAGGCCTATGTCACCGGCGGCGCGCTCGACGATGCCGCCGTGGCCTACGCCGGCGTCGCCAGCAACGCCGCCCCCGGCGCTGCCGCCTCCCGGCACGACTCCCCCGTGCCCGCCGCCGGCCGCTACTACTATGCCGTCTTCGCCTACGACGCCGCCTTCAACTATTCCCTGCGCGCCGAGGCTCAGTCCATCGTGAACGCCACGGCCGACACCGACGGCGACGGCATGTCCAACGGCGATGAGGACCTCGCCGGCACCGACCCGAACGACGTCGATTCCGTCCTCTATGTCGCCACCATGACACCGGCCGGCACGGTGGTCGTGACGGTGGAAACAAATCAGGATACCCACGAAGTCTACACCCAGGAATTGCTCGTGGCCGACAGCTTCATCATCGGCTGGCCCAGCGAATCCAACCGCATCTACGCGCTGTATTCCGGTGGCGACGTCAAGCTGGCCACCAATCCGCTCGCCACCGTCCTGCCCGCCTCCCCGCCACTCAACACCTACACGGCCGGGGTCGGCGTGCTGCGCCGCCAGTACTACCGCATCTCCGTCACCCCCGCCCCGCCGTGAGCGCGGACCGGCCAACAACTATAGTCATCCTGTGAATCGGAACCAGCTGCTCACCTATTTGGAGGCCGTCGATCGCGCCCTGCAGCGAACCCGTTACGACGAGATCGATCAAAGCGATATCCGCTACCTGCTGGCCCAGACCCGGATAACATTCCGCGATGTGGAACTGGCCGCTGCCACCTTGCCTTCACCCTTTGACACCGACCCGCTCGTGATCGAGAACCTCCGCAATCTGAAGACCGACATGGAGCTTGGGGGGCACGCGTCGTGACAAGCCGGGAAAAACTGCAGTCCGCCTACGAATTGGCCTTCTACCCACCAAGGCTGAACGCAGCTTGGCGCCGTATTCAGTCAGGCGAACTCACTCCCGACGACCCGCTGGGCGAACTCCTGGATATCGCGTTGCTCTTGCACCAGTCGCTCCCGGAAAGTGTTGGGACCTCACAGCGCGCATTGAACCGGCTCGCACTCTACCAAGCGAAGTCACGAGCGTTTGGAACAGTGCGTTTTCTTAAAAACCTGCGGTTCCGGCTGGGGCGTCCGCCGTTGCTGCAGCACGAAGTGCCGGCAAATCTGGTGCGGGATATCGGCCTGCCCCCGCTGTCAAACGCTCAGATACGACCATAGCGTCTGCCCGACCCAAACGCCTCACCGAGAACAATCCCCAAACCGTCTCCCCTATGCCACGGTCAGCCTGCACGCCTCCCTGGCTCCCCATCCTGGCCGCCGCTTTCACGGCTGCCTTCTACGCCGCCATGACCTGGAACCACGGTTTCGTCTACGATGACCATCGATTCATCGGCCAGACGCCCGCCGTTCACTCGCTCGCCGACGCCGCGCAAATCTTCATGGAGCCCCACCCCGGCGGCCTGCCCTACTATCGCCCCCTGACGCGCCTGACGCTGCAACTGCAAAAGGCCTGGACCGGCGACACCCCGCGGCCGTTCCATCTCTTCAACGCCGCCCTTGCCGGTGCCGTCGTACTTGCGGCCTACGCCCTGCTGCGACTCCCGGTCTTCCGCCTTCCGCGCTGGGCCGCCCTTCCTGCCAGCCTGCTCTTCACGCTCCACCCCATCGCCTCCGAATGCATCTACCCCGCGGACTCCGGCCGCGAGACCCTGCTCCCCGCGTTCTTCATCCTCGTGGCCGTGCGCGCGTGGATGGCCGCCGGAGCCTGGGCCACCCTCGGCGCGCTTGCCGCCTTTGCACTCGCGCTGTTCGCCAAGGAGCAGGCGCTGGTCTTGCCGCTGGTCTTCATCGCCGCCGACTGGACGCAGCACCACGCCTGCGCCGCAGCCGAAGGTGGCCCGCGACCTCCGGGCGCGGGTGCCCCGGCCCCCACGCGGGTCCTCCGCTGGCCCCGCTACCTGGCCGTCTTCGCCATATGCCTCGTCTACCTGTGGATCCGCTACCGGCTCTATGGGGGCGTTGAGCTCCACCTGGCCCTGGGCGAGGACCCCGTCGCCCCGCTGCGCTCCTTCCTCTTCGGCCTGCAGAGCGCCTTCGCCCCACCTGCCATGCTCGCCTATGAACCGTCCTTTGCCGTCTGGTTCTCGCCCTGGCGCACCGCCCTGTCTCTCCTTTGCCTCGCCGTGCTGGCGGGCGTCCTTTGGCGCCAGCCCGCCACCATCAGGCGGCTTGCCTGCTTCTGGGGCTGCTGGTTCATCGTCTTTCAAATCCCCACGGCCCAGTTCATCCGCCAGGAAGCCGCCTATTCAGAACGTTATGTGTTGGTCTCCCTGCTCGCGGTAGTCGCCCTGGTGGCAACGGCTCTGGTGACCCTCGTCCCCGCCAAAGCCCAGGCGCGCGACGAATCGCCCCCCTCCCGACGTCTGCCCGCCCGCGCCCTCTGGCTCTGGGCCGCCGGCATTGCCGCCGCGCTCACCTCGTGGCACCGCGCCCCGTTCTACCGCGACGATGGCGCGTTCTACCTCCAATGGACGCGAACCAATCCGGACGCGCCCGTGGCGCACATGGGCGTCGGACGCTGGCAGGCGGCGGGCGGGCACCTGCAGGAGGCCATCGCCAGTTACCGGCGGGCCGTATTGCTCAAGCCGGACTACGCCGCGGCCCACCATAACCTCGGGCGGACCCTGGAGCGCGCCGGCGAACAACTCGCCGCCATCGCCGCCTACCGCGCGGCGCTGGACGCCGCCCCGGACTTCGTCGAAGCGCATATCAACCTCGCCGCGGCTCTGGCCGAATCCGGCCGCGAGGATGAAGCGCTCGCCCTCTGCCGTGCCGCGCTGCAGATCCAGCCGGACGCCCCGGAAGTGTACAACAATCTCGGCGGCGTGCTGGCCAGAATGGGGCGCCGTGAACCCGCCATGAACGCCTTCCTTCGCGCGCTCGACTTGGATCCCACCCAGTTTCAGCCCCATCTGAACCTGGCCATCCTGTACGCCCAGGCAGGCCGGCGCGGCATGGCCCTTCAGCACTTGGATGCCGCCCGCCAGCAGCGCCCGGCCGAACCCGCCTGCCTTCAAGCCGCCGCCATCGTGCAGCAGATCCTCGTCGCCCCACGGTAGCGACCCGTTGCGGCAACCCGTTAAGGATTGACAGCCTCCACCGCCGGGCGCCAAAATTCCCCTGGTGAATGCAACCAGCATGATCTCCCGGCTGACGTGCTGCCTGTGCGGCGCCCTCGGCGTGATGCTCCCGCTCGGCGCCCAGGCCGTCACCCCGCAGGACGCCGCCGTGTGGTTCGCCTTCACGAACGATACCGGCGCCGTAGACGATGGCTCCGGTCATGGCAATATCGGCACCGTCGGCGCGTCCGCCACCATCATCACGAATGGCGGCCCCACCCTGCCCAGCGGCCGCACGATCGGCGCCGCCGAGTTCTCCGGCGCCAATGTCATCGCCAATAGCATTGTCATCAACGACAGCCCCAGCATGGACTTCGACAAGAACGAGATGACCATCGTGTTCTGGACGCGATTGGACTCACTGCCGGATCGCCTGTCGTTCGTGAAAACGTCGAACTTCAACGTGAAAACGGATGGTGTGAACCTCGACGGTTTCGATCTCCAGAAGCACAGCAACGGGCGGTCGCCGTCAGACCTCTTCGTCTCCCCAAAAGGGCAGAACTATCTGTACAACACGACGAATCGAAACACCATGGTGCCCGGCGAGTGGCTGCACGTCGCCATCGCCTGGAACTGGACCGGCACGAACGTCATCCGCTACTACCTGAACGGCACCACGAACACCGGACAGGCCTGGTTCAATAACAACGCCCATCCCTCCCCCCAGAACATGACCACCGCTGATTGGTATCTGGGCTGGGATCCGGTGTCCCTCTCGTTCACCTCTTCCGGACGCCCCCTCGACGGCCGCCTGGCGGACTTCGCCGTCTTCACCAACACGCTCACCGAACCCGAGATCTTCAGCATCTACTCCAATGGCGTGGCCTACGGCTCCGCCGCTCCCGCACCTCAACCGGAAGCGACGATTCTGATCGTTCGCTAGTGCCGTGCGTCGCAAGTTCCCCTGACATTGGGAATCGCCTTGCGCCCGGAGGTCGCGGGCCACCCTGCAGACGATTTCCGAAGGTGGGCGCCGACCGCCGGTTCCTCCTCCTCGGCACCTCGGCGGACTGGCGCGCACCACGTGATTTCGCGGCGGCATCATTCTTTGCGTGCAAAAACATTCAATCAGGGTCATACTACTTGCCGGGAGATAGCTGAAGATTGGGATGGGATTTTTTATGCAAGCACGATACGTCTGGAGCCTCCGCCTCTGCGTCGCCATCGTCGCCATCCTCAGCCCCCTCGCGACGTGGGCGCAAACCGTCCGCTACGTGAATGCCAGCGCCGCCGGGGCCGGCTCCGGCCTCAACTGGGTGGACGCCTACACCAACCTCCAGACCGCCATCGCCGCCGCCGTCTCCGGCGACCAGATCTGGGTCGCGAGCGGCACCTATTACCCCGGGACCACCGTCGGTTCCGTGTTCACCCTCAAGGCCAACGTCGCCCTGTACGGTGGCTTCCTCGGCTCGGAGTCCGACACCGCCTCACGCCGCCCCGGCACCAACATACTCTCCGTGCTGAGCGCCGACATCGGCATCCCTGGCAACGACGCCGATAACGCCCAGCGCATCGTCCTCGCCAACGCCGCCGACGGCGCCGTGCTCGACGGCTTCCGCCTGACCAAGGCCCGCAATACCAATCTGCAAGGCGGGGGACTCAACGTCACCACCCCAATCACCGTCCGCCATTGTGTCTTCGACGATAATCAGGGGTATGAGGGCGCGGCCATTCACTGCGAGAGCCTGTCCCTCTTCGACCGCTGCATCTTCCTGAACAGCATCTCCAGCCACCGCGGCGGCGCCGTGCAGGTCTATGGCCGCCCCTGGAAAGGCACCTCGCAGGGGCCAACCTTCATGAATTGTCTGTTCTATAACAACGCCTGCAGCGATGCCGGCGGTGCGATGGCGCTTTACCATTGCGGTCAGCGCATCCTGAATTGCACGTTCTACGGAAACAGCAGCAATGGCGGCGCCGCCATCTACGCCTCCAACGACGCGGATCCCGATATCTACAACAGCATCTTCTGGGACAGCGGGGCCAATGGCGGCGGGATCTTCGTGAAGATTGAATCCAGCAACGCGCAACCCATCGTGAACGTGACCGACTCGGATGTGAACGGCGGCTACACCCCGCCGGCCGGACAGGGAACCGGCACGCACGTCCTCAACGATGATCCGCTCTTCGTCAATGCCGATGCCCAGAACTTCCGCCTGAAGACCGGCAGCACCTGCATCAACTCCGGCGGCACGATCGCCGAAGTCACGACCGACCTCGACGGCGGCACGCGCCCCTACGGCTCCGCCTACGACATGGGAGCCTACGAATTCGGCACCCTCATCCCGGGCGCCACCCCCGCAGGCCTCACCATCATCGCCCGCTAACGCGCCCCCCCTGGAGCCGGCGGTCTCCGCCGGTCCGCCTGCCGCCGGTCCGCCTGCCGCCGCGCTCGCCTCACAACCGCGGCAGCGTCAGCCCGCCGTCGACCAGGATCACCTGCCCGGTCGAGTACGGCATGTCCCCGCGCGCCAGCATCGCCACCGCCTTGCCAACATCCTCCGGGCTCCCCCAGCGGCTCTGCACCAGCAGGCCCTGCGCGATCAGCTTGTCGTACTTCGACGTCACGCCCGCGGTCATGTCCGTCTTGATCACCCCCGGCCTGACTTCATAGACGGGCAGATCGAACTCGCCCAGCCGCGCCGCCCACAGCTGCGTGGCCATGCTGACGCCGGCCTTGGACAGGCAGTACTCGCCGCGGTTGACCGACGCCACCGTCGCGGACACCGAGGAAACGTTGATGATGCAGCCTTGAAACGCCGCGTCCTGACGCTTCTGGTCCACCAGCCAGCGCGCCACCGCCTGGGTCAGAAAATACGGCCCCTTGAGGTTCGTCCGCATGACGATGTCGTAGCTCTCCTCGCCGGCGTCCAGGATATCCGCCCGCACCGGCGGCGCGATGCCCGCATTGTTGACGAGCACATGCAGCCGGCCGAAGTGCTCGCGCACGGCGTCCACCAGCCGCTGCCGCGCCGAGGCCTCGCTGACGTCGGCCTGGCAGTAGAGCACCTCGCTCCCATGTGCCCGCAGTGCCGCCACCGCCTCCTGCACCAGCTCCGGAGCCCGCACCCCGCTGAACGCAATGTCAAACCCGTCCCGCGCCAGCCGCTCCGCCACCCCAAACCCGATCCCCCGCCCCCCCCCCGTAACCAACGCCACTCGTTTCATAGTACGCCCTCAACAAATGTTTCGGAATGTCACGCAGAGTCGCAGAGCCCGCAGAGATGATTCATGACGCACAGATCCGTTTAGTGAACGGATCTGCGCGTGCCATGATCCTAAACACCATTGGCCACGCGTGTGATCCCATCCTTGAGCAACTCTTCGTTGAAGTTAATCAGCAGTCCCAGGCGGCGCCCGGTAAGGCGCAGATAACTTAACAGTTGTTTTGAATGTACCGGTTTGATGACTTCCACCGACTTGCACTCAACGATCACAGCATCTTCCAAAAGGACATCCATTCGAAAGGCTATTCCGTCCAGCGACCTTCCCTTATACGAGACCGCCACCGGCATTTCTGCGACTGCCGAAAACCTACGCTCTCGCAACTCCATCACCAAGCATTGCTGATAGATGGATTCCAGAAGTCCGGGCCCCATTTCCCGATGAACTTCAATGGCCGCGCCAATCGCTGCGGATGTCAATGCATTCAGGTTCTCCAAGTCATTCACCTCTCGTATCCCTTCCATGTCCAGCCCTGAGCCGTTCTTTGAACGGCTCAGGGACGGCATTCTGCATCTCTCGGCGATCTCTGCGTCTCTGCGTGAAATCTCCGCCCCGCCCCCTCCCCCTCCTCAGGCCTTCAGGGCCGGCACGTCCACCCAGGCGCGCTTCTCCCAGGACGCAATCCCCAGCTCCGCCAGCTGCACGCCCTTCGCCCCCTCCAGCAGCGACCACCGGAACGGCTCGTTCTTCACGATGTGGCGCAGGTATAGCTCCCACTGCACCTTGAACGCGTTGTCGTACTCGCCGCCCTTCACTTCCTCCCACCCATCGAAGAAGTTCAGCGGGCTGTCGATGTCCGGATTCCATACCGGCCGCGGCGTGTCCGCGTACGATTGCTTGTAGCACTTGCGCAGCCCCGCCACCGCGCTCCCTTCCGTCCCGTCCACCTGCATCGTCAGCAGGTCGTCGCGCCGCACCCGTACCGTCCACGACGAATTGAAGTGCGCCACGATGTTCCCCTCCAGCTGGAAGGTCGCGTAGGCCGAGTCATCCGCCGTGCAGGCGTAAGGCTGGTTCTTCTCGTCCCAGCGCGTCGGCACGTGCGTCGCCCCGAGGCACGAAACCGACTGCACCGCGCCGAACAGGTTGTCCAGCACGTAGCGCCAGTGGCACAGCATGTCGATGATGATCCCGCCGCCGTCCTCTTTCCGGTAGTTCCACGACGGGCGCTGCGCCGGCTTGCGATCCCCCTCGAACACCCAGTAGCCGAACTCGCCTCGCACCGACAGGATGCGCCCGAAAAACCCCGCGTCCTTCAGGCTCTTGAGCTTCAGCAGCCCCGGCAGCCAGAGCTTGTCCTGCACAACCCCGTTCTTCACGCCCGCCGCCTGCGCCTGGTGATACAGCCCGATCGCCTCCGCCGTCGTCGTCGCCGGCGGCTTCTCGCAATACACGTGCTTGCCGGCCTTGATCGCGAGCGACACGGACGGCACGCGCCGGTCGGTGGTCTGCGCATCGAAGTACACCGGGTACGCCGGATCCGCCAGCACCTTGTCCAGGTCCGTCGTCCAGGCCGTCACGCCGGAATCCTTGGCAATCTTGGCCAGCTTCTCCGGGTTGCGCCCGACCAAAATCGGGTCCGGCATGATCGTCTCGTCCGGGCCAATCTTGACGCCGCCCTGCTTGATGATCGGCACGATTGACCGCATGAGGTGCTGATTCATCCCCATGCGCCCCGTCACCCCGTTCATGATAATGCCAACCCGGTGAATCTTCTCCGACGCCATAGTGTGTTTCTCCCCGCCTGCTTTCCGCACCTACCGGCCGGTCCAGTCCGTGGAGACGGCGGTCCCCGCCGTTCTCCGAACCCGTTTCTGTTCCCCATGACCAATGACTACCGACGCTACGCCCGCGGCGCTTCCGTGCACTGCGGCTGCGCGCCCGCCGGCAGCGCGGGCACATCCCGGCCGGCCTTCGGCAGCGTGCCGCTCAATTCCTGCTTCCAGTGCGCCACGTCCCCGGCCGGGCCGTAGCAATACAACATGATCAGCGGCTTGTCCCCGATGTTGGTCATCTGGTGAAAGACGCCCGACGGAATATACACCGCCTGCCCGCCGTGCACCTCGCGCCGCTCCTCGCCCAGGCACATCTCGCCGTGGCCTTCGACCACGAAGTAGACTTCCTCCTGCTCCTGGTTGTGCCAGGGCACTTGGCCGCCGCGCGGCTCCAGCGTCACATACCCCATCGCAAAGTTCGTGGCCTGGATGGGCGACATGCCCCCCACCACGTTCTGCGTCCGCCGCCGCGCCGGATACGTCCGCCCCTTGATCTCCCCCAAATCCGCAACAATCATCGCTATGCTCCCATCTTCCCCACCGCCCCCTGCCCGAACTGGAGCCGGCCGTCCCGGCCGGTCCCCAATCGCCAATCCCCGCCTTCTCTCGATCCCCTCCCCCGGAGGGGTGGCCGCCAGGCCGGGGTGGGTCTCCGTCACAGAACACCGACCACCGATCACCTGCCCTACAAATACCACGTCAACTCCGGCTTCCCTTCCGCCACGCGCTGCACGTACAGCGCCGCTTCGCGCGCGTGGTAATCACCCCACATGCACGACTCGCCGCTCGGCACGCGCCGGCCGGCCGGCACATGATCCCATCCGTTGGGCCGGTGATAAACCGAGTGCAGGATCAGCCCCTGGTGGCCGGCCCCCGTGCTGAGATAAGGCTCGTCGAGAATCGTGTTGAGCACCGTCAGCCCCGCCTGCCAGTAGCGGTCGCCCTGCGTCGCCTCACCCGCGCCGCGCAGATACTGGCCCAGCCGCAGCAGCCCCTGCGCCGCAATCGCCGCCGCCGAACTGTCCACCGGCTCATGGTCGTTGAAGGGATCCGCCGGACGCTCGAGATACGCACCCAGCCGATGCAGCTCCGGCGCCCCCGTGTCCCAGTAGGGCACCCCATCCGTCGGCGTGTGCGCCAGGTAGAAATCGCATGACGCCGTCGCCGCCTTGAGCATCCACGACAGCACTGCCGCGCGCCCGCCATGCGGCGCGAACTCCGCCTCCGGCCGCGCGGCCAGGAACGGCAGCTGCTCCGCATAGCCCAGCATGATCCACGCCAGCCCCCGCGTCCACGTGCTGAACGGCGCATAGCCCTGCTGCGAATTCGGGCAGCGATACGCACCGTCGTTCGTGTTGAAGATGCTCTCGTGCGCCACGCGGCCGCGCAGATCGTACGCGTCGCGCCCCTCGCCGTAGTAAACCGCCACGTGCGCCGTCGTGTGCGCGTGCTGCACCAGCCGGTCCAGCAGCGAGACGGACACGTCGTTCTCGCCCATCAGCCGGTGGCCCAGCTGGTGCGCCATGCCCAGCGCGCGCAGGGACCGGATCGTATCGGCAAACAGCGAATGCGGTCCGTTGAAGGAGTAGATGTAGCCGCCCCCGCCCCGGATCGGCGTCCAGCGCCGCGCCTGCACCGCCCCCGAGGCCTTCAGCGCCAGCTCGCAGAAATGCCGGCACCAGGCGTCGTCGGGCACCCGCCCCTCCCGCACCAGCCGCAGCAGATTGCCGTACGTGCTGACGTTGTTGAACCCGTGATCGTGTACGCCGAAGTGCGTCACGTGCGAGGCCATCTGCCCAACCGTGTCCCGCACGCCGCTATCCAGAAAGGCGCGCTCGCCCGTGGCGTCGAACTGCAGCAGGCGCGACCCGTATTCAAACCCCTGCGTCCACTCCGTCCAGCCCCGCGACGTGTAGCGCCCCTCGATCGTAAACACCGGCGAGCCCTTCGCCCGGTCGTACTCCCGCTCCATGCTCGCCAGCTTCGCGCCCGACAGCGCCCACAGGCGCTTGATCTTGGGCTGAAGGTCGCGCGGCCCGATGGACGAATTGATCGTAATGCTCATGCCTGGCTCGATCCCCCCTGCCAACACGCGTTAACGAAGCAACCGTGGTGTGCATCCCGTCGACCACCCCCACACAGCGAACGCATTCCAGCACACTTTACAGCCAAAGTCCACCGCTCAGCCGCCGCACGCCGCTGGACAAGCCGGCCTCTCTGCCGCTATCCTTTTTCCCCATAGGCGAGCGGGCCCGCAAGCCCCCGGCGCACATCCACGGTGGCCCGCGACCTCCGGGCGCGGGCTCCCGTCAAGGGCTCCAGCAACAGACCACGGAAATGACACGTCATGGATAACACCGCTCACGACCACCGCATCCTCGGCGACCTCGCCCGCCAATACGCCGAGCTGGCCTCCCTGCCCGTTCAGGAAGAACGACGGCAACTCTGGGCCGCACATTTCAGCCTGAAGCCCACGCCCCGCCCGCCCATCATCGCCCTCTTCGGCATGTGGAATGTCTGGTGCCGCGAACAGTTCGGCGACCACCAGCTGCAATGCCGAGACCCCTTCCTGCGCGACCACGAGCGCGACCTGCGCCTCAAACTGTTCCACCACACCGTCGGCGATGACTTCATCCTCGAGCCGTGGATCGTCCAGCCGCCCGTCTATCGCACAGCCACCGGCAAGTACGGCGAACCCTGGGGCATCCAGTACGAAGTCATCCGCCCCGAGAACGAAGGCGGCGCCTACAAGGACGTCCCGCCCATTCGGAACTGGTCCGATGTCGCCTCACTCTCGCCCCCGCCGCACCTGATTGACGAAGCGGAGCTCGAGCGCCGTGCCGCGCGCCTGCATGAGGCCGTCGGCTCGATTCTCCCCATCGATGTGCAGCGCGGTTCCCTGTTCATGGGGCTCGCGTCCGACATCTCCACCACCCTCGGCGCCCTGCGCGGGATGGAGCAGGTCATGTATGACCTCTACGAATCCCCGGATGAACTGCTCCACCTCATCGGGTTTCTGAGCGCCGGCATCCTCGCCAACCAGGAACAGGCCGAGGCCGCCGGCGACTACAGCCTCACCTCGCAATTCAACCAGTCCGTCACCTACGCCCAGGAACTCGAACGCCCGCGCCCGAACTCCGGCCCCCGCCGGCGCCAGGACCTCTGGGGCATGGCCGCCGCCCAGGAGTTCACCCTCGTGTCCCCCGAGTTCCACGAGGAATTCCTGCTGCGCCACCAGATCCCGCTCCTCGCGCCGTTCGGCCTCGTGCACTATGGCTGCTGCGAAAACCTCACCCGCAAAATCCATATCCTGCGCCAGATCCCCAACCTCCGCAGCATCGCCGTGACCCCCAGCGCCAACGTCGCCGCCTGCGCCGAACAGATCGGACGCGACTACGCCATCTCGTGGCGCCCCAGCCCCGCCGACATGGTCTGCACCGACTGGAACGAGCCGCAACTCCGGCGCCTCCTCCAGCAGGGCCTCCGCACCCTCGCCGGCACGCGCATGCATATCAACCTGAAGGACATCGAAACGCTGCAGGGCGACTCCACCCGCCTCGCCCGCTGGGTCGCCATCGTCCGCCAGGAATTCGAGACCGCCTGGCAGCCGTGAGCGACGCCGGCCTGCGCCCGGTGCCGTCATCCTGGCAGGTGGGGCGAGGCGTCCCGCCGAGCCGCGCGGTGGCAGCAGGAACACGGCCACAAGGCCCCATGGAAATCGCGCAACCGCGCTCAGGGCCCGGGGCTGAAGGCCCTCGGCTGAAGGCTTGCAGTCAGCGCCGCGTTGGTTACACTGGCTGCCGGTTCATCAAACCGTTCCATCTCGAACGTTACGGAGCTCATCATGCGCACAATCAGGTTTGCCGCCTTGGTCCTTGCCTGCAGCCTCGCCACCGCCGGCGCCCAAAGCCAGCCGCAGGCCCCGGTCCAGCGGATCGGCGCCGGCCTCATGCTCGGGGAACCCACCGGCATCACCGTCAAGAAGTGGATGTCAGACACCGTCGCGCTCGACGCCGGACTGGCCTGGTCCTACGAGTACAACAGCTCCCTCCAACTCCATGGCGATTATCTCATCCACCGCTATGACTGGCTCATGCCGCGCAACCTGGCCGGAACCTTGCCCGTGTATTTCGGCCTGGGCGGGCGCATCAAGTTCGAGGCCGAAGGCGATCCCGATGAACCCAATGATGACGCCACCGTGGTCGGCGCGCGCTTCCCCGTTGGCGTGAACTTCCTGCCGTACACCGGCCCCTACGACGCCTTCTTCGAAGTCGCCCCGATCGTTGACATCACCCCCCAGGCTGAACTGTCCTTCAACGCCGCCATCGGCATGCGACTCTACTTTCGCTAAATGCACGTCGCCCACGTCAACGCCAGCCCCGGCTACAGCGGCGGCGAAGTGCAGGTCTTCCTCCTGCTCCAGGGCCTTCGCGCCCGCGGCGTGGACGTCACCCTCTACGCCCTTCCCGACAGCGAGTCCCATCGCCGCGCCGTGGCCCTCGGCATTCCCGTCGTCGCCCTCGCGCCCCGCAACGCCGCCGACATGCTCACGATGTGGCGCCTGCGCCATCGCTGGCGCCAGCGCCCCGTGGATATTGTCCACCTCCACTCCGGACACGCCATCTGGCTCGGCAGCATGGCCGCCAGGCCGCTCGGCATTCCCATCGTGGCCACCAAGCGCATGGATCGCGCCATCCGCCCTGGCCTCAAAAGCCGTCTCATCTGGAACCACTGGGTCACCGCCGCCGTCGGCATCTCGCCCGCCGTCGTCGAACATTTGCGCGCCGCCGGCGTTCCCGACTCCCGCCGTCATCTGATCTGCAGCGTCGTCGATCCCCAGCGCACGCAGGCCAAACGCTCCCGCGCCGCCGTCCGGCGCGATCTCAAATGTCCCCCCGATCTCGTCGTCCTGCTCGCCATGGGCAGCCTCGACCACCGCAAGGGCATCGACGTGCTCTTGCACGCCTGCGCACGCTGGCCCCCAGACGCACCGCCCTATCGCCTCTGGATCGCCGGCGATGGCCCCGAACGTCCCGCGCTGGAACGCCTCGCCCATTCAGCCCTGCCCGCGGATCGCGTGCACATGCTCGGCCATCGCAGCGACGCCGCCGACCTCTTCCAAGCCGCCGATGTCTGCGTCATGCCGTCGCGCGCGGAAGGCATGGGCAACACCGCCCTCGAAGCCATGGCGGGAGGGCGGCCGGTGGTGGCCAGCGCCGTGGGGGGATTGATGTACTCCGTCGTGCCCGAGGAGACCGGCGTGCTCGTGCCACCCGACAATCCCGAGGCCCTCGCCAACGCCCTCGTGCGCCTCGTCCGCGACGAAGCGCTGCGCCTCCGGCTCGGCGACGCCGCCCGCAAACGCATGCAGACCGCGTTCACGCCGGACAGCATGGTCAACGCCTACCATGCCCTCTACCAGAGCCTGCTGACGCCCCGCCAGACCTGACGGGGTTCAACCCCAGGCCGCCACTCAGACCGCGCCAGCCGCGCGCCGGCGGCGATGGCGCCACACATAGAGCGCCACGATCGCGCCGCACCCGCATAGCGCCAGGATCGTCGCCGTGTGCGAATACTTGCGGATCAACGCCTCGTTCTGCCCCGCCACGTAGCCGATCCACGTCAGAACCGAAACCCAGATACCCGCCCCTAGTCCGGTGAAGAACAGAAAATGCCCCATGTGCATGCGCGCAATCCCCGCCGGCAGGGACACGTACTGCCGCACCACGGGAATCAAGCGCCCTGTGAACGTACTGATCTCGCCGTGCCGCTGGAAGAACCGCTCGCCCTTCTCGAAATTCTTCTCGGATATCAGCAGGTACTTGCCCCACTTCAGCAACAGCGGGCGCCCCAGCCACAGCGCCAGGTAGTAGTTGAACAGCGCACCCAGCCAACTCCCGATGATCCCCATGCTGATGGCCGCCCACGCATTCATTTCATGCCCCGCCACATAGCCTGGCGACGTCAGGTATGCGCCGGACGACAGGTACCCGGCCGGAATCATCACCACTTCGCTTGGAAACGGAAAACAGGAACTCTCCAGGAACATCATCACGACAATCCCCGGATATCCCCACTGCCCCACCGTATTCACAATCCACTCGATGACCGAATGCAGCATGTCTACTCCCTCGTTGATTCCGACGGCAATCCCCTGGCCCCATCCCGCACCTGGCGACGATGATCCCTCAGCATCCTGAAGAACCGCACCGTATCGCGTCCAGGCCGGATTTTACTCTTCTCGTCCCCGTAAATCACCCGGATCGGCACGGACCCAATCGTGAGCCCCTGCGCCGCCAGATTCAACAACACCGCCGACTCCGCTGCAAATCCGGACTGCTCCGTGCGCAGATGCGGCCACGTCGATCGTGCATAGAGACGGTAGCCCGACTGCGTGTCCGGCACCCGCTGCCCCATTTCCCGGCTGAGCAGCCAGCTCATGAACCGGTTCGTCATCCGCCGGACAAACGGCATCCCGCGCGGATCGCCCATGCGACTGCCGACAATCACATCGGCATGCTCGTCCTGGCGCGCCCGCAGAAAACCGGGCAGATCCGCCGGATCGTGCTGCCCGTCGCCATCCATCGTGACCACAAAATCGACGCCCTGCTCCGCCGCGTGGCGCAACCCCGTCTGCAGCGCCGCCCCCTTGCCCTGGTTCACCGTGTGGCGGATGACCACCGCCCCCGCCCGCCGCGCCTCCTCTGCCGTTCCGTCGGGAGACCCGTCGTCCACAACCAGCACAGGCGCATGCGGCGCGATCGCCGCCACCACGCGACCGATCCGCCCCTCCTCCCGGTACGCCGGAATGAGCACCAGGAACCGCTCGCTGGTCTTGCTGCTAGTCATGGCGTGTGCGCGGACAATCCATACGCCTTCTATCCGACTTCCCTCACGAATGCAATGCGAGGCGGTCGGCCAAACACGGTTTCCACTCCCCTCCGCGCAAGCTGCCCGCTCACCGCCGTCGCCAGAATCTGCGGCGGCGACACCCCGAACCGTCCCAGCCTTCCGGAAATCCGTGGTTTCGCCGGCCCCACATGCGCTAAGATTCCCGGCGCCACAGACGTCTTAAGTCTGAAATGAACATGCACCGAAAGGACTCCACCATGCCATCGCCACTGCGCGCCTTCTCTTGGCTGCTCGCACTCGCCCTGCCGATCTCGACCATCGCCGACACCCAATCCGTCGCCATGACGTCGTCCGCCCCGCTGACCGGCACGCTGGATACGTCCCTCCGTCATGAAGTCGACGCCGCCGTCGAACGCGGACTGAAATGGCTGGCCGCCAACCAGAAACCCGACGGGTCCTGGTCCAACGCCGACTACCCCGCGCTCACCGCCCTCGCCCTCTGGACCATGGTCAACGACACCCCGTCTTCCCAGCCGGAAGCCGCGGACGCCGCCGTCCGCTACATCCTCTCCTGCGTCCAGACCAATGGCTCCATCTGCCGCGACGTCCCAGGCAAGAAGGGGGGCGGGCTTGCCAACTACAACACCGCCATCTGCATGACCGCCCTGCATGCCACGCGCCGCCCCGATGTCACGCGCGTCGTCCAGCAGGCGCGCGCCTTCGTCGCCGGTGCGCAGTACATGGGCGATGACGAATACCGCGGCGGCTTCGGCTATGATTCCAACACGAAGCGCGCCTACACCGACCTCCTCAATACCTACTACGCCGCCCAGGGCATGCGGCTGACCGCTGATGTCGAGGAGTCCCGCCCCGCCGGCGAGCCACACGCCGATATCAACTGGAATGAAACCGTCACGTACATTGAACGCATGCAGAACACCGCCGCGGCCGGCCCCGAGGACGCGGGTGGCTTCTTCTACAATCCCACCGACCCCAAGGCGGGGACCACCACCAATGCCGAAGGCGTCGTCGTCCTCCGCTCCTACGGCAGCATTACCTACGCCGGCCTGCTGGCGCTCGTCTTCGCCGATGTGTCGCGCGAAGATGTGCGCGTGCGCTCGGCCCTCAAGTGGGCCCAGCACCACTGGACGCTCGACGAAAATCCGGGCCTCGGCCAGGAAGGCCGCTTCTTCTTCTACCACGTGCTGACCCGCGCGCTCGATGCAACGCGCGTCGACGTGATCAACCGCGACGATGGCTCCGCCGTCAACTGGCGCGAGGCCGTCGCTCGCAAACTGATCGACCTGCAGCGCATCGATCCCGCCACGGGGGCCGGCTACTGGATGAACGACATCGGCCGCTACTGGGAAAACGACCCGGTGCTCGTCACCTCCTACGCCCTGCTTGCCCTCGAAGCCCTGCAGGACTAGCGGCCACGGCGGCGCTTGTCACCCCGGCGGGCGCGCCGGCGCCGTGTCATCCGGCACCGGCAGCCCCAGCTTGCAACACGTGTTGCGAACGTGGCTGCCCCGCCAGAAAACCGTGCCGCATACCGGGCAACTGAAAAAATGAGACTGCCGCGCGAACACGCGCGGGTGAACCCGACCCCGAACGGCCTCCTTGTCGCCCACCGGGACCAGCGGCACGTTACAGCGGATGCAGCAGGTGAAGAGCGCCTGCCGCGGATCCAGGTGATACGCCGCCTGCACCGCCCTCAACTGGGCCACGGGCTCCGATGACACCACCTGCAGCACCCGCTGCGCCGCCGGATACTGATCTTTCAGCCGCCCGTTGCGCGTGACAAAGACGCGCCCCTCCCGGTTGGCCCATTGGATCAGCTCGTGCGTCCGCAGCCGGCTGTCCCATACCGCATCGTACCCGAGAACGCGCAAGTACTTCCCCAGCTTGATCACCATGTGGTCGACCACAAAGGACGTGCCGGCGCCCCTGCCCGTCCTCTCCGGTTCCACTCCTGCCTGCCCAGCTGGTCGCATGGCGTTCCCTATAATTCCCGCATGCCAACGCCCGGGTGCTCCCCGAAACACCGCCACCGCACCCGGAATCGGGCTTTACCGCCCGATTACCCGCTTATCCGCGCTTGTCAGGCCCGCGGGAACCCGTTAGCCTTAACTAAGTTTAGCACTGGAGAATACTATGGCCAAGGTTACCCTGCAGCACGTCGACAAGGTCTACCCCGGCAACGTGAAGGCCGTAGCAGACTTCAATCTCGATATTGCCGACGGCGAATTCGTCGTGCTCGTGGGCCCCTCCGGCTGCGGCAAGTCCACAACGCTCCGCATGGTCGCCGGCCTCGAGGAAATCTCGGCCGGCTCCATCGCCATCGGCGACCGCGTCGTCAACGATATCCCCCCCAAGGATCGCGACATCGCCATGGTCTTCCAGAACTACGCCCTCTATCCCCACATGACCGTCTACGACAACATGGCCTTCGGCCTCAAACTGCGCAAATTCTCCCGCCAGGAAATCGACCAGCGCATCCGCGAGGCCGCCCGCATCCTGGGCCTTGAACAGCTCCTTGAGCGCCGGCCCAAGGCCCTCTCCGGCGGCCAGCGCCAGCGCGTCGCCGTCGGTCGCGCCATCGTGCGCAAGCCCGCCGTCTTTCTCTTCGACGAACCGCTTTCCAACCTCGACGCCAAGCTGCGCGTCCAAATGCGTGTCGAAATCAGCCAGCTGCACGACCAGCTGGCGGCGACCATGCTCTATGTCACCCACGATCAGATCGAAGCCATGACCATGGGCGACCGCATCGTCGTCATGAAAGACGGACTCGTCCACCAGGTCGCCGATCCGCTGACACTCTATGATGATCCGGCCGACATGTTCGTCGCCGGGTTCATCGGCACACCTCCCATGAATTTCGCCAACGGGCAGGTCAGCGGAACCGGTGAGCATATGATGTTTCTGGCGGAGGGCGGCGTCAAATTGCCCGTCCCCCCCGCCATGCGCGCCTCGCTGGCCGCTTACCTCGGCAGGCCTGTCACCCTCGGGATTCGACCTGAGGACATTGGCTCCCTTCGCGCCGAACAGGACGCCTCCCTGCCGCGACTGAAAGCCAAAGTGGACGTCGTCGAACCCATGGGCTCGGAAGCCTATGTCCATCTGTCTGCCGGCCCGGCACGCTTTACCGCCCGCACGGACCCGCATCAGCAGTTCCGCGTCGGTACGGAAGTCGAACTGCCGGTCTTCATTTCGAAAGCACGCTTCTTCGATACAGCTACGGAACAACGGATCCGGTAGATGCCCGCCTATTTGAAACGCATCGCCTTCGGTTGCCTGTGCACCGCCGCCTTGGCGCGCCCGGCCATCGGCCATTCGACGTCCAATACGGATTTCCGCGTCTACGGCATCGTCGAATCCTTCACCTGGGAGGAAACGTACCAGGGCGAGCGAGTTGTGCGGGAGGAAGGCCCGCGATTCGGCATCGGCGCGGATATCCAAGCGCCACTGAATCCGCGCCTGATCCTGATCGGTCTGGCCGAATTCTACTTCGGCGAGGCGGACTACGACGGCGGAATTCAGTCGGATGACGGCTCCGTCACCCCCATCAACAGCGAAACATCCTATACCGGCTTGCGCATCAAGGGCGCCCTGGGCACCCCGCTACCCCTCACGACAAGCACCACGCTGGTGCCCTTTGGCGGCTTCGGCCTTTCAACCTGGCTGCGGACACTGGACACGCACCTCGGCGACAGCGACATCGGCCTGTATGGCTACGAGGAATATTGGGCCACGCTCTGCGGCGTGCTCGGCCTAGGCGTGAACGTCGCCCTCGATGATTCCCACGCCTGCTTCGCGTCCGTCGAAGCCGATCTGCCCGTCTGGAATTCCGAGTCCGTCGACCTCTCCAATGTCGGCGGTCCGGATGACGTCGAGCTCGAACCCGGTCGCGAGGCCGGGTGGAGCGCCTCCGCCGGTTTCACGGCCAGCCGGTTCACCGCCTCCCTCTACGCCGAGTTCATGACGTTCGGCGAGTCCGACGTCACCGACGAGGGATTCCTGCAACCGGAGTCGTCATCAGACGTCATCGGCGCCCGCGCCGGCATGGTCTTCTAGAATGCCCCCGCGCCATGTCACCATCGCCACACACTCGGGAAGGCTGGGGCTCGCGCATCGGCGTCATTCTGGCCGTCACCGGTAGCGCGGTAGGGCTCGGCAATTTCCTCCGCTTCCCCGGCAAGGCCGCCCAGTATGAAGGCGGGGCCTTCATGATCCCCTACTTCGTCGCGCTGTTCCTGCTCGGACTGCCCATCGCCTGGGCCGAGTGGAGCCTCGGCCGCTACGCCGGCAACCGCGGCTACAATTCCCTCCCCGGCATCTTCCGCGCCATCTGGAAGTCCCGCGCCGCTCCCTACGTCGGGGCGCTGGGCATCCTCATCCCCGTCGTCATCTACATGTACTACGTGTGCATCGAAGCCTGGTGCCTCGCCTACGCCTTCAAAACCGCCACCGGAAGCCTCTCGCTCGGACTCGAGAAAGCCGCCTACGTGCAATTTTTCAGCGGGTTCATCGGCCTGGCCGGTGACGGCGACGTCCTCACCTTTCCCCATGGATTCTGGAATTCCGCCATTCCCTATCTGCTGGTCTGCTTCCTCGTGAATTTCGTGATCATCTACCGCGGCATCGCCAAGGGCATTGAGTCCTTCTGCCGCTGGGCCATGCCCGCCCTCGTGGCATGCGCCCTGATCGTCTTGGTCCGCGTCCTCACGTTGGGCACCCCGAATCCCGCCATCCCCGATCAAAACGTCCTGACCGGGCTCGGCTTCATGTGGAACCCGCATTGGGGCGGCACCACCCTCTGGCAATCCCTCGGCAATGCCAACATGTGGCTCGAAGCCGCCGGGCAGATCTTCTTCTCACTATCCGTCGGCTTCGGCATCATCGCCTGCTACGCCAGCTACCTGAAGCCGGATGACGACATCGCCCTGAGTGCGCTCACCGCCACCGCCGGCAACGAGTTCTGCGAAGTCGCGCTGGGCGGGCTCATCACCGTGCCCGCCGCCTTTATCTTCCTCGGCGCCGCCGGCGTGAAGGATGCCGCCGGGTCCACCTTCAACCTCGGCTTCATGACGCTGCCCATGATCTTCGACTGCATGCCGCTCGGACGCCTCGTCGGCACCGCCTTCTTCCTGCTGCTGTTTCTCGCCGCCATCACCAGTTCCCTGTCCATGCTCCAGCCCGCCATCGCCCTGCTGGAGGAGGGACTCGGCCTCGGACGGCGCGCGTCCGTGTCCCTCCTCGGCTTTATCACGGCCGTCGGAACCGCCCTCGTCATCTACTTCTCAAAGAATGCGGCGGCCCTCGATACCATGGACTTCTGGGTCGGCTCGGTCTGCATCTACGTGCTCGCGACGGTGCACGTGATCCTCTTCGGCTGGGTGCTCGGCGCCGAGCGCGGCTATGCGGAACTTCAGCGCGGCGCGGAGATCCGCATCCCCCGCGTCTTCATCTTCATCATCAAGTACGTCTCGCCCCTCTACCTGCTCGCCATCTTCGTGCTGTGGCTGAAGCAGAACGCCGCCAGCTACGCCCGCCAGATGACCCAGGACCCTGTCGTCGCGACGACCGTGGGCTTCATCCTGCTCGTGCTCCTCCTGTTCCTGCTCCTGACCGCGCAGTCGGTCAGGCGATGGAACCGCATGGGCCTGCCGCGCGGCATGGAGGATCGCCCATGACACCCGGGGGATGGCTGATCATGATCCTGTCGGTTGGATTTGTGACCACCCTGTTCGGATGGTGCATCGTAAAAGTGCTGCGCACGCCGGAAGCCACCCGCCACCTGCACAGCCAGGCCGACATCGAACCGCCGGATGCGAAAACCAATCCCTAGCCGGGCCGGCCCGCGGAACCGGTCAGTTGCAGCCGCAGCCCCCGCCCCCCACGCCACGCCCGCCCGCCGCCCCCTCGCGCGTGAAGTACACGTGCTCGTACTCCGAATCCGCCAGCGGATCCCGGTCCGGCCGCATCGTGTAGTCGGCCATCGTCCCGCGCTGCCATGGCTGCACGGCCGCACATCCCGCCCCCAGCACGCTGATGATCACCAAGCCGACATATAGTCCAATCCTGCGCACGCGACCCCCTGACCGTCATCGCCCGCCGCGGCGAGCGGTGCCGACATGAATGAAACGCATACCACTTCGCCCACCGCACACCCTACGGCGCCAGCAAGGCGTCGATCTCCTGCCGGTACCGCGCCACGGTGTCCGCCCCATGAAACCCGCTGTGCACGAACCGGATGGTCCCCGCCCGGTCCACGATGAAACTCGACGGCATCGATTCCACGCCCGCGGCCCCGACGATTTTCTGCTGCGCGTCCCGCACCACGGCAAAGGACACCGGGTGCTTGTCCAGAAACGCCGCCATCGCCTCCGCCGACTCATCCACGCTGATCGCCAGCACCACCAGGCCGCGCGATGCGTAGTCCCGGCTGAGCTGGTCCAATTCCGGAAACGACTTCTTGCATGGCGCGCACCACGAAGCCCAGAAATCCACCAGCACCACCTTGCCTTTGAGCGCCGGCAGCGAGCCCGCGAGTCCGGCCCCCTGCAACTCCGGCAGGCGCGTCCCCGTTGCCCACTCAGCCCGCCCCGCCCCGCCCGTGGACACCCACAGCAGAACCCCCAGCAGGACGGCGCGCAGGGGCGAGAGCCCCCCCGCACACGGACGCCCACTCCGCCGCCCGCTCACCGTCCCGCGCTCACGACACCCGCACTGCTTCGTCTTGCAATACATGGCGTGCAAACCTCCTTGTTTGGTAGAGCTGATCCTCGCACCAGATGCACCCGGCCGCCTGGTACGTTTGATCGATCAGCCGCATGCCCTCATCAACCCCCAGGATCAGCGCGGCCGTCGCTAGCGCTCCCGCCTCCACGGCCGTCGGCGCCAGCACCCAGGCCACGCGGCACCCGTTGTTCGTCGGGCGGCCGCTGCGCGGATCGATGATGTGGCCATACTGCTGCCCCCCCAGTTCGAAGTAGCGCAGGTAATTGCCGGACCCGCACATCGCTTCATCCGCAATCGTCACCCCGCCCCAGCTGCGCCCCGGCGCCCTCGGATGCTCCAGCCCGATGCGCCAGGCGCCGCCCTCGGGCGGGCTCCCTGACACCCGGATGTCATGCCCCAGATCGACCAGGATGTTCGTGATGTTGTGCTGATCCGCCAGCTTCATCACCCGGTCCACCGCAAACTCCTTCCCGATCCCGCCGAGGTCAAGCTGCATGCCCTCCTGCGGAAAGCGAACGGCGTCCTCACGCCGCTCCACCCGCTTCCATCCCACCCGCTGTCGCGCGGCCTCGAGCGCCGCCGGGTGGGGCAAGGCCGTATGCGGCACATGGTAGTCCCACAGTTCCAGCAGCGGCCGCACCGTGGGGTCCAGCACCCCCTGCGTCTTCCAGTGGAACCAGTCGCACAACGCGAACAGCTGCGCCGTCTCGGGATCGATGGGCACCCAGTCGAGCGCCGCCTCGCGGTTGATTCGGCTGATCAGACTGTCCGCGATGAACGTCGAATACCGCATCTCAAACCGCGCCAGCCAGCGCAGCGCCTCCGTGCGAAACAGCTCCGCACGCGCCGGACTCGCCGCCGAAAACATCAGGCGGTTCGCGGTCCCCATCGCATCGAACGGCATCAGGTGGTAGCCGTCCTGCTCCTGCAGCGGCGACGACCGCATCCGCTCATACAGCGCCTGTTCCGTCACAGCCATATCCGCATCCCGACGATGATGTAGTTCGCGGTGGTGTAGGCATCCTGCACCGTCACCCCATCCTGCCCCTGCTGGTCGTACCGCTCATACGCCGCATCGAAGGACAGGCGATCGTTCGGACTCCAAATCGCCTTGAGCCCATAGTTGACCGAGTCGAACTCCGATACCCGGTAGTCCGACGAGTAGTACGCCGGATCGCCCGTAAACCACACGCCGTAAAAGTCCGCCGCGGACTGCATATAGTACCTCACCGCCGGCCGCAGAACGACATGGGCGCCGAGCTTCTGATACCACGCCACGCCCAGCGTGTGGCCGGAAATGCCGAAGCTGTCCTGGTAGTAGCGGTAAGAGCCTTCCGCACTCCCCTGCAGGCTGTCCACAAAGTGGTTGAGCGCCAGGTACACCATCTGCTTGTCCTTGCTGTCCGGGCGCTTCTCCGGCACCAGCACGCCGTTCACCTCCGCCACCTTGTAGGGATCGTTCAGGTACCCGCTCGCGTATCCCAGCCCCAGGTTTGCCGTCACGAACGTCTTGGGATCGATCAACTGCGTTACCCCGAGGAGCACGTCATACGTCTTCTTCTTCTCCGACCCCGTCAGGAAGGCGCCCTCCACCGTGTCGAAGTTGCCCGCCCCGCCGACCAGCAGCGTCGTGTTCTTCTGGTTGAAGTCGATGGCGTCACGCAGCGCCAGCCCCCACGACACGTAGTCGCTCTCGCTGCTGAAGGACACCATGCCCGACGGCGTGTGCCGCCCCAGGCGCTTGATGAGTTCCACGTTGGTCCCGACTCGCGTGTCTTCGATGTCCTGCTTCGGCACTTCCACGCCGGGTGTCGTGGGCGTCGTCGTCCGCGTGATGGGCGTCCCCGTGCCGGACGGACTGGCCGCCGCCGGCGTGGGGCTGGGAGACGGACTCGGCGAGGGTGCCGGCGCCGGCTTCGGCGTCGCCCCGGCGCGGGCAAAGTACCGCGGCAGCGTCGCCCCGCGCACACGGCCAAGCCGTTGCGTCAAGCGATCCTCACGCGACCGGTCCCCGCCCAGTCGGTCCAGCAGCCGGTTGACGCCTTCCTCCTCGGACTCCCCGTCGCCATCCCGCTCGTCGTCGTCCCGGCGATCGGAGAAATCAGGCGCCGGGACCACCACGGTCTCGGTGGCCGTGGCCGTATTCCCATGCGGTGGCGGCGCCCCCGTCGGCGTCGCGCCGGATATCGCATTGTAGACGCCGTCGATGCGAATGGTGAGCGTCTCAGACAGCTCCTTTTCCAGCTGCGCGCTCGGGGCGATGACCTGGATCCGGTTGTCGGTCTCCTGGTAGTAAAGCGTTTTAAGGTCGAGGCGCTCCTCGGCCCGCCCCCGCCTCATCGGTGCCAGGTACAGCACCGCCGTCAGGATAAGCGGTGCCGCCAGTCGGTTCCGGCACGTCCGATAGACCCCCTCGGCGCAGCACAATGGCATCGTGGCCCTTTCCGCTCCTCCCGGCCGGGCGTTTCCGCCGTTTGGCGCCCAAGGTGCGACCGCCCAAACCGGATGAACTGGCGCAAAGTCTACTCAAGCGCTCAGCCATGATGAACTCACCCTGCATGAAGAATTCGTAAGGCGGCACGCCTCGTGGCAGCGACAACGCCGCCAAGCTTGCCCCCAGGACCTGTCACCCGCATGGGAGCGACGCGAACGCGTCAAGTGGTGGCGGCGGTGGGAATCGAACCCACGACCTTAGGCTTATGAGTCCTCTGCTCTACCAACTGAGCTACGCCGCCAACGGAAAGATCGGTCTGCGCGAAGCGGCGTCAGGATCGCCAAGCTCCAGGCGCAAACGAGGGCAGAAATCTATCCCATTGCCCCACCCCCCTGCAAGCGGCCATTTCCCCATGCGTCCACACCTTGCAGTTTTGCCGGGCACTGCGTATGCTGCCCCCCATGCTGCAGACCCTGCACATCCGCAATTTCGCCATCGTGGAAGCCCTCGAAGTCGATTTCGGACCGGGTCTCAACGTCATCACCGGCGAGACCGGTGCCGGAAAATCCGTGCTCGTCGGTGCCCTTGGCCTGCTCCTCGGGATGCGGGCCGACCGCTCCCAGATTCGTGCCGGGGCGGACCAGGGCTCCGTCGCCGCCACCTTTTCCCTCAAGGACGCAGACACCCTCACCGCCCTGCTGGATGAACTCGGCATCCCCCCCTGCGAGGATGGCCGCCTGATCATCCGCCGCACCCTCACCGCCGCCGGGACCGGCAAGTGCCTGGTCAACGACAGTGCCACCACCCTCCATGCCCTCAAACGCATCGGCGACCTCCTCGTCGACCTCCACGGCCCCCACGAGCACCAGTCCCTCCTGAACCAGGACTTCCAGCTGGCTATCCTCGACGCCTTCGGCCGCGTCACCGCACCGCGTGCCGCCTACGACGAAGCCTACGCGGCCGTGCTGGACATCCAGCGCAAGCGGCATGAGCTGGAGGGCGATGACCGCACCGTCGCCCAGCAGATCGATCTGCTGACCTACCAGGTGCGGGAAATTGAGGCCGCCGAACTCGAAGGGCAAACCGAAGAGGCGCTGCTCGCCGAACACGCCCTGCTGGCCAACGCCCAGGAAATACTGGCGCTCGGCCAAGCCATCACCGCCGCGCTGACCGAGGACGAAGGCTGCGCCTTTAATCGCGTGGTGGATGCGCACCGCCAGCTCGAAGCCATGGCCCGCCTGACGGCGGAAGCCGCTGCCTGGAAGGCTGAACTCGACACGCTCACCGCCGGCCTGCAGGCCCTCTCCACGTCCCTGCAGCGACGCCTGCAAGCCGTGGAAGTCGATCCCGAGCGCCTCGAATGGGTTGAAGAGCGCATGGCCCTGCTCCACAAACTCAAGCGCAAGTACGGCGCCACCGTGCCGGAGATCCTGCAAGCGCTGGCCGAGGCCCGCACGCGCCTCCTCGATCTGTCATCGCGCACCGAAAGGCTGGCCGCCCTCGACAAGGAGTGGAAGGCCGCCGAAGCCCGCCTCCAGCAGGCCGGCCAGGAACTGCGCAAACAGCGCCAGAAGGCCGGCCAGGAACTCGGCCGCGCCGTCTCTCTGAACCTGAAGGAACTCGGCTTCCCGCACGGGGAGTTTCGCGCCGAGTTAACCGCCGTCGATCCACGCCCCAGCGGAATGGACGAGGTCGACTTCGGCTTTGCTCCCAACGTGGGCGAACCCATGCGCCCCCTCCGGTTGATCGCATCCAGCGGCGAAATATCCCGCGTCATGCTGGCCACCAAGGCCGTGCTGGCCAAGCATGACCGCGTCCCGGTGCTCGTCTTCGATGAGGTCGATGCCAATGTGGGCGGCGAAATGGGGGTCGCCATCGGCGAGAAACTTGCCGCCATCGCCCAACGCCATCAGGTTCTGTGCATCACCCATTTGCCGCAGGTCGCCGTCCATGGCCGAACGCATCTGGCCGTGGCCAAGCGCGTCAGCAAGGGGCGCACCTATACCGAGATCGCTCTCGTCGATGGCAAGGAGCGCGAAGAGGAAATCGCCCGCATGCTCGGGGGTAAGGATCTCACCAGCGTCACCCTCCGCCACGCCCGCGAACTCCTCGCCCGAACCTGATACGCACCACGTCCACCTTCCGCTGAGCCCCCGAATCATGAACAGGCTTTGCATGCTGATCGGCATGACCATCTTCAGCTGGGTGGGCTGGTGGCTTGGTGCGAAAATCGGATTCGTCACGGGGTTCATCCTCAGCGGCATCGGCAGCATGGTCGGCATCTATCTGGGATGGCGCATCAACCGCGAATACTTCTAGCCCCTCAGCCCCCGGCTCCGGCTGGCGTCGCAGGCAGGTACGCGTGAAATCATGCACACCCGCATGCGCCAGTGGCGCGGCGCGCCATGATCATGGGGCCGGCTGGAGCGTGCCGAGGGCAAGCGTGATCTGGCCGTTGCCCGCCGTATGCGCCGACGCACGAATCTCGCAGCCGCGCAACCGCCAGGGTGTGGAAAGGCGCTCCGCGTCGTCCACCAGCCCCATGGCGGCGTCAATCGGAACGTCCTCGAAAACCAGTTCGCGCACGCGCCACGCCCACCCGTCTCCCAGCGGCTCCACACGCTCGCGACTTTCATCGGCCCGCATGGCGGGCGGGCACAGCGCCAGCATCGGCGTCAGGAGATCCGCCGTGCCCGAACACATGGCGCGCGCCTGCGCCTGGGCCGCCCCGTAAGCCGCATCTTCCTCCGCAAGACCACGCATCACGGCCAACTGCGCACGACGCTCACCCCAGCGCGCCTGCGCTTCGCCCAGTTGGCGCCACGTCCGCGCACTCCAGCTCACCCCGATCACCCAGATCGCCAATGCCAGCAGGCTCAGGATCGGCAGGCGTTTGTGCTCACTCACGAACAGCCTCCCCCGTAACCGTAAACGGCACCGTGGCGTCTGGCAGCGCCGGCTCACGCTCGATGCGCGCCTTCAGACCACTTGCTTGCAGCCGTGCGACGAGCGGCTGGGCGCTATCCCAGTCTGTGCCACGACCTCCCACACTGACCCGATCGGACTTCGCGGCCATCGCTTCCAGGATGAGCCCATGGCGCGCCGCCACGTCTAGCAGCGTCTCGAGCCCGCGCCCTCCCTCGGATCTCAAATACTCGCGGTAGGGGCGCGACGCCCGCCGGTGGTCAGCCACCCGACGTTTGCAGATCAGCAAGGCCTGCTCCCCGCGAGCCGCCCCAAGGGCTGACCCCGCCAGCGACCGCGCATAGCCGGCAAAGACCTGCTCGAACGTCGCGGTGCGGCTGCGCATCAGCCACGTGGCCCCCACGTTAACCCCGCAAAGCAGCAGTCCCGCCGCCAGCGCCAAAACGGCCGCCCGCCGCGTCCGGCGCCCACGCTGTCTGGCCAGCGACGCATGCTCCAGCCGCCCTTGGCGCAAATTGCAGCGCCACCCATCGTCCTGCACCGCCCGCCGGGCCAGCGCTCGCGCCAGGAAGGTCCCGGGGTCTGCATGCACGTGCACTGTACAAGTCCACTCCGGCCCGAGGGCTTCGGCCAACGCCTCAATGCCCCCGCGCCCCGCCGCGCCCGGCCCCGCCCAGCACCACGTCACCGCCCGGGCACTGTCGCCAACCGCCGCGCGCAGGAACCGGCACACTTGCGCCACGTCCTCCAGTCGCACGGCGTGCGCGGATCGAAATTCCGCTCCCACCCCGATCGCCAGCGTCGCACGATCGACGCCATCGTAGGCAACCACGCGAACGGAGGGCCCCACCCCCGCGTCACCCGCGGGCCGCTCGTCCAGGCTGTGCGTCCAAAGCGCCAACCCTTCCTGGTCAAGCAACGTGGGATCAACGCCCGCGGCCACGAACCGGGCGAGCTTCCGCTCGATATCCGCCAGGCGAGCGGCCACCCCCAGCGCGTGGGTCTTGCCGTCGCCGTGATGACGCAGCGCGAGGAAGTCGTAGGCACACTCCTCCAGGGGAAACGGCAGCTGGATATCGAGGACCGTGGGAAGAACCTTGAGCACCTTCTGCCGCGCCCTGAACCCAACGTCAATCCACTGCGTGATGCTCTCACGCGGCCCGACACACGCCGCCACGGGACACCCCCGCCCCGCCTCCTCGCGCCAGCGCGCATCATCCGCGCCAACCACCGCCAGCGTCACGCGGGCTCGCGTCCGCTCGGCCCGGCAGAGCACCAGCCGGTCGCCCTGCAGATCGGCACCGTAGCCGATCCGGCCCCAGTCCATCCCTGAACCCGTGCGGTTCACGGCTGGCGCTGCTCCGCACGCAGCGCGGCTTCCTCAGCCTGCGCCTGCGCCTCGCTCTCGCGGCGACGCCTGGCCTCCGAGGCCGCCACCAGCGCCTGGCGTGCGGCCAGGACGCACAGCGACGCGCAGATGTACACCAAGCCGATGTACAACCAGTGCCGCTCGCCACAAACCCACGCGTACACCACCGTCCCCAGCCCGATGAACAGGCCCACACCGCCGGCGGCAAGCGTGGTCGAGCTGATCTTGCGTGTCGTGCGCGATCGAATACGATGGCGCCGACGCCGTCTTTCCCTGGGACTCATGCCCACCCTTATAGCGAAAACCCGCCCCGCGCGCCATGCCGAATGCCGCTTGCGTCACGGTTTCCTTTGCCGCTACAGTCGCCCCATGCAACGCGCCTTCACATGCTCGATCTTCGCGCTCGCCATGCTCGCTGCCGCACATCTGTTCGCCGCCGACGCCCCCCGTAAGCCAGAGCCCACCATCGCCCGCTTTGATGTCGCCCACCAGTTCCTCCGCTCCGGTGATGAAGCACGTGACAAGGGTGACACCACGACCGCCATTTTCTTCTACGACGAAGCCGTGAAGGAGTACGATGCCCTGATGGCGGCCTTTCCCGACTGGGAGCCCGCCGTCACGTCGTTCCGCTCGTCCTATTGCCGCGATGAGCGGCAAAAGCTGAAAAACAAGCTCGCCGCCCGGGCCGCCGCCACCGCGCCGCCCCCCGCCCGAACCCCGCCCGCCGCCACTGCCGCCACCCCGCCTTCTGCCGGCGTCTCGCCGGGGTTGCCGCTCGACACGGCCACCCCCACCAATGCCGCCCCCGCTCCGACCCTCGCCATCCTCCTGCCCAAGGCCCGCGACCTGATGCGCCAGGGCAAGTCGACAGAGGCGCGCGACGTCCTCATGCAGGCTATTCGCCTCGAACCCGACGACATGACCGCACGCTTTCTCGTCGCCACGGTTCAATGCCAGCTGGGCAACTATGAGGATGCCCTGTTTGTGCTGGAAACGCTGAACGAGGAACGGCCAAACGATGTGGCCACGCTGCTGGCCTTGAGCGCCGCCTTCCTGGGCATCGGCCAGCCTGATCGCGCCGCCGGCTTTGTCCGCCAGGCGCTGCAAGTCGATCCGGATTCGGCCGAGGCCCACTACAACCTCGCCCGGGTCCTCCTGGTTACCAAGCCCCCCCAACCAACCGAGGCCGAAATTCACTACGAGCGCGCGATCGAACTCGGGGCGGCCCCCGATTCGGATTTCAAGCGCCTGCTCGCCGACGCGGTCGTCCCGGCGCCTGCCGCCGTCACCAACACCCCGTAACGGGCCCCGTGCCCGTTGCCCCCCGTCCAAGCTGGCTGGCGCTGGCGTCCCCTACCTCGCCAAGACGACCACCACCGCCAGCGCAACCGCCAGCAGCAGCACGCCACCCCCCAGCCGTTGGCAGCTGGGCGCATCCGGAGCCACGCGCTCGCATGCCTTGCGAAACGCGTACGGAATCGTGACGAGAACGGCCCCGCTGATCACCATGGCGTAGGCGAGCGCGATCACCACGTACCGGGCGGCGGACGGATGCCAGCGCGCCACCTCCAGCAGCGGCGTCGGCACCAGAATCAGCAGGCCGCCCAGCGCCCGTGCCGCCAGCAACTCATCGACGAAAACAACCACCAGCACAACAGCGGCTGGCACCAGAAAGAAGAGCAGCCCCCGGTACGGCTCGAGAAAACCAAGCGGGCCCGCATAGAGCAGGCGCCCGCACCAGACCAGCACCACGGACGTGAGCAGCCAGCCGGCCACCCGCTGGCGGGGAAACGCCACCAGCAACGCGTGCATCCGCGCCGGCGCCGTCACGCACAACCCGCCCATAACCGCACACAGCGCACCGAGCACCGCCGCCGAAACGCCGAGTCCGCTCATGACCGCTCCTTTCCGGCTTGCTCCATACGCATCACCACGGCTCGTCCCAGTTTAACTCCGGCGTGTCCGCCTCAACACCTGCGCCGTCTTTATTACGCTCTGCAGGACGCCTTTGCCACAAGTCTTTGGAAAAGTTGATCGGATACCAGTGCGGCTCCTTGTTCGACCCCGTCAGCCGGAATTCAAACAGCTTGCTGAATATGTATGTCGGCACGCGCAGGATCTTGCTCATCAGCGTGTGACTCTTCAGAAACGTCAACTGCACGTCAAAATCAAGCGTCCCATCCAGGCCGCAGCTCCCCTTGCCCAGCAGGCTCAGCACGTCCCCCTCCACCAGAATCTTGTCGGACCGGATGCGCCCCTGATCCACCGTGAATTCCGCCTGCACATCCGACTGGCTGATCACGAGATCCAGTCCCGGTATCGTCCGGGCCAGAAACGACGACAGCCCGCCGAACACCGGGAGCATGAAAATCCGCCCCTTGCGAATCGACAGGTTGCCTCCGCCCTTCAGCGTGTTGACATGCTCCGGCCCGCGCAGCCCTTCAACCGATAACTGGCCCGAGAGCCGCCCCGAGTATTCGCTCTTCTTGACCCGAAGCATGCTGTTCGCCAGCTTCGCGAAATCGGCATCCGTCACCGCGAACGCCATCCGGTATTGCCCGTTTGTGATGGAATCGACCACTCGCCGCCACTCGGACCGCCCCACCAGCTTGCCGCCGTACCACGTCGCCTGCAGATTCTCGATCAGGTTCGTGGTCCCCCGCATACTGAACTGGAACGCGCAGTCGCGCAGGTCATTCGAACTCAGCACCAGACGGCCGAAGGAAAGATCGGCCTGCAACGTCACGTCCGACAGGTCTTGCAGATTCACGCGACCGTTCCCGCCCAGCTTGTAGGGCCCCTCAAAGCCAAACAGGGTCCGTGTCTCATTCGTCCAGACACCCGTGATCTGCGCCGCCGCCACCGGGTCAAACTCCGAGACGGCATCGAATGTCAGGATGTGCTCGTTCGTCGCCGACCGGATCGTCAGCCCGCCGCGCCCCACGCCCTCCTCGCGCACAGCCATCAGCGGGCGGATATCAGCCGTGAACACCCCGTCGTTCCAACTGAGCAGCACGGACCCCTCGGCACGCAGGGCATTCACGCCCTTGTAGATCGGGCTCTCCAGCCACACCTGGAATCGAACTTCGGACCCCGATTGGCGCTCCCGGGGCACCCGGAACGACCACTCGCCATGCGGCGGCACCTCCGGAAACATGAAGTCCCGAATGACCCGGCTGCCCACGCCCGCCCCGGCCGCATCCAGCAGGGGAATGAGCACGTACGGGTCGCCCTCGGCACGCCCCTGCCCGGACAACTCGCCGGTCCGGTCGTAGGCCACGCTGCCCTGGCCCATGATCGTCCGCTCGCCCTGCCGCACCGTCGTCGTGGCGTCATCAATCCGCCACGCCCCCGCATCCAGCGCAAATAGACCATCAAACGCCGCGATGGTGACCCCCTCGATCTCCATCTCCTTCAGCCGCACCGCCAGCGTCCCGGCCCACCCGGCCGACTCCGATCCGCGGCGGACGGCGACGCCCTTCCCGCCCAGCACGCGGGGGCGAATGATGCCGTCCTCAACTTCAACGCCCTTCAGAAATGGCCGCCCCATGATGCCGTCGTACAGGCTCAGATCAATCTTCACCCGCCGCGCTTCCAGGAGGGCCGGGCCAATCTGCTTGCGCCTGTACACGCGCACGTCGTCGGCCACCAAACCATGAAACAGGCTGATGCGCACATGCTGAATATCCAGTGCAAAGGACTGCTCGGGCGCCGGCACCAGCCAGCGCCGCACAACCGCGTCGGGAATGCCCACAGCCGTCGCATAGAGCACGGCAACAACCGTCATCAGGATGACCACATCCAGAACGCGCACCAGCGCTCGAACCAACTGCGCGCCAATGGATGGGGATTTCATGATCGGATGTGCGTGGGCGCAGCGCGCTGGGCCGGCCACTAAGGCACGAGCAGACTCCGCGTTAACATATCGGTGACCGCGACGCTCAGGGCGTACACGATGTCCTGTCCCTTGACCATGGCGTAGACGCCGTCTGAACGCGCAGGCCCCCCAAACACAATGGACTTCTGAATCCCGGTCTCGCCCTGCAATCCCAGGGTCAGCACGGTCCCCCCGCCGTCCAGGCCGTACGGTACCAGGCTCACCGGGTTGAGCGCCTCCACCCGCAAGGCACGCAGGTTCGACGCAAAAAACAGCACGTCCTCCACCACCTCAGACGCCACCGCATTCGAACTCCCCGTGGCCAGCCACGCGCTGCTTCCCGCCCGCACCAGCGTCTGCGTCGCCACGCCCGGAAAGTCCAGCACGATGCGCTGAATCTCGCCCGGCGGAACCGCCAGCATCGTCCGATCGCGGTAGGCCAGCGGATCCAGCGGATCCTCGCCAAACGCCTGCAACGCCGTCGGCGCCAGCCGGCGGACGATCGGCTCCGACTCGAACCGCGCATAAACCGATGGCGACGGATTCGTCACCACTCCGATCCACAGCGGATCCCCGTCGCCAGACCAGTCCCGCTCGGGCGCCGCCGACAGCATCGCCGCCGCCCGCCCCGGGGCATTGGACGCCGTCGACAGTCGCAGCACGCAGAATGCACGCGCTCCGTCAGCCACCACGTTGGTCACCGCCCCCTCCGCAAAGTCCAGCGCCCGCCACTTGGTGACGCGCTGCAGCATGTCCTCCACCGCCTGCTGGTCTGCCTTCCATTGCACCGGATCCGTCAAGTTCCAGAAACCCGCCTCGTCGCGCGCCAACTCCACTTTCTGTTCGCCACGGCGCAGGCGAATCGACGTGACCGCCCCCGGCGCGAGGTTGTAGACGTCGCGCTCGCGAAGCTCGTCCACACTCACCGCGAGCCACTCCAACTGCGTCGGCTGGATCGTGTAAACCGAGTCGATGTTCCGCCGCCGCGCGTACACCGTCCCGTCCGCCGCCTCCGACGGCTTCCCCACGAGCAGTTCGTAGCCCGCCAGATCGTTGTCCAGCCACACCTGGATCCGCGCCGCCGCTTCGTCCACCGCCAACCCGTAGCGCTCGTCCCGCGCGTCCGCCTCCGGCGACGCCGGCAACGCGGCGATCCCCGTTCCCGGCCCATTCGTCAGCCCCGGCAGCCCCGAATCCCAGACAAACGACGCCGCGCGCAACGCAAACAACTGGTCGAGCAAATGCTGGACCAGCCGCGCATCGGCGCGCCCGCTCACCGGCTGGCTCAATAACCACCGGCCGTCCTGCCGCACAAGCCGCACGAATCCCTGCCCGGCACGGTGCAACTCCACTCGCGATACGCGCTCGGGTGCACCCGAAACGATGCGGGCATCGCGCAGCGCATCCACCGACGTCGGCGCCAGCCCCCTCAAATCCAGCGACGTCGCCACCACGTCCGGCGCGTCCGCAAACTTCACGTATACCAACTTCCCCAGCGGCGCCGCGGCCCCCACCTGAAGCTCGTAACGTTGCAGCCCGTCGTTGACCAGCCAGCGTGCGGCCGGCTCCTTCAGACCATAGTCCGCCAGTTCCAACCCACGCTGCGCACGCTGCTCCGGCGTCACCACCTCCTCGCGCGACAACGCCTCCAAGCCGCCCAGCAACCGGTCAATCTGCCCCGCGTCAGCCCGTGCCCGCACCGGCGACTCCAGAAACCACTGATCGTCCTGCTTCACCAGCTCCACGTTGACGCCAGGGGTGTCCACCTTCAACCCCACCACGGCCGCCGCGTCCCACGGCGCCAACCGCTTCCCGGTCTGCACTTCGGCCACGGACTCGCGCCCTTCGCGCTCCGCCAGCCAAAGCCCCGCCCCCACCAGGCAAACGACCGCCAGCAACTCCACTGTCGTCTT
This sequence comes from Lentisphaerota bacterium, assembly GCA_021413965.1. Taxonomy (GTDB): domain Bacteria; phylum Verrucomicrobiota; class Kiritimatiellia; order UBA8416; family JAIOPI01; genus JAIOPI01. The sequence goes on along the minus strand of JAIOPI010000023.1, from coordinate 78,907 downwards.
GTTGGTCATGTCGTCATCCTGAGATTCCCCAACGCCCCGGGCCCCGGGCGGCGCATGTCGAAACGCCTACCGCCGCCGCGCGAACCAGACCATCAGACCAAAGACGGCTGCCGTCAGGGGCAGCGCCACGGTCAGCAGCACAAACGCCGCTCGCGCCTGCCGCTCATCCATGTCCAGCCGCAAGTCCATCGGCGCCTTGGCCGGAATGGCCATCAGTTCTTCCCGGTCAACCAGCCAGTTGACCACATTCAACATGAAATCCGAATTGCCCCCGACGCCCCCCTGCAACGCGCCGTTGGAGACAAAATCCGAGTCGCCCACCACCACCAGCCGCGTCGGGCGAAGCCCCATCTGAAGGCCCCCGGCCACGCCACGCTCAACCGCCACCGCCACCGACACCGGCCCTGCCCGATCCGTGCCCTCGTCGAAGCGCGCCGGATTCTGCCCCGGGCTGAACTCCGCCCAGCCCTCCCGCGTGATGGCCAGCGGCGTCACCCGCGGCCGGTCGGCCGCTCCCCGCTCCGTCGCACCGGCTTCCTCAAGCGCTTCAACCGACCGTGGCGCGTAAAACATCGTCACCACGCCGCTTAACGATTTCGTAATGGGATGATCGCCATACTCGCGCACGAACAGTTCCCGGCCCGTCAGCGTCAACCCCACCACCACGTCGCGCCCCAGCTTCACGCCCCAGGTCTCCATCAGCCGCTCAAGCCCCGTGGCCGTCCCCGGGTCTGTCAGCAGCAGGACGCGTCCACTGCGATCCAGGTACTCCCCGATACGTGCCACCTCCGCATCCGACAGGCGGCGATCCGGCCCCGCAATCACCAGCGCACTGCCGTCCTCCGGCACCCGCCCCCCCTCCGCCAGCAGCAGCGGCCGCACGTCCATGTTGTCACGCCGCAGCGCCCGCGCGATGGCCGCATATCCAGGGGACTTGCTGAACTCCTCGATGTCACGCTCCCCGTGCCCCGTCAGGAAATACACCAGCGGACGCTGCGACTGTGCCAACCCCTGGATCGCCGAGGAAATCATCTGCTCGCCCTGAAAGCCGCGCTTCTTCTGCTCGACCCGCAGCTGCCCCTGCGCCATGGCGCTGCTGTCGATCAACCGCTCGTAGTCGACAAAGTCCTTGTCCGCAATCACCTTGTGCCGGCCGCCCAGCACCACCACCACCACGTTCGGCTCCGTCACGTCGTATGTCTCCGTCAGCTCCCGCGTGCGCACCAGGTCCCGATCCGGATCCACGCTCTCGACGATGATATCCAACCCGTTGATGCTCGACGCGGCATACACATACGCATCCAGCAACCGGCGAATCTCGTCCCCCAGCACCATCTTGGATTCAAACAGCGTGATCAGATGCACTTCGCCGCGGGTCTCGTGCAGCATGTTCATCGTCTTGTCCGAGAGCGCGAAAAAGTGGCGCGAACTCAGATCCCAGCGCTGCGGAAAGTAGCGGTATGCGGCGTAGTTCAGCATGACCACCAGCACGGTCGCCAAGGCCACCGCCAGCACCACGTTCAGGCCCGACGTCGTTCGCCGGCCGCGCTGCCGCCACAGGGCACGGCGAGCCTGGCGCCGGTCATGATCCGCCCGCAGGGAATTGCCGGCCGCATCGCTGCGCCCCTCCGGTCCCGGTTTCTGCTCTGGGGTTATTTCCATCGCCGCGACTCCAGCATGCGCACCGCCGTGAACAGAAGCAGCCCCGTCAGCGTGACATGAAACACGATGGGCCTGATCTCCAGCGTGCCGCGCGAAAACACGTCGATGTGCCGCGTGATCGATAACCCGTCCGCCAGCACCGCAGGCACGCCATGGGACTCCCCGAGCAGCCACCCGCCAAGCAGCGCCAACCACAGCATGAAAAACGTGCAAATCGCCGCCACAATCTGGTTCCGCGTCGTGAGCGACGCCACCACCGCGATCGCCAGGAACGTGCCCGTGACCAGCACCGTGACCACGCTCGCCCCGAGAAGCGCGCCAAGGTCCAAATTCTCGAGCGTCAGTGCCGGGCTCAGCCTCTCCAGCACAAACGGGTACGCCAGCGCCGGCACCAGGGCCAGCAACAAAAACGTGAACGCCCCCAGGTACTTGCCCAGCACAATCTGCCCCTCGGTAACCGGGGCCGTCAACAGCGTCTCAATGGTGCCCGAACGCTTCTCCTCGACGAACAGGCGCATTGCCACGACCGTGATCATGATCGGCAGCCAGAACATCAGGCTGCCGCAGAGCAGCACGGAGACAGGCTCGGGGTTGCCCTCGTTGCGAAAACAGGCCAGCCAGAACGTGAAGCCGCTTACGCCCAGGAAGGCGACCAGTGTCACATAGGCCACCGGCGACAGAAAGCACGCCGTCATCTCCCGCCGCCAAATCGCGATAACTTGCCGCATATAAGTAAGGTCCGATCCACGCCGCCCACGCCCCGCGACACACCCGCGCCTCCGCTCAGCGCGTGAGCTGCAAAAACACGTCTTCCAGATTCGCCTTTTCGGCCTGCAACTCGCGCAGCGCCCAGCCCTCGCGAGTCACCAGCGCAAACACGTCGGGGCGCACGTCCATGCCGCCCTCGCACAGGCAAACAAAGCGCAACCAGTCGCCGCCCGGCTCACGCGTCACCCGCTTCACGCCCGGTACCGCCGCCAACTGCCGCTCAATCACCTCGGCCGGCCCCTGCACCTCCAACACCACCCGGCCCCCGCTTTCCATCAACGCGAGCAGGTTCGCCGTACGATCCGACACGACAATCCGCCCGCCTTGAATGATCAGCACGCGGTCGCAGGTCATCTGGACCTCGGACAGGATGTGCGACGACAGCAGCACCGTGTGCCGCTTCCCAAGCCCCTTGATGAACTCGCGCACTTCGCGGATCTGGTGCGGGTCCAGCCCGATCGTGGGCTCATCCAGAATCAACAATGGCGGATCGTGAATCAGCGCGTCCGCCAGCCCCACCCGCTGGCGGTATCCCTTCGAAAGATGCTGAATCACGCTGTCCCGCGCGTCCTCTATGCCGCACACCGCCAGCACTTCGTAAAGTCGCTTGCGCAGCCGCCGGCCGAACAACCCCTTCAGGTTCCCCCGGTACGTCAGGTACTCCCCCACCCGCATGTCGTCGTAGAGCGGCGTACTCTCCGGCAGGTAGCCAATGCGGCTCCGAACTTGCAGCGAATCCGTGAAGACATCCAGCCCCGCGATCTGCACGGTTCCACCGGACGCAGGCAGATACGTGGACAGGATCCGCAGCGCCGTGCTCTTGCCGGCGCCATTGGGGCCCAGAACCCCCACAATCTCACCCGCCTCAACGTCGAAGGAGACATTGTCCAGCGCCACGACCTTGCCATAGCGCTTCGTCAGGTTACGTACGTGTATCATGATGCGAATCTGCCGCGCGCCGACGGGTGGCCACTGCACCCGGCCTCACGGCGAAGGCAACCGGCATAACGGAGGACGAAGTTTTGAGATGCACTGTCGCTCTATCCAAGTCTATTATCCTTGGAGCATGCCCCCAGTCAAGCGTCGGAAAACCGCACCTGCTGCTGCCTGCTATCGCGCCTGGCGCTCCCAGCCCGCGCCCGCCCTCCGCGAGGCCGCCTGGCGGAGGCTCGACGCGCTCACCGAACGCCACCTGCAAAGCGTCTGGTACGATCCGCAGTTCCGCCCCGCCTCCCTCACGACCTGCGGCGGCGAACGCGTCTCCGTCCTGTCCGCCGGGCGGTGGAACCTCTCCGCCGGCCCCGATTTCCTCGATGCCTGCCTCGTCGTCGGCCCCGAGCGCCGCACCCTGCGCGGTGACGTCGAATTGCACATTCATCCCGAAGACTGGACCCACCACGCGCACGCCCGCGATCCGCTCTACCGCGGGGTGATCGCGCACGTGACCTACTGGCCCGGACGCCTGCCCGACAACCTGCTTCCGGCCGGCGCCATCCAACTCGCCCTCAAGCCCGTGCTCGATGCCGATCCGGATTTCTACTTTGAATGCATCGATGTGACCGCCTACCCCTATGCCGTCCCGGCCCGCGATGGGGTGGGCCCCGCGCCCCCCCTTGCCGGCTACACGCCCGAAGCGGCCACCGCCCTGCTCGCCGCGGCCGGCGAGGAGCGCCTCCGCTTGAAGGCTGAGTCCATGCGCGCCCATCTCGAGCGCGTCGGCCCCCGGCAGGCGCTCTTTGAAGGCCTGCTCGCCGCGCTGGGATACCAGCATAACCGCGGAGCCGGACGCCGCCTCGCCCGCATCATCACCATCGACCGCCTGGAAGAGGAAGCGGCCGGCCGCCCCCTGTCGGCCTATGCCCTGCTCCTCGGCGTCGCCGGCCTGATGCCGAACCCGAAGACGGACACCTGGGATGCCGAAACGCGCCGCTTCGTTCGCTCACTGTGGGATGTGTGGTGGAAAATGCAGTCTCGCTGGGAAGGACAATGCCTCCCGCGCCAGGCCTGGCGACTGGCCGGCATTCGCCCCCAGAATCATCCGGTCCGACGCCTCGCCGCCGCCGCGGCCCTCTTCACCGCCACGCCGCCTCTGGAGCAGGCCCTGCGGCAAGCCGAAGACGCCCCTCCCGATGTCTGGATCGCGCGCGCGGCTGCGCTCATGTCCGCCGACGATGCCATCCCGTATTGGAAGCACCGCCTCGCCATCGGCGGCAAGCGCCGCGATCAACCCGTCGCACTCCTTGGCGCCGCCCGTCAGGCCACCATCATCGCCAATGTCCTCGTCCCTTTTCTCGCTGCATCCGGCGGCAGGACACAGCCGCTCCTTGCGGTCATTCCTCCCGAAGACATGAACCAGATCCACCGCCAGACCGCCCACCTCGTCTTTGGCCCCAACTTCAACCCGACGCTCGCGCATCGCGGCCTGCAGCAGCAAGGCCTGCTGCAACTCTTCCACGACTTCTGCCTCACCAACCGGCTCGACGCCCTCGCCGAGGCCGCCGACGACTGGCGCCAGGCGCCAACGGCGTGATCCAATAGTCGTTCGTCATTCGACATTGCTTTGCCTCGCGCCCGATGCCATCCTTTTCGGCTTATGATTGCGATCGTGGATTACCGCGCCGGAAACCTCACCAGCGTCCTCCTCGCCTGCCAGGCGCTGGGCGCCGAGGCCCTCATTACCCAGGATCCGGCCGCCATTCGCGACGCCGAGCGCATCATCTTCCCTGGCGTTGGCGCGGCAGGCGCCGCCATGGCGTCCCTGCGCACCCTCGGCCTCGAAGCCCCGATCCGCGACAGCATCCGCCGCGGCGTTCCCTTCCTTGGCATCTGCGTCGGCACGCAAATCCTCCTCGGTCGCTCCGAAGAGGATGGCGGCGTCGATTGCCTCGCCATCATCCCCGGCGAAGTCAAATTGTTCCGCCCGCCCTCCCGCGCCGACAAGGTCCCCCAGATCGGGTGGAATAGCGTCATGCAACACCGCACGCACCCGCTGTTCGACGGTATCGCCGACGCCAGCGAATTTTACTTCGTGCACAGCTACTATCCCGCCCCCACCGACCGCACCTGGGTCCTCGGCGAAACCGACTATGCCGGCGTCCGCTTTGCCTCCGTCCTCGGCCGTGACAACGTGGTCGCCACCCAGTTCCACACCGAAAAATCCGGCCGCCTCGGCCTCCGCCTCCTCCAGAATTTCCTCTCCTGGAAACCCTCCGTGCACGGAGGGTCTCCATGCTGACCAAGCGCATCATTCCCTGCCTCGATGTCCGCCAGGGCCGCGTCACCAAGGGCGTCAAGTTTCAGAACAACGTCGACCTCGGCGATCCGGTCGAGATGGCCGCGCGCTATTACGATCAGGGCTGCGATGAACTGGTCTTCTACGACATCACCGCCTCGGCCGAAGGCCGCCCCATCGACATCGACATGGTCCGCGCCGTGGCCCGCGCCATCCGCATCCCCTTCGCCGTCGGCGGCGGGATCTCCGACCTCGCCGACATGTCGCGCGTGCTGCTCGCCGGCGCTGAAAAAGTCTCCGTCAACTCGCTCGCCGTCCGCAACCCGAACATCATCGCCGACGGCGCCAAGGCGTTCGGTTCACAGTGCATCGTGCTCGGCATGGACCCCGTCGCCGTGAACAAGCCCGCACAGTGCCCCAGTGGTTATGAAATCACCGTCCGCGGATTTCGCGAACACACCGGCCTGGACGCCCTGGACTGGGCACGCCGCGCCGTCGACCTCGGCGCCGGAGAAATTGTCGTGAATTCCGTGGATGCCGACGGCACCCGCCAGGGGTTTGAATTGCGACTGACCCGCCTGATTGCCGAAGCCGTTGGCGTGCCCGTCGTCGCCTCCGGGGGCGCGGGAAGCCCCCAGCATCTCATCGACGTGTTCAACACCGCCCACGCGGATGCCGCCATCATCGCCGGGATGATCCATACCGGAGACTACCAATTGCCCGCCATCAAGGACGCACTCACGCAGGCCGGCGTCCCCGTGCGCCGCCACTGGTAGGCCCGCGGACTCACAGACGCCCGTCAGAACGCGCCCGGCCCCCCCGGCCACCGCCCGACAGGCGTGCCGCCAGCACCCGGCCGACCTGCTCCGCCGCGTCCGTCAACCGCCGCGCCGCCGTCGCCTTCACGTCCTTGTCGTCCAGCGGCCCGACGACTGTGGAGAACCAGGCGTCGATGCCGGCCTTGCGCACGGCCTCCACGCCCGGGCCCAGCATCCCGCAAATGGCAATAACCGGCAGCCCCAGTTGCTTGGCCACCCGCGCCACGCCGGCCGGCGTCTTCCCGCGCGCGGTCTGACCATCCATGCGCCCCTCCCCGGTGATGACCACATCGCAGCCGTCCAATCGCTTCGCCAGGCCGACGCAATCAATCACAATCTCCACGCCCTTGCGCAGTGTGCCACCTGCAAATGCCATCAGGCCCGCACCGAGCCCTCCGGCCGCACCGCCGCCGGGCACGTGAAGCATCTCCACACCAAGGTCGCGACGCACAATGGCCGCCAGGCGCCGCAGATTTGCATCCAGCGTGGCCACCATCGCCGGCGTGCCGCCCTTCTGGGGGCCATACACGCGCGATGCACCCTCACGGCCGCAGAGCGGATTATCCACATCGCACGCCACGCGAATGCGGGCCTTCAAAAGCCGCGCGTCACACCCCGACATATCGATCCGCGCCAGCCGCCCCAGCGCCCCCCCGCCCTCACGCAACTCGCGTCCCGCACGATCCACGAACCGCACCCCCAGTGCGCGCGCCATGCCCGTCCCGCCATCGTTCGTGGCACTGCCGCCGATGCCAATCAACAGGTGGCGCGCGCCAAGATCAAGCGCGGCGCGTATGAGATCGCCCGTGCCCGCCGTGGACGTCATCAGCGGATTGCGCTCGCCTGGCGCGAGCCGCACGAGCCCGCTGGCCTCCGACATCTCAATGACCGCCGTGCGGCCATCCCCACTCAACCCAAACGTCGCGCGCACGGGACGCCCCAGCGGATCACGCACCCTCCGCCGCACCAGCCGACCTCCCGTCGCCCCCACCACTGCCGCCACCGTCCCTTCCCCGCCATCGGCCATCGGGATCAGCCGCGTCCGCACTTTCGGTATCGCACGAACCAGTCCTCGCGCCATGCATGCCGCCGCCTGCGGCGCCGTCAAGGTGCCCTTGAACGAATCCGGCGCGATGGCAATCGTCAGCACGCTCGGTTCCTGCCTTTCACCTTTCACCTCCAACTCCCGCCATCCACCCTCATCCGGATTGCCCGCATGACGCCCCCCGACCCCTGGCCCGCTCAAGCCGCCAGAACGCGCAGGATGCACTGCTTCACCCACTCCATGGCTTCCGGCTTCAAGCCGGCGCCGAACGTCAAGGTCGCCTCGTCCGACTCAATCAACACGGCCGGCGCGCTCCCGTCCCTTTCGCGCCCCACACGCACCATTTCAATGGCGTTCGCGGCCACCTGGCGCCCCGCCGTTTCGCCCCACCGCGTCACATAGCGCACGCGGACCCCGTCGCGCGATACGCGCAGCTGCTCGCGCGCCACCCACCCCCACACCACCACCGCCAGAATCACAGCGGCAAACAGGGACCCGATGACGCCAAAGGCAACCGGTGCGCGATCCACAAAAAAGCCCAGGTAGATGAAGACCGCCGGGATCACGAGCATGATCGGCAGCGCCTTCAGCCCCCCGCGCGGCACCACCGTGATGTCCAGCGCGTCGCCATCCGCCTGAAACGTGAGCCCCGCGGGCGGATGGGCGGGATCGAACTCGACCCGCAACTTGCCGTCGCGCACCAGATCCCGCACCGGCCGGTCCAAGTCCTCAACCTGCCGCTCCACAACCTCCCCGCCGGCGTCCTAGATCAGCGCCGGCAGCCCCAGCGCCCGGCTCGCGCTCTCCCACGCCCCGCGCAGCCCCTCCCCCGAGCGTGATTCGTAAAGCCGCACGACGCGTTGGCGATCGGTATGGTGCAGGTCGACGATATGAAGGGTGTACGAAGACCGGTTCTTCCCGCCCGAATGGTGCTCCGTGCGCGACAGCACCCCCGCATACTCCTGCAGCGGCGCACTCCATTCGGATCGCCCGAACAGCGACCGCTTCCGCACGGTCACACGGTCCGCGGCAATCGTGGTCTCCTCGTGCCCGGTCGCGAGCTTCAAGCCCAGCATGAGCATCCCGGTCCCGATCGCCGTGAATATCAGCGTCATCGGCAATTCCGGTCGGAATTGCCCGTGGACCAGGCTGAGAATCAGCACCACGGTGGGGATGCCTCCCCAGGCCAGGGCAAACACAATCAGAAAAATCCCCGCGCCACGCGCCCCCGTATTCACCCACGTCGCCGGCAGCCGCGCCAGATCGAAACGCGCATTTGGATTCCCACGGTCGACTCTGTTCATGCGATCACCTTTCGCCGCGACCACCGGCACACGCCTGCCGTCGGCCATGCCGTCATGACACCGTGCCGCAAGTCGCTTACTCGGTCTCCAATGACGCGATGAACTTGTCGGCCTGGGCAATGGCCGCGTCGAGCTCCCGCACGAGGCTGTCCACATTCGTCTGCACGCTCAGCACCTCGTCGCCCAACCCCGCGATCGCCTTGGCATTCAAGTTGTGCTTCATGAATAGGACCTGGTCGCGCAGCGGCACGAGCACCGGCTCGAGTTTCGATTCGGCCGCTTTCATGGACGCGATGAGTTCCTTGTACATGGCCCGCGTCATGTCGTACTTCCGCTGACTCGACTTCCGCAGACTGTCGCTGGAGTACTGCTTCAACTCCTGGCGCCATTCCTTGAACAGCGCATCCGAGACATCCTCGACAGCGCGGATTCGCGTGTGAACCGCGTTGGCTTCGGCTTCGCTCCTCTGCAGCGTTGCGTTCAGCTGGTTGTATTCCCGTTCCAGGTCCCCGCCCTGAACATGCACGACGCGGCGAAACTGCTCCATCGCGGACACAAACTGCGCCTTGGCTTCGCTCTGCGTGTCACGGGCCTCCTTGACGCGATCCTTCATGATGTCGCGCTTGTGGACGCCCATTTTCTCCATGGCCCCGTAGTACATGGTGCTGCAACCGCAGGCCACCAGGCACACGGCGGCGAGCATCGACAATCGAGTGTTCATACGTTCCCCCTGCTGACGCGAGCAAGAAAGGCCTGTTCCGATTTTGGAGGAAAATCTACGCCCCGCCATGGTGGGGTGCAAGCGATTTGGTGTCATGACGCCTGTCGTGCATGCCCGTTCACGGCCGATCCAGGACGCGACAAGCCGGCCTGACCGCCAACGCCTCGCCAGCCGGGCCGTCCGGCCATGCCTGACGAACGCGCTACACGGGCCTGGCCCACTCGGCACACAGCGGGTATTGACGGCCAAGCACCGGCGCTGAGGCCACACCCAAATGCCGCTCCAGCAGCGTGGCATAGATCGAGCGGAAGTCGACGCGGAACGACACGTCGCCACGCTCCAGGTCCGCCGCCGCCAGGCTCGGATACGCCCCCACCACGCCGCCGCGCACGCCGCCACCGAAGATGAGCACCGGGCCCGCCGCGCCGTGATCCGTCCCGCCGTTGGCGTTCTCTTTCACGCGCCGGCCAAACTCGCTGAACATCACGATCTGCACCCGCTCCCGGTTCCCCTGAGCCTTGAGGTCCGCCAGCAGGGCGGCCAGCGCGTCGCCCACTTCACGCAGCAGGCGCTCCTGCGTGCCGGCCTGGTTCGTATGCGTGTCAAACCCTCCAAGCGACAGGTAATACACGCGCGTCGGCATCTCTCCGGCAATCAGACGCGCGACCAGGCTGCAGTCCCGCCCCAGTCCCGTGGTGGGAAACGCCACCAGATTGCGTCCCGTCCGCTGGATACGCTCCATCCGGAGCGCCCCCGCCTGCGCATCGCGGGCGGTCTGCTCCAAGAACGCCAGCGGCGACTGCCCCGCCACGATCGCCGGTTTGCCCGTCAGCGCGCCGATGGTGGCGCCGGACATGTCCTCGCCGTCCAGCCCGTTCATGTCCTCGTAGGCCTCATGCCAGGCATCCCCGTCAAGTCCCCCGCGTCCCGCGCGCGCCCCGCGAACCTGCAGCTGCGACGGCTCCTTGAAGGACAAACCCTTGGGCGACGCGGCTTGAAAGGCCTGGGGCGACGGCCCCCCGATCGCCACGCCCACACTGCCGTCCATCGCGCGGCAGTATCGGTCGAAATAGCGGCCAATCCACCCGTAGTCTTCGTACCGATCCGCATCGGCCGCGGTCTGCCAGATTTCCATCGCGCGAAAGTGAGAGCGGTTCGGATTCGGATAGCCCACCGCATGCACCACGGCCACCTGGCCATCGTCATACAAGCCCTTGACGCCGGCCAGCGCCGGATGCAACCCCGTGTCTGCCGTCAGACTGAGCGCCGACTTCCGGCCAATCGCCAGCTTGGGCCGCGCACGCGCATAGTCATCGTTGCCCATCGGCACCACCATGTTGAGCCCGTCATTCCCGCCCGAGAGCTGCAGCACAATCAGGATGGGCGCATCCGCGACGCCACCGCCCACGCCCTTTGCCGCCGCGGCCAGGGCACTGCTGAACAGCGATGGCATCAGCAGTCCGCCCCCGCCGCCAATCGCCAGCGTCTTCATGAACTCGCGTCGCGTTGTCATCGCTTGCATCCTCATCGCGGGCGGCCTCGCGGCCTGCCCTCCCCCTCACGCACGATCCGCCCCCTTGCCGCGCGAGTCCGGGCGCCGCCCGACCACGCGTCGGTTCACGTCAACTGGTACGACGGCGTGCTCATCATCATGCGCACCACGTCCCGAACCTGTGCGTCCGTCCACCCGCGCGGTTCCGGCATCGTCTCGATGACCCGCCGGATGGCGACTTCCGCCTCCGCTCCCGGCGGCCCCATGAACACGCGTCGCTGCAAATAAGCTTGCGCCTCGCGGCGGCTACCCCGCCTCGCCTCAGGCAATACCACCGCTCCCTCGATGCCCGCGAATGCACCCCTCGCGCCCGCCCCGCCACCACCCGCCACAAGCAGCGCGGCACCATTGTAGCGATCCACGAGGCTGGCGGCGTTGATCCAGGCCGTCCCGCCATCCCACCCCTTCACGTTGGGCGGATCAAACAGATCCTGCCCCAGCCGCCGCAACATACGTGCGCACATGGGCCCCGGGGGGAGATCCAACGCCCCCGCTTTGAGCGTCCCTGTCAGCCATTGCACCGGGGACTTGATCTGCGTCCGCCTGGCCCTAGCGCTATAGAACGCCTGGCTGCCAAGCAGCGCCGTCAGCGCCGGCTGCAGGTCGTAGCGGTGACGGCGCAAGACCGTCGCCAGGTCCTGCACAATCTCCGGCTCAGGCTCCTCGTAGGCAAAGAAAACCCACAGCTTCCGGCTGATGAACGACGCCGCCTCCGGCCGGTCCAGGATGATGTCGATGATGTCCCCGCCGTCAAATCGCCCCTGCTTCCCCATGAACGTCTTGACCCCGTCATCATGCAGCCGGGGCCGCACCTCAAACGCAAAACGCTCGTGAGCCATGGACCATCCGGTGAAAGCCCGTGCCGATTCCTGGATGTCCTGCTCCGTGTAGTGCCCTTCGCCTAGCGTGAATAGTTCCATCAACTCGCGTGCAAAGTTCTCGTTGGGCGCGCTCGCGCGGCTCTGGGCATTGTCGAGGTAAAGCAACATCGCCGGTTCCTGCGCCGCGGCGCGCACAAGATCGCGCCAGTTGGTGGCCCCCAGCCGCCGGAAGGTTTCATTCTGCCGGTACATGGCGTACGCCGAACGCACCTTGCGGATGCTGGTCGCAAAGTGCCCGTGCCAGAAGAGGGTCAACTTCTCCTGCAACGGCCGCGGCGTACTCAGCATCCGCTGCAGCCACCAGGCGCGCAAGACCTGCATGTGCTCGCGCTGCTCGTCGCGAATGGCATCTGCGCGCGCCTGGCGTTCCGCCGCCGGCAGCGCCTTGAGCCGCCGCAGTTGCGGGCGCACGTCCGCTTCCGGTTCCGTGGCCCACCCGGGTGGCTCCACGACCTCGTCGACGCGCTCAACGTGAACCATCTGGGCGACGGCCTGCTCCGGCGACAGCCTCGCCAGGGCGTCCGCCTCTTCAGGTGTCCCGCCAAACCCCGCCCGGTTGAGCAGGTGCGCCGCCGTGTCCGTCGTCCAGTCCTTGCGTGAGATCGTCGCCAGCATGATGACCCTTAACGCGGCCCGCCGGCAGGATATTGCACGCCGCTGGTCGCGGCGCGTCAGTGATAGGTCGCCAGCAGGTCCGCCCCGTAGCGGTAGTGACGGCCTTCCGAGGCGGCATTATAGGTGAAGATGACCGCCCGACGGTCGTGATCGCTGCGGTTCGGATCGGAGGTGTGCGCCGTCAGGCAGTGGAACAGCAGCGCATCGCCAGCCTTCCCCCCCAGCGCAACCGCATCCTGTGCGCGCAGCCTCGGCGACACGATCTTGTTGCCGCCCTCCCGCACCCATTCGAGCAACCCCAGGCGATGGCTCCCCGGCACGATCTGCATACACCCGTTCTCCGGAGTCGCATCATCCAAATAGATGAACACGGTGACCAGATGCTTGGCGTACGCCTCCCAGTAGCTGAGGTCCTGATGCATCGGAAACGCCGATCCCACCCGCGCCGGCTTATAGTTGAGCTTGTCCTCGAAAAGCAGCCCCGGCTCACCCAGCGCCTGATCCACCGGCGTCGTGATCCGTGCATCACGACTGAGGGCCTCAAACGCCGGAATCAGATCGTTCAGCGGCTCGACCTGGCGCAGCCGGTACGCCCCACCATCCAACCCCTTCTCGACCTGCAACCGCGGCTTCCCAGGCTCGATCGGGCTGACCCGCCGGAACAGCTCATCCGCCGCCATGCGATAGGCCGCCACCTCCTCCGCCCGCAGGATTCCCGGCAACCCGATGTATCCATGCTCCTGGTAAAACGCCACTTGCTGGTCCGACAGCCGTGCAGACATGCGCCCCTCCCCTGACCGTGAATGATCCAGCCCGTCGAACAGACCGTCAAGGGCATTCGCGGGTCGGCGCGCTCCCGCCCACCGCAGACCGCCGGCGTCTTAATCGCGAGCCCTAATTGCCTTGAATCCGGCTTGCGGTACGAATACCGCCCCTTTACAATCGGACCAGTCAGAATTGCAACTCCTCCAACGGTGGGATGGTCATGAGCCAGAAACGCTCGCTGCGCAATGTACGACTGACCAAGGACTTTCATTACCGCTACCTGGGCCTCTGGGTAATGATCACCGTCGCCCTCATGCTCGCCAGCAACACCGTCCTCTTTCTCTGGATCCACGAACATTTCCTGGGCGTGGACAACATCGTCTCCGACTTGCACACGACCTATATCGAACTGAAGAATTGGGTCCTCTTCGGGCTCTTGGTGGAGTCCATCGCCTTTGCCATCGGCATCGTGGCGCTCGCCAAGCTCACCGCGCACCGCATCGCCGGCCCCTACATCCAACTGCAGAAGACCTTCGATGCCATCCGGGATGGCAAACTCGACGCCCGCCTGCATTTCCGCGAGTACGACAATCTGGATCATGTCGCCAAATCCTTTGCCGATATGATGGATGCCCTGTCGAAGTCCAAGCGCGATGTCTGAGCCATCTCACAAGCCGAACGCCGTCAACCGACGCACCGCCCCGCCCGGCCGGGACGGTCGGCGCGCCGGGTTTACCTACTTTGAAGTCATGATCGTCGTCGGGATCCTCGCCATTGTGGTGGCCTCATCCTCCATGTATATGCGCGGCACCATGCCCCGCTATCGCATCCGCGATGCGGCGGACCGGCTGCAGGCTCAACTGCGTGCCGCTCGCCTTCATGCCATCAGCCACGTCCGCACCGTGAGCCTCACCCTCGACCTCGCCAACAAGCGCTTGCGCACAGATGTCGACGAAGACGGCGACGGCACCATCGCGTCCAATGAAACGGCCACCATCCAGCTGTCCAGCACGGCGGCCCTGAGCCTCACCAGCAGTTCGACCTATGGAACCTTCAATCCGCGCGGTGATTTCATCACGTCAAACGGTTACTGGCGCGTCGTCATCAGCCACGCCGGCGCCACCCCCCAGTACGTCTACGTGTTTCAAGCCGGCCACGTGCAGGCTTCGGAGGTCTCGCTGGATTGAACACCCCACCACACGCGAGCGCGGGCATGAGCCTGGTCGAGGTCATGATTGCCATGGGACTGTTCTCCATCGGCATGCTGGGCTTCTTCGCCATGTCGGGCCAGCTCCGGAATCTGCGCGAAGTGTCGGACAACAGGACCCAGGCCACGCTGCTGGCCGAGTCCACCATTGAGACCATGCGCGCGCGTGGGGTCTCCACCATCGCCAGCGGCACGAACCTGGCGGGGCGCTACGCGCTCTCCTGGACCGTCGTCACCAACAGCGGGTATGCGTCCAAGCACGTCCAGGTCGTGGCCGCCTGGCAGGATCGGCGCAGCCTGGCCCACCAGGTCCAGGTCAATACGGTGGTCGCCAGATGAATACCACGGGCGCCAGTCACAACCGCCGCGCCGGATTCACGCTGGCTGAGGCGATCATCGCCATCACCATCTCCGTCTTCGTGCTTACGGGCATGGTCATTTCCTTCGTGAGCCAGACGCGCGAGTACCGTCGCCACCGCGACAGTGTGGAAATGCGCCAGAATGCGTCTGCCGCCGCCACGCGCGTCGTCCAGGATCTGCGCCTCGCCGGCTATGGCCTGCCCGTCCCCTCGTCGCGCCTCACCCAATGGATCACCTGGGTGTCCGGCACCACCAACGTCGTGCGCTATATCAACGGCGCGTCCGGCGCCCCCGACCGCCTCTTCCTGGCCGGCGCCTTCGATCCCCCCGCAGCCGCACTTCTGAATCCCATTGTCCGCGGGAACACGAGCGTGACGCTCCAGACGGGCCAGGGTTCCCAGTTCAATACCACCAACCGAAAACTCATCTTCATCGACCGGCAGGAACTCGCCCGCGTCACCGCCGTGTCCGGCGATGTGCTCACCATCAGCACCCATCCCACCCTGTCGCCGCGCGGCGTGCGCTACCCCCATGCCGCGGGCTCTCCCATCGAACTGGTCCAGGTCGTGGAATATGCCTGCGACAGCAGCCTGACCAACTCGCTCCGCCGCCCGTACCTGTACCGTAACGATAATCGCGGCGTCCTCACCAACCGCCTCCAGCAACTGACCACCCTCGGCATCCAAAACTTTCAGGTCGCCCCCTCCACCAATGGCATCGCCCTGACCTTCACCGCCATCGCCCAGCGCATTGACCCCGCCTATACCGATCCCACCGTGGGCGATCACTACCGCCGCTTCTCCCTGACGACCACCGCCGTCCCACGCAACCCGGTGCCATGAACATGAAAAACGGAAAAGACGGCGTCGTCCTCATCATCGTCATGAGCTTTCTCACCGTGCTCCTCGTGCTCGCCAGCACGATCCACGTGCTCATCACCCTCAACGCCCGCCAGACGGCCTATGCCACCGCCGCGGCTGACGCCTTTCACGAAGCCGATGCCGGCGCCGACTACGTCTTCGGGCGCCTTCGCGCGGATGAGTTCAGCGGCGTGGTCACCATGAATACCGCCAACGTCGCCGTCGACTACCCGCCCCCGGCCGGCTATCACTTCGACACCGTCACGAATGTCACGCGCCTCACCAACAAGCGCATGTACCTCTTCCGCGTCATCGGCCACAGCGGCGAATCCCGCGCCCTCATCGACGTCGCCTTGAGCTACGATCCGGCCTTCCTCATCGGTGCCTTCGGCAACGACTCCCTCTCGCTCGGCCCCACCACCCGCATCTACTCCTACAACTCGAGCACGACCACCAGCCCCACCACTTCCACCGGCGAGGGGTCCGCCGGCAGCAACGAAAGCATGGGCGGCGCCCAGAACGCCGTTGACGGCAGCGTCTACCTGGGAGAAGACGAATCGGGCAACCCCGCCACCTATTCACACGAGTTCACGTCACCCGCCGAAGTCGTCCGCACCACACGCATCGACCCCGACCCACTGGGTGCGGCGTCCGGACAACTCTCGAACGAGTTCGTCTACGTCTCCGTATCCAATGACAATGCCACCGCCGTCGGCGGCACGATCAGCGGCGGCCAGCTGCGCATTGACAGCGACACCACCCTCCGCGCCGGCAGCTACTACGTCAGCGACATCGACCTCGGCAGCCACGAAATCCTGACCATCGATGCCACCGGCGGGCCCGTGAAGATCTACCTGACCGGTGATGTCTCGACCCAGCCAAGTTCATCCGTCACCGTCAACCCGCCTGTGCCGAACAATTTCCAGGTCTATGCCCAGGGCGCATCCACAATTCAGTTCCAGCCCAACAACACGTTCATCGGATTCCTCTACGCGCCCTATGGCTCCATCACCATCCAGCCCAATGGGGACTTCTACGGCGCGCTGTGGGGCAACACCCTCTCCATCGCCCCCAACGGCAACTTCTACGTCGATATGGATTTCGTGACCCAGTTTGACATGGATCAGCCGGTGGAATTCGTTTCCTGGAAACAGGTCTTGTACTAGCGCCACTGAACGCGCAGGGGCCGGCCCGGCTCGATCTGCACCTGCCGACCAAAGACAAGCGATTCGCGCGTCTCGGTAAACGTCAGGCGGCGCCGCCCCGCCAGCACCGATCGCACCGCCCGCCCAGTCAGCCCGGCTAATCGGAGCTCCTGCAGCCGCAACCCACCGCGGCTCACGCCCACGGTGAGGCCCCGCTCGCGCCATTCAACCCATCCCCACCCGGTTTCCAGGCACCAGAAGCAACGGAACGGGAGCGTGGTGCCACGCGCCGGTGCGAATCCGATCCGCCCACGCCCCATGTCGAACGTAAACCCGCTGCAGGCATGGAGCAGCGCATAGCTCGCCATCGAGCGCGCGTAGTTGCTGCCACACTCGATCTCATTCCACGGGTTGCGCTTCTCCCCGTCGTATCGGTCCCGCACCGCCTGAACCATCGCCAGCCCCTCGCGCCACAGGCCGTTCTGTATCAGGTGCCCGGCCGCGGCGTACTCAAAACCGTGCATGGTCTCCTGCGCGTACGGCACCGGAATCGCGGGCCGCCTCCGCCCCGCCGGCCACTCGCAGATCACCGTTCCCGCCTCGTCGTTCAGCCCGTACAGCCGGCACGTGTTCGCATGCCCCCGCAGACGGCGCTTGAAGTTGTGCCGGTAGATCGCCCGCAGCGAGCTCCTCACCTGCGCCGGATCGAACAGGTCGCCCAGGCCGTACAGGTTCGCATGCCACTGCGCCAGCACCTGGTCAATCGCGCAGCCCTCGCCCATCTGGTACTTGATCTCGCCGTGTTCCCGGTCCCAGTACGCGCCGGCCGCACCAAATCGCGCCACCAGCCGGCGATCGCCAAGGTCCACGCGCTGCTGGTAGTACTCGCCGTTGAACAGGTGCCCGTCCACCCAGCGCCGGCCGGCGGCAAACAGCGCCGCATACGCCGCGGCCTGATCCGCCTCGCCCAGCTGTCCGGCCATCGCGGCACCCGCCTTGAGCGCCCCGAGATAGAAACCGCACAGCCACGCGCTCGGCCCGAACAATTCCATGTCCAGCGTATGATGCTGCCGCCCCCACAGCACCCCCGTGCGCTCCGGATCCCAACGGTCCGCGTTCGACGGATCCCACGCGAACGCCAGCGCCTTCTGAACCGACGGCCACATCCGCCGCAACCACCCGTCGTCCCCGCTGATCCGCCAGTCCCGGTAAACCATCAGCACGTTGCCGAACAGGCCGTCGGCGCACGACCGGCCGTCGGCACTGTGGATCCCAAGCGGCAACGGCAGCCGAAACGGCATGCCCCCGTTGGCCTGCTGGTTGTAGCGAAAATCCGCCTCGCGAACGGACCGCTCGAGCTCCGGAAACAGAAAGGGCAGCGCCTGCGCATAGTTCCAGACATGCGTGCACGTGCCCTCACAGCACCCGGCCTGCGCATGACACCCCTCGAATCCGTAGAACGTTCCGTCCTCCAGGCGCATCACCGTCGGCGACTTCAAGATCGAGAGGTTGGCCGTGACAGCATCCAGCATCGCCGCCGGCAGCGTTGAGGCAAGCAGCGCGTCTCGGAACGCGTGCGTCTCGCCCGCCAAGCGATCCCAGTGCGTCAACATGTAGCGCGCGCTCGCCGCCGCATCGCGCCACTGCGTCGCGTACCAATTCCGCCACGACGGGGACAGCCCAGCCGCCGCCGCACGCTCGGTCGCCTTGGCGTCCCAATCGTTGACGCGATTCGGGTAGTTCCACGTGATCACGAAGCGCACGCGCCGCGTGGCCCCCGCCGGCACGCGCACCCTCGCCAGCAGCGTGGCGTGCGTTCCCTGCCCGGCCTCGCGCCTGGTGTAGCGCCGTGGCGGAATCGGGCCCACGGTGGTGAAGTCGCGCCAGAAGATCTCAAGCGCATCGAACCAGGCCCCCCGATACCAATAGGCCTGCGCGCTCACGTCCGCGCCATCGGTCGCCAGGCACAAATCCCCATACCCCGGGTCCCCGGCCGCCAGCCCGCCCGTGCGCACGTGCATGCCCCGGAATCGGCCCAGGCGTCGCAACCCGTTCACATTCGGCGCCGGCAACGGATTCGCCAGCGTGCCGCCGATCGCATAGGTCAACGGGCGCCGCGTCCCGTTCGTGATGGCAAACTCGAAACACGCCGCCGGAAGGCCTGACTCACGCGCGTTCAGCGGGATGAAAGGATTGAATGCCGTCAGCTCTACCCGCCCCGGAAACTGTGGATCGCGAAAGACGAGACTGGCCACCGGATACGTGGCACGAAAGTCCACCTTCGCAAAGTGCGGCAGCCCGGCCAGCGTCTCGCGCGCGGGACCAAACCCGATGCCCGCATACGTCCCCTTGTGATTGCCCTCGTATGGCGGGGGTAAATCCCCCTGCAACACGCGCGCATCCACCAACCGGCCTTGCGATTCAACCCGCACGCCGAAATGCGAGAACCCGTTCACGCTCGATTTGTTCGGCCGGTTGAAAATCTCCCAGTCAATCAAACGCCCATTGCCCGACAGCCCGATACAGCCCGTGCCCAGTCCCCCCAGCGGGAAACTGATCTGCTCCGTCTTGCAGGTCCCATAGCGGAAGGGCTTCGTTTGCATGACGCGACTGCACCCTCAAAGGTTGAACTCGCGACGCCAGGCGCTGAGCGGATCCGTCACACCCCCACGGTGCGCACGCCGCCCTCAGCCTCACCCGCCGCCGTGCCCACGTAACACCGCTCCACGCGCCCCCCGATGGAACAAATAATGTCGTACGGGTGCGTCCCCTTCAACTGGGCCCAATGCTCGACCGAAACCGCCGTCGGACCGTCGCCTCCCAGGCATACCACGTCATCCCCGACGCACGCCTCCGGCACCTGCGTCATGTCCACCGTCGTGTAATCCATCGACACCCGGCCCAGCACCGGGCAGGGACGGCCGCGAATCAGCACGTACCCGCGATTCGAGAGCGCCAACGGCAGCCCGTCCGCGTAACCCGCCGAGATCGTGCCCACCCGCATGGCCCGCGGCAGTGTGTACGTGCAGCCATACCCGATCGTCATCCCCGCCGGCAACTGCCGCACCGCTGTCAATCGCGTCCGCAGCGTCAGCACCGACCGCAAATCCATCACGCGCTGCCCTTCAATGTCGAAGCAGCCGTACAGGTTGATGCCCGTGCGCACGGCGTTGAGCGGGGATTGAAAAGCCCGCGGCACGTTGTTGACGGCATCGCTGTTGGCCATGTGCCGCAACCGGAAGTGGATCCCCCGCGCCTCCAACCGCGACAGCAGGTCCAGAAAGCTCCGGATCTGCCCCTCGGTGAAGACGCTGCCGCTGCGGTAGGCCACGGGAAAATGCGTATAGATACCCTCCGCATCCAGGTTCGGCAGGCGCATCGACGCCTCGATAACATCCTCCGCCTCGGCTGCCAGGATGCCGAGGCGCCCCATCCCCGTATCGATCTTGAAATGCACGCAGGCCGTGCGCCCTTGCCGGACCGCTTCCGCGCTGATGCGCTGCGCCAGCCCGAGATCCGTCACCGGCAGCACGATGCCATGCGCCAGCGCCTCGGGGATCTCCTCGTCCAGCAGGCTCCCGAGGATATGAACGGGAAGCCCCAGTTCCGCCAGCTCCACCGCCTCCTTCACCTCGGCCACGGCGAACCGTGCGGCCCCGGCCACGGCCAGCGCCCGCGCTATCGGGCGCACGCCCAGTCCGTAGGCATTCGCCTTCAGCACCGCCACGACGGCGCAAGGCTTCACCGCGGCTGCAATCTTGATGAAATTGGCTCGTAGCGTGTCGAGATCCACCACCACTTGCACGCGCCGTCGGCTGCTGTTCATATGCGCATGATCTTGACGACCCCGCCGTTGCGCCGCAAGCGGGAATTCGGCCCGCCGCTTCGCGTGCGCGGCCACGCCTGATGCGGCCTTCATCTATCGCCCCTGCCGGCCCCGCCCCCCCCGAAACGCGCCTCCTCGGCAAAAAAAAAGGGCGCCCGCAGGGGCGCCCAAGCGATCATCTCAACCCTTACTCGTTGGCCGCTTCGGGAGCAGGAGCCGGCACCTCTTCCGCCGACTTTGCAGCATCGTCAGCGGACTTGCTGGCGCAGCAGCCCTTTTCAGCCTTGCCCGCACAGCACTTGCCGGCCGCCTTCTTCTCGCACGCCGCCGCACCTTCCGCGCAGCAGGCATCCGTGCCCTTCACGCAGCAGGCGTCCTTGCACTTCTCCTTGGAGGCGTCACAGGAGGCCTTGGCTTCAGCCGAACAGGCCGCCTTGCCGTGCCCGTCACCCTCGCCCTTGCCGCAGTGGCCGCAATGGGCAAACGCCCGGCCAACGCCCAAGCTCAAAACAACCGCCACCAGACTGAACAACATGACTTTTCGCATTAGTACGCTACCTCCATGCATGATCTTCACTTCGATCCCGGCATTTTAATACAATGCCTACTGTCTACCAATCGAAAACGGCCAGCATTCCTTACAGCGGCTTGTCGCGCCATCCATTCGGCCCGTTCCGGCAGACCGGCAATGGCTCGGGATCATGCGCCTGCCCGCCGCACCAGGGCGATTTCTGCACCAGGCACCGGGCGGACCCGCCACTTTTGCCCTTAAGGCCACAGCCGCACGCGATAGGCCCGGAACCGATTCGTGCTGCCGCTGATGTCGAGATGGTCGTCCACCCCCTCCGTGGCTTCCGCCCCGGCGGCCACATCCCGCTCCGGAACATTGGTCAGGTTGTTGAATCCGCGCAGCAGGTCGTCGCTGTACTGCACCAAGTACTCGCGCCCGCCGACGGACGTCCAGACCACGCGCGCCACGTCGCCCGTGCGCGTGATCCCTTCCAACGCCAGCCGCGACTCCCCGTTGGTCGGCTGCGTCCCCAGCCGATACTCGTCCCAATTGCTGAACCCGTCCCCGTCCTCATCAACGTCTCGCCCCGCTCCCGTGTCCGTATCGAAATGCCGTCGCTCCCAGGCGTCGGGCAGGCCATCGCCATCGCTGTCCTGCGCGGGCACCAGCACCGGCAGCCCCGTCACCGTGACGAACGTGAACCCGTAATTGCCGTTGGTCGCCGGCGTTGCCATGCCGAGCACGTTGCCGGACACATAGCGATCCACGCCATTCGTGCCGTCGCTGACAAAGAGCCCCGCCAGCGAACACGCCCCCACGCTCTCCATGCCGGTCGCATTGAGGCTGCTCCACGGCAGGGCGCACACCCAGCGATCCGTCAGCTGGTTGCCGTCGTCATCCGCCCCGATCGTGGCGTTGGTGCCGCTGCCGTCGAACTGCGCCAGGCGCGCGCCCGCCACCGCCACGAATGAGGTCGCCGACAGGTAATACACCCCCTGCCCCATGTTGTATCCGCTCAGCAGGTCGAAATCGGGAAACTCGCCATCGCCAAATTCG
Source organism: Lentisphaerota bacterium (assembly GCA_021413965.1). Lineage (GTDB taxonomy): Bacteria > Verrucomicrobiota > Kiritimatiellia > UBA8416 > JAIOPI01 > JAIOPI01. Next base: position 56,579 of record JAIOPI010000023.1, on the reverse strand, counting down.
TCGCCCAGCACGATCGCAATGTCCGGCGCCGGATTGTTGAACCAGACATTATGCAGGTGATCCAGCGCCTGCGGCTTGCCGCTCTTGTCCCACAGGTGGTTCGCATTGTCGCTCAGCGTGTCGACCCCCAGAAAAATGATTGCCGCGTTATTGCCGCCAACCATGTCCATCCCCGCACCACCCACGTAGAGATTGGTCGCGTCGTAGTTCACGTACACGGAACCGAAGGCCCCGAACCCGCCCTGCACCAGCGTCACGGCCGCGTTGCCATTGGTGGCCAGACTGAACGCCTCGCCAGGCGCGTTCTGGCCAATTGGGTCATCGCCCACCGTCAGCGTGCCGGGCACCGCCGAGACCGCCACCGCTGGCGCCGCACAGCCCGTCACGTTCACGCGGTAGTCATTCCCCTGGTTGTTGTCCCACTGCCCTTCCCCGTTGTTGAACACGCACTCGATGCGGTAGGTCGCCGCCGGCACCGCATATGCGTACGACCACACCCCCGTGCCCGCCGGCGTCATGATCGGATTCGGGAGCAGAACGTCCTGCCACCCGTTTCGCCCCATATGGATGAAGACGTTGGTGGCAGCCTTAAGGAGTCCGCTGTTCGGGCGGTACGTGATGGTCACCGGCACGCAGCCGCTGGGCGCCGGCGGATCGAAGGCAACCTCCGCGGGTGATTCAGTCAGGCAGGGCCCAATCGAGGCCGACCACAATAGGTTGCTGTTGTTGTCCACCGTGCCCGCCCCGTTGTGGAACGAGAACACCACGTTCGTCTGGTCCGCCGGAATGGCCGTCGTGCAGGACCATGCGCTGCCATCCGCCACCAGGTCAATGGCCACCGGCGGCGATACGCTCGGTTCCCAGTCCAGCTGCACCTTCACGGGCGACACCCCCTCAAGCGGCCGCCCCTCCGGGTTGTAGCGGATGGTGAGCGGCTTGCACGCCTCTGCCGGCAGCGGGGCCGTCGCCACCGTCGGCTCCCCCACTCGCTGCCCAACGAAAACGTGCATGACGTCGCTGCGGTTCGTGTTGCCCGCGTTGTCCACCGCCTCCACGAAGTAGTCGAGCAGCACATCGTTCTGCCCCGCAATCCAGGCCGACCACATCTGCGCGCGGCTCGCCGGCTCCGGAACCTTCGGCCCGTAATGCAGCGGGTACCACTGGTTCGTCATGACCCCGATCGTCCACGGCCCCACCTTCGCGGCGTTCCGCGCATACACCTCGTTGTCGTTCTCGCCCACCGGATTCTGGTTGTCCAGATCGGCGCGCCAGTACAGCCGCACCGCCGCTAGCCCGCCCGCATCATCCACGAACGACCAGACCTGGAAGTCGGATGGCTGCGCCGCCGGCTCGTTGTAGAGGAAGCCGCCGGGATTATACGTGCTGCGCTGCGGCGGGAAGATGCTCGGCGGCTGCGGATCCTGCCCCGCATGCCGCGCCAGCACCTTGTTGGCCTCAGCCACCGCCAGGTTGCAGGCGCGCGTGGTGTTGCCATCCCACGGATTGTCACGGTCGTAGTCCCAGTACCAGTGGCAGCTCGTCTCGCCCTGCAGGTAGTAGTGCCACGCCTTGGCCGTGTCGGCCCCAATCCCCCAGCGCACGTCGTTCATGCTGTACGCGCTCTCCAGCCGGTCAGCCTGAAGCACGCGATTCTGCGCCGCCACGATGACGGACCACGACCAGAAGTCCGGGTGCTCGTCCGGATCGCCGCGGAAGCCCGCATTGCTCTCGCGCCACTTGTCGAAGTACGGCGTGCCGCCGTCTATCCCCACCCACGATCCCGGCTCCACGTGAATGACGTCACCCGCCGCCACCGGGTACATCGACAAGTAATCCTGCACCGTGGTGTTGTCGAAATCCGGGTTCGACTGGCACATGTTCAGGAAGTTGCCGTGCTGTCCGTGCCACGCATCCGAATTCTTCAGGCCGTAGTTGTCCCCATCGCTGTGGCACACCATCAGCATGGGGTGCGCCGCGTCGTTGTTCGACCCCACCTTGTCGCCCCACACGTTCTCGGGCTTGAAGGCCCCATAGCCGCCCCGCCCGTTCTCGTTGCCCTCATACCGCGCGCACGGCACCGCCACCAGCGTCTGTTCCCCGCCCGTCCAGGGATTGACGTACTTGACCCGGTGCGGCTGGTAGCCCCACGGCGCGGACACCTTCGACGGCGCCCACACGTTGTTGAGCTGCACCCAGCTGCTGCCGATCGTCGCGGGATCCGGATTCTGCTGGTCCGCCGGATTTGGCCGCACCGACGTGGCCGGCACCCACGGGTAATTCCTGCACGCGCGGTCAAAGTGCCCGTTGTCCACCAGCACCCACTCCAGCCCCTCTTCCACCAGCGCGGGAATCATCCACTCCGCGAACGCGCACTCCGGCGGCCAGAACCCCTTTGAGTACTCCGACGTGTTCCACAGCTCCTTGTAGATCTCCTTGTGCAGCCGGATCTGCATCCGCATGGATTCCTTGCACGTCAGCGGCATCAGGCTGTGGTGATAGGCCATGCCCACCATGTCCAGGCGCGGATTGTTGAGCGACGTGCGCAGTGTGTTGCGCGCGTAGTCGTAGGCATCGTCCCAGCCGGCCGTCGTGCTGCTGCCCCACAGGTTGTTCAGGTTCTCAGCCAGGGAGCCGGAGAAGCTGCACTGCGCTCCCGCGTGCTCCAGCCCCGCCCGGCCGGCTGCCTGCTCCACCGCGTCCTTGGGCCAGGTCGTGTAATTCCCCGCCCGCTCGTCGTGAACGCCCCGGATGCTGAAGTTGTACCGCCCGTTGGCGTCCGTGTCGTTGGCGCTTTCGTAGGGGTAATACACCGGCTGGTGCATGTGCCAGAGGTAGGTCACATGTATCGGCGCGGCCGCCGCCGTCAACGCCGCCCCGACCGCCAGCACGCCCGCCCCCAACGTCGCTCGTCGCATTCCGGCCCCCTTCAAGGCAAATACAGCCTAGGTCTATACTATACTATTTACACCCCCCACGCGCAAGCCCCCCAAAACCTGGCACGGATCTGTCTCGCGCGCCGGGCGCACCGACAATCCCACATCATGAGGAGCCTGCCGGGGGCAGGCGAGGCGAAGCCGATGCCGAAGCCCGACAGGCCCCTAGCTCAGCAACAGCTCCAGGTCTTCCCGCTTCAGGTTGCGGATCAGGCTGTTGTCGGCCGTAATGATCGAATCGGCCAGGTCGCGCTTGGTCCGCTGCAGCTCGAGGATGCGCTCTTCCACCGTGTCGCGCGCGATCAACCGGTACGCGAACACCGGCTGGGTCTGCCCGATGCGGTGCGTGCGGTCGATGGCCTGCGCCTCCACCGCCGGATTCCACCACGGATCCAGCAGAAACACGTACTCCGCCGCCGTCAGGTTCAACCCCAGTCCGCCGGCCTTGAGGCTCACCAGGAACAGCTTGCAGGCCGGATCGTTCTGAAAGCGCGTCACCCGCGCCTCGCGGTCGCGCGTCTTCCCATCCAGGTACTCGTAGACCTGCCCCTCGGCATCCAGCCGGCCGCGCAACAACCTGAGCAACTCGGTGAACTGGGAGAACACCAGCGCCTTGTGCCCCTCCTCCACCACCTCGGCCAGCTGTGGCAGCAAGGTGTCGAACTTCGCGCTGTGAGTCGGCCCCGGATGCGCCTTGCTCAGAAGCCCCGTGTGGCAGGCGGCCTGGCGCAGCCGCAGCAGGGCCTCCAGCACGTGCATCGTCACCTTGCGCATGCCCTTCGCGTCCGCATGCCGGAGCAGTGACTCGCGATAATAGTCCCGCAACTCGTCGTAAAGCTTGCGCTGCGGCGGCTCCAGCTCGCAGTACAGGGTCTCCTCGGTCTTGTCCGGCAGATCACGCGCCACCTGGCGCTTCGTGCGGCGCAGGATGAACGGACGCAGCGCCCGGCTCAGGAGCCCGCGCGCTTCCGCATCCTCGCTATTCCGCGCCAGCCCCGCCTGAAACACCGCCGCCGTGCCCAGCATGCCCGGATTCAGGAACTCAAACAGGCTCCACAATTCCCCAAGGTGATTCTCGATCGGCGTGCCGCTCAGCGCCAGCCGGTGCCGGCCGTTCAACAGCCGCACCGCCTTGGCCGCGTTCGTGCTCGCATTCTTGACGGACTGCGCCTCGTCCAGAATGACATAGTCAAACACCACGTCCTTCAGCACCGTGATGTCGCGCCTCAACGTCCCGTATGTCGTCAGCATCAGGTCGTATGACCGGATGTCATCGGCCGCGGCATGCCGCCCCGTGCCCGTGTAATCCAGCACCCGCAACGCGGGACTGAATCGCGTGGCTTCGCGATGCCAGTTGAAAATCAACGAGCGCGGCGCCACCACCAGCGCCGGCCCCACCGCGTCTCCCGGCAGCCCGCCGTCCCCCGCGGCCGCGGCGCGGCGCCGCCCCGCCAGCATGGCGAGCACCTGCACGGTCTTGCCCAGCCCCATGTCGTCCGCCAGGCACCCCCCCATCCCGAAATCCCGCAGGAATTTCATCCAGCCCAGCCCGTCCTCCTGGTACGGGCGCAGCGTGCCCACGAACAACGCACCCGCCTTGAGCGGCTCAATACGCTCGAATCCCCGCAGCGCCGTCCGCGCCTGCTCGAAGGCTTCATCGCACGTCGCTTCCGGCTGTGCCGCAAGCAGCGCGTCGAGCAGCCCCGTCTGCGCCAGCGAGAACTTCACCTGGTCCCCGTCGCGACGGCCAAGCGCGGCAATCGGCGCGTAGCGCTCCAGCCAGGACTCCGGAATGACCCCGAACGTGCCGTCGTCAAGCGTCACCATCTGCTCGCCCTTGCGCAACGTCGCCAGCAACGCCGGCATCGACACCGTCCGGCCCTCAAAGGCCACCTCGCCCTGCAACTCAAACCAATCGATGCCTGCCGCCACGTGCATCTTGACGCCCACCGACTGACGATACAGCTTGCCCGACGCCTCCACGCGCCAGTTCTCGGCCACCAGCGATCGTACCGCCCGGGCAAAGTCCCGCACCGGCACCAGCAGGTCGTAGTCACCCCGCGGGACCGCGTACCCATCCTCCGCGCTCCGCGCACCAAACCCGCGCAGCCGGTCCCTCGCCGCCTGCTCCGCCGCCGCATCGCGCGTCAGCAGCCGCGGCGGTTCCCCCTCGAGCAACATCCCCACACCGCTGACCCCCGCCCCGACCTCATGGTCCCCATACAGGAACGACAGCCGGGCCTGCAGCAACCCGTCCTGCCACGGATTCGTCGACGGGCGCACCGCCAGGCGCGGTCGCGGCGTCAGTCGCACCTCCTCGTAGCGCAGTTCCGGCGGCAGCTGAAGACTCGGGACCGCCGGGCACTGCATCACGCCCGCCAGGAAGTCCAGTCGCTTGGTCTGCGGCACCCGCACCCGCCCCTGCTCCCGCAGCAGCGTGATCCACGGAAACACCCCGTCGTCACGCAACCGCGCCAGGCGGTCAGTCCAGAAAATCCAGCCGCCCGCCAGAATCAACAGCGGACTGGCCACCGGCTCGCGCACCCCATCCGCCGCCAGAACGCCCGTGACTTCATACCCGCGCCCGTCCGCCGCCAGCGCCATCGACAGTTCCAGCCCGTAGGCGCGATCCGGTTCGAATCGCAGGGGGCCCGTCAGTTCACCCTCCCCGTCCAGCAGGTATAGCCGCGCCGCCTCACATGCCGGTATCAGCACCTGATCCTGCAGCAGCCCAACCAGGCGAAACTGCGCCCCGCCGCTCGCGTAGCCGTAGTAATAGCCCTGCCCCGGCATCGCCCCCAGCAGGCGCGGCAACAGGTCGCGATCCAACGGGTCCTGCATCGTGGCCAGCGACGTATGGTTGATCGGCCGCGCTTTCAGCTTCGACCACAGACCGTTCTTCTTCCGGTAACGCGTCAGCAGGCGCACCGTCATGGCATTGTTGGCCAGCGTCGCCTCGATATCGATGGCGTATAGAATCGGCTCCTCGCGCTCACGCCCAACGGCCGGTCGCGCCGGAACCGCGCTCTGCAGCGTTTGCACACGGGCCAACGCCTCCTTCCAGGGGAGCCCGCGCGCCGCCGCACCGCTCCATGTCGGATGCACGTGCGCGGCCGGAAACGCCGGCACCGGGAATCGCTCCTCAAGCCCGTCGTCAATCCCGGCGTCCTCCGGGCGCGCCGACTCTATGCTCACCGACGCCGCCTGCGCCGCGGCCCCGAGCAGGCCCTCCTCCTCGGCCTTTACAATCACGGCCCACAAATGCTTGCAGGGACCTGTCGACGCGTAGTACGGACAGTCGCAGGTGAACGTCACCTGGCCCTCATCCGTGGCTTCAATGCTGACGTCGTAAAGGCGGCCGCCGCTGACCATGGCGGTCGCCAGCCGGTCGTCGCCCACGAGATCCTTCACGCGCCCCTGCTCGGCATACCGCTCGCCCCGGCTGCGACTCGTCGCCGTGAACGCCTGGGCCAACACGCGGGTCAGTGATGTGGGTTCAACTGGCATGAGCATTCCGAACCGGTTTTACCCGCCTGTGCAAACGGGTATTACAACACGTGGGCACGACGACGTCAATTCACCCCGCGCCTCTTGCCCCCATATTTGGCCGGTGCAAGGCCATCTGATCCGCATCATGCCGCCAACGGAACCCCTCCAACAATCGTTCCCCTTCCCGCCGCCATCAGCTATAGTCGACCAGTCGTGCATCGGCGATGAAACGGGAAACCATATTCGGCGTCACTTACTCGCATGTCAACCTGCCCGACGGGGATGACCTCTACGTCACCGCCTATGGCCTGCCCTTCCTCGAATGCCTCATGCCCGAGAACTTCTGGCTCGACCAGGCCTGGTTCCGCGACAACGCCGTGATCCTGTCCGGGATGCTGTCCGGCTCCGGGTCCACCAGCAACATCTACCGCGTCCGAACCAAACCCGTGCACGGCCACCAGAAGGAAATCGTCCTGAAGTGGAACCGCATGGGCCAGGATATCCCCGGCGCTGAGCACGACGACGTCCTCCTCATGGCGGAATTCAACAGCCCCTTCGAGGAATTCGCGCTCGTCATGGAAATGCGCAACACGCGCCACGAGTCCCCCGGCGTCATTCTCACCCATAAGCCCCTCGCCATCTATGTGCCAGGCGCCCGGCTGGAACCCTGGCAAACCGCCCGCAAAGACCATCGTATGGAGGCCAAGCTTCGCACGCACACATCCGTGGAACTGGATCTCTTCCGCTCCTACGCCGTGATCTACGAATGGATCAAGGGCGTCGACGCGGCCGAAGCCTGCCGCCTCGGCGCCCTCACGGAACCCGAAGCCGTCAACCTCACCCTCGCCGTCGAATCCGACATGCAGCGCAAAGGCTTTCGCGTCCTCGACCGCAAGCCACAACACGTCATCGTCCGCGTCCAGCCGGATGGCAGCGTCCTGCGCGACCGCCAGGGACGCATCCCCCATGCTGTCATCGATTTCGAACTCCTCGCCCGCACACCCGAACGCGAAGCGGTCGTCAAACGCGCCCGCCGCCACGCCTACCTCCAACGTCAGGCCCATCGCTTTGACACGCCGCCCGTCGCCCAGCCGCCTGAGCCACTGCGCGCCGTCACCGTCCTCGGCGTCGACTACATCTACGGTCCGGCCGAAAGCACCGGCGGCGAACTCTGGGTGGTCGGCCGCGATCCCTCGCTCTTCGACTACTTCCTGCCCGAACGCTGGGAGCGTGCCCCGCGCGAGCGGCTGTCCCATAACGACGAAATATTCCGGACCGTCACCAAGGACAGTATTCAACTCGTGTGGAAGCAGTCGCGCGTCGGCCAGCGCCCTGACATGGATCCGTTCCTGGACGAGGAACGCAAGATTCTGGAGTTCGGCTACAACAGCCCCTTCGAGGAAGTCGCCCTGGCCATCCACCTCACCTCGGCCGGGATCCACGCCACCTACCCGCGGGCCATTTACCTCACCGGGCAGGCCGTGCCCCCGCCACCCCACCTGCGGGATAACAGCCGCTACATCACGCACCGCGACCTGCTCCTGCCAGACGGCCGCCCCGTGCTCCGCCCCGATCGCGACTATATCGTCATCTGGGGCTACTGGAACAAGCCGGATGAGATGCTGGCCGCCGAGGACCGCGAGCACTACCGGTCCATCTCAGCCCTGCAAGCCATGCGCGAAGGCATGCTCTCCCGCGAATCCTACCTGGCCCTCATGCTGCAAATGCGGCACCGCCTCGCCGTCGTCGGCGTCACCGACCTGAACCTGCGCGGCAATCACATCCTCGTCGTCCTCGACGCCGTCAATCGACTCATCCGCGACCCCCACGGCATCCCCCAGGCGCGCATCTGCAACTTCGAGCTGCTCCACCAGACCGGCGCGTGACCGCCGCCGGCTACAGGCTCCCAGGTTCCAGTCTCCCATGTCCCACGCCGTTGCGGTACCATCCCGGTGGATCACGACCATGCCCAGCCCTGAACCCAACGCCGAAATCGTTATCCCCGCTCCCAGCGCAGAGAAAACACAGGAATGGATTCTCGCCCTCGCGGCCGCCGGCTTCGACTACCGGCTCTCACTCACCGATTCCGGTTGGATCATCCATCTGCCGGTCACGCACGCCGCTGATGCCCAACGGGAAATCGACGCCTACGAAGCCGACAATCGCGGCTGGCCGCCACGCCCCCTCCCGGAACCGCCAGCCCCCCCCTCCACGCCCGCAAGCTGGTCGCCGGTCTGGGTCGCCGGCCTGCTGATTGCCTTCTACGCCTGGCTCGGCCCCTACAGCGCCGGCAACCACATCCTCCGCACCGCCGCCATGGATCCGGAAAGCGTCAACGCCGGCCAACTGTGGCGGCTCGCCACGGCGTTGACCATCCACGCCGATGCCGCGCACCTCGTCGCGAACCTCTGCAGCCTCCTGCTGCTCGGTCACGCCGCTTGCCGGCTCCTGGGAAGTGGTGTGGCGTGGATGGCCATCCTGGCCGCGTCCATCATGGCGAATGGCGTGGAGGCGAAGCTGTTTCCCCACGGATCGGTCAGCGTCGGGGCTTCGACCGCGGCCTTTGCCGCCCTCGGCCTGCTCGCGGCACACCGCGCCACCGAACTGGGTTTCCGCTGGAATTTCGCGCGGCCCGTTGCCGGGCGCATCGCCTTGCCCGTCGGTGCCGGAATCGCGCTTCTCGCCATCCTCGGCACCGGCCCAGGCACCGACTTTGCCGCCCACGCCCTGGGCCTCCTTGGCGGCGCCATCCTCGGCGCTGGTGCCGCGATCCTGCACCGCCTGGCCCATGCGCCCTCGGCGCCTGGCACCGTCTTACCCGACTGGTGCCAGCACGCCCTCGAACTCGCGGCCCTCGCCCTGCTCATGACGGCCTGGCGCGCGGCCCTCAGCACCGCCGGCTAAGCCACTGCGCTCGGCCTCGCGCCGCGCCGGGCATTCGCCGTACGCGTGAGCCGCAAACGACATGCCGCTTCGTCAACCGCCTTACTCCACGGCAGGCTGAACAACCATCGACGGGCGCACACGGTCGCCACCCTCGGTCGCCTCGCAGATCGAAATCTTCTCTTTCACCGTCTTGACCGTGATGGCGGCCACTTTGTTCACCGATTGATCCAGCAACTCGCCCGTGTCAGGATCCCGCACTTCCTCGGACTCGCCCACGATGAACGACTGCCCCTCCGCCACGCCCTCGCGGCTGCCGCGATTGATGATGATCTTGCCGTTGTTCGCCGAGACCACCGAGCCCTGCCACGTGATGGAATCCAACTGCTTCGTCAGAAACTCGACGGCCTGCGCAACCGCGTCCGCCGTCGCCTTGCCCACGTTATCCTTCGAAAAGCCTTCCATGTCACCCGTCAGGCCACCCAGCGCCGAACCGGAATAGCCGAGGTTCAGCCCCTTGCGCCCGGCCTTGCCAACCACCTTGGTCGACGCCTTGACCTGCCCCGTCGAGGAATCGACGATGTATACGGTCGCATTGATTTCAGCCGTGTCCTTCGCCCCGCCGACGCGCACGCCCATGAACCCGATGCCGCCGCCGCCGCCCGTCGTCGAATCCTGCACGTGCGTGATGTCGCCCTTGACCAACAACTGCGCCGGTGTCATGACGCCAGTCTTCGGTGCCTTGCTGCCGCCCGCCATCCGCCCCGATGCCGCCATGTCCTGCTCGGCCATCGCCTCCGCGCGCATATCCTTCTCGCCCAGCACGATGAACTTGCCGGATGCCATCAACGCATCGGTCATCACCGCGCCCCAGGCGTCGCCAATGTCCCACTGGCCGCTCCAGCCCGCTCGGTTTTCAAATTTCGTGACCGTGATCGAATAGCGCAGACCGCCCTTCGCTGCATCGTCGCCAAATGAGCACGTCGCCCCTGCCAGCAAAATGGCCGCCGCCAAAATCGTCGAGAACTGCTTCATCCTGTTTCCCTCCTTACGCGTTTCACAACACCAATGCTGTCGAGTCTATGTCTCCCGTCGCGAGACGTCAATTCGATGTCCGCCACTGCATCGCATTCCTCATGGCCGCACGACGCCCCCATTCCCCGCGCGTGCATCCCCCGCCTGCCCATGCTACGCTCCGCCCGTGTCACCGCAACCCACCCTCTTGAAAAACCTCACGGCAGACGAGCTGCATGTCGCCCTCGCCCCCCTCGGCGTGTCGCCCCATGCCGCACGCCGGCTGCAAATGGCGGTCATGCGCGCGGATGCCCTTCCCCAGCGCCTTTCCGGCCTTGCCACCACCACCCTGCGCCACGTGCATGCCCACACGTCCGTCCCCCACCTCACCCTGCTGGAACACGTCGTCTCGCCCCGCGACGGCTTCGCCAAGTACCTCTTCCGCGGCCACGGCCCCGACCCCTTCGAAGCCGTGCGCATCCCGCTGCTCCACCGCCCCGAGGACCCCAAGTACATCGTCTGCGTCAGCTCCCAGGTCGGCTGCGCCATGCGCTGTGCCTTCTGCGCCACCGGACGCCTTGGCTTCCGCCGCAACCTCGCCGCCTGGGAAATCGTCGACCAGGTCGTGAAAATCCAGAAGGATGCACCCCATCCCGTGCGCGGCGTCGTCTTCATGGGAATGGGCGAACCCATGCTGAACTACGACGCCGTCATGCAGGCCGCCCGCATTCTCTCCGAACCTTCCGGCCTCGCCATCGCGGGAAAAGCCATCACCATCTCCACCGTCGGCATCGTCCCGGGCATCCGGCGCTTCACCGCGGAGCGCCGCCCCTACCGCCTCGTCGTCTCCCTCACGTCTGCCCACGCCGCAACCCGACGCTCCATTCTCCCCATCGAGGCCGCCTATCCCACCGCCGATGTCATGGACGCCCTTCGCGACTACCACCGCGCCACCCGCCGCCGCGTCACCCTCGCCTGGATCATGATGGCCGGCGTTAACACCCGCCCCGAGGACGCCGAACAACTCGCCGCCCTCACCCGCGACTTGCCCATCAAGCTGGATCTGATCGACGTGAATGACCCCACCGGCCGCTTTCGCCCGCCATCCCACGACGAGCTGAATACCTTCCGCGACGCGCTGACCGCCTCGCTCGGGTGCCCCGTCGCACGCCGCTATAGCGGTGGCAGCGATATCCACGCCGCCTGCGGCATGCTGGCCGGTCGCGCCCGGGACCTCCCCGCCTCCTAACGCCCCTCCAGCTCCCGCACACGCGCCAACGCCTGCAGGTACGCCGCCCCCATCGCATCCACGCGCCGCTCCAACTCCCGAAACCGATCCAACGCCTGCCCCGCCTCCGCCAGCATCGACTCCGCATTCACCAGCCGCCGCTTCAACTCGTCCCGCTCCGCCGCGATTTGCACCAGACGCGCCGCCGCCTCCCCCCCCTCCGCACACGCCCCTGGCGCGGGCTCGCGCACCGCCTCTGGCGCCGGCACAACCGTCACCCCCGCCCCGGACGATTCCACGGCCGCGGTCTTCATGTCGATCGTGTTGAGGCAACGGGAACACTGAATGCGCGCGGCGCTCGTCGTCGGATCCACGGTCAGTCGCGCGGCGCACACAGGACACACGATCCGAACCGTCTCAGCCGCCACGGCCCTCTGTCGAATTGTCGATTTCCGAATCATGCTCCACGTCGTCCACGGCCACCGGTGCCATTAGGAACGCAATTTCATCGGCCGTCAGCGGCAAGGCCTCAACCTCCACATCGCGCCCACCCCCCGGTTCAACCGGCACGCCCCCACCCGGGGACGGCAGGCGCTCCGGGTGCGGCGGCACCGCGGGCATCGCCATCCGCCGCCCGCACTCCGGGCAAGGAATCCGGCGCCCCACGGCCCGCGAATCCACCCGGAACGGCGCCTTGCAGGCCGGACAACGACCCTTCAACTCCACCGCCACCAGCACCGCCTCAGGCACAACCTCGCCACCCGATGACGCTCCGGCGTGCACCACCGGAAAGAAGGTCGGCGCCGCGCAGTGCGGACAATGCACGATGGCACCCGACAACGCCGCGTCCCCCGCCAGCTTCCCGCCGCATGCCGGGCACCGAAACCGGATTTTCCCTGCGCCGTCTGACATGGACTCATGCCCCGCTGCACGTGCGCCTTCAGATCACGGCGGCCCGCCTGCACCGCGCCCCCACCAACAGCGGACTTGACCGAAAATTGCGCTCCGCGCTTGACACAGCGTTAGCACGCTCTCTATATACCGGTCAAGGGTTTCGACGCGCTTAAAACGGGGGCCGGCAGCCCGCAAAACCGCGATGTCGGGCGCTATTCACGACGGGCAAATGTACGCGGTTCACGAGGAGCTCCACCTCCCTTACAAGAGCGGAATCATGGACTTCCACGCCGTCTGCACGACCACTGGGATTGCGCCAAACCGCATCCGCTATTTTGAGTCCGAATTCCGCGACTTCCTCGGCCTGCCCCCGCAAGTCACGGCCATCGACGACTTTGACGAGCACCAGGTGCAGCTCTTCCTGCAAATCCATCGTATGATGGTCGAGGAAGGCCTGCCCGTCTCCGACGTCCGCCAGCACCTCCAACGTCTCCGCGAGTCGCGCCGGCAGGCCCTGCGCATCATCACCGTCACCAGCGGCAAGGGCGGCGTCGGCAAGACCACCCTCTCGCTCAACCTCGCCATCGCGATCGCCACCACCGGCCAGCGCACCCTCCTGATCGATGCCGACATGGGCCTGGGCAACGTCCACGTCCTCGCCGGACTCCAGCCCCATGGCACCATCCTCGACGTCGTCGATAATCGCGCCGCCATTGACGACATCCTCATCGACGGCCCTGCCGGCCTGCGCGTCATGTGCGGCGCGTCTGGCATTCCCGAGCTCGCGGATCTGGATCCGCATCGCCTCGAACGCCTCGTGGCCCAAGTCAACCAGGCCGCCCACCACTTCGATGTCATCGTCGTCGATACCGCCGCCGGCATCGCCGCCCAGGTGACGCGCTTTCTGCGCCTGGCGGACGACATCGTCCTCGTCACCACGCCCAATATCGCGGCCACCCTCGATGCCTATGGCATGCTCAAGGTCGTGCATCACACCCGCATGCGGGGACGCGTCCATGTCGTCGTGAATCTCGTGGAAAGCAACAAACAGGCAACCGCCGTCTTCGAGCGCCTCCGGGATTGTGCCCAGCGCTTCCTGAACGTGGAGACCGCCCATCTCGGGCAGCTGCAGAAACACGGCTCCGTCGAGCGCGCCAATCAGAATCGCCGGCCGCTGATGCTGGAGGCGCCGGACTCCCTGAACGCCAATCGCATCCGCACCATGGCCGCCGCCCTCTGCGCCGCACCGCCGCTCGCCGCCCCGGACACCGACGAGGCTGCGCGCCCCATGGATCTGCTCGTCAGAAGCTTTGCCGGAGCCACCCGATGAGCCGACTTATCCGCCACAGCCGTGGTTGCCCACCGCCGTCCTGGAAGCTGTTCAGCAGGGAGCAAGCACCGAAGAGGAGAGCATCATGAGCGTCGTCGCATCATCCTTGGATAAAGTCAACCTGTACGCATCGACCCCGCCTGCCGTCAATCCCTTGGCCGACCTCGTACAGCCCCCCACCCCAGAACCGTCCGCGCCCGCGATCAACGACTCACTCAGCGGCCAGTCGGGCCGCCACTTCCTGGCGTTCTACGGGCTGAACGAAAACCCCTTTGCGGACTCCGTCAACCCGACCTTCTTCTACAAGACGGAAAGCCACCGCATGGCCTGCGAACGCCTCCTGCTCGCCGTCGAACAGAACGTCTCGCTCGCCATGGTCACCGGTCTCAGCGGCACGGGGAAAACCCTGATCACCCAGTTGCTGCTCCAGGCCCTCGACACCGCGCACTATGAACCCATCCTCGTCCTCGTCAGCCCCGGGCTCAGCAAGACCGGGCTCCTGCGCGAAATCCTCTCCGAGCTCAACGTCGCCCTGCCCGCCGGCATCAACCGCACACGCGATCTGATCAAGATGGTCAGCAATGCGATCATCGATCTCTACCGCGAAGGCCGCAAACTCGTGCTCCTCATCGACGAGTGCCACTTCCTGGACGCCGACGGCCTGCACATCGTGCGTACCATCAGCAATGTCGAAATTCCGGAGCGCAAGCTCACCACCTGCCTGCTCTTCGGCGAAGCACGCTTCGCCACGCGGCTGAACCGCCCCGGCTATGAGTCCTTGCGCAACCGCATGTTCTTCCGCAGCGAACTTCCGCCCATGACCGCCGACGACTGCGCGCAGTACATCAAATTTCGCACCCTCGTCGCCGGCCGCATCGCCGACTTGTTCGACGCCGACGCCCTGCGCGCCGTCGCCGAACACACCGGGGGCATCTGCCGAAGTGTGAATAAACTCTGTATGCTCGCCCTGATCGAGGGCAGCATCCGCCGCCAGCCCCTCATCGACCGCGCCACCATCGACGCCTGCGCCGCGATGCTCTGACCGCCATGAATCGCTACAGCAAAACCCAGCTCCGCCGCGGCGCCACGCCCCCGCGCCCGCCCGCCCCCAAACCCGTACCCCACCCCACCAGCCCCGCCGAAGAGCACCTCCTCCTCCCCGCCGTCAAACGCACCCCCCGCCCCCACAAGCACCGGTAAACCCCGTCACCCCGCCCTCCCACACCGAACTCCCTCTCCCTTCAGGGGGTGAGGGTGCCGGATGTGGACCGCTACAATTCTGCCTAACAGGGAGAGGAGCACGAAAACGCTCCGCCCGCCCCACTTTCCATGATGCGCCACGCCGAACCGAGGCGCCCCCGCCCTACGCCAACTCGATCATCGCCTTGACCACCCCATCGCGATAGCCCGCCAGCAACTCGAACGCCGCCTGCACCTCATCCAGCGAAAAGTGATGCGTCACCAGCGCATCCAGATTCACCGCCCGGCTCTCGATCAAATCCAGCGCCGCCTGCACGCAGCCCTCCTGCCGCCGCACATTCTGAATGCAGATCTCCTTCCGGCGCAGTTTGTCGATCACGAAGGACACGCGCTCCACTTCGGGTATGCCGATCAGCATCAGCTTGCCGCCCGGCTTGAGCAGGTCGATCGCCTGATCCAGCGCCTCCTGCTGCCCGCAGCATTCAAACACCACGTCCAGCCCGCCCGGCTCCCGCGCCAGGATCGCGCCCACCACATCCTCGCTCCCCGGATCTCCCGCGTACGCCACGCCCAGCCCCCGCGCCAACGTCAGCCGCTCCGGCACCCGGTCCGTCCCGAATACCCGCGTCGCCCCCGCCTGCGCCACCGCCTGCTGCACGCAAAGCCCGATCGGGCCCAGCCCCAGAATCCCCACCGCTGCCCCCGCCAGCGGGATCGAACGCTTGACTGCATACACCGCAATCGCCAGCGGCTCGGACAGCGTCCCCTGAGCAAAACTCGTCGTCCGCCGGATCCGAAAGCAGCACGCCTCCGGCATCACGATGAACTCCGACAGACTCCCCTCCGCCTGCCCCGGACAGCCCAGAAACGTCAGCGCTCGGCACGTGTTCGCGCGCCCACCGCGACACTGATCGCACTCGCCGCAACTCATCGCCGGATCGATCGCCACGGCGTCGCCCGGCTTCACCCGTGTCACGCCGCTCCCCACCGCGTCCACCACGCCCGCGCACTCATGCCCGACCGTGAACGGGTACTGCACGACCTGGCTCCCGATCCGCCCCGTCGTATAGTAGTGCACATCCGACCCGCACACGCCCACCGCCCGGATGCGCACGCGCACGTCCGTCGGCCGCACCACCTCCGGCGTCGGCACCTCGCGCCGCTCCATCTTCCGAATCCCCGTCAACACCATCGCCTTCATGCAACCTCCCCGCGCTCCGCCTGAACCTTCCCCCACCAAACCGCCCCCGAACTCCGCCCTCCGCGTTCTCCGCGCCTCTGCGTGAACAATCCGACCCGAAAGCGTCAATGCCCCCCGAACCCTGAACCCCGAACCCTGCCCCCCGTCCTCCTCCGCCCCACCGATCACCCCCCACCGATCACCGCCTCGACCGCCTCCTCGAATACCGACACCGACTCCCGCAACGCCTCCTCCGCAATGCTCAGCGGCGGCGCAATCTTGACGCACTCCCCCGCAATCCCCACCGGCGCAAACATCAACAGCCCCCGATGCAGGCACGCCAGATTGATGCGCAACGCCAGCTCAGGATCCGGCGTCTTCGTCCCCGCCTTCACCACCTGAATGCCCGCCACTAGCCCCCGCCCCTGCACGCAGCCCAACACCCGCGGATGCTTCGCCTGGATGCGACGCAACTCCGGCACAAACCACTCGCCCAGCCGCGCCGCCCGCGCCACCAGCCCCTCGTCCTGCAGCACCTTCACATTCGCAATCGCCGCCGCCACCGCCAAAGGCGACGCCGAATGCGTCGATGTCATCGAGCCCGCCGGATACAGCCCCATCACGTCCGTCCGCCCGATCACCGCCGAAATCGGCAGCGAGGACGAAATTCCCTTCCCGCACGCCACCAGGTCCGGCCGGATCCCGTAATGCTCGTAACAAAACATCTTGCCCGTGCGACCAAACCCCGACTGCACCTCGTCCATGATCAGAAGGATGTCGTGCTCGCGGCAAAAGGCCTCCAGCCGCCGCGCATAGTCCGTCGGGAAAAAATCGGGACCCACGCCCTGGTAGCTCTCCGCCATCACACCGGCAATGTCCTCCGGCCGGATCCCCCGCTCCTGCAACGTCCGCAAGAACAGATCGAACGACACGTCCTCGTTCTTGTAGCCGTCAGGAAATGGCACTTGCACGAACCGCGGACAGCATTCGCCCATCCACAGCTTCAGCTTGGGCATCCCGCCCGCCAGTTGCGCCCCCATCGTCCGCCCGTGAAACCCATTCACAAACGACACGAAGCATGTCCGCCGCGGCCCGTGCTTCGCCAGCGCGTACGTCTTCGCCAGCTTGATGCAGTTCTCCGTCGCCTCGCTCCCCGTGCTGAGCAGGAACACCTGGTAGCGCTCCGGATCCGGCGCCAGCTGGCGCAGCAGACGCGTCAGCTCCGCCCGCCCCTCGTGAGGAAACACATACGTCGCCAGCAGCGGGTGATCGAGCATCTCCTGCACCGCCGCGCGAATCGCCGGATGCCCATGCCCCACATTGGCAATCAGGACCCCCGACGACCAGTCGATCCACCGGTTGCCCCACTTGTCCTCCACCGTCGCCCCTTCCGCCCGGTGCCACAGCACCGGCGGCTGACCCGACATCGAGCGCGGTTCCGAGCGCTGCAACTCCGCAAACACCGGAAGCGATTCCGGCACCGGAATCGGCGTCCGGATCCGCCGGAACGCGGTCTCAACGTGCGGGACAACAACCGGGGTCAGATCATAGTCTGCCATGACATCCTACTTTCTCAGTTCCACATGCGGCTCGTGATCATGCACGATGCGCGCCCAGTGGCCATCCGTCAAAATCGACAGCCGCGCCGCCTCCACCACCAACTCGTTGATGCTGCTGTTCGCCGCCGTGGCGAGCATGCCCTGCGCGTCCACGGCCCGAATCGCCTCCTGCCTCCGCGCCAGCGCGGCATCCGCCGGCAATCCCGCCGATTCCGATTCGATCCGCGCGACGGTCTCGATGTGGGCGGCAATGGAATCGTAACCATAGCCCACCGGCTTGTACCCCGGCCCCTCCCACGGCACCAGCCGGTAGTAGTCGGGGCTGACGTAGTTGTAGCGCGACCCGCCGGGACCAATGCCGTCGAGATAACTGTACCGCACGCCCCGGTCCTGATCGTTGTGCACCAGCATGCCGCAGGCGTCCGGCCCTTCGGCGTACAGCTGCAGCCCCTGGTCGTTGCTGCCCGCCGCCGCATCCGGGTACCCAAGCCCGTTCACCACGCTCAGCAGCGCCCCGTTCTCGTAACGCACCTGCGCCTGGCTCCACAGGTAGCCCGGGTTGCCGTTCGGAAAGCGACCCTTTACGCCCGACACCGATACGCCCACCGGCTTGAGCCCCGTGATGAAATTCACCAGGTCCACGTAATGGCAGCCGATGTACACAAACGGGTCCGTCTGATCGCACGTGAACCAGTTCTGAAAATTCGAATGACGATAGTAATAGGGCTCGATCAACTTCGCTTCGCCCATCGCAAACTCGCCGAAATGGCCCCGTGCATACTGCCGCTTGGCCACCAGCGCGCGACGGTCAAAACGCTTGTGATACTCCACCCCCACCAGGAGGCCCTTGCCCCGCGCCAACCGCTCGATCTCCACCGCCTGCCGGTACTTCAGCACCAGCGGCTTCACGCACAGCACGTGCTGGTCACGCGCCAGCGCCGCCATCACCACCTCGAAGTGAAACTGATCCGGCACCGCCACGATCGCGACCTGTCGCGGGGCCAACGCGCCGAGCGCCTCCAGGTACATCGTGGGAAACACCCGCTCCGGCGGCTCCTCCAGCGCGGGCCAGGCCGTGAACGTCTGCCCCGGAAACGCCTGGGCGAATTCCGCATTCGCCTGCAGTGCCCGCAACGGCATGCTGTGGCGCGCACAAACGGACAGCCGGCCAATTTGCCCCAGCCGCTGCAAATGATAGAGGGATGGCAGAATCTGGTCGCACGTAATCATCCCCCCGCCAATAATCAACGCATCCAGTGCCGCCATCGCCCGTCTCCCTTCCCTGTCACACTCGTCGCCTCTCGCACCCGCGTGCCTGCACCTCAACCCCGGGCACGCTCGGCCAATTCGCTGACGATTCCCTGACAATCAGTTCCGGCTGAAACACCGCCGCCCCCGGCGCGCGCACCGGCGACGCCACCAGCCATTCAAACGCCGCACGCGTCATGGCCGCCAGCGGCGCCCGGACGGTCGTCAGCGCAGGCGTCATCAATCGCGCCAGCGGAATGTCGTCCATCCCCGTCACCGCCACGTCCCGCGGCACCTGCAGCCCCTGCACATGCGCGGCATGGATCACCAGCTGCGCGGCTTCGTCATCCGCCGCCACCACCGCGGTCACCTGCGCCCCCAGCACCTGCCCGCGATCACGCAGCGCCCCCTCCAGGCCGCGCTTGTCCGCGGCCCGCCAGCCCGCGACCCGCACGGGACGCACCCCCGCCCGCCGCAGGCATGCATCAAACGCCCTCCCGCGGCGCTCCTGCACCCCGGCGCCAAATCCCGCGAAGGCGATCCGCCGGTGCCCCCGCTGGACAAGGTGCGCCGTCACCAACGCCATCCCCGCCGCCTCGTCCACGCCAACCCGGTGCATCCCGGGTATCGCGCATCCCGTCCCGATCTGCACGCCGCGCAGGCCCTGCCGGGCAAATGGCGCAAACCACCCGCCATCCACATCGCTCCCCACCAGCAAGATGCCGTCCAGCGGATACCGGGTCAATGGCCCAAGCACCGGCACGACCCGCCCCGACGTCGCATCGCACCCCGTCAGCAGCAGCGCATAGCCCGCGTCCCGCGCCAGCCGATGCAGGCCTCCCACCAGGTGCCCCAGGTACGGGTCGTCGAAATCCTTCACCACCACGCCGATCGTGCGCGCCGACTGCCCCCGCAGCACCAGCGCCGCCGTGCTTGGCTGATACCCCCGCCGCTGCGCCGCCTCCTGGATGCGCGCCATCGTCCCCGCCGCCACCCCCAGCTTCCGCCCCCGCCCCCCCAGCACGTGCGACACGAGCGACACCGACACCCCCACCTCGCGCGCAATCTCCTTCTGCGTCACCATGCCCCCATCATCCCGCGCCCCCCGCCCCCCGTCAACGCCAAACCATTACCTCACACGTGTGAGGTATAGCCTCACCTATCGTCCTCGTCCATCGTCATCGACGCACCTGCCGCCTGCTTCACGTCGGCGTACGCCAACGCGGCTCGTCCGGAACGCCCCGCCCCACCCGCTGACATCGAGATTCTCTATGGCATCCGAGGTGGGGCGAGGCGTCCCGCCGAGCCGCGTCCCACTGAATCTGACGCACGTTTGACAGGTGCGCGCCATGTCTTACGCCAGCTGCCAAACCCTTCCCCGCCGGGGGAGAGGGCAGGCCTGCCCTGCACCGTGCCGAAGGCTCTGGTGCAGGGGTCAGAGGGACAACGACCGAATCGTTCCGGCTTAGCCCCCCCTCCGCTCCGCCCCACCCTTCGTGCTCCCCTCCGTGCCTTGCTGTTCGCCCGCTTTGGCAGCAACGCGTGATGACCACAACATTCAACAACTGACACGAACGATGCGCGGACTTTTGCCGATAGCAGGTTGAATCTTGAGAGCTGGCTCGAAGCAGCCGTTGCGACTGAAGCACGCTCCGCGCGCGATCAGATCACAAAGCGTACGTCCACCGGACGTCGGTCGGCGCGATTTCGCAGGCGCTCAAGCTGTCCGGCGCGATGCAGCCGCATGATGTTCTGCATGACCCACGCCCAGTAGACCTCCGCCGCGATGCGCGGCGCAGGTCCGGGGGGTATGTCGAAGCGCGGCAGGTTCAGGTCGCTCACGACCGCAGCCTCCCGAGTCGATCCCCGATGCCGGGAGGACCATGCTTGGCGCAGAGGGCCGCCAAGTCCGCCTCCGCGATGGCACCAGGGTTGGCTGCCAGCAGTTCGGATACATCGCCAAGGTCACGCGCCTCGCGCGCGGGGTTGTTTCGGATGGCGTGCAGTTTGAGGGCGATGACGTGCGGCAAGGATGGAACCCGCAGTGTGACGCTTCCAAATTGCCACGCGAGGCTGTCTTTGAGCATGTTTCCAAAAGTATCAGCCGCCACCAGCAGCACATCGACGGGTGCCTGATACACAGAGGGCGCGGCATAGCGACGAAAATTCTCGCCTGACGGCGCGCGCGCGTAGCCTTCGCCAAGCAAGGACCTCTCGAATGCGTCCACGTCGGCGGCAGCCATGAGGCAGTCAACGTCATACGTCTGACGTCCGTAGCCGTGCGCCTCCATCGCCAAGCCGCCCACGACCAGTGCGTCCACCCCCGCCCGCGCCAGACAGGCGGCAACCAGTTCTGGGGTACTCTGCACGGCCGCAATGTAGCGCAACCACGTGCCCCTGTGAAGTTCGTGATTTCACCACGGGAACCGGTTGTGCCGCAACGACATCGCCTTCAAAGGGCCCGGTTTTCGAGTCTTGGAACGATGCCGGCGCGATGCCGGAATCCCGAATCGTTCCCGTCCGAACACCGCCCCCCGTCCATATTCAGCGCTGACGCGGCTCGGCGGGACGCGCCCGCATGCTCCGAAGTCAACCAGTTCGGCGGGCCGCATCAAACGCGGCGTGCGGAAGAGCTTTCAACGGGCGGGGATCAACCAGCCACGCCGACACCGCATTTCCCCAGCCTCCAGTCTTCCATCCTTCCAACTCCCCAGCCTCAGGAGCCGCTCTTCAGTTGACGTCCGGCCATTCTGGTCATATGCTCATAACCAGTGATCGCCGCCCCTGGAGCCAGCCATGACCAGACCCTGCTGCCTGCGGCATATCGGATGCTGCCCGAACGCGAGCGTCTTCAAGCCCGCCGGCATCCCGCTTCACGCCCTCGACATGGTCACCCTCACCCTCGATGAAGTCGAAGCCCTCCGGCTCGCCGACTTGAACGGCCTCTACCAGGCACAGGCCGCGGACCAGATGAAGATTTCCCGCTCGACCTTCGCACGCATTGTGGAGAGCGCGCGGCGCAAAACGGCAGACGCCCTGATTCACGGCAAGGCGCTCCGGATGGAAGGCGGCACCGTGACCATCAAGAAGGCCAGAACATCATGAAAGTCTGCATTCCCGTTTCCGCGTACCGCGGCCTCGACAGCCCCGTCCACGGTCACTTCGGCTCCGCCAATTGCTTCTGCCTCGTCGACACCGACACCATGACCGCCGAGCGCGTCGCCAACCACGATCTCGATCACGTGCACGGCGCCTGCAATCCCCTCAAAGCCCTCGCCGGCGCCAACCCGCAGGCCGTCCTCGTCGGCGGCATCGGCCCCGGCGCTCTGATCGGACTCCGCCGGGCTGGCATCACGGTCTGCCGCGCGGCCGCCGGCACCGCCGCCCAAGCCGTTCGACTATTCATGGCGGGCAAACTTGAGGTCCTCGACGCCACCGCCACCTGCGCCGGCCACGGCGGCACCACCACCTGCACCTGCGCCCACGAACCCGTCGGAATAACCAAGAACGAAAGCCCCAAGCCCGAATGAAGGCCGACGTCCGCAAGCCGGCTGCCGGACTTCATTCCGAATTGGGTACTTGGGTGCTTCGTCAATGATCGTCAATGCCGTGTCTCTACGTGAAGTTTCCGATCCGAACGTGTCAACCTATTGCCGGACGAGACACCCGACCAGCGATCACCCTCCTCACCCCGCCCGCGCCGTCACCAGGAAAACGGGATACTCCCGCGTTCTCCCCCCCTCCGCCTCCCGTGTAATCCGATGCGCCTCGCCAACCACAATCTCCGTGAAACCCGCCGCCTCCAGCCACCGGCCAATCTCCGCGGGATCGAACCCGTTGTGAAATACGCCCTTGGGATCTGCGTGAAACGAGCCGTCCTCCTTGATCAGATCGGCCAGCGCCAGCCATCCACCCCGCCGCAGGCATGGACGCAGCCGCTGCAACGCCGCCGGCACGTCGGGAATGTGATGCAGCACCATCGAGCTCACAATCACATCGAACGCGGCCGCTGGAAAATGCGTCTGCGCAATGTCGCCCGCCAACGTTTGCACGTTCGTGATGCCCAGCGCCTGCAGTTTCTCTTCCAGCATGCGCAGCATTCCGGGTGACGCATCCACCGCCGTCACCCGCGCAACGTGAGGCAACAGCCCCAGCGTCACCAGCCCCGTTCCCGCCCCGAAATCCATGACCTCCATGTCCGCGCGCAAGGGCACCGCCGCCCGCATGGCCGCCACGATGCCCTTCGCCATCGCCACGCGCCCGGGATTCGCGTCCCACCCCGCCGCCACCTGGTCAAACCGCGACCTCACCGCCTCCATGGCTTTCTCACTCATCGTCCCCCCCTCTCTCCGGCAGCATTCCTGCCACTGCCCATCCTGTTTTTTCCTGTCCGACGGCGCTTCCCAACGGACGCATCCCGCGCTACCCTGAGCGCATGGCAGGTGAAATTCCAGCACGAAGGAGATTGCAGCCCGGGCTCCTCTTCCTGCAGGGCCTGGCCGTCTTGCTGCCCGCCTCGCTCACGGGCTATCTCCTGATCATCAGCGCCCTCGCCGCCGAGCGCCTCTTCGCCCGCCTCGTGCAACCCTTCATCCCGGGCGACCGCTATATTCCAGGCCTCGGCATTCTCGCCGGCGTCCTCGTCATCTTCGGCGTCGGACTCCTCATGCATTTCCTGGTCGTCGCCCGCCTCTTCCGCTGGGCCGAAGGCCTCGTCGAACGCGTCCCCGTGGTCAAGAGCGTCTACTCCATGACCAAGGACTTCGTGCAATATTTCGCGCGCGCCAAGGCCGGAGGCTTCAACCAGGTCGTGATGTTTACGCTCCCCGGCCAGAATCTGCGCATGCTCGGATTTGTGACACGCCAAACCTTCGCCGATCTGCCCGCCGGCATCGGCGACGCGGACACCGTCGCCGTCTACCTGCCCATGAGCTACCAGATTGGCGGCTTCACGGTTTACGTCCCGCGCGCCAGCATCCAGCCCGTCGAGATGTCCATGGAAGACGCCATGCGCTTCGCGCTCACCGCCGGCGTCTCCCGCGTCTCCGCCCCCCACGCCTCACCCAAGCAGCCGCCGCAGCAGTAGCCGGGTTCGCTAAGGCGAGGCCCCCCGCACACCACCACCGCCAGAATCGCCTTTCGCAACCTCGACCCCTCGGCTATGGTTTCGCTTTCTGAAAGGAACGCCACCATGAACCCGATCCTTCAACCGCTCTTCGCCCGCCGCAGCATTCGCACCTATACGCCACAACCCGTCGACGATGCCACGATCCGCGATCTCCTCGAAGCGGCCATGGCGGCGCCCTCGGCCGTCGCACGCGATCCCTGGCATTTCTATGTCGTCCGCGACCAGGCCCGCCGCAATGCGGTGGCCGATGCCCTTCCCAACGGCCAGATGCTGCGCAGCGCCCCGCTCGGCATTGTCGTGTCCGGCGATCTCGAGCGAACCCACGACAAGGCCCTGTCCTACCTGCTGCAGGACTGCAGCGCCGCCATCCAGAACATCCTGCTCGCCGCGTCAATGTTAGGTCTCGGCGCCTGCTGGCTGGGCGTGCACCCGCGCGAAGACCGCATCCTCAAACTCCGCACACTCTTCTCCATGTCCCCGTCCATGCTCCCCGTCGCCGCCATCGCCATCGGCTGGCCCGCCGAACACCCCGCCCCTCGGACCCGCTACCGCGACGAAGCCGTCCATCAGGCCTGATCGCTCCGTTGTCCGCGATAAGCGAGGTTCCAGGCAAACTTGCAGGGAACCTGCATCTGATCGCGTACCTTCGTCCGCACGCATGCGCCGAGCCACGACCCTCGATGTCGCCTCGTTCGTCAGAACGGAAGCACATCATCGCCCGAGTCGGCCGGCGGCGAGAGCTGATCCAACGGTGGGCGGTCGTCATCGGCATCTATGGCCGATGCCGCCTTCTCGGCCTCAATCCGCCAGGCGGACAGACTGACAAAGTAGCGGCCCTTGTTCTCATTGCCCCGCACGTCAAACGACACCGTCACGCGCTGTCCGGGTTTCACGTCCGCCAGCAGGGCGGCCTTGTCCTTCACGCATTCGAACTTGATGTCCTGCGGATAGCGCCCGTCAGTCGTCGTGACCACGAATTCACGCTTGTTGAAGCCGCTGTCAAACGTGACCTCATCCATCACCACCTTCACGGTACCCGTCAATTCATACGCCGCCATGATCGTCTCCCTCGCATACGAAACTGAAACCATTCCCTGGCCGCAGGCTATCACGTGTCGCCGGCAGACACCGCAACGTTCGTGCGACTCAGCCTGGAATTCGATCGGTCATGTCATGGCCGCTCCAGCCCTTCCGCAACGCACGGGCTGGCCCGTCCGCCGCGCCTGCCGGCATGGTGCCTGCGCGAATTACCTCGCGTATGATCCGCGAATGGCACAGGCTCCCGGAGAGGCAACAGCACGACATGCAATTCCATTTCGATAGCACCCGCCAGGATCTGGCCGACTTGGTGGAAGCCCAGGGCATCGATGGCCGCTGGCAGTCGGATGGCGAGGGCTCGCGCTTTACCACCGACGAGGGGGGCATCCTGATCTGGTATGGACGGCAGTACCAGACCGTCCTGTTCCAAGGGAAGGAACCGGCACGGTCAACCTTGAGAGCGGCCCTCGCCAAACACTTCGGTGGTTCCGGCCAGCTCGATCCTGCACACTGACTACCGGCCAACCGCTGGTCCTGTGATCGACCGATATCCATCCTGTCTATCCTCCGTCACGTGACTCCGTCCCGCGATGCAAAGCCCGGCGGGGTGACATCCAATACTGACGCAGGACGATCGACAAAAAAAATCCCCGGCTCCTTTCGGAACCGGGGACATCTCAAAGTGGTAGCGGGGGTTGGATTTGAACCAACGACCTTCAGGTTATGAGCCCGCATTGATTTGGCCTGAATGTTTGATTATTAGCGATTTATGCACTATTTCCGTGCACAAACCGTGCACAGGGGGTATATTCACCCTGTCGTCGTTGCCATATCACGTCACACGATGGCAGGAGGTTCGTCATGGGTCTGGAAATGAAGCCGGGGTCGAAATGGTGGTACGGTCGGTTTCGTGATGGGAAGACAATCCGCCAGGTGCGACTGGATGTCGAGATCGAAGGCGAGCGGCCGGCGAAGGTGTCCGAGGAAGGCGACCGGAAGTTTGAACGGTCGCGCGGCGCCGCGAAGCAGGCGTTCGAGCAGGCCGTGAAGAACCTGCGCGCCGATCCGATGGCCGAACGCGCCATGCAACGGCTGGTGGAAATCAAGACGGGCAAGGAAGCCACCTTCCCGAAGCTGGTCGACCTGCCGGCGCTGTGGGCCGCGCTCCCCCGTCGGCATGATCCCACCGAGCGGCACGTGGCGCGTTGCCGCGGCGCGCTGCAGCGGTTCGTAGACTTCGTGGCGAAGCACCAGCCCAACGCGAAGGAGTTCGTCACGGTAACGCCGGAGACGACGCGGGCATTTCTGGAAACGGACGATGCCCGGAAGCTCTCGCCGAAGACGTGGAACGACACGTTGAAACTGCTTCGCGCCACGTTCAAGCACTTGCACCCCCAATTGACGGACGGCAGCAACCCGTTCCACGGGATCGTGACGAAGGCCATCGAGACCGTGAACCGGGAGCCTTTCGCCGTGGATGAGCTGCAGTTCATCCTGGACGCGAGCAAGGACGATCCCTTCATCCGCCCCATCATCCTGACCGGGATGCTGACGGCCATGCGCCGCGGCGACTGCTGCCTGCTCAAGTGGGATGACGTTGACCTCAAGGAAGGCTTCCTGACGGTGAAGACGGCCAAGACCGGGGAAACGGTGGACATACCCATCTTCCCGATGCTGCGGGACGTGCTGGAAGCCCAGCGGGCGCAGGCCCCCAAGGCCCGGAAGGGCGACGATGAGCCATCCGGCTACGTGTTCCCGGAGGCGGCGGCGATGTACCTGGCGAATCCGGATGGCATCACCTGGCGCGTGAAGGGGGTGCTGGCGGAGGCGTTCAAACGGAAGGCCGTGGCCAGCGGCAAGGTGCTGCCGGAGGCGCTCCCGGTGGATGTGCTGCGCCTGGGGCGTGAGTTCCTGGACAAGCTGGGCGCGTCCGCGCGCGTGGGGCGCATGCGGCAGGTGTTCGAGTCGTACATGTCCGGCAAGGACATCAACGACGTGATGGCCGAAACCGGCATGAGCAAGGGCTCCGTGTCGGGGCACCTGAACGAGATCGAGCAAGGCATCCGCGTGGCCTTCATCCGCGGCAAGGTGCGGCAGAGCAAGGCCGAGGCCCTGCAGTCGGGGCGTGCCGGCGGCGCCCGGCGCGCGTCGATTCGGGATTTCCACAGCTTCCGGGTGACGTGGATCACCCTGGCGCTGGCCGCCGGCGTGCCGCTGGAGCTGGTGCAACGTGTGACTGGCCATCGCACGGTGGAAGTCGTGTTGAAGCATTACTTCCGCCCCGGCCGGGAGAACTTCCGGCAGGCCATCGAGAAGGCCATGCCCAAGCTGCTGCTGGCGGGTGGCACCTCGGCGGCGGGGACCTTCGAACAACCGATCAAGGTCCAGATTCAGGGGATTTGCACCACGGCGACGGTCAAGACGTGGAAGCGTGACCTCGCGCGCATCAACGAGCTGGCGGCGGCCCTGTGATGGGGTCCGTTCTGCGGGGCGCTAAAACGCCCGGCAGAACGGACATGCGGCGGAGTTAGTCTGGTTTCGTGGTGACAAGCAAGAGCCCGACGGCCTTCTCGATTTCACTGACGATCGATGCGGTGCCTTGCCGGGCTTGCGGCAACTCCGCCTTCAACTCCGGAATGGTGCCGATCAAAGGCCTGGCATAGCCAGCTTTGACAGCAAAATTGACGTTCTGCGGAATATCACCGGTGTATTCAAGCACCACCACGGCATTCAGCTTGGACACGACAATGCCCACGCAGTTGCCGGATTGATCAACCAGAGGGCCACCTGAGTTCCCCCCCTGGACGGGCACGGTGATCTGATATGCGCGCGGGTCGTCCATTATTCCGGATAGGGCACTGATGGCCCCGTCGGTGTACTTCGGAGCGAGCCCCTGCAGATCCGGATTGGGATAGCCTACTGTGAATACCTTATCGCCAAGATGCGGATCATCAAGAGCCAGAGGAACAGCGGTAAAGCCGGTACCATTTGCGCGCAGCACGGCAAGGTCGTTTACGCGGTCTACTCGGACGATTTCCGCCGAGAGCGATTGGCCCGCGGTGGATAAAGTGATGCTGCTCGCGTTGGCCACCACATGGGCACATGTGATGAAGTAGCCGTTGGTGCTGATACAGAACGCAGTGCCGCTGGCGTCGGGAGGCGCCATGTGCCCTCCCGGGGCGTTCGGAACGGCCGGAACCTGTCCGTCCGTGCGTGCCATAGCCCACTGGCGCGCCCGTCGTTGAGCCTCCGCGTAGTCGGCAACAGAAATAAGCTGGCGGAATGCTTGAATGTCCTCTGACGTGCCGACGCCATTGGCCGCAGCAAGGAGTCGCCATTTCATTGCTTCGATGTCGTCCTGAAGAACGCCTTGGCCTGTGCGATACATGCCGCCGAGGTTGTACTGCGCCTTGCCATTCCCTTTCTCGGCGGCTGCGCGATACCACCGCGCTGCCTCGGAAAAGTCTTGGGGAACTCCTTCGCCGTCGTCGTACAGTTTGCCTAGGTTCAGTTGCGCGGTCGGATCTCCCTGCTGGGCTGCTTTGCGATACCAGCGTGCAGCCTCAGCGGCATCGCGATCGACCCCCTCGCCGGATGCGTAGAGGACGCCGAGATTGAACTGCGCCTTCAGATTCCCCTGTTCCGCCGCCCGCCTGTACCAGCGAATCGCTTCGGCAACGCTACGGGTCACGCCGAGTCCGTTGTCATACATGACGCCAAGATTGCACTGTGCCGCGGGGAGCCCTTGATCGGCGGCTCTTCGATACCAGCGCACTGCCTGGCTGGCGTCCTGCCTGACCCCCTCCCCGGACCGGTACATCTCCGCGAGATTGTATTGGGCGTCGGCATAGCCCTGCTCAGCGGCCTTTCGGTACCATTGGACGGCAACGTCGTCGTCTGCTGGGACTCCGATGCCATTGTCGTAGCGCACGCCCATATTGTACTGGGCCTGGGGGTCACCTTGCGCCGCCCATTGGGGCGTAGGGTCGGAAGGAAACGCGCTGCTATTGGTGCTTGGATTCTCTGCACCAGGCGCAGCCGACTGGGCAGATCCAGGCGGGTCATTCGTAGTCAGGTTGACGGCTGTCGCTCTCTGACCAGGTACGGATGCGCCCAATGCTGCAATGGCCAGAAGACCAACAAGGGTGATGGCCAAAGCGATTGCAGATTGTTGCCCGGTGTGTGACATTCACAGTATTCCTGCGCTGAGATAGGTCAACAGTCAAGCAGAGTCGACGGCAGAGTCGATAAGCGGGAGTCTGCTCCGCTTTGCTTGCAGGGATGATGCGCGGCTTGCCACGTCCTTCCCCAACGGTTTCACGTACGGTTTCGTTCGCTGTTTCTTGTGCCCGCGGTGCGAGTCTGCAATACTGCGCCAATCTGTGGCGGTGGGACCCGGCATATAGGCGAGGCGATGGCTCATATGAGGTTGGAAGACCTGAGGAAAGGCGCGTCCATCCGCGGGATTCTTCCGGGCCGACTGGTGAGCGTGGTCGATGCCAAGTGGCACGGCGACTCCGTCGTCGAGCTTACCTATAAGGATGACACCGGGCGTCCGGGCATCGAGTTGCTGTACCGGGACCGGGAGCCGGACCTCGAACTGGTGAGCGAGGGCCAGAACTGGTCCTTTGACGCGGACGGAGCTCTGCTGCGCCTGGTTTCCGAAGCGTACCGCATCCGCCTGGCCTACCTGTTCGATCCGTATCTGGCCGTCCACACGTCCCTGATTGAGCCGCTGCCCCACCAAATTACCGCCGTCTACGGCGACATGCTCCTGCGCCAGCCCCTGCGCTACTTGCTGGCCGACGATCCTGGCGCCGGCAAAACCATCATGGCGGGGCTGCTGATCAAGGAACTCATGGTCCGCGGCGACGTACGGCGGTGCCTGATCGTCTCGCCCGGCAGCCTGGCGGAACAGTGGCAGGACGAGCTTTACGAGAAGTTTCACCTGCACTTTGAGCTGGTGACGCGGGACAAGATCGAGACGTCACCGTCCGGCAACCCATTCCTGGAGATGAATCTCGCGATTGGCCGGCTGGACCATTTGAGCCGCAACGAGGAGTTGCAGGGCAAACTCGGCCAAACGGAGTGGGATCTGATTGTGTGCGACGAGGCGCACAAGATGTCCGCCACGTACACCGGGAGCGAGGTCAGTTTCACCAAGCGCTATCGTCTCGGCCAGTTGCTCGGGCGCCTGACCCGCCACCTGCTGTTGATGACCGCCACGCCGCACAACGGCAAAGAAGCGGATTTCCAGTTGTTCCTGGCGCTGCTGGACGCGGATCGTTTCGAGGGCCGTTTCAGGGACGGTGTACACCAGGTGGACACGACGGACCTGATGCGCCGCATGATTAAGGAAAAGCTGGTGCGCTTCGACGGAACGCCCCTCTTTCCCGAGCGGCGGGCGTACACCATCAGCTACAAGCTGTCCGATGATGAAGCGGCGCTGTATGCGGACGTGACGGAATACGTGCGGGAAGAATTCAACCGGGCGGACGCTCTGGAAAACGAAGGGCGCAAGGGCACGGTTGGCTTTGCGCTGACCATTCTGCAGCGGCGGCTGGCTTCCTCTCCCGAGGCGATCCATCAATCGCTCCTGCGCCGCCGAAACCGGCTGGAGAAGCGGCTGAAAGAAGAAGAGTTGCAGCGGCGCGGCGCGGCGGTCCAGATGCCTGATCCCGACGATGCGCCAGACATGACGCAGGACGATATCGAAGAACTCGATGACGCCCCCGACGCGGAAGTGGAAGAAACCGAAGAGCAGATCGTCGACCGGGCGACCGCGGCGCAGACCATACAGGAGTTGAAAGCCGAAATTGCCATCCTGAACCGGCTCGTGACCAAAGCGGAAGCCGTCTGGCGGAGCGGCCGGGACCGGAAATGGGATGAGTTGTCGAAGCTGTTGCAGGACACACCGGAAATGTTCGATAGCAGCGGAGCCCGGCGGAAGCTGGTGATCTTCACGGAGCACCGCGACACTTTGGCCTACCTGAACCGGCGGATTGCGACGCTGACCGGCGCGCCCGAATCTATCGTGATAATCCACGGCGGCCTTGGGCGGGAGGCCAGGCGGATTGCGGCGTCCGCCTTCACTCAGGATATCGGGGTGCATGTGCTGGTGGCGACCGACGCGGCGGGCGAAGGCATCAACCTCCAGCGCGCGCACCTGATGGTGAACTACGACCTGCCGTGGAACCCCAACCGCCTCGAACAGCGATTCGGACGCATCCACCGAATTGGCCAGACCGAAGTTTGCCACCTGTGGAATCTGGTGGCCGGCGAGACCCGTGAGGGTGCCGTCCTGGAGCGGCTGTGCATCAAACTGGCGGCCGAATCCGAGGCCCTGCACGGACAGGTGTTCAATGTACTGGGCAAAGCCTTTGGCGACATCTCCCTGCGGCAACTCCTGCTGGAGGCCATCCGTTACGGGGATCTGCCGGAAGTACGGGCGCGTCTCACACAGGTGATTGACCAGGCGCTGGACCGGGGCCACCTGCAAGACCTGCTCGAAGACCGCGCCCTGGTCCACGCGGTGATGGATGACAGCCAGTTGCGGCGGATTCGGGACGAGATGGAGCGGAACGAAGCGAAGCGGCTGCAACCGCACTTCATTCAGGCCTTCTTCCTGGAAGCGTTCGCGCGCCTGGGCGGGTCCGTGCGTGAGCGAGAAACCAAGCGCTTCGAAATCAAGCACGTGCCGGCGGTGATCCGGAGCCGTGATCGGCAAATCGGAACGCGCGAGGTGGTGCTGACCCGCTACGAGCGCATCACGTTCGAGAAGGGCCTGATCAACGTCCCCGGCAAGCCGTTGGCCGAGTTCGTGTGCCCCGGCCATCCCCTCCTCGACGCCGTGATTGACCTGATGCTGGAACGGCACCGCGGCCTGTTGAAGCAAGGCGCCGTGCTGGTTGACCCTAGCGACCCGACCGAGAATCTGCGCGGGTTGTTCTACTTGGAGCATGACATTCAGGACGCGCGAACCGATGCGGCGGGGAACCGGCGCACGATCTCGCGGAGCATGCAGTTCACCGAGATTGGCACCGATGGACAGTGCGTGAACGCGGGATATGCGCCGTACTTGGACTACCGCCCCCTGGCGGAAGGCGAAGCGGCGGTGCTGAGCCCGGCCACGCGCGATCTGGCGCGCGGCACGGATCTTGAGGCGAAGGCACTGGGGTTTGCGATTGCAGAGCTTGTCCCCGGTCATATTGCCGAAATCCGGGATCGGAACGAGCAGCGCGTCTCCAAGACCGTGGTGGCGGTGCGCGATCGGCTTACGAAGGAAATCAACTACTGGGACCACCGGGCCGGAGAGCTGGAATTGCAGGAACGGGCCGGCAGGATGCCGCGGCTGAACTCCGCCAATGCGCGGTTACGCGCCGATGAACTGGCCGCACGCCTACAGCGACGGACGGAGGAACTGGAACAGGAGCGCCGGATTTCGGCCTTGCCCCCCGTCGTGGCCGGCGGCGCCTTGATCATTTCAGCCGGACTGCTGGCCCGCCTGAAGGGCGAGCGTGGGGAGAAGACCGAGCCCAGCATGTTTGCGAAGGAGCGCGACCGCGTCGAGGAACTGGGAATGGCCGCCGTTGAACGCGCCGAGCGCGGACTTGGAAACGAGCCGCGCGACGTGTCTGCCCAGAACCTTGGGTGGGACATTGAATCCCGTGATGGAAAGACCGGGCGGCTACGGTTCATCGAGGTGAAGGGCCGGATTGCCGGCGCGACGACGGTCACTGTGACGCGCAACGAGATCCTAGCCGCCTTCAACAAGCCCGATGCCTTCATTCTGGCGCTGGTGAGCGTGCCGGTGTCGGAGGATTTCGGGAAGCAGGACGCTTGGGAAGTGCATGACGGCCGGGAGAAGTACGCGACGGCGGCGGACTGCACCGTGCGCTATGTGCGCGAGCCCTTCGACCAGGAACCGCAGTTCGAGGTCACCAGTGTAAACTTCGACCTGAAGAAGCTGCTCGCCAAGAGTACGGAGCCGGCATGAGCACATTGTCGGAAGTGAGGAAGCGCATTCACCTCTTCGAGACGCGCCTGCGCCGTGTTACCGAACTTGGTAACCCTCGCCTGACCCAGCTCTGCGAACGGCATGGGGCAATTGTCGATCGCATTCGGGATGACTGCCAGAACCCCAAGCCACCTTCGATTTCGCTCATCGGCACTACCGGGGCTGGAAAGAGTTCGCTGCTGAATGCGCTACTGGGCGAGCGCATCCTACCTGTCAGCAGCATGCGTGCCTGCACGGCTGCCATCGCCGAAGTTCGCCATTCCGACACGGGCACGTACCGTGCCGAAGTCGAGTTCATTTCCCGGGAGTCTTGGCTTAAGGAGATCGACGCATTACTGGAGGACATCCGCGATGCCGAGCGAGACCGTGGCGCCAACCGCGAAGGCGATACCGAGTCTTCCTTGGCGATCCCCAAGTCCGCCCGTGACAAGATCATGGCCGTCTACGACCCGGATGGGACCGGGACCATCTATATTGACGATCTGGTCGAGCCGCCCGAGATCAAGCAAGCGTTAGATGCGGGCTCCGTCACCATCGAAGAGAAGGAACTAGGCCCTTTCCGCGCTGGCGTGAAGCGCTATCTCGCCTCCGACCAGCGGTTCTGGCCCCTGGTGAAGCGTGTTTGCATCAGCGGACCGTTCGCGGCATTGCGCAGTGGTGTCATGCTGATCGACCTGCCCGGCGTGAACGATCCCAATGAGGCCCGCGAGGCCGTCACGCATGGCTACATCAAGTCATGCCTGTACATGTGGATCGTGTTTAATGTGAAGCGCGGGCCAACGCGCGACCTCACGGACTTGATGCAGCGTGACGATTTCATCCGCCAGGTGGTCATGGATGGCCGGGCGGCCACGTTGACCTTTGTTGGAACGGCGACGGATGATATCGACATTGATGCGGCGATCGAGGAATTCGGTTTGCCGGAAGACGCCCAATACCTCGATGTGATCCAGAAGCGAAACGTACTGGCCAAAAAGCAGGTGCGTAACACGTTGGATGACCTGTCGCGGTCCATGGCGGGCAATGCCACGGTGGATCACAATGCGCTGCATCGGTTATCGAACGTCCTGCAGCGCTCCCCGATCTTCACGGTATCGGCGCACGAGTTCATGCGGATCAACGGGATCTCCCGCACGCATCGGGAGGTGTTGACCGAAGCGGGAGATACCGAAATTCCGGCGCTTTGTGACCACATGACGGATATCTGCCGCGAGTATACGCTTGAAGCGCGCTTGCTGACGCACCACGCGCAGATGAACGTGGTTGAAGAGGATTGGGTTAACGCCATCACCGCGGAAATCGAGACGCTCCGCCATCAGGCGGAGATCAAAGCACGTGTGCGTGCGGAAGTGGAGCGGGCGTTAAAAGACGCCCGGACCTTTCTGGAATCGGAAGTGAAGAGCGCATGCGACGTGTTCCGCGAAGACTTGAGCGGGCATGCGGATCTGCTGGGCGAACGGCTGCGCCACGCCGTCGAGCGTGGCCAGAACGAGCTGGGCTCCGTAATCAGCCGCTGGGGCCACCTGCACTGGGCCACGCTGAAGGCGACCACGCGCCGAGGCGGGCGCTTCATCGGGGCTACCGGCACGAACGACTTTTCCAGCGACATTGCCAAGCCAGTCCTGGACAGTCTGACCTTTGCCTGGGCCGACTTTTTTGGCGACAAGCTGACCCTATCTCTGGAAAAGCACCAGATGAAACTCCTGCAACGGGCTGAGTCGTACCGCGGGAAGGTGCTGGACCTGGTCCGGCAGCACTTTAAGGCGTCGGAACCGTTTGTCGAAGTCATCGACCGGGTCGTCAAGAGCACGGAGAAGGTGTTCCAGGAACGGTTGAAGCAGACGCGCGACGCGCTAACTCAACGCATCGAGGAAAGCCGGCGGACGCTGTACGAGCAGATCGTGGGGCAGATCGATGCCAACATGCGGCCGGTGTTCATTGCAGTCTCCTCCGAATCGGGGACCGGAATGAAGCAACGGATGCTGGGCACCCTTGGCAGCAAAGCACGCAATGTATCGGGGACCATGTTCGACGACAGCCGAAAGCGGATTCTGGAGGGCGTGCGGTCGCTCTGCGATTGGATGGGACGGGAGTTCAGCGACATGGGGGCCAACGTACTGAAGAACAGCGAGGTCGTGAGCGAGCACCTGCTGTCCGGTGGCGAGGAGTTGAGCGACACCGAGGTCCAAACGCGATTGCGCCAATACGAGGAGCTGCTGGGTGATTCCGGTGCGCCGAAGACGCCGATGGCACCGAAGGGCGATGTGGGGGACGACAATACCGGGGGTGGTGGCTTCCTTGACCGGCTCATCCACCGCAGACCAAAGATCAGCAGGAGTTGATCCGCGCCGCGATTGCGGCATTGACGATTCACCTATAGGTTAATACGATGGCAGTCCTCTTAAGAGAGGTCAGGAGGGGGCGGATCTGTACGATTCTGGCGGTGGGCAAGGAGCGAGGCATGGAAAAGCATTCCGATTTCCAGACGTTCTTCAAGAACGCCGGAGAATCCCCGGCGTACTGGGTGGAACGCGCAGTTCTGGAGTTCACGGAGGCCTTGGTTACGCGCATGGCGAGCGCAGGGGTGAGTCGGGCCGAGCTAGCCCGGCGCATCGGTTGCAGCCCCGCCTACGTGACGAAGATCCTCGGGGGCCGCACGAATTTCACGCTGGAGTCCATGGTGCGGATTGCATCTGCGGTTGGTTGTGGGTTGCGCATTGGGTTGGACGCGCAGCGCAAGCGCAAGCGTGGTGGGCGACGCGCGAGGATCATGAACGTCGGAAGCGAGGATTGAATGCCACCCGTTCTCTACCATGAGGGCCGTTTCCCTCCGCAGGATTTCGATTGGCCGAAGCTCATCCCACTCCTGGGACCGGCGAACGGCGCCCTGGCGCGCTACGACGGGACATTGCAGGCCATTCCCAATGCCGCCGTGCTGCTTTCTCCTCTGATGACGCAGGAAGCCGTGCTGTCATCGAAAATCGAGGGCACCCAAGCCACGATGGGCGAAGTGCTCGAGTTTGAGGCGGGCGGAGAGAAAGGGACCGGCCTGACCGAGCAGAAGAAGGGCGACATTGAGGAAGTCCTGAACTACCGGCGCGCCATGCGGAAGGCTGAGGACTTGCTGGCGGAACTGCCGCTGTGCCAGCGCGTCGTGTGCGAAGCCCACAAGGTGTTGCTGGAAGGCGTGCGGGGGCAGAACAAGGCCCCAGGCGAGTACCGGCGTGTGCCGAATTGGATCGGGCCGCAGGGATGCCGGATCGAAGACGCGAAGTTCGTGCCGATCTCCGCGGACAAGCTGCCAGCAGCCATGAGCGACTGGGAGAAGTTCATCCATGCGGATGCCCCCGACCGCTTGGTGCAGCTTGCCGTACTGCACGCGGAATTCGAGGCGTTGCACCCCTTCCTGGATGGTAATGGTCGGCTGGGCCGGATGCTGGTGCCATTGTTTATGGCGCGGACAGGGTTGCTGGAGAAACCCATGTTCTACATCAGCGCCTTTTTTGAACGGAACCGTGAGGAGTACTACGAGCGGTTGCTGGCCGTGTCGCGTGACGGTGCATGGACAGACTGGGCGGCGTTCTTCCTGCGGGCCGTCGCCGAGCAGGCCAAGGAGAACCAAGCGAAAGCAACCGGGATTCTGGCGCTCTACAGGGAAAGCAAGGATCGCTTCTTCGAGCTGACCAAATCCCAGTACAGCATGCGTGCGCTGGACTTCGTTTTCGAGCGCCCGATCTTCCGGTCCATGGACTTCGTCCGGCAGTCGCGCATTCCCCGGCCGACGGCGCTGCGGATATCCAAGGTGTTGCGCGACAACGGCATTTTGGTTCCCCTGCGCGTCGGCAAGGGCCGCCGGGAGGGTATCCTGGCGTTTCCTGCCCTGCTCAACATTGCGGAAGGGCAGAAAGTGCTTTGATGTTCATGAGAGAGACACAAGGCGCGTTGAGTCTCGCAGGGATGGCGTTGGCGAGACACAAGCTGATGTTTGTCCATTGCGCGAGTCGCAAGCGTGAGAAATTCGGACGAAGACCCGGTACCGGTGGCGAAGGATGATGAAGGCGGCGCCAAGATGGCGGTCCTGCCTCCCCCTCGGCTCGTCTTGGCTCCAGCGTGACGCCGAATCCGAAAGAGATGTGCATGGCTGAAACCAGTTATCGCAAGAAACTGATCGAAGTGGCATTGCCCCTACCCGAGATCAACGACGCCTCGGCGTTTGACAAACGTCCAGGCATCGGGCCGCATCCGAAGGGCATTCACCATTGGTGGGCGCGATTGCCTCTACCCTCCGCGCGGGCAGTGCTTTTCGCCTCGGTCGTTACCGACCCGGGGGATGATCCTGCTTGGGCCAACAAGACTGAAGCTGCTCAAAATGCGGAGCGCGAACGATTGTTCGAAATTGCGCGTAAGCTCATGGGAAAGAAGCTCCACGAACACCCTGAAGTCTATGCTGAAGCTAACGAAGAAATGTTACGGCACTGTGAGGGAAGCCTCCCGCCCGTCCTTGACCCGTTTTCCGGCGGCGGTTCCATACCGCTGGAGGCCGCACGGCTTGGTTTCCCGGCCCACGCCGCAGACCTAAACCCGATCGCCGTCCTCCTTAATAGGTGCAACCTGGAGCTTGCTCCGCACTGGATAGACTGTCCGCCGGTGAATCCTGAAGACCGCCAGCGCATCGGAGGCGCCCACACGTGGAAGGGCACGCACGGCCTTGCGGCAGATGTCTGCTACTACGGAAAACTGATCCGTACCCGCGCCGTGGAGAAAATCGGACACCTGTACCCGAGGGTGCGACTGCCCAAAGCGGCAGGAGGGGGAGACGCCGATGTCATTGCGTGGCTTTGGGCTCGCACAGTCGGCAGTCAGGATCCTGCAGCCAAAGGTGCCCACGTACCACTTTTGAGCACTTTCTGGGTCTGCACTGCTCCCGGCAAGCTCGCGTGGATTGAGCCCATCGTGGACCGCGCAACGAACACCTATCGCTTTGAAGTAAGAACGGGGACCCCGCCTAACACCGCCGCAGTTCGTGCAGGAACTAAGCTCGGGCGTGGTGCGAAATTCAAGAGCCTGCTCTCCGGCCAGCCGATCGATGAAGCGCACATCAAGCGCGAAGGGCTGGCCGGACGCCTTGGCTATCGACTTGTCGCCATCGTCGCCGAGGGTGCTCGCACTCGCGCATATGTGACAGCCACGTCGGAACATGAGGAAATCGCACAAGTGCCGCCGCCAGAGTCAGCCCCGAGCGAGCAGATGGCCGATGACCCGCGGAATATCTGGTGCGTTGGGTACGGGTTGAAGCGATTCGATCAACTGTTCACACCGCGACAACTCACCGCCCTCGTCACATTGAGCGACTTGGTGAGTGAAATATCGAGGGATGTAGAACGCGACGCGAAGAAGGCCGGCACAGGCACTGGAAGCGCTGCCGAATATGCCCATGCTGTTGCGACCTTCCTGGCACTCGCACTGAGTCGTTGCGCCGAGTCGAATAACTCGTTGTGCCGGTGGGACAACACAAATGCCGGGCAAAGAGTGAAGGGCCTTTTTGGCCGTCAGGCCATTCCGATGCTTTGGGATTTCGCCGAAGCAAACATACTTGGCGACACGTCTGTCTGCTGGTCGAGCGCCGTGAAACTGACTGCGTCTTGCATCAGTGCAATTGTATGTGGACCGGCAAGACAAGGTACGTCACAGCAGCTCGACGCCGCTGCCAGCGCAGACGGCCTGGGGCGGCTACTTGTGAGCACCGACCCGCCTTACTACGACAACATCAGTTACGCCGGACTTTCGGACTTCTTCTATGTATGGCTTCGACGTTCGCTCAAACCAATCTATCCAGATCTATTCAGCACGGTTCTTGTGCCAAAAATGTGCGAACTGACAGCCTCACCCGAAAGATTTGACGGTGACAAGGACCGGGCGAAACAGCATTTCGAGGCTGGCTTCCGAAGCGCTTTTACCGGCCTGCGCGATCGGCTTGACCCTCGCTTTCCGTTAACCGTCTACTACGCATTCAAGCAGGAGGACGAGGAGGAAAGCGGGGAGGATATGGAGGGCGACCGCAATGGAGTTGACCTGACTACGGGTTGGGAAACCTTGCTGGAAGCTCTGATTACCAGCGGCTTCACAATAACGGCGACATGGCCGGTGCGCGCTTCGCAGAAGTGGCGCATGGTATCAATGGGGACAAATGCCCTGGCGTCGTACATTGTGCTGGCTTGCCGGGCCAGACCGAATTCAGCGAAGCAAGTGGGCAGAAGGGAGTTTCTGGCGGAGTTGAAGCGCGAGTTGCCTGCCGCCCTGCGTCACCTGCAGCAGGGCAACGTAGCTCCTGTGGACTTCGCACAGGCGGCAATCGGTCCCGGCATGGCTGTTTTTTCGCGCTACTCGGGTGTGCTGGAAGCCAACGGCAAACCCATGACTGTCCGAGCGACCTTGTCTCTGATCAATCAGACTCTCGACACTGTGTTGGCCGAGCAAGAAGGCGAGTTCGATGCGGAGACGCGATGGGCGCTGGCGTGGTTCGAGCAACATGGACATGACGACGGGCCCTTTGGCGATGCCGAAACGCTCAGCAAGGCGAAGAACGTGGGCGTCAACGGGCTGGTGGATACAGGAGTATTGATGGCCCGCGGCGGAAAGGTCAGGCTGCTGCGCCGGGAAGATATGTCCGACGACTGGGACCCCGTGACCGATGAGCGCCTGACGGTGTGGGAAGTGAGCCAACATGTGATCCGTGCGCTGGAACAAAGCGGTGAGGCCGGTGCGGCCGAGGTGTTGGCGCGGCTGGCGGCACGAACCGTGGTCCCGACGGTAGACCCAGAGGTGGCGCGTGACTTGGCGTATCGGCTGTTCGGCATCTGCGAGCGCAAGAAGCTGTCCAAGGAAGCCATCCCCTACAACAGTCTGGTATTGGCTTGGCCAGATCTAGTCAAGCAGGCACGGGACATCAAGGTCGTGATCCCCACGCAGCGGGAGCTTTTCCAGTAAAGGAGACGGTCCATGGCGACATCGAATCATGAACGGGTGGGCCGGGCGCTGGAACAACTGAAGCTGGGCCTGCTGCCATTCGTCGAACGAGAAATGAAGGCGGTGCACAAGGACCGCTGGCAGGAACAGGTGGCCAACAGTTTTCCGGCGGGACATCCGGCCCTAAAGAAGAAGGGCTCCCTGGAGTGGGATGCGGCCGTGCTGCTTTCCGTGATGTGGAACGAATGGAACGACGTTTTCCGGAACACGCTGGGGCACGCGGAGCGAAGCTATGTGAGCGAGCTGCGCGAAGTACGCAATCGGTGGGCACATCAGGAAGCTTTCAGCTCGGACGATACGGAGCGGTCGCTGGACAGCATGCGGCGGCTGCTGGTGGCGGTCTCCGCGGCGAAGGAAGCCGAGGAAATCGACCGCACGCGCATGGAGTTGATGCGGCTGCGCTTCGACGAGCAAGTGCGGCACGAGAAGCGTAAGTCGGCCGAAACGGCAATCGAGGGGCAGCCGGTGGCGGGGCTCAAGCCTTGGCGCGAGGTGGTGACGCCCCATCCTGACGTGGCCAGCGGGAAGTATCAGCAGGCGGAATTCGCGGCCGACCTGTGGCAGGTGTACCTGGGCGAAGGCGTGCCGGAGTATCGCGATCCGACGGAGTTCTATCGGCGCACGTTCCTGACCGTGGGGCTGCGGGACATGCTGACGCGGGCGCTGGTGCGCCTGGCCGGCAAGGGCGGCGACCCGGTGGTGGAGCTGCAGACGAATTTTGGCGGCGGCAAGACGCACTCGATGCTGGCGCTGTATCACCTCTTCTCGGGGATTTCGGCGAAGGAACTGCCGGGAATCGAGCCGGTACTGCAAGAGGCCGGCGTGGACGTGCCGAAGGCCGTCCGGCGGGCGGTGCTGGTGGGCAACAAGCTGTCGCCGGGCCAGCCGGAGAAGAAGAAGGACGGCACGGTGGTCCACACCCTCTGGGGCGAGATGGCCTGGCAGTTGGGCGGCAAAGAGGGCTACGCCATGATCCGCAAGGCGGACGAAACCGCCACGAATCCGGGCGACAACTTGCGTTCGCTGTTCAACAAGTACGCACCATGCCTGATCCTGATCGACGAGTGGGTGGCCTACGCGCGCCAGTTGCATGAGTCGCGGGATTTGCCGGGTGGCGACTTTGAGACTCATTTCACGTTTGCGCAGACGCTGAGCGAAGCGGCGAAGGCGGCGAACCAGACGATGCTGGTGGTGAGCATTCCGGCCTCGGGACCAGGGGGCGGCGTCTCCCCGGATTCGGGAATTGAAGACGAGGAAGTGGGCGGCAAGCGTGGACGCGATGCGCTGATCGCGCTGCGTAACGCGCTCGGGCGCGTGGAGACGCCCTGGCGGCCGGCGAACGCGGAGGAGAGTTTTGAGATCGTGCGTCGGCGATTGTTCCAGCCGATTGCTGATCCGAAGCGGTTCGTGGACCGAGACGCGGTGGTGCGCGCGTTCTGTGACATGTACCGCACGCAGCATCAGGAGTTCCCGCCGGAGTGCCGCGAGGGCGACTATGAGCGGAAGATGAAGTCGGCGTACCCGATCCATCCGGAAATCTTCGACCGGCTGTATCAGGACTGGTCCAGCCTGGTGAAGTTCCAGCGCACGCGCGGCGTGCTGCGGCTGATGGCGTCGGTGATTCATTGCCTGTGGGAACGGGAAGACAAGAGCGTGCTGATCATCCCGGCGGCGCTGCCGCTGGATTCGGGCCGCGTGCAGTCGGAGATGACGCGGTACCTGCCGGACGGCTGGGATACGGTGATCGAGAAGGACGTGGACGGCGAAGACTCGCTCCCCCTACGGCTGGATCGGGACAAGCCAAACCTGGGGCGCTATTCGGCGTGCCGGCGCGTGGCGCGTACGGTGTTCCTGGGGTCGGCGCCGACCGGCGCGGCCGCGAACCGCGGCATCGAGGATCGGCGCATCCGGTTAGGCTGTGTGCAGCCGGGCGAGAATCCCCCGGTGTTCGGCGATGCGCTGCGGCACCTGGCGCAGCAGGCGACGTACCTCTATCTGGACAACGCCCGGTACTGGTACTCCTCGCAGGCGTCGGTGACGAAGCTGGCGGAAGACCGGGCGGAGCAGTTGCGGCGCAGCGCGGATCGAATCGCCGAGGAGATCAAGAAGCGGGTGCGTGAGGATGTGCGCTCCAAGGCGGAGTTCGCCAAGGTGCATCCGTTCCCCGCGTCGAACGCCGACGTGCCGGACGAGATGGAGACTCGGCTGGTGGTGCTGGATGTGGACCACGCACATGGGCGCGAGGGCGAGAGCGCGGCAGAGGCGGAAGCTGCGCGCATCCTGGAGAACCGGGGCACGAGTCCGCGGCGGTTCAAGAACACGCTCGTGTTCCTGGCGGCGGATCGCGCGCGGCTGGTGGAACTCGACTCCGCGGTGCGCAGCTACCTGGCGTGGGAATCCATCGAGAACGATTCGCAGGGCGAGCGGCCGTCGCTGAACCTGGACAATTTCCAGCGCCGGCAAACGCTGGCGCAAAAGAAGAATGCCGACACGACCGTGGCGGCGCGCATTCCGGAGACCTTCATCTGGCTGCTGGTGCCGATGCAGGAGACGCCGCAGAGCGCGTTGACGTGGCAGGCGATCCGCTTGCAGGGCCAGGACACGCTGGCGGTGCGCGCGACGAAGAAGCTGAAGAATGAGGAACTGCTGCTGACGGAACTGGCCGGCTCGCGGCTGCGCCTGGAACTGGATCGCGTGCCACTGTGGCGCGGGGATCACGTGGGCGTCGCGCAGTTGGTGGAGGATTTCGCGCTGTACGTCTACCTGCCGCGACTGTGCGGCCCCTACGTGGTGGCCGAGGCCGTGCGCGATGGCGTGAGTCTGACGACGTGGGAGCAGGACGCTTTCGGATACGCGGATGAGTGGGTGGAAGCCGAAGCCCGTTACCGCGGCTTGCGAACCGGTCGCGTGGTGAACGTGACGCCGGAGAGTACGGGGCTCGTGGTGAGGTCGGCGGTGGCCGTGGCACAACTCGCGAAGGAGCGTGCGGCGACGACGGGCGGTGTGACCGGAGGCGGACCCGTCGTCACGGGCGGCGGCGGTGGAACGACTGGTGGCACGGGTGTTACTGGGGGAGAAACCGGCGGCACAACGCCCGACGGTGGTGGTGAACCGGTGAAGTCCGACCCGAAGCGCTTCTATGGGAGCGTGAAGCTCGACGCTACGCGTCTGAATCGCGATGCGGGGCGAATCGCCAACGAGGTTATTCAGCACCTCGTCAGTCAGGTTGGTAGCAGCGTTGAAGTTACGCTTGAGGTTTCGAGCTCTGCACGTTCCGGATTTTCGCCGGACGTTGTCCGTACAGTCACCGAGAACTGCCGGACGCTGAATTTCGAGAATTCAGGGTTCGAGGCGGAGTAGAAGTCAAGCCGATTCTTCTCAAAAGTGGCAATCCGCTCTGTGCGGTCACCGCCATTATCTTTTCTCTGCACGCCTCTCTATTGCTTGCAGA
The DNA here is from genome assembly GCA_021413965.1 of Lentisphaerota bacterium. Lineage (GTDB taxonomy): Bacteria > Verrucomicrobiota > Kiritimatiellia > UBA8416 > JAIOPI01 > JAIOPI01. Next base: position 12,961 of record JAIOPI010000023.1, on the reverse strand, counting down.
TGTCGATAGCCCCGCATTTACCGCCCATGTTGTAGTCCAAAACGAGTACGACCCCTACAGGTTGGGTGTCCGCCTATCGGACTGTCCATGAAATGGTCGGAACGCCTGTGAACAACCTGTAGACAAAAATCGGTTGCGCGGAGAGGCCGCATGATGTAGTGTGGAGTCCGGAATAAGGAGGTGTGCTATGGGGAAGTTCAATTTTGAGGCATTCTTGGGATCAGGGGGCTCATACGCGCCGAGAATCTCGGTGCGTAATACGGGCGCCCTCGGTGTATCCCAGGGTGTATGCCGGAGGCTGCGGATAGAAGATGGCGACTGGTACGTGGTTCTCATGTACGACAAAGGACAGTCTGCCATTGGCCTGAAGTTTACGCAAGACGCTGGAGCGAAGGGAGCCGTGCGACTACAGAAGCGCGGTGTACCGACGGCCGAAGGCATGTTGAACTGGAGTGGCCACGTCCCGGCACGGGCGTTTCTGGATTACTGGTCCATCGAATACAAGAACCGCAAGCAGCGGGGCTACTCCCCCCACTTCGAGGACGACAATGTGGTGGTGGTACTCTTGAACGAGGCGCAGGAGGCAGATTGTGACGATCAACCAGAGGACGTTTCGGGCGGCGAGGTCGTCGCCCAAACAAAAACGCCGCTCTAGGCGACGGATATCGCCTAGGCGGCGTTGAACCGCGGGTTGCCCCACGGCTCATTGTACTGTTGCAAGAACAATGTAGTCCCCAAGGCGACCCGCGTCAACCAGCAACGGCCGTGCTGTATCCGCAGCCGGCCAATGAAGGGAGTTGGCGTATGGCCAAATCCAACTACTACGTGGTCCGCAATGGACCGGCGTGGGGACTACGGCGCGAGGATGCCTCGCGGCTGAGTCGTCAGACGGAGACGCAGGGCGAAGCAATCGACCTGGGTCGCAGACTGGCGGCGCAGAGTCACGGTGAACTACGCATTCAGAACCGGGACGGCCGGTTCCGCGAGGCGTATTCGTACGGACCTGATCCTTACCCACCGCCGGGCTGAGCATACCGTTGGCGGCGGGGTGACGTCGTGTTGCCCCGCCGCCTTTCAACCGATCAAGCGACTGAACGGCCGTGGGCGCAACGGGTCTGCCGGCGCCGATGGTCCCATGTTTTGAACAAGGCGGACCGGAGTACGTAACGTTATGAGTGCGGATAGTCGGAAGGCGTTTTCACACGCCGAAGAGTTGACGAAGTTCCATCCTGAAACGCTGCACGGGTTCCTCATGCAGGAGCCGTATGCCGAGTACGTGAAGCGGCGCGGGATCGCGCTGCCGGAGCACCCGACCGCGGAGTCGATGCCGTGGAAGCTGCTGCCGGAGCTGTTCATGCGGATCGTCGAGGGCGAAACGCCCCCGGACCTGGTTCGCGATATCGTGCTGATCGCCGAGATGAGCAAGCCGCAGGGGCACGAGAAGCTGAAGGCAGAAGCGTCGGTGCGGGGCATTGAGATCCCGGATATCGAGGGGCGCACGCTCCATGACTACGCCATGCGCGCCTGTATGGTGGACCGGAAGCTGTTGGAGAGCGCGCATTCGCGGGTGGTGCTGGAGCGCCAGCGGGCGTTCGACTACTACCCTCCCGCAGCCGGTATTTCGGAGGCGGCGATCCGCACGCCGAAGGCGGCGGACATCCGCGCGCTGGAGAAGCGGCTTTCCATGTGGTTCCACCGGGACAACATGGGCCGGGCCGCGACGGTGATCCCCTACGAGTTCACCGATGACCTGTGGTTCCTGATCCGGCATGGCGGCCGGATGGAGATGTTCAGCGACGTGCAGGATGACGGCAAGCTGGACATCCACTTCATCCGGCAACTCCACTACGACGTGGTGGTCTTCAACCGGCGGCTCGGTGAGTTGAAGATCAAGGCGCCCGACAAGCTGCACGCGTCCTACCTCTTCCACTTCGGGGAGCTGCTGACGGGCGACAGCAATTTCTTCGGGAAACGGGAGTTGTTCGACCTGGAGCGGCTGCGCACGTTCGGGCGGCACCACGCACCCTGGCGCACGGTGGCGGATGTGGAGTGCTGCGGCCTGGTCGAAATGGGCTACAGCATCCGGCACGCGGCCGGGCGCACCGACACGCGGCGGAGCAAGACCTGTCTCACGAACGCTCTGCTGCCCAGTGAAGACCTCGTGCCGGCGTTCGCGGAGCGGGTGGAGTATGCCGTGTTCAGCGTTCGATTCGGGCGCGGCGGCAAGCCGCGGCCGGTACGGATCAAGGCCGGGCGGCGGGCAAACTACTGCCGGGACAACGACTCGATTGCCCTGGAAGAGTGGCTGCGCGCCAACGGGTTCATGCTGAGCCGGGAGTTGAGCATCCATGCCGCGGCGGCGTGACCTCTGGCATGGGGTCGAGCGGCTGGCGCACGTCCCCGCCACACGGGCCGACTGGCGCGTGTGTGCGGGGGCGGAGGCCCAAGTCGCCTTCCCCCTGCTGACTGAGACGGGTGGTGCCGCCGCGTGCTTAACGGATGAAGACGGCGAGCGGCGAGCCGTACATGAAGACCGGGGCGGGTACGTCGTGGGCGAGTTCGCCGAAGACGATCCGGTGACCGTACTGACGCCGGTGGCGGCTGCGGATGTGATGACCGTGGAACTCGACCTGGTCGCGTGCAGCGCGCTGCTGTTCGAAAAGCTCGGGGTGACGCCGGCCGGCAGTGCCGTGGGCGTGGACCGGATGCTGTGGTGCGGGAGCATCACCGTGAACGGCCGCCGCGTGCGCGTGGGTCTCTGCTTCTCCCCCAGCATCGTGCAGGCCGGCGCGCTTGTGGACCGGTGGGTGCTGGAGAACCAAGGCATCTCGGTGATCCTGACGCCCACCTACCACGACGTGTTCGAGCAAGCCTGCACGCTGCGGGCAGTGATCTACGTCCCCTTGGAGGAGTGCCTGCGCGTGGCAAACGGCCGTGTGGAGGCATTCAGCCGGTTGGACGATAAGCTTCAGGGCTCCCCCATCTTCAGGAAGGCGCAGAAGCGCGACGGCCAAGGGGCATGCGTGTTTGAGAGTATGGGCGCGACCTGCCGTATCCGTATGCCCAGCGGCGTGTTCACGATCGATACGGACGCGGGCCTCGCGTACTTGGGATGGTTCATTCGGCATGCTGGGGAGGAAACCGATCCCCTCGACCTGTACACTCAGGTCAAGGGTGTGGCCGCAGGCGGGGGGCCGGTGGAGGATTACCAGGAACCCGTAGCGCCCATCAAAAAAGCCGCGGATGTGAACGCTCGTTTGGATTCGGGAGCGATGAAGGCATACCGCGAGCGCCTGCGTGAGATCGGCATGGAGCGCGCGCGGGCGGAGGCCGACGGCGACACCGTAAGGCAGCAGGAACTGGAAGACGAATCGTCCGCCCTGGAAGCCGAGCTGACCGGAAACGTTGGCATCGGGGGGCGTGTCCGAAGATTCACGGACGATGCAGGGAAGAAGGCGGAAGCAATTCGCCGTGCCGTGAATCGCACGTTCGAAAGGATCAGCCACGGAACGGAATGCTCGCAGGCGCGCGAGGAGTTCGTCGCGGAGATGCGGCAGGGGCTGCACATCGGGAAGCTGTGCGGGTACACCCCTTCCGCCGGTGTGGTATGGGAGGCCATGAGATAGCAGGAGCGTAACCAGTCAGGGGCTGACCGAAACCAGTCAGCCTGTGTCCTGCCTTCGCATCAGAAGGCAGGACGATGCAGAAGGCGTCCAGCCAAAAGCTGGGCGCCTTTTTTGTTGGGCTGAACGTCCGCCGACCGCCGCCGCGCACGGGTGCGTGGCGGCAACACGCATGCGGCGGAGGTCAGACATGAAGCGAGACGAGCGATTCAGGCAGCTGGTGGATCTGGCCAAGGGCGGCGACGAAGCGGCGATTCACGACCTGTGGGCCGAGTACGGGTACGTGACCGATAGCGGCGCCACGGAGGATGGGCATGACGCTGACTGAGGAGTTGATGCAGTTGGCCCTGGTGGCGCCGGATGCGCGCAAGGCCGAAGCGTTGCGCCTGCTCCGCGGCGATGTGACGCCCAGCGTGCCAGTGGAACCCGCGCCAGAGAAGTACCTGACACTGCGCGAGCTCAGCAGGCAGACGGGGTTGAGCACCTCCTCACTCTGGCGTTGGGGTGTGCCCGGTCACGAGCTCGGGGGACGGCGCAAGTTCCGCGTGAGCGAAGTTGAGGCGTACTTGCGCAGCGATGTGTTTCGGCGGAAGGCAGAAGACCTGAAAGAGCAGCGAAGGGAGGTAGCGACACGGAAGTAGATAGCGGCAAGTCCAATGCGTGCATGTGCAGTCAAACAACCAAGTGAGGGTTCGGACAATGAACGAGCAAGCGAAATACGGAGTACTTTGGAGCAAGTGGATGAAGGGGTTCGCAGCCGCGGTGTGGGTCATCGCGACCTACATCGGGCTGCTGGTGGGGATAGTGCTGTTGGGGGCGGCTTACGCGAAGGGATTCCGGCAGGCCGGTGCGGCCGGCGCCTTCGTGGCCGTCTTCTTGACGACGGTGCTGCACTGGATGGCCTTCAGCATGATCGAGCATGGGCACATCAAAAAGATGAACGAGAAGCAATAGGAGGACGAAGCCATGGCAATTCTGCAACAGCCAGTCAACAACAGTAACCCGTTCGCCGATCTTATCGGCGACGACCTGGCTCCGGCCGGGACATTCGTGGCGACGGTGATCGACGTGCGGGACGAGTTCGGGGTTCAGCGTCAGAAGTTCCAGAGCCTGGAGATGGAAACGGTCGACCTGACCACGTTCCTCTTCGGGTTCAGGGACGCGCAGAACTTCGAGCACCGGGTGTCGAGCCGGCGCATGAAGATCTCTGGCAATGAGAAGTCGACCCTGTTCGGCTTCCTCAAGAGCCTGCTGGGGCGCGCGCCCCAGTATGGCTGGGACTACGCCGCCCTCAAGGGGCAGAAGTGCCTCCTGACCGTGGAGCACATCCAGCGCCGGGACGGCGCCGGGGTGTTCGCGGGGATCGCGGCGCTGTCGCCGGTGCCGCAGGGCATGGGCGGACAGGTCGCGAACGGCTCGCCGGAGGCTCGCCCTCCAGCGCCGCGGGCGGCGGTTCCCCCGCCGCCGCGGCCGATGCCGCCGGCGCGGCCGGTGCCGCCGAGTCCGGCGCCAGTGCAGGCGGATGATCCGATCCCCTTCTAGGGGGAGGCATGCGGATAGGAACAAACGCGGGAGCGGCCCTCGGGGGCCGCCCCGCCGGAGGTGATGACCATGGCCGTGTTGACGAAAAATCAGATCAAGGCCGGGCACTGGTACGGGGCCGACGGTACCCCAATGCATCGGCTGCCGACGGCAGACGGTGGCGGCGAGCGGGTCACGACGATCCGGGACGCGAAGCGGCTCGGCCTCTATCCCAGTGTGACCAGCATTCTGGGGATTCTGGCGAAGCCGGGGCTGGAGAACTGGAAGCTGAACCAGATGGCGTTGGCCACGCTGCGGGCACCGAAGACGGAGGCCGAAAGCACGGCGTACTGGTGCAACCGGGTCCGCGATGCGGCATTCGAGCAGGTGGACGAAGCGGCGGACCTGGGCACGATGATCCACGGGGCGCTGGAGTTGGCCATGGACGGCAAGCCGTTCGACCCGTCGCTGGCGGTGTATGTGGATCCGGTGATGGCGTGGAAGGAGAAGTCCGGCATCAGCATTGTCGAGCGGGAGCTCCGGCTTGTGAACCGCGAGCATGGCTTCGCCGGCACGGCGGATGTCTTCTTCCGGTACGGGGCGAACGGAATCGGCATCCTCGACTACAAAACTCGCAAGACCGAACCGGGCAAGCCAGTAGGCGCGTACGAGAATCAGGCCATGCAGCTCGCGGCCTACGCCGCCACGCATTGGGGCGAGGCCGAGGTCGGCCGTGTCCTCGCCGCCAACGTCTTCATCAGCACCACCGAGCCCGGCCGTGTCGAAGTGGTGAAGCACCCGTCGATCGAACGCGACTGGCAGGCATTCAAGATGACCGCCGCGCTGTGGCGCTACATCAAGGGCTACGACCCCCGAACGGTCCAGAATGCGGCGTGAGGGGGTGCAAACATGGCGTTGGCCAGGGCAAAGCGTGTGACGGTGCAGGAGTGGACCCTGGCGGTGCGCTCGGGCGCCGCCATACCAATTCCGACGCCAGTCGGAATTGATTTCGAGACGTTCTACACGTCCAGCTACTCGGTCAGCCAGATGGGGAACGTCGCCTACACCCATGACCGGCGGTTCAACGCCTGGGCGGTGAGCGTGACGGACGGGGCACGGACCTGCGTATGCCTGCCGGCGGAGTTCCCCTGGGGAACGATCGCCGGGCGGGAGTGGGTCTCCCACAACCGCGAGTTCGACGAGGCGGTGTTTCTGCGACTGGTGGAACTCGGGACCGTGCCGCGCGACGTGCGGCCGGTCCGATGGTTCTGCTCGGCCGCGCTGTGCGCGTACCTGCAGCTTCCGCGCGAACTAGCCGGCGCGGCGAAGGCCGTGCTCGGCGTGACCGTGGACAAGGGCGCGCGGGAGCGGGCCAAGGGCCGCGACCGCGAGCCCGATCTGTTTGGTCACTCCGCGGAGGACGAGGCGTATGCCGCGACCGACGCGGAGGCGGCGCTGGCGCTGTGGCTCGAATTGGAACGGTACTGGCCGGAACACGAGCGGCGGCTGTTCGATCTGACCTGCCAAATGGGGCACTACGGGGTTGCTGTCGACTGGGGGTATGTCGAGGCTAACCTGGCTGAGTTGAACGAGACCGTAGAAGGGCTCTCGCGGGCGCTGCCATGGTCCCCTGCCCTTTCCATCCCGCGGTTTGAGGAGGCATGCGTGGCGCTCGGCACGCCGCCGCCACGGTCCACCTCGGCCACTGACCCGGAGTTTCAGGACTGGGCCCACGAGAACCAGCGTAGTGAGGCCGTGACCTGGGCGCGGCACATGCAGCGCATCCGATCCGCGAACCGGACTGCCAAGGTGTTGGAGGGCATGCAGGCGCGGCGTATGCCGGATGATCGCCCCTACTCCGCCGGGCCTACGGCGGGTCGTCCAACAAGAAGTAGACGAATGGTCTATGAACTGAAGTACTTCGGGGCGAGCACGGGGCGGTGGGCGGGCGGCGGTGGCCTGAACATGCAGAACTACAACCGGAAGCCGGCGGAGGGCGTAGACCTGCGCCGGTGCCTGGTGGCGCCGCCGGGGTTCGTCCTGGCGGTCGTTGATTACTCTCAGATCGAAAGCCGCGTCCTGCTCTTCCTGGCCGGAGACGTCGCGACGTTGGAGATGTTCCGCGCGAATCCTGAGGCAGACGCCTACGAGATTCACGCCCGCGCCACCATGGGGTACTCGGAGGCTGAGCCCTTGCGGGAGTTCTGTGACCGGACGGCGGCCGGGATCCGGCAGTTGGCCAAGGCCCGCGTCCTGGGGCTGGGCTTCGGCTGCGGGGCTCGGCGGTTCGTTGAGGTCGCGAAGGTCATGGCGGGGCTGACAATCGGCGAGGCAGAGTCCGAGCGCATCGTCCGGGAGTTCAGGGAATCGAATCCGAAGATCGTGACCCTGTGGCAAAACCTCAACGACGCCTGCGCGTCGCGTGACGGCGGCAACTACGTCCTTCCCCTCCCCTGCACGCAGGTCAATCCCGAATTGAAACGGTTCCTCGTCTATCGGGGCGTCCTAGCCAAGAAGGACGGCATCACGTGCACCGTCGGCGGTGACCGGATCACGGTCTACGGGGGCCTGCTGGCGGAGAACTGGACGCAGGCAACGGCGCGGGATGTCCTGGCCTCGGCGTGGCTGCGGTGTGAGGCGGCCGGGTACCGGCCGGTGTTGAGCGTCCACGATGAGCTCGTCTTTGAAGTGCCGGAGGCATCCGCCGAAGAGGATCTGAGGCGGATCGTCGAGATCATGGAAATGCCGGTGCCGTGGGCGCCGGGCCTTCCCCTGCGGGCGGATGGGACGTTGTGTGCGGTGTACGGGAAGTGACCATGGCGAACCTCTATCCATTTTCGCAGCGGACGGCGGAGCGCCTGGCAGGTATGCCGGGCGCGGGCGGTACGCATCGGTGGCTGGCGCAGGTCGCCAGCGGCGTGAGCCAGGTCCTAACGGCGGACAAGTGCTTTGCCTTCCTGCGGCGGTGCTGTGACGTGCACGTCGTACACCGGCGCATCCCCGATCGGGAGATCGAGGGAGCGGTGGAGTTCGCCTACGGTTCGCATGCGGCGGATGCCACGGTAAACTTCGGGCGCCGCGCGATCGAGTGGCCGGCGGCGAACGCGGGGACCATCGGCAAGGTGCTCGAGACCGTCGAGGCGTGCTTCGACGGTCTGACAAGTACCGGCCTGCGGCCGCGGGATGTGCTCCCCTGCCTGTTCCGGCCGGGCGAACTGGTCTGCGTGGGCGCAGACAGTGAGCGGGCGGCGGTTCGGCCGGTGGAGGAAGTATTGGAGGAAGCGGAGGGCCTGCAGTTCATCTGCGTGAACCCAATGCGGGGCTCCCTGGCCGTGAACCACTCGGGCCGTCCGTCCGCGCGCTGCCAGAACAACGTGATGGCGCGTCGGTACCTGGTGGTGGAGTTCGACGACGCCTCCCTCGCCAAGCGGCAACAAGCGCAGCTTGTGACCGCGCTGGCGGATTTTTCCCCATTGGTGATGGCCGTGGACTCGGGCGGGAAGAGCGTGCACGCCTGGTACCACGTCGAGCCGATGACCCGTCAGGACCGGGCGCGCTTCTTCGCCCTGGCCTGCCTCCTGGGCGCTGACCCCACGCGCTGGGACATCTGCGGGTGGCTGCGCATGCCCGGCGGCCTACGGCCGAAGGCCGACGGCAGCCGGGTCCGGCAAAGGATTCTCTTCTTCAACTCGGAGGTGCTTTGTGGACAAGCCGTCGCCCCTTGAAATCCTCATGTCTGAGTTCATGCCAGCGCCGGAGGCGGCGACCGTTGAGGCGCAGGTGGCGAAGATTCAGGAGCCACCGGCGGTGAAGCTGCTCGGCGATCTGCGCACCCCCACATACGGCAGTGATCCGGATGAGCTTCTGAAATGGCGCTTCCTGTATCGGGGCGGCGTGTGCCTGTTGTGCGGGCCCACCGGTGTCGGCAAGTCCGCGCTGGGGATGCAGGGCGCCATGTACTGGTCCCTGGGGCGTGACCTCTTCGGCATCATGCCGGGCGAGGTGTACCAGAAGGCAGGCATGCGAATCCTGATCGTCCAGGCGGAGAACGATGACGGCGACCTGGCGGAGATGCGGGACGGCGTACTCAAGGGCTGTGAGGACCTGTCCGACGAGGAGAAGGCCCTGGCGCGGAAGCGCGTCGCCATCTGCACGATCTGTGACAAGAGCGCCGAGCCGTTTGCGCAGGCCCTGAGGTACTTGCTGACGGCCGGGTTCCCCGGCACCGGCCAGCCGTATGACATGGTGATCGTCGATCCGGCCTTCGCGTACCTGGGCGGCGACAGCAACAGCCAGAAGGACGTGAGCCACTTCATGCGCGAGCTGCTCAATCCCCTCCTGCAGAAGCACCGCGTGGGCATGATCCTGCTTCACCACACCAACAAGCCGCTCCGCGGGAAGGAGAAGGATTCCTGGGCGGCCGGCGACTATGCCTACCTGGGCGCAGGGTCTGCCGAATGGATCAACCCGGCACGCGCGGCGCTGGCGCTGCGGTCCCTCGGATCGGACACGATTTTCGAACTGCGGGCACCCAAGCGCGGCAAGCGCCTCCGCTGGGTGGACGCGGACGGCGAGCCGACGGTGGTGAAGTATGTCGCCCACCATCGCGAGGCCGGGGTGATTTGCTGGCGGGAGGCGACGGCAGAGGAAGTGGCGGACGTGATGAGCAAGGGCAAGGGCGGACGGCGAAAGCAAAACGATGACTTCGAATGCGTGCATGCCGTGATGCATCGGCCCGGAGAGAGTCAGTCCTTCTACGTGGACCTGGTGGCCGGGGCGCTGGCATGCGGCAAGGAAACCGTGCGGAAGATGCTGAAGGTGTGCACCAAGGCCGGGTGGATCCGCGAGCGCGGCGACCAGCAATTCAGGCGGTACGAGGTGACGGAATCCGGGCGCAACGAGGCCGAAATTCGGCCGAGCACGCGGAATTGGACATCCCAGTAACCAGAAACCCCCGAAATCGAGTTTGTGGGATGGCGTAAGTCATTGGAAAGAACAGCCACTTATGACGACGAAGCGAGACGAACTTCCCACTCCAACAACCCACTTCCCAACAACTATCCCCCCTACGGGGGAGGATAGTTGTTGGGAAGGTCGGCCGAAGGCAACTCAGGACTCGCCGAAGGCGTAGCCCGGAGCGGGCAGAAAGGGCGTCATGGGATCGATGAGCAAACGAAAGGGCGCGGCTGGTGAACGCGAGGCCGCCGCCAAGTTGAACGAGGTGCTCGGTACGCATCTGCACCGCGGACGGCAGTACCACGGGGGCCCGGAGTCGCCGGACCTGGCCGGCGACCTGCCGGGGTTACACCTGGAGGTCAAGCGGTGTGAACGGCTGCGGCTGTACGAGGGACTGAGTCAGGCGCGGCGCGATGCCGCGACGGACGAAGTACCCGCGGTGATGCACCGGGCCAACAACAAGCCATGGGTGATCGTGGTGGAGGTGGAACTGCTGATCCGGCTGCTGGACGTGGTCGACGCCTGCCGGGCCCGGCTGCAGCCGGCCATGCCAACGGAGCCGGAACCCGGCGGTGCAGCGGTCGTGGAGTCTGTGAGTCCGCCTTCGCGCGAGGCTACGGCGGACCTTCGGGGGGGTGACATCTATGCTGTGCCACAAATGTCCGCATGCTGAGGCCGTGGCGGCTGGAAAGTACCGGAAGGTGTCGTACGAGGAGACGCCTTGCGCCACGTGCAAATTGGTCGAGTCATCGGTCGGAACAAAGGAGTTCGATGTGAAGAAGGAGTCGTTCGCTCGTTGCTCGCCTACCCCACCCCTACCGTCGCAGGTGTACGAGGATCTGCTGCTGCCGCTCGCGGTCATGTCGGAGGTCATCCGGATCTTGCTCGCCCTGCCACAGCCCGTGCGCGACACGGTCTGCCTTCGACATACCGGGATGACGTACAGGGAGATCGCTGCAGAGACCAACACCACTATCGACCTGGCCGAAAAACGTCACCGGAGAGCGATGGCGAAGTACCCCGCGCTCAAAGCGCTGTTCCCGGTCAAGGCGGCGAAACAGAATCGGCGCCGACTGCATCGGCAGAAACGGACACCACCCATCGTCCAGTGAGGCGGCGAAATCAAATTTGCTGCGATCGATGTTCGATCACGCACGCGGAGGTGGCTTAGCAGGTGACGGCTCCCCTCGAAATCGCTCGCCTAAAGAAGCAAGACAGAAAACGGGTGCTGACTCTTGGGCATCGGCTACCAGACCACTTCAACGTGAGAACCTTCTAACTCGACACCCATGTGTGCCCACACTTCAAACAGACCCAACTTCGATCCCACGCTTGTGTCAGTCGCAGGTAGTCCGCCACCCTTTTCCGATGACTTAACCTAGCGCGTAGCCCAACGATCCAGGCGACAATGGCACATGGGGCAAGTATGACAACCTCTATGAAGTGTTTTCCGACCCCGACCCAGATGCACGCTCCTGTGACTATAGCGGCGAGTGTTACAAAAGCGCGCTCACCGCGTCTATTTGGCGGCGTTGGGGGGGCAAGGCGACTTGCCAGGAGGCTGCCTTTTTGAGTGATTCCGCCTGCAATCCCGAAGTCCCCGTCCAAGTTCGCCCCAAGTCCGACAACTGTACCCGTAAACGTACCAGATTCGTAAACGAGCGAAACCTTCTTGGCCTCAGACGATTTGCACTTCGGGCAGTGGAATGCGATTCCAGTCATTGCTTAGCACCTCTGCATGAGCAAGCTAGGTTGGTGGTGTATCCGTGTCAACTTAGATCCAAGAGACCGCATAGGCCGTCTCGGAATCGCTTGCGAGTGCGCGAGCCCGGCTGTCCCCGCGGCGGCCAAGTAGTTGGGCGGGTGGGTGGGACCAAAGTACGCCGCCGCTCCCCCACCCCGCCGGATCGGCGGGGGCTTTTCTTCTTAGGTTACAGTCCGCAAGCGCGCGCGCAGGCGTCCTCATAGGCTGTGTCCACGCCCATGCAGTCGTGCAGTTCCTTGGCGATGCTGTCGGTGCACGTCCGGCAGCGCAGCGTCCAGGCGCGGCGGCCGGGGCCGCGCTCAATCGTGCCCGCCTGGGCGGCGACGGGCGCTGCGCAGTCGTGGCAGATGCCGGGGTAACGGTTCGGGGTTTCGTTCATGGTTTGGTCTCCTTCTCGTTCGTCGGTCTCGGCGTTTCGGTCAAAGCAGGCGCGGCTGTTTCTCGGCGTCGGCCCACACGGTGGCGTCACCGAACCCAAGCGCGTGGCGGCATGCGGCGAGCGTCGTGCCGGTGGTGGCCATGTTGTCGATGAAGTAGTAAGCCGTGCCCGTCGCGGTGAGCGGGCCGGCCAGTCGTATCATGTCGTGCTCGGCTTCGGTCAGTCCGTCCAGGTGGCGCAGCCGGCGGGCGCAGGAGGATTCCACGGGCTGCGCGCGACCGACCGTCACGCGCACTTGGGCCAGTCGCGCATAGCGCCGGTGGAGATCGGCGGCGATGACGTTGGCAAGCTGGCGATTGGCTTCCACGCTGCCGGTGCTGGCCGGCACGGGCATCAGGACCAGAGCCGTGCCGGCATCCTCGGCGGCGTCCAGCAGCGGCGCCAGCTCGCGGGCCGCGGCCGCGCATGCCTCGGCCGTCGGGATCTTCAACGCATAGGCGATTCGGCGCACCTCCGCTTCCTCGGGTGTGAGCGGCCGGGCGCGCGGGCTGATGTACTTGTGGGCGGCGATGATTCTCATAGCAGGCTCCACGCCGCGGCTTCGGCTTCCTGGGCGCGCTGGTAGGCATAGACCAGCTTCTCGCGGATGCGCTTGGTGGACGTTTCGAGCTGGGTCACGCGCAGGTAGGAAATCTCTGAGCGCGCGGCGCTACCGAT
>JAIOPI010000021.1 GCA_021413965.1 Lentisphaerota bacterium | reverse complement strand
ATGTCTTCGCCCCGCCGCGCAAGATCGCCCAGTTCCCCGGCAACGTCATCGTCGAAGTGTGCGCCTACGGGCATATGAACCTGCCGCCGGAATCGCCGCGCAATGCGACGATGAAGGCGTATCTCGAGGAGTGGGCCACCACGTGCAAACGCCTGGAGACCTACGGGTATGTGCTGTTGAACGAGGACGCCGGCACCTGGCCGATGCCCTTGCCCCTGGTGACCGCCACCGTCGACTGGGCCAGGTTCCAGAAAAAGTTTGGTGCGCTTGCCGGCGGCACGCAGGCGTCGCCGGAAATGCTCCGGTACTGCCCGTGGAACTTCTACGCGTATCCGCGCGTCCACTGGAACCTCGACACCACGGCCGATGCGCTGCTGCGGGAGTTCTTCAATGGCTATTTCGGTAAAGCCGGCGCCGCGATGCAGGCGTATTACAAGGCCGCCGAGGACTACCAGATCAACAACAACGTCAGCCTGTACGGCGGCGGATACACGTACCGGCTTACGCCTGGTGCGTTCCCGTTCCACGTGCTCCAGGCGATGTCGGGACACCTGAAGCAGGCCGAGGCCAATGCCACCGGATGGGTGATCAAACAACGGGTGGCCGCCATGCGCAAGGGCTTCGATTGGCTGGTTGAGAGCACCGGGGTCGGAGCCGAGCGGCTGGCAAACCCGGAGTCAATCCCGACCCTGGGGCCTGGCATGCCGCCCATCAGCGTCGACGTACACGCCGCCGACGTGGGGCGGGCAACGCAAAAGGATTTCGCCATCCAGAACAAACACCGGATCGGGAAGCTCGTGCGGTTCGAGGCCGACGGGGAGTATGTCGTGTCCTTCACGGGCGGGGGGTTCACCGACCCCCGGCACCGCAAGGACAGGGCCATCGCGGCCTACGTGGACCGCCAGTTCACGGAGGAGCAGCCCATTCCCGATCCCAAGGCCGAACATCGCTTCATCGTCAAGGCAACGAAGGGCGTGTGGGAAGTCGGCATCCAGTCCATGCGGACCGGGGAAGGCCCGTTCTACATGAGCGAGTTCACGATCGCGCCCGCCGGAAAGGCGGAAGGCACCACGCATGCATCGGATTGAGATCAAGAACGACCGCCTGGTGTGTGGAACCAAGTCAAGCCCGCGGCTCGGCACAGCCTCGCCCTCCACAAACGCCAATTGCGCCAAGTGGAGCGCGAGCCTGTGGCGAGCCGTCCTCATATCAAAGACCTGTGGCCTGGTCATCGCCCTTTCCGCCATGGCGGTTCTCGTTGGCATCGCGTCGGCGGAGCCACTCCCGGCCGGGGCGACGACTGATCTGGAGCCGCGCCAGACCCTCAACTTCAACACCCATTGGTTTTACATGCCAGGCGACATGTTCTGGGGAGGACAGGGCCCCCTGTGGTTTGATGAGCAGGAGAACGGATTCGAGCCGGTCTGCCTGCCACACGCGAACAATGTCCTGAAATTTCACAAGAACCCGTTTCGCATCAAGAATCCGCTGTCAGGCGGGTTCAGCGTCCGCGACTACCGGTTTGCCTCCTGGTATCGGCGACGCTTTCAGTTGCCAGAGGAATGCCGCAACAAGCGGGTGATCGTGGAGTTCGAGGGGGTCGCGACGGTGGCCGAGGTGTATGTGAACAGCCAGAAACCCCAAGCGAACCTGGTGGGCGTACACAAGGGGGCGTACACCGGCTTCGCGTTCGACATCACGGACTACGTCACGTTTGACGGCACCGACAATGTCATCGCGGTCAGGGTGGACTCACAGCGGAGGCCGGACATTCCGCCCGAAGGCCAGAACGTGGATTACTGCCTCTTTGGCGGAATCGTCCGGGATGTCCGCATGATCATCGTGGACCCTCTGCATGTGGAATGGCTCTTTGCCGCCGCCCCCAAGGTCACCCCGAAACGCGCTGACCTGGAAATCCAAACCAGGGTCACGAACAAGCACAAGCAAGACAAAGCGTTCGTCATTCAGTCCAAAATCATGGACGCCGAGAACCGGACCGTGGCGGAGGTCGAATCCACGCATCGCCTTCCCGCTGGCGCTTCCGAAGAATTCCGTCAACGCGTGAACGTGGACAAACCCCATCTCTGGGACGTGGACGATCCGTACCTGTACACCGTGGAGGTCACCATCCGGGAAGGCCAGAGCACGGTCGATCGCTATGCGAGCCGCACAGGCTTTCGCAGCATCCGCTTTTCCAAAGAGGACGGCGGCTTCTACCTGAACGATCGCAAAATCAAAATCCGGGGGTTGAACCGGCACGAGCAATGGCCCTGGATCGGCCGGGCCGCGCCAGACCGCCTGCAGCGGCAGGACGCCGACACCCTGAAGCACACGCTCGGGGTGAACCTGGTCCGGTGCTCGCATTATCCGCAGGATCCGGCTTTTTTGGACCGCTGTGATGAGATTGGCCTGCTGGTGCTGGAGGAGGTCCCCGGCTGGCAGCATGTCGGGCCCGAGGCCTGGCAAGCGCTCCTCAAGACCAACCTGGAGGAGTTGATTATCCGGGACCGGAATCACCCGTCGGTCGTCAGTTGGGGGGTGAGAGTCAACGAATCAAGCGATGTCCCCAAATTCAACGCGGCGATGAACAAGCTGGCCAAACGGCTCGATCCGACCCGGCCGACACACGGCGTCCGCCACGCCGACAGGGCGGGAACCGATTTCCGGGAGGACATCTACACCATCAACTACACGATCCCGGAAACCAAACCGCCTTTCCTGCCGTGGCTGGTGACGGAGCACTCCGGGATGTGGGACCGCGGCTTCCCCTGGGCGACCGATCAGGACCACGTCAAATTTCTCGAGTCATTCGCGGATCCGCTGGATCGGATCTACGCCAACCCCGCGATCTGCGGTGGCATCGGCTGGAGTTACGCGGATTACAACACGGAAGACGACTACACGCTGAAAGGGCAGGTCTTCTACAGCGGCGTGCTGGATCTCTTCCGCCTGCCGAAATTCGCGGCCTATTTCTACGCCTCGCAGAAGGATCCCGTCAAAGACCAGCCAATGGTGTTCATCGCCAACTACTGGACCGCGAAATCACCGACAGAAGTGACCGTGGCTTCGAACTGCGAGGAGGTGGAGCTCTTCTTAAACGGAAAATCGCAGGGACGCTGCAAACCAAACACGTACATGCATCTGCCCCACCCGCTGTTCGTCTTTCCGAAAATCGCATTCGAGGCGGGCGAGTTGAAGGCCGAAGGCCGCCTGGGCGGCGCCGTGGCGGCCACCCATGTCCGCCGGACTCCCGGCGCGGTGGCGCGGCTTTCGCTCGTTCCCGATTTCGATCGTCTCGTGGCTGACGGCAGCGACCTGACCCAGGTGACCGTCACCGCCCTCGACGCCGACGGCAATCGGGTGCCGGCGGCGGACAACGAGATCCGCATCTCGGTCATGGGCTCCGGCACGTTCCTCGGCGAGAATCCCGTGCGGCTGGAAGGTGGGCGAATGGTGTTCCTGGTTCAGACCAAACTCAACACCACCGGGACGATCCTGTGTGAGGCACAAGCTGATGGACTTCAGAGCGGAACCACCGCGATCGAGGTGACGACGTTCCAGGCAGAAATCGTCCCCCTCCCCGCCAGGAGGAAACATGACCCTGCTAAGTAGTCGCCTTCGCTTCGAGCACTTGAACGCCGCATCTCTCAACGAGCGTACGCTCGACGGTCTCGATCCGGTCTGTGACCAGGCAGGCTATCTGGGCCGCGGTGGCGAACTGGGCGAACGAAACCTTGCCGATCTTGCTGTGATCGCACAGCAGGATGATTTTGCCAGCCGCGGCCACCATGCGCTTCTTGGTCTCGGCTTGGGTGATGTCCGGTGTGGTGGCCCCCTTGGCGGCGGAGAATCCGTTGGCCGCCATGAAGGCCTTGTCGGCGGAGACTCCCGCCGTCAGTTCTCGCCCCTGCACGCCCACCGTGCAGTGGAAGCCCTTGCGAACAACGCCACCCATGAACACGATCGTTGCCGAGGCGTGATCCTCAAGCAGTTGGGCGATGGCCAGGTCGTTCGTCACCACCGTGAGGTTCCTGCGTTCGCGAAGGCAACGCGCGAGTTCCAGCGTGGTCGTGCCGGTGTCGAGCATGAGGGTGTCGCCATCGTCGATCAGCGACAGCGCGACGCGTGCAATCTGGCGCTTCGCGTCCAGGTTATGCACTTCTTTCTGGCGGGAATCGGGTTCGAACCCGGTCTTGGTTCGTGCGATGGCGCCACCGTGCGTGCGAATAAGAAGCCCGGCCCGGTCGAGGTCGCGCAGGTAGCTGCGGATGCTTGTCCCGGAAACACCCAGGACACGGGACAAGCCGGCGACAGTGACCTTGTTCTGCGCGGCAAGCGCCTCGAGGATTTTCGCCTTCCGCTCTTCCGCAAAGAGCTCCGCTCCCGGTGCGTGATCGGCTTGCAGACGCGGCGTCTCAGGGGCGGCGGCAGGGACCGTCTCAGGATTGGAACTCATGGGTGGCATTCCTTGGATATGAAAGCAGAATAGCAGGACGATCCCTTCTTTTGCATTGATGTTATCGGAAAAATCGCCATAGTGAAAGCATATGAAAGCAATTAGATGCAAACACAACCTCGGTTCCATGGAGCGGACCGATGCCTGATACATCGATTGGCGTTGGGGTTATCGGTCTTGGGCGGGCGGGGATGATCCACGCCCGGCATCTTCAGCGCGGTGTGTCCGGGGCACGGCTGGTGGGGGTGGCCGACCCTACGCCCGAGGCTCTAGCGCGGGCCTGCGGGGAGCTTGGCTTGCCGGGAGGCCATGCGGACTACCGGTCCCTGCTGGCCGATCCGCAGGTGGATGCGGTGATCGTGGCCACGCCAACGGCGTACCATCGCGAGATCACGGTGGCGGCTGCCGCGGCGGGCAAGCATGTGTTCTGCGAAAAGCCCATGGCCATGACAGCGCCGGAGTGCGACGAGATGATCGCCGCAACACGGGGCGCGGGCGTCAAGTTGCAGATCGGATTCATGCGACGTTTCGACCGGAGTTTCGTGCAGGCCAAGGAGCGCGTCGACCGCGGCGAGATCGGACAGGTGGTGCAGGTTAAGTCGCTGACGCACGGGCCCAGCACGCCGCAGCGGTGGATGTACGACCTGCGCCTCAGCAACGGCCCGCTGGCCGAAGTGAACAGCCACGACATTGACACGCTGCGCTGGTTCACGGGCAGCGAGTTCACGACCGTGTACGCCATTGGCGCCAATTACCGTTGTCCGGACGCGCGCGCCGAATTCCCCGACTTCTATGACAACGTGCTGCTGATCGGGTCCTTCGCCAACGGACGGCAGGGCCTGATCGGCGGCGCGCAGGGTGTGAAGTACGCATACGATGCCCGCGTCGAAATCCTGGGAACCGAAGGCATCCTGACGATCGGCCATCTGGACGACACGTCCGTCGTGTCCTGCACCGCCAACGGGCTGCTGCGTCCGGCCGTGAGAAGTTGGATGGATCTGTTCATGGAGGCCTACCGGGCTGAAGCGGAGGAATTTCTGCGCTGCATCCGGGAGGACCGCGCCCCCCACCCGGACGGAACGGATGGCAAGCGGGCGGTTGAGGTCGTCAACGCCGGAAACGAATCGATCCGCACCGGACGTCCGGTGGATCTAAAGCCGGAGCATAAGCCATGATGGCGGCCACATACGAACAAGGCAAGGGGTTCGCGGTTGCGGCGGTGCCGGAGCCAGATATTGGGCCGGACGAAATCCTGGTTCAGGTGCGCGGCACGGCCATCTGTGGGACGGATACGAAGATTATACGCGTCGGCAGTCGCCGGCTGCAGCCGGGCCAGCGCATCGTCCTCGGCCACGAGTTCGTCGGGATGGTGTCGGCCGTTGGTGCTTCGGTGCAGGGCCTCGCCGTCGGCGCGCGCGTGGGTGTGGCGCCGAATTTCGGTTGCGGACGTTGTGAGGCGTGTATCCGGGGCCTGGCCAACATGTGCGCGGACTACTCCGCGTTCGGGATCGACCGCGACGGCTCGCACGCGGCCTTTGTGAAGATCCCGGCCCGCGCCATCGTGCAGGGCAACGTCGTCGAGTTGCCGACCGGGGTGGCCTGGGCCGAAGCGGCGCTGGCCGAGCCGCTGTCGTGCGTCTTGAACGCGCAGCGTGGCGTGAATCTCGCGGCGGGCGAAACCGTGCTCATCTACGGATTGGGGCCGATGGGGTTGCTGCACACGCTTCTCGCGGCGGCAACCGGCGCCGCACGCATCATCGCCGTGGATCCCGCCGCGCACCGGCTGGACGCGGCGCGCGCAGCCGGCGCCACCGTGACCCTCGACAGTTCACGCGAATCGGTCTCGACGCGCGTCCTCGCCGAAACGGGCGGCCGGGGCGTGGATGTGGCGATTGTGGCGGCGCCGGTCGCAGCCATCGTGCCGGAAGCGTTGACGTTGCTGGCCCCTTTCGGCCGGCTGTGCCTGTTCGCGGGACTCGTCAAGGGCAAGTCGGAGGTGACGCTGGATGCGAACGCGATCCACTACCGGAATCTCCACGTCACCGGCACCACGGGCGGCTCCAATGCGGACTATCGCGCGGCACTCCGCCTGATCGCCGCCCGGCGCGTGGACGTGCGCCCAGTCATCTCGCACACGCTGCCACTGGCGCAACTGCGCGAGGCCTATGACCTGGCACTGGCCGGCCAGGGGTTGAAGATCGTACTGACCGGGGAGTGAGTTCATGCCACGGCAACGCCTGATCGGCATCGACATTGGAACGCAGGGGACCAAGGCGGCCCTGTTCGACGGGGCCGGTCGTTGTCTGGCGTCTGCCTTCGAACCTTCACGGCTGCATCGGCCGTCGGTCGGCGCCGTTGAGGAAGATCCCGAGCGCCAGGTGGCCTCGGTATGCCGGACGATGCGGTCCTGTGCGCAGCGAGCCGGTGTCCGGGAGGTGGCGGCCATCGGGATTGACGGCCAGATGGCCGGCATCATTGGCATGGGGCGGGACGGACGGGCCGTCACGCCGTATGACTCGTGGTTGGATCAACGTTGTGCCCCCTACATCGACGAGATGCGGAGCGCGGCCGGGCGCGAGATCATCGCGAAGACCGGCGGGCCGGCGAGTTTCAACCATGGCCCGAAGATCCTGAGGTGGCAACGCGAGTTCCCGCGCGTATTTCGTGCGATCGCCGCCTTCGTGCAGCCGGGTGGCTATGCCGCGCTACGGTTGTGTGGGCTGTCCGCGTCCGAGGCCTTCATCGACAAGACCTATCTCCACTTCAGCGGCTTTGCCGACAACCGCCGCGGGCGCTGGGACGAAGGGCTTTGCCGCCGGTTCGGCGTGCCGACCGACAAACTGCCTCGGATCATCGAACCGCACGCCGTTGTCGGCCGGCTAACCCCCGCCATGGCGCGCGCTTGCGGCTTGCGGACGGGTATTCCGGTGGTGGCCGGATGCGGCGACACGGCCGCCTCATTCCTAGCCTGCGGTGCCACACGGCCGGGGATCTGCGTGGACGTGGCCGGAACCGCCTCCGTCTTCGCCTCCACGACGTCCGAGTTCCGGGCCGACGTCCGACATGGCACCCTGGGGTGGGGACAAGCGGCTACGCCGGGCCTGTGGCATCCCTACGCCTATATCAACGGCGGGGGCATGAACCTGGAATGGTTTCGGAAGGAACTCGGCCACGGCGCGTCGTTCGCCGTCCTGGATCGGAGGGCCGCGGCCGTGCCGCCGTCCGCCGACAATCCATACTTCATCCCCCACCTGACGGGACGCGTGGCGCCAAGCCAGCCGCACCTGCGTGGCGCTTGGGCCGGACTGCGCGCGGACCACACCTTCGGCCATCTCTACCGGGCCCTGCTGGAAGGCGTGGCGCTGGAATACGGTTTGTACGCGAGCGTGCTGCGCGAACTCGAGCCCTCCTTGCGTCCCCGCGAACTGCGCGTGACCGGCGGCGGCGAGCGGAGCGCCTTGTGGAATGCCATCAAGGCCGACGTGCTGGGGTGCCGCGTGGTGCGGATGGCGCGCGGCGAAGGGGCCCCGATGGGCGTCGCCCTGGTCGCCGGTTTTGGTGTCGGGCTTTTCCCCTCGTTGAACGAGGCCGCTACGCGGTGGATCCGGACCGGGGCCGCCGTCATGCCCGACGGGCGGCGGCGCGCGCACTACGCGGCGCGGCTGGGACGCTATATCGACCTGCTGGATTCCTTGAACGATTGGAGCCAGGCATGAACGCCCCTTACGCACCCGCCGAACGGCCCACGATGTACTTCATCGGGGTCACGACCGCCAAGTCCTCCATCATGCGCGTCTTTCCCGAATGGGCGCGCTTCCTCAAGCTTGGCGATGTCGTGATCAAGGGTATCGACTTCAAGATGCACGACGAGCCGCTGCGCTACCGGGATGCCGTGGCCTTCATCAAGCGCGACCCGCTATCGCTAGGTGCGCTGGTCACCACCCACAAACTGGATCTGCTCAAGGCGTGCCGAGATTTGTTCGGCCGGCTCGACCCCCTGTCCGAACTGATGCACGAGATCAGCAGCATTTCGAAGGAGTCGGGCCTGCTGGTCGGCCACGCCAAGGATCCCATCACGAGCGGGCTGGCCCTGGAGGCGTTTTTGCCGCCGGATCACTGGGCGAAGACCGGCGCCGACGTGTTCCTGATCGGTGCGGGCGGGTCGAGTGTGGCACTGAGTTGGCATCTCATGCAGGCGAAACACGGCGCCAACCGGCCCTCCAGGATTATCGTCAGCAACCGGTCGCCGGCCCGGCTTGACGAGATCCGCGCCTTGCATGCGTCGCTCCGCTCCGGCGTGCCGGTCGAGTACCACCTGACGCCCACGCCCGACCTGAACGACCGGCTCTGCAACGGTCTCAAACCCGGTTCGCTGGTCGTCAATGCGACCGGTCTGGGCAAGGACGCGCCCGGTTCGCCCCTGACCGAGGCGGCGGTCTTTCCGGAAGACGGACTCGCCTGGGAGTTCAACTATCGCGGCGACCTGGTGTTTCTACGCCAGGCCCGCGCCCAGCAGGCCCAACGCCGGCTTCACGTGGAAGACGGATGGATCTACTTCATCCACGGCTGGACGCGGGTCATGGCCGAGGTGTTCCACGTCGATATCCCGGTCCGCGGTCCCGTGTTCGACGAGTTGTCGCGCATTGCGGCGGGAGCGAAGTGAGGGTCGCCACCCTGATGCCGAAGGAGCACATCATGACCAACACCGAGTCGTTCGCAATCCCATTCGATTCCCGCACCGGCCTGACGACCGATCGCAAGCCGATCCAAAGACGCTTGTCGCAGATGCAGGGCATGTATGCGAATGGGACGGCGTACGCGGGGTTGCTGGCGCAGGGCGACGCGCTGGTGTACGAGTTCTACGACCTGCACCTGCCCGAGTCGGAAGCGGCGATCGCCTTCGGCACGACCATCACCTACCCCGGCAAAGTCGGCGACGAGTACTTCATGACCAAGGGGCACTTTCACCGGGTGCTCGCGACCGCCGAGGTCTACCACTGCCTCCGCGGGCACGGCTACATGCTCATGGAGAGCCCCGAGGGCGTATGCGAGGCGCAGGTCATGCGGGCGGGCGTGGCCGTCTATGTGCCGCCGCGCTTTGCGCACCGCAGCATCAACGTCTCGGCCACGGAGCCCCTCGTATCCTTCTTTGCCTTCCGCGGCGACGCCGGACACGACTACGGGACGATTGAAGCCAAGGGGTTCCGGAAACTGGTGGTGGATCGCGGCGGACTGCCGGCAATCGTTGATAACCCCAAGTGGGGAATGTGAGGAGAACGCGCCAGGCGTCAGGAACGGACAGATGAGAGTCAAACCACGAATTCTGGTAACGCCACGTTCGGTTACGAAGACCGGACATCCGGCGCTGCAACACCTGCGGGAGGCGGGCTTCGATGTGTGCTACTGCACCCCGGGCAAGCAACCCGACGAAGCGGAACTCCTGCGTTTGCTGCCGGGTTGCGTGGGCTATCTTGCCGGCGTCGAGAAGGTTACCGCCAGGGTTCTGGAGGCGGCGTCGGATCTGCGCGTGATCAGCCGCAACGGGACCGGCGTGGATAACGTGGATGCGGCGGCGGCCCGCGCGCGCGGCATCACGATCTGCCGCGCCGAAGGCGCCAATGCGCGCGGCGTGGCGGAGTTGACGTTCGGCCTGATGCTGGCCCTGGCGCGGTCGATCCCCTGCTGTGACCGCAGTCTGAAGGGCGGCGGATGGGATCGGCCGACCGGCATCGAACTCAGTGGCAAGACGCTAGGCCTGGTCGGTTGCGGGCGCATCGGCCGGTTGGTGGCCGGGTTCGGCTTGGCGTTCGATATGGAGGTGCTGGCGTACGATCCGGCGCCTGCCCTGACCTTTGCTCCGTCCCCACGGTTCCACTACACCGCGCTGGACGACCTGCTCGGCCAAGCCGATTTCGTCAGCCTGCATGCGCCACTGGCGAAGGACGGCCAGGCCCTGATCGGCGGCGCGTCCCTGCAGCGCATGAAGCGCGGCGCCTACCTGATCAACACGGCCCGCGGCAGTCTGCTGGACGACGACGCGGTGCTCGCGGCCCTCGACAGCGAACACCTCGCCGGTGTCGCGCTCGACGCCTTCGACCCGGAGCCCCCCACGGATCTCCGGCTGGTCTCGCATCCGCGCGTCATTGCCACGCCGCACGCGGGGGGGCTAACCCGCGAGAGCATCGACCGTGCGATCGAAGTGGCGGTCGCAAACCTGCTGGAGTTCCTTCGAAACCCCACAGGCGTACGCTGAAGGTAACCGGATGATAACGGTGCAACAAACCACGCGGACGGGTACGGTGCCCGAGGATCTGGCGGCGCCAAGCCCGGGGGGCGTGAGACTGTGGTGGCTGGGCCAGGCGGGATTCGCGGTGCGGGCGGGCGGCCTCCGGTTGCTGATCGACCCGTATCTTTCCGACGCGCTGGAGGCCAAGTACCGCGGCAGGGAGTTTTCGCATGCGCGCCTGATGCCGCCGCCGCTGGAGCCGCGGCAGGTGCGGGAACTCGACGGGTTCCTCTGCACACACGCACATTCGGACCACATGGACCCGGGCACCATCGGGGTCGTGGCCGCGTGCAACCCGGGCTGCCGCTTCGTGGCGCCCCGCGCCGAGCGCCAGACGGCCATCGAACGCGGCGTGCCGCCGGACCGTTTCGTCGGCATGAACGCGGGCGACACGCTCACGCTGGGCCCGGATGTCGAGTTGCAGGCCATCGCCGCGGCCCACGAGGAATTCGAGACCAATGACGCCGGCGAGCATCGGTTTCTGGGATACATCGTCCGGGCAGGCGGGATCACGCTCTATCACGCCGGCGACTGTGTGCCGTACCCCGGGCAGACCGAGGCGCTGGTCGCCGCGCAGGTTCACGTGGCGCTTCTGCCGGTGAACGGGCGCGGCAACGGCGTCTCCGGCAACTTCACATTCGACGAGGCGGTGGCGTTGTGCCGCGCCGCGCAGATTCCGGTGTTGCTCGTGCACCATTTCGGCATGTTTGCGTTCAACACCGTGCCGGTGGTCGAGTTGAGGCGGCGCGCGGCTGGCATCGAGACGGGAACACAGGTGATCGTGCCGGAAGTCGGCGTGAGATACGAGGCGAGGAGAAGGCCATGAACAGGATCGGGATCTACTACGCATTCTGGACCCACAACTGGGCGGCGAACTTCGTGCCGTATGTGGCCAAGGTCAAGAAACTGGGCTTCGACGTGCTGGAGGTGAACTCCGGCACAGTCGCCGACATGACGACAGCCGAGAGGCGGCGCCTCAAAGACACGGCGGCGAAACACGGCATCGAACTGACCGCCTGCATCGGACTGCCCCGTGAGTATGATCCGGCATCGCCTGACCGCGCCACGCGCGAGCGCGGCATCGCCTTCCTGAAGAAGCAAGCCCGGGCATTGGCCGAGACCAACATCCATGAGCTCGGCGGCATTGTCTACAGCTACTGGCCGGGCTGCCTGCCCGCCGGGGAGACGGACAAGCGCCCCTACTGGGATCGCAGCATAAAGAGCATGCGTGAGGTCATGAAGACCGCCGAGGATTGCGGCGTGACCTTCCACATGGAAGTGGTGAACCGGTTCGAGCAGTACATGCTGAACACCGCCGCCGAGGCGGTGCGCTATATCAGGGAAGTCGGCAGTCCGAACTGTGACGTGCTGCTCGACACCTTCCACATGAACATCGAGGAGGACAGCTTCGCCGGCGCGATCCGTACGGCGGGAAAGCACCTCGGGCACCTGCACATCGGAGAGACCAACCGCCGCGCACCTGGCCGCGGCAAGATGCCATGGGACGAAATCTTCGGCGCGCTGAAGGCGAGTCGGTTCAAGGGTTCGATTGTCATGGAACCGTTCCTGATGCCGGGCGGCGAAGTCGGGCGCGACATCAAGGTCTTCCGCGATCTGCGCGACGGGGTGAGCCTGGATCGGGAAGCGGCCCGGGCGTGTCGGTTTGTGAAGCGGGCCTTGGCCCGGAAGCAGGGAGTCGCACATGCGTAAGATCAAAGTCGGGATTCTGACCTTCTCCGATGGCCGCGACTACATTCACAAGCGCCTGGAGCCCCTGAACCGGCGCTACCAGAAAGAACTGGCGGCCGCCTTGGAGAAGGCGGGGGTGGAAGTGGTCCAAGGCGACGCGATCATCGGGAACCAGCGGGTGGCCCAGGCGGAAGGCCGTCGCCTGGCGCAGGCCGGGTGCGACTTGACGATCTGCAACTACGCCATCTGGTGCTATCCGCACCTCACGGCCGTAGCCACGGCGTTCGCGCCCGGGCCGTACCTGCTTTTCTGCAACGTGCATCCCTCCGAGCCGGGCATGGTCGGCATGCTGGCCGCGGCGGGAACCCTGGCCCAGGTGGGGCGACCGCACACACGGGTATGGGGCAAGATCGCGGACAAGGCGGTACTGGCGAAAGTCATGGCCTTCATCAAGGCCGCCGGCGCCCTGTCCCTGCTCAAGGGCCAGACCTTCGGCCTGTTCGGCGGACGGCCGCTCGGGATGTATACCGCGGTCTCCAACCTTGACCAATGGCAGAAAATGTTCGGGCTGGATGTCGAACACATTGAGCAGGAAGACGTGGTCCGCTATGCGAAGAAGGCGGACGCCACTCAGGTGGACCGTGCCTTGGCCTGGCTGGAGAAGCACGTGGGCCACATCGCCTACGACGGCAAGGGGCTGACGCCGGAAAAGCTGAAACTGCAGATCCGGTCGTACTACGCCTACCGCCAGATCATTGCGGAGCGCGGGTTGGACTTTGTCGGCACCAAGGCGCACGGCGACCTGACGGACACCTTTGTCACCGTGGATGTCGCCGAGGCGTTCCTCAACGACCCGTACGACTGGGATGGACCACACGAGCCGATCGTGGCGGCGACCGAGGCGGACATGGATGCGGCGCTGACCATGCAGATCTTCAAGCACCTCACGGGCGATCCCGTGCTGTTCTCCGACGTGCGGCACTACGACGCCAAGGACCACGTCTGGTATTTCTCGAACTCCGGCACCCACGCAACGTACTTCGCCGGCCGGTCGAAAGATCCGGCAAGGAATCTCAAGCACGTGTCGTTCTTGCCCGAGGCCTCGTACTACCCCGCCGGCGGGGCTTCGGTGCACCACTTCGCCGCGCCCGGCAACGTTACGTTGGCGCGGCTGGCGCGCAAGGACGGCAAGTACTGGCTGGCCGTTGTGCCGGGCGAGTTCGTGCAGTTCCCGCGCAAGATCATGGCCGCCAAAGGCAAGACCGTCACCCCGGAGTGGCCCATCGCCTTCGCGCGGCTGGAATGCGCGGCTGACGATTTCCTCGCGAACTTCCCCTGCAACCACATTCACGGCTGCTATGGCGATTGGACGCCGCATTGGCTCCATGTCGCGGAACTGCTGGGGATCGAGGCCCGAGTATTTGGATCATAACACCAGGAGGCAAGAACAGTATGAAGCGTACACACGGCAGAGGGTTGACCCAGATGAAGATCGTCCCCGGTAAGTCCATGGACGAAATCGATTACGCGAGTTACGGCGCCGGGCCGGCGCCGATGGACTCGCGGGCGACGATGATCGCGCTGCGCGCCGGTGCGGCCGACCATCCGGCCGGAGCGCCGGCGCTGACGCTGGACGGCGCCTGGCAGATGGCCGAGGCCGGCGAGGAGGACGCGCGGCTGGCGGGCGCGTGGACCGACGCCATCCCGGCGCAGGTGCCGGGCAGCGTGCATGCAGCGCTCGTGGCGGCCGGAAAAATGCCGGACCCGACGATTGGACGCAACCAGCCCATCGTGGCCCAGGCCAGCTACAAGACGTGGTGGTTCCGGACGACGTTCCTCCGCCCCGCGGGCATGCAAGGCGAACGGCTGGTGTTCGATGGCGTCTGTAACCGCTGCACCGTGTGGCTGAACGGCCGCAAACTCGGCGGGCATGAAGGCATGTTTGGCGGGCCGGCGTTCGATGTCGCCTCGCACCTTCAGGACGCGAACACGCTGGTGGTACGGCTCGATCCCATTCCGGCGGAGAACGACGGCTGGTTTCTGAAACAAAGCACCAACAACACCAGTTGGAATAGGACGGTCGTGTTCAACAACGTCTACGGCTGGCACTACTCGCAGTGTCCGTCGCTGGGTATCTGGCGTTCCGTGCGCGTAGAATCCGCGCCCGCGGTGCGCATGGACCACCCGTTCCTGGTCACGCGCGATGCCCGGACCGGCGTCATGGATCTCGCCGTGGCGCTGGAAGGCGCCGCCGGGAAGTGGTCCGGTACCCTGGCCGGTGTCATCCAGCCCGAGAACTTCACGGGTTCGGCGCGCCGCTTCACCCTGCGGGTCAAGGCCGCGGCCGCACGGCGCGACCTGCACCTGCGCTTCCGTATGCCGAAGCCGCAACTCTGGTGGCCCGTGGACATGGGCGACCCGAACCTGTACCGGTTGACCCTGTCGTTTTGCCCCGACCATGGGGGGCAGGCTGACACGCAGTCGTTCACCTTCGGCATCCGGACGGTGGAGATGGCGCCGCTGCCTGGCGGGCCGAAGCCGGAGAAGTTCAACTGGACCTTCGTGATCAACGGCAAGCCGATGTTCGTCAAGGGCACCGGCTGGTGCACCCTGGACCCGCTCATGGACTTCCGGCGGGAGCGCTACGACCGCTTCCTGTCGCTGGCGCGCGACCAGCACTGCCAGATGATCCGCGCCTGGGGCAGCGGCATGCCGGAGACGGATGACTTCTACGACCTTTGCGACCGTTACGGCATCATGGTCATGCAGGAATGGCCCACGGCGTGGAGCAGCCACAAGACGCAACCGTACGACATGCTGGAGGAGACCGTCCGCCTGAACACGCTCCGCCTCCGCAACCGGGCCTCGCTGGCGATCTACACCGGCGGCAACGAATCCGGCAATCCGTTCGGCAAGGCCATCGACATGATGGGGCGGCTGGCGATCGAGCTGGATGGCACCCGCGCCTTCCATCGCGGCGAGCCCTGGGGCGGCAGCATGCACAACTACGACAGCTACTGGGGCCGGCAGCCGCTGGACGAGCACCTGCGCAAGGAGGCCGACTTCTTCGGCGAGTATGGGCTGGCGTGCTTCCCGGTGTACGAATCGGTGCAACGCTACCTGCCCGATGCGGAGAAGACGCTCTGGCCGCCGCCCGCGGACGGCAGTTTTGCCTTCCACACGCCGATCTTCAACACCACGCAGTGCCTCTCGCGCATCGCGCAATACGCGAACACCTTCGCCCCGAAGAACGCCACCATGGAGCAGTTCGTCATCGGCTCCCAGATGGCACAGGTGGTCTGCCTGCGCCATCAGTTCGACCGCGCCCGCAGCCGCTGGCCACACTGCACGGGGGCGCTATACTACAAGATGAACGACAACTTCCCGGCGGCCTCCTGGGCCACGGCCGACTGGTACGGCGCGCCGAAGATGGGGCACTACTTCATGCAGCAGGTGATGGCGCCGCTGCATGCCACCCTGTGTTTCAACACCGTGCACAACATGGGGATGTGGTTCGGTCAGGATGTGTTCCTGCTGGATGACGCCAACCGCCTGAACGGTCACGCCTGGCGCGTGACGGTGCGGGCCTACGACGGCGCGTTGCGGGAAGTCAACCGCATGGCCTTTGACGGCAGGGGATCCATCAAGAGCCCGCTGAAGGTGGGACATTTCACTTTGGACACGGAGCAGACGAATACCACGCCGCTGCTCTTCGTCAGCGAGGTCCACGTGGATGGCCAATTGGCCGACCGAACCTTCTACTGGATCAACTACGAATTCGACAAGGGGTGCCTGTTCCGCCTGCCCCGCACGACGGTCGAGATGGCCGTGAAGGAGGGCGCGGTGGTGGTCACCAACACCGGTGCATTGCCGGCGGTGGGCGTGCACGTCGACCGCCCCGGCCACCTGGATACGTTCACGGTTTCGGAAAACTATCTCTGGCTTGACGCGGGGGAGTCTCGGACATTGCGTGTCAACAGTACGGCTGAGCTCACAGTCTCCGCCTGGAATGGGTAAGGCTGCCAAGCGTATGAGCAGGCAATCGATTCCGCTAATTGCAGCCGTGGATGTGGTCGTGGTCGGCGGATCCAGTGGCGGCGTGGCGGCGGCGGCCGCCGCCGCCCGGGCGGGCGCGCGTGTGTTGCTGGCCACGCCCCAAACGTACTTGGGTGAAGACATCTGCGCCACCGGCCGGCTGTGGCTGGACCGGGATGTTCCCCTCCTGGCAGTGGCGATCCGATGAGTGGCATGCAACCGTCACGGGAGAACTGGAGGACTCAACATGATTACCCCAGGCATTAACACGACATCGTTGCACAGACGAACGGGCGCTGGAAAGCGAAGGGGCTTGTTGGAGACCGC
This sequence comes from Lentisphaerota bacterium, assembly GCA_021413965.1. GTDB lineage: Bacteria > Verrucomicrobiota > Kiritimatiellia > UBA8416 > JAIOPI01 > JAIOPI01. Next base: position 396,912 of record JAIOPI010000021.1, on the reverse strand, counting down.
GCATGTCGCCCAAGGCGTCAAAACGCGCTTGCCGGTGCTGATCGCTCAAGGCAGCAGGCCAGGACCCCTGGCGGTTGTGACCGCGTGCCAGCACGGCAGGGAACTGAACGGGATCGCGTCAATCGCACGCGCTTTTGAGCACATCAATACGAAGGAGATGACAGGGTGCGCCGTGTTTCTCCCGATCATGAATCCTCTCGCCATCCGGGCGCATCAGATGGATTTCCCGCTCGAAAAGCTGCGCTACCGACACACGGGTGTCAGCCAGAACATGAACATGAACCGCGCCTGGCGGAAGAACAGGACGTCCACCAACTCCAATTCCTACATCCAGGAGATCACCGACATCGTGTGGAAGACCTATCTCAAGCATGCCGATGTCTGTCTGGATCTCCATGCCTGGACAGACAACAGCCTTTCCCTCGCCATGGGATACAAGAAGCACCTTTCCCTGCTCAAAGCCTTCGGTCTCCCCTGGTTTGCCGTCGTCGAGTCCTCCTACGCGTCCGGATCGTGCACGTGGCTGGCATGCAGTTCCGGAATCCCGTCCATGATCTGCGAACTCACCCCGCAGAACATGATCTGCCCCGAGACCGTCGCCCATGGAGAGCGCGGAATCATGAACCTTCTGAAGTTCTCCGGGATACTGTCCGGAGAACCTGAACGGCCTGAAACCCAATATGAATTCGGACCAGGCCACAAGGAGCATGTGATCAAGACGGATGCCGAAGGGCTTCTGGTCAGCGACCACCGCATTGGGGATCCTGTCACGCAGGGGGAGACGGTCTTGAGCGTCCTCTCGCTGGACTCCCTGAAGCCCGTTTTTGAGTTCAAGGCCCCTTGTGACAGCCTCCTGTTCAATCTCGGGGGCTGTCCCTTCGGCGAAGACTCGCTACCGAGTGCCGTGGTCTACCCGGGCCAGATGGTCGGACTCTTGAAACAGCCAACGAAGATGGGATCGCAATAATGCCTGCTCGACAACCCTGCCGAGTGGTGAACCGTAAGCTCGAACTGATTGTCCATGGGGACGACGAGGTTCTTTCGGCCGAGCTGCGGCACCGGGATGGAACGTGGAAATCACCGCGCGTTCCCCTTCTGAGTTTTGAAGCCTGCGACAGGATGCAGGAGCGTGTGGACACGCTCGTGAAGTACTCCGTGATGCAGGTCGAAAAGACCGACACGTCAATTCACGTGTCGGTGCGCGACAAGTTCCGCGGTATCACGATCGGCGTGTGGCTCACCTTGACCGATGATGGGGAGTTCTCGGTGCTTGTGCCTCCGGCGGAAGTCGAGGAGGCGAAGGATGATCTTTACCGGGTCTATGCGGTGCGCCCCCTGCCGGGGTTGATGGCGGTTGGCGGCAACGGCAAGATGCTTCTTCCCGTCAATACCGGAGTCCTGTGTTCGCCGTCCGGCAAGCCCCGCATCCGCGATCGCTTCCTGATCTACGGCGAACAGGAGCGCTGGGAACTCATCCCGACGCTTCCGGTCTGCGGCGTCAAGTCGTCTCAGGGCGGCCTGATGGCTGTTGCCGTTCAAGGGGCCTGCGACATGTATTGCGAGGCCAATACGGACGGCAAAGGTGGCGGCAGCGTCGAGCTTTACCCGATGTTCCGGCGCAACTGGATTGATCCGGTGGACTGGAGCCAGCGTGAAATCCGCATCGCCCCGCTTGCCTCCAGGGACGACCTGGTGGTCGCGACCGCCAAAAGACTCCGCCGCCATGTGATGGCGGATCTGGGAAAGAAGACCCTGCGCCAGAGAGCCGAAGAGTCGCCCGAGTGCGCCTACCAGCAGAAGGCGTACACGATGAAGGTGTTCCATGGCATTCAGCGCCAGGGAATCATGATGTACGGGGACAAGGGCGGGAATGACGAGCTTCTGTTCAAGCGCACCCTCACCTTCGCGGACGCATCACGCAATTTTCAGCGGCTTAAAACGGCCGGGATAGACCGGGTCTACATCCAGAGCGTCGGCTGGAATCCGCGGGGGCATGACGGTGCCTGGCCGACCGATCTTCCGATTGAACAGCGCATCGGAGGCGAGTCCGGATTCCGTGAGATGATCGCCGTGGCCAAGGGGCTCGGTTATCACATTACCACGCATCTGAACTGCGCATCCTCGTTCTTCAAGTCGCCGGACTTCAACCCCGATCGCGTCGTGCACGACATCTGGGGGCAGCCGAAGGTTGTGGGGTTCTGGGGCGGTGGGATCAAGAGCACCCACTGGGGACTCTCGTTCCCGGACGGCTGGCTCGAAAAGCGCATGAACCAGATGAAGAGTTTCGGGTTCAATGGCATGCAGTACCTGGATGGGATGGGGAATCCCCTTTACCTGAATTACCACCCGGTCCACCGCGGACCGCGACGCGACCATGCCGCCGGCATCAACCGCTATCTCGACGTTGCCCGGTCGATCTTCGGCGGCGTCGAGACGGAGATGGGTTTCCTTTACTGCGTCGTCCACGCAGACGCCATGGCGACGGGCGGCAACGAGTGGCACCTTTCGCTCTGCAAACCCGAGTGGCCGATTACGGCCCTTCTCGACCAGAAAGTCCCGGTCTGGCAACTCGCACTGCACGATCTGATCACCCATGAGAATTCGCACATGACGTGGAAGGACACCCTGCGGTGCGTGCTCTTTGGCGAAATCCCCAGGGACGAATGGTCCGCCGAACCGGGCGTGATGGCAATTCTTGACTCCGCGAGAATTGCAAAGATCAAGGCGCGCTATGACCTGTGCCTGGAACGCTTCGGCCGGCTCGTGACCGAGGAGCTGACCGACTGGCGACTGCTTGCGGACGGCGTCCAGCAGACCCGCTTTTCGGACGGGACGGAAGTGACCGCCGATTTCAATAAACAGGATCTGCTTGTTGACGGCAAACGCATCACGATTCCAAGAGTCTTCAGCAAGAGAGAGTGACGCACAAATGAACGGCATTCCACTGATCGGATCGTATGACATTGTGGTGGTGGGCGGAGCCAGCGGCGGTGTTGCTGCCGCGGCTGCGGCGGCCCGGGCCGGCGTGCGCGTGCTGCTGGTCGCAGCAGAGAACTACCTCGGCGAGGATATCTGCGCGACTGGCCAGCTCTGGCTGGACCCGGACGTGCCCCTCTCCACACCGCTGGCGCGCGACATCTTCCAGGATGACACCGGAGCGCGCCGGGTGCCGGTCGGACTGTTGGATGTGAAGCGTCGCCTGGATGCCGAACTCCTGGATGCCGGGGTCCGCGTGTTGTTCGGGTGCGCGCCGGCCGACCTGCTGGTGGACGCCGCCGACCGGGTGGCGGGCGTGGTGCTCACGTCACGGACTGGTCTCTTTGCCGTAACCGCCCGCGTGCTCGTCGATGCGACCCCCCTCGCCTCGCTTGCCCGGGCGGCCGGCCTTTCATTCTCTGCATGGAGCGGCGGGGCGATCACCGTCCAGCGCGTGGTGGCGGGGCGGCGGGCCGATGGCGACGATGGCACGGTCGGGCGCCCACTGCCCGGCCGCATCGCTGGCATGCATTACGGTCGTCTTGCGGAAGCGGAGGCATTCGCATACACGGCCGAGCTCCCCCTACCCGCCTGGACGCCGGCCGCGCTCGCGGCCGCCGAGACCACGATGCGCGATCGGACCGGGCACCAGGACCAGACCTGGGCATCGGATCGCCTCTGGTTTGTGCCGCCGGTTTCGATCCAGACGACGGCACCGCCGTTGGCCTGGCCCGCCGCCGCGAGCCTGCCCCTGGAGGCGTTTGCCACGCCCCGCGCTCATCTGTTCGTGCTTGGCCCTTGTGCGGCCGTGCCGCGGGAAGCCGCGGCGCACCTGCTGGTCGCACCGCACGCCATGGAGGCCGGTCAACGTCTCGGCACGCATGTGGCCGCATGCGCGCAGCGCCTCCCGGCGGTGCGCACCCCGCGGCCTTTGCATCCGGCGGCATCGGACAACGCCCTGCGCGAACCCTGCACCTGCGCCCGGTTCAAGAACGAGCAGATCGCGACGTTGGGCGGCCGCGCCGGCGCCGACCTGCCGGTGCTGGGCGAGTTTGATGTCGTGGTGGTGGGCGGTGGCACCGGTGGCGCGCCGGCGGCCATCGCGGCCGCGCGCGCAGGGGCGCGCGTGCTGGTCATCGAGCCGCTCCACGGCTTGGGCGGCGTCGGCACGCTCGGTTGCATTTCGGTCTACTACCACGGCTACCGCGGCGGCTTTACCGGGGAGATTACAGAGGCGTTGCGAAAGATGGCCGGCGATGCCCCGTTCTCGCCGGATCGATGGAACAACGACCACAAGGCCGAATGGCTGCGCCGCGAGATTGGCCGCTGCGGCGGTGCCATCTGGTTCGGTTGTTTTGTTTCGGGCGCTGTGGTGCGCGATCGGCTCGTGTGCGGCGTGATCGTGAACACCCCCTGGGGCCGCGGCCTGGTGCGCGCCAGCGCCGTGGTCGATGCCACCGGCAACTCGGACGTGGCCGCTGCCGCCGGCGCAACCTGCCGGGTGGCGAGTGACGACGATCTCGCCGTTCAGGGAACCGGTTTGCCGGCACGCCCGTTCCGGCCCGTCTACCAGAACACCGACTACACGTTCGTTGAAGACGGCGACCCGGTGGATGTCACCCGCGCCTTCATCGTGGCGCGGCGCAAGTTCGCGGATGGGTTCGATATTGTCCCGCTGGTGGACTCGCGCGAACGGCGCCAGATCGTGGGCGATGTGACGGTGACGCCGCTGGACGTCTTTACCGGGCGAAAATGGCGCGACACCATCGCCTTGACCCGCAGCGACTTCGACAGTCACGGGTTTACCGTGCACCCGATCTTCTTCGTGCAACCGCCCGACCGCGCCGTTCACGATGCCTGGTTGCCACTGCGCGCGCTGTTGCCGCGCGGCCTCGACGGCATCCTGGTCACCGGCCTTGGGCTGAGTGCGCAGCGCGACGTGATGCCCGTGTTGCGCATGCAGGCGGATACGCAGAACCATGCGTACGCGGCGGGCGTTGCCGCGGCCATGGCGGCGCGGGCCGGTGACGGCAACATCCGCGCCCTCGACATCAAGCTCCTGCAGCGCCAGTTGGCACAAAAGGGGATCATCCCGCAGCAGGCGCTGCTGCACCGCGAGGACGGGACGCTGCCAGCGGCTGTGGTGCGAGCGGCGGTCAGCGGCGACTTGCTGGCGCACGCGGAACTGGCCGCTGCGCTGCGACGGCCGGCGGTGGCCATTCCGGCACTGCGCGCGCGCCTGGCCGCCGAGCCCGATGCCGACATGCGCGTGCGCTGCGCCAAGTTGCTGGCTGCGCTCGGGGACAACGCGGGCGAATCGGTGCTGATCGAACGCGTGCGCCAGTGCGAGTGGGATGAAGGCTGGAATTTCACAGGCATGGGACAATACGGTCGCAGCCTGAGCCCTCTTGACGAATGCATCGTGTGTCTGGCGCTGCTGCGCAGCCGCGCGGCGTGCGCCGGGGTGCTGGACAAGGCCGCCGCTCTTGATGCCGGACAGGCCTTCTCCCATTTTAGAGCCGTCTCGGTCTATGCCGAAACCGTGCGCGACCCCGCTTTTGTTCCCGTCCTCACCGACGTGCTCGCGAAGCCGGGGATCGGGGGGCATGCGTGGACGAAACTGGCCGACGAACTGGCCGACATCCCGGCAGGCGCCGCCGATACGCGCACCCGCAACGACGCCCTGCGCGAGTTGTACCTGGCACGCGCGCTGGTTCGCGGCGGCGATCCCGACGGCGCGGGCACGCGGGTCCTTGAAGCCTATCGCCAGGATCTGCGCGGCCATTTTGCCCGCCACGCCGCAGGGGTGTTGGCAACGCGATCAGGACAGTAGAGGTCAACCATGCCATACACGACACCATTCTGCGTCAAGGACGGCACGATCCATGATGCGTGCGGAGAGAAGGTGAAGCTGTGGGGTGTGAACTACTACGCCCCCTTCAATCACAACTACTGCAACATCGAGGAACTCGGCAAAGACCACTTCCGGGCCATCGATGAGGATCTCCGCCATCTGAAGTTGCTGGGTGTCGACCTCATCCGCCTGCACCTCTACGAGCGTGAGATCACGGATCGTCACGGGAATATCGTCGAGGGGCACAACCTGGAGGTGTTCGACTATCTGATCGAGCAGTGTGAGCGCCAGGGTATCTTCCTGATGCTGACGCTCATGACTTGGTACAACACCATCAAGAATCAGATCGGGCAGGAGCGCAGCTATGCCTACTGGTACGTCGCGCCGGACGATCCCGTCGGCTTCTCGAACTTCTACTCCTGCGACGCGATGATCTGGGATTCGGAGGCCATCGCGTGCCAGAAGACCTATCTGCGCGGACTGTTCACGCGGCAGAGCACGGTCTCCGGAAAGCGCCTCTCCGAGCACCGTCAGATCGTCGTCCTGGAGTTGCTCAATGAACCCCAGTATCCGCATCCGTGGATGCTGGCCGGAGATCCCGAGATCACCGCGGCCAACATGGGTGCCGCCATGTTCTCGCGCGGCGCGCAGCGCCTGAAGTTCGTCGACTTGTGGAACACCTTCAGCGCCACGCTCCCCGCCTCGCTGACCACGGCCGAAAAGTTTTCGCGATTCCGGGCCAACACGGTCGGAAGCTACTTTGCCGAACTGCTGCCCATTGTCAGGCAGCACTTTTCGGACACCGCCATCCTCGCCCACTACACGTCCGAGCATGGCCAACCGGACGAAGATCTCAAGGAGACGATTTCCGCGGCCGGCTTCTCCGCCTACACGCTGGCGACGTACCTGAACGCCAGCGGGTTTGACGCCGACAATACGGATCTGGTCAACCACCTGGCGATGGCGAGGCGGATGTTCGATCAGGTGAGTCCTGGGGCATACGGCGCGGCGGCGAAGATCGCGTACGAGTTCGATGCCACAGGGACGCAGAACGGGTACCCGTTGGCGGCCATCGCGGCCATGTATGCCCGTCATGAGGTCCAGATCGCGGCCTACTTCACCTACACGCCGGCCGCGGTGGCCTCCTGGAACCCGGGCTGGCTGTTGCATTTTCTGAACCTGCAGCACACCCCGTCGCGCGCCGCGGGTTTTGCGGCGGCGGGTGAGATCTTCAGGCGCCTCGGGCCGGGGAACGACATCCATATGGAGGAGCACGCGTGGCGCGGGCCCGGGTACGCCATCGAGCGGAAAGACGACCTGGTCACCTTCAAGAGCGAGTCCGTCTATCGCTATTCCAACAGCCATGATCTCGACCTCGGCGATGCGTCGACGCTCACGCACGTGTCCGGACGCGGAACGTCCCGCTTCGCGAGCAGTGACGGCAATGGATTCTATGCGTTGACGAAGACTGGCACGAAGACCTGGCGGCTCTGCCTTTATCCGTCCCAGCAATTCGTGGCCCCTCCGGGACGCGGCAAGGCGTTCCGCGGTATGGCCAATCGTTATGTGAACTGCCTGAAGGAGCCCGCGGTTTCGATCCTCAGGGAGGATCTGATCACCTTCCGCCTGGTGGCTTTATCGACGGCCGCGGTCCGTGACGTGGATACCGGAATGCCGCTTCCGGTCCGTCCGGACGGCTCGTTTGCGGCCCGGCCTGGCACCTATGACATCACGGTGACGTGAGCGCGTGTGGAGATGTATAATCCAATGCTGACGGGATTGATGTTCGTCGTCGTTACTGGCCTGCTCTGGGCGATGCTTGGGATCGTCATGGCCCGTGTTGCCGAGCGCACGCCCTCACCGAGCGGCTTTTACACCGTTGCCTATGGGCTGGCGGCGATTGCCGGCTGGGCGTGCGCCGTCGAATGGAGCGCGCTCAGCAGCATCAGCCGCATCGGTCCGGTTGTCTTCTGGACGGGAGGGGCGGGCGTCATGTCAGCCGGGTATCAGTTGTCCTTGGCGGCGGCCTTCCGCCGCGGCCCGCGCGGCGTCAGTTGGGCGGTGGTGCAATCGGCCCTGATCGTTCCCTTCCTGCTGGGCGTTCTGGTGGGCGGGGACAAGATCGGACCTGCGGGTTGGGGTGGCGTGGCACTTGTCCTGGCCGCCCTGCCGTTCCTCGGTGATGTCCGCTCCGGCGCAAGCCGCCCCGGCTGGGGCCTCTGGGTGGCGGCCGCGTTCACCTTTGTCGCCTGCCAGCAGACCATGGCCGGTGTTCCCTCGCGCTGGCCGGGTTGGGAGGATACGGCGCACCTGCGCCCCACGCTGGCCTGCACGGCGACAGCCGCCGTTCAATCCATCAGCGCCTGGACCACCCGCTCAGCCGTACCGCGCGCGGACCTGATGCTGGCGGCGATTTTCGCGGTCGTGCTGCTGGCGTCCTTCACGACCCTGTTCGCGGCGCTGGATCGATTCTCGCGCCTGAGCGTTGGCGCGGCCGTCTTTCCCATCGCCGTGGGCATCAGCATCCTCGCCTTCGTCTGTTGGAGTGCGCGCTTCAGAAACGAACCCATGGATGGTCGGCGCGGACTTGGCGTGGGGCTCCTCACCACCGGCATCCTGGCGATGGCGATGCGATGAACGGCACGCAACACAGGCGGCAGAAGTCGGGCGTTGCCGCGAGAACCCGAAACGGTGTGGCCGGAGTCATGGACGAGCAGAACGAGAAGGCGGCTAGCTGAAATGAACAGGCAATATCAGAAATGGCCACGGCTCCATGCCGGGGTGATGGCGGCACTGGTGGTGTTGGGTGTGTGCCGCACGAGTCAGGCGCAAAATCCCATTCCCATCGACTACGCCGTCCGGCTGTACGCCCAGGTAGCCGAATCGCCTCCGTCAATCACGTTGAACTGGGCCACCAACAGCTTTGCCACGTCATACGAGGTCTGCCGGCGCCCCTTCGGCGTCGGTCCCTGGGTTCCGGTGGCCACCAATCTGGCCGCGAGCCCCTCCAGTTGGGTGGACACGAACGTCGTCGCCGGCCTGGCCTACGAATACTGGGTGAAGGGAGGGATTGCACAAGGATTCCTGTACGGCGGGATTCGCATGCCGCTGGTCGAGGCTAGGGGCAAGCTCGTCCTGATCGTGGACAACACGTATGCCGCCGACCTCTCCAACGAACTCGCGCGGCTGCAACTGGACCTGGCCGGTGACGGCTGGACCGTCCTGCGCCACGATGTGGCCCGCACGGCGGCGGTAACCCAGGTGAAGGCCCTGATCACGGCCGATTACCTGGCGGACAGCAACGCGGTCAAGTCGGTGCTCCTGTTCGGGCACGTCCCGGTGCCCTATTCGGGCAACACCGCGCCCGATGGCCATGGCGAACACGTGGGCGCGTGGGGCTGCGACGCCTTCTATGGCGACATGGACGGCACGTGGACCGACACGACACTGAACATCGTGACCGGCTATATGCGTAACCACAACACGCCCGGCGACGGGAAGTACGACCAGACGGACCTGCCGAGCGCCGTGGAGTTGCAGGTCGGCCGGGTGGACCTTTATGACCTGCCCACGTTCGCCCAACCGGAGCGCGAACTGCTGCGCCAGTACCTGAACAAGGCCCACAACTTTCGCCACCAGTACTTCGTGGCCGACAAGCGTGGCCTGGTGGACGACAACTTCGGAATGGCCGTCGGGATTCCGGGACCGGCGACCCACAGTTGGAGCGGCTTTTCGGCGTTGTTCACCCCGACCAATGTCTTCGCGCGCCACTTCGATACCGACCTCGCTGCCGGCCGGTATCTCTGGGCCTACGGCTGCGGCGGCGGCTGGTGGCGAGGTGCCAACGGCGTCGACACGACGGATGGGCTGGCTTCGGGCCCGCGGCAAGCGGTGTTCTCCATGCTTTTTGGCAGCTACTTCGGCGAATGGGATACGTCCGACAATCTCATGCGGGCGACCTTGGCCTCGACCCCTTCGATCCTCACCTGTGCCTGGTCCGGCTTCCAGCCTTGGCTGATCCATGCCATGGGCGTGGGCGAGCCCATCGGCGTGTGCGCCCGCGCGTCCCAGAACAGCCGGGGCGGAATGGGCGGTGCCAGCGACTACCCGAGCCCGTACTACGCCAGCATGAGCCACGTGGCGCTGATGGGCGATCCGACCCTTCGACTGTTGCCCGTGGCCCCGCCCACTGACCTCAGCGTCGCGCCCAGCGGCAGCGATGCCGAGCTGGCCTGGCAGCCCTCCGCCGACCCGGCCATCCTCGGCTATCACGTCTACCGCAGCGACGGGCCCAGCGCCGCCTTCGCGCGAATAAGCACCGAGCTCGTCACGACCACCAACTACGTGGATACCGGGGCCCGCACGGGCACCGTGACCTACATGGTGCGCGCCGTGAAGCTCGAGCAGACCCCGAGCGGCAGCTATTCCAACCTCAGCCAGGGGCTTTTCAATCGGCTGACGCTGGCCGGTGACATGAACCACGCGCCAGTCGTCACCAACCGGACGATCATCACGGACGAGGATGTTCCGGTGGCGATTCCGCTCGACGCCGCGGATGCGGATGGCGACCCCCTCTGGCTGGGGCTGCGTGCATTCCCGCAAAAGGGCCAACTGACGGGAGCTCCGACGAACTATGTCTACCGGCCGGCCACGAACGCTTTCGGAAACGACAGCTTCGTATACTACGCTGGCGACGGACTGACCGACGGCGGCACGGCGGTGGTTACAATCGTGATCAACGCCGTCAACGACGCACCCAGCGCACGCAACCAGTCTGTCACGGCGACCAATAATAGGCCCGCCGCCATCCACGTCGTGGCCCTGGACCCCGAGGGATCCGCGCTGACGTACACACTGGTGACGCCCCCGGCGCAGGGCACGCTGACGGGAACCTTGCCCGACCTGGTCTACACGCCGACGAACGTCCCCTTCGGCACCGATACAATCGCCTTCTCGGCATCCGACGGCACGCTCAACGGGAACACCGGCACCGTCACGATCACGGTGGTCGATCCGCCCACAGCCCTGCCCGACACCGCCACCACGCCCGAGGATACACCGGTCATCATCAACGTGCTGGCCAACGACAGCGATCCGAATGGCGATGTGGTGTCGATCAGCGCTGTGACCGCGCCGCTTTACGGGATCGCTGTGATCCAGGGCACCAACGTGACCTACACGCCCTCGGAAGATTACTTCGGCGAAGACAGCTTCACCTACACGGCCTCCGACGGACACTCCGGCCGGGCCACGGCGCAGGTGACGGTGACGGTGACGGCCGTGAACGACCCACCGCTGGCCCGAAACCGAAGCGTCCGGGTTCTCTCCGGCATCACCAATGCGATCACCCTGCGGGCGTCGGACGCGGACGACGATCCGCTCACGTTCGCGATCTTAAGGACCCCCACCAATGGCACGGTCATCGTTGGCCCCGGCGGATCCAACCCGGTGGCCTATGCGGCGAATCCCGGCTACATCGGGCCGGACAGTTTCCAGTTCAGGGCCTTCGACGGAACCGTCTACGGGACCACGGGCACCGTGACGATCACGGTCATCCCCTCCATGGCGCCGGCGGCAGTCTCGGGATTGGAGGACGGCCTGGACTACATGTATTACGAGGGTGCGTTCACGAACGTCCCTGACACGAACCTGCTCACCCCCGTGAAGCAGGGCGTGTCGACCAACGGCTTCGACCTGGATCTCCGGCAACGGGATACGAACATCGCCTTCCGGTTCACCGGCTACCTGAACATTCCGCAGTCCGGCGAATATAGCCTCTACATCGGGGCGGATCAGGGCGCCAGCGTGTGGCTCTGGAACACGCCCGTGAGCATGGTCGACACCAGTCCCGGTTGGACCTTAAGCGATCCCATAGGGCTGCTGGCGGGCTGTCATCCCATCACGGTGGTCTACTACAATGACAGCGTCCCGGATACCCCGCCGTTTCTTTCTTTGTACCTGCTTGACGTCTATGACAGCTTCATGCCCTTCACGCTCGCGCGTGTGTCGGACCGTCCTTCGGCCGTGCTGAACTGCTCCGGTGCGACCGGCGGGGTGCCGCTGAGTGTGACATTCGACGCCACCGGCTCCTCCGATACCAACGGCACGATCGTCAGCTACGCGTGGGATTTCGGCGACGGCGCGTCCGCCGCAGGCCCGATCGTCACGCACACCTATATGCTCACGGGAGCATTCACGGCAACCCTGACCGTCACGGACAACGACGGCGCACGCGACAGCGTCGCCACCTCGATCACCGTGAGCTACCGTCCCAATGCACTCACCTACGCCGAGCCGTTCGAAGACTATCCCGCGGGTGCCACCATGTCCCGCCGGCGGGGCTGGCCCCGCGGTGAGTCCGCGACGGTGAGCCACCTGAACTACGCGGCGGCCTATGCGGGCGGGACGTATCCCCTGAACACAAGCCCGCATACGAAAGTCATTGCCGTGGAGGATGGCGTGACCAACGAGATCGTGGGCGGCTCGAACCGGATCGTGACGGTGGAGTATGTCCTCCACCCATCACGGATCGACGACCCGCCGCCGATGAGCCCCGACATCCAACTGAGCCTGGCCGTCGGTGCCAACGGCGCGCCGTTCGTCTACCACGGCCAGCCCGGTGCCGTGACGGGCATCTGGTCCGAAGTGCCGGCCATCATCATCGGCACGGACGAATGGATTCGGGTGACGACGCGGCTGGACTACCAGACCGTGGATGCCGTCTCCAGCTCGCACTATGGCCGGATCTGGATTAACGGCGTGCCACTCCTCAGCGACGCCGCCTATTCGGCGAACAACGGGCTGGGCGCACCCGGCGGCCCCTGGTTTGCACTGGCGGACACCTCGCGCCCTTACATGTCGGAGCTGATCACACGGGGCAACACCTTCCTCGACGACGTGCTGGCGACGGACATTGATCCCGACGGGACGACGTCCAACGACACCCCCATTCGATGGCTGATGGAGAACGTCGGCGTGACCAACGACTACGACGCGCTTGCGGCCGAGGATTCCGATGGCGACGGGAGTCTTAACTGGGCGGAGCGCATCGCCGGCACGCAGCCGCTGGACGCCGAATCGCGCTTCCGCGTCATCAGCGCGGGGCGGTCGAACGGCACGAATTGGATCGCGTGGTATGGCACGACCAATGGCGGCGTCGCTACCCCGTTCGCGGTGGCGCGCGGCACGAATCTGGCCGCAGCGGCGGACGTCGTGGTGTCCAATCTCGCCCGCAGCGCCACGGGCACGAACCTCTGGCTCGATGGGAATGCGCCCACCGGCACGCCGGCCTTCTACCGGCCGGTAATTCTGCCATGAGACGAACAAGCCGCAACAGGCCCCACCGTATGTCACCACAAAGGATTCCAAGAGCACGCCTTGAGACCGGTCTCGGGCGGCGCGTGCCCGCGCCGTCTGAGAATCGACTTATTTTCAGCAACCGTCGCCTTCCATCCGAGGAGCGCATCACCAGCCTCATCTCCCTGATGACCTTGGAGGAGAAGATGAGCTGCCTGGGGTCAGGGAAGCTGACCCGGCTCGGGGTCAGGTGGGTGGAGAGCGTCGAGGGACTGCATGGCCTGGCCCAGGATGGCCCCGCCAATTGGCTTCCCAAGAACCGGGTCAGAACCACGATCTTCCCCCAGAGCTACGGTTTGGGTTCCACGTGGGACCCATCTCTCCTCGAGCTTGTTGGGCGCATCGTGGGTCATGAATGCCGTTACGTCTGGCAGAACAAGGAACTGAAGCAGGGAGGCCTCGTGGCCTTTACGCCCAATGCTGACCTGGGGCGTGACCCACGGTGGGGACGCACCGAAGAATGTTTCGGCGAGGATCCGCACGTGGTCGGCGAACTCGCCTCCGCCGTCGTCCGCGGCATTCAAAGCGAAAAGAAGGGCTACTGGCAGTGCGCCAGCCTGATGAAGCACTTTCTTGCCAACAGCAACGAGGAAACAAGGTACCATTCGTCCTCCAATTTCGACTCCCGCCAGTTACGCGAGTACTACTCCGTAGGGTTTCGCAAGGGATTTGAGGCCGGGGGCCGCGCGTACATGACGGCCTACAACGCCTACAATGGGATCCCCTGCACGATCCATCCCTTCATCCGGAACATCACGGTCAAGGAATGGGGCATGGACGGCATCGTCTGCACCGATGGCGGCGCCTACCGTTTGCTGATGACCGCCCACAAGCACACAGACGACCCTGGCATTGCCGCCGCCGACTGCCTCAAGGCTGGCATTACCCGTTACCTTGATGACTACCTGGCCGGAGTCAAAAACGCCTTCAGTCGGGGGCTTATCACCGACGCAGACATTGACGAGGCGATCCGCAGAAACCTCAGGGTCCAGCTCAAATTGGGCGCCCTGGATGGCCCAAAGACCGCCGACCCCTACGCCTCAATCGGCGAGGGCCCCGCCCCCTGGCTAAGCGCGCCGCACAAGCAAGCGGCCCTCAAGGTGACTCGGAAGAGCATCGTCCTCTTGAAGAACGACTCCCAGACCCTCCCGCTTCGCCGATCGAAAATCAAGAAGATCGCGGTGATCGGTCAGAGGGCGGGAGAAGTCCTGCTCGATTGGTACAGCGGCAAACCCGCTTACGCCGTCACCCCCCTCAAGGGAATCAAGGCCAAGGCGGGACCCAGGGTTAAAGTCACCTACTCGCGAGGGGGCGCGGCGGCGGTGAGGCTGGCCAAAGAGGCGGACGTGGCGGTTGTCGTCCTGGGCAACCATCCTCAGGGCGGAGAGCAGCAGGAGTGGGCTCAGGTGCAAAAGGCCAGCTACGGAAGGGAAGCGGTTGACCGCCAGAGCTTGGACCTGGAAGACGAGGAGGTGGTTAAGGAAATCTACGCCGCCAACCCCCGGACGATCCTGGTTCTGCAGAGCAGCTTCCCCTATGCCATCAACTGGTCTCAGCAGCATCTGCCTGCCATCCTGCATATCACCCATTGCAGCCAGGAGACAGGCTCCGCCTTGGCCGACGTCCTCTTTGGCGACTACAACCCTGGCGGCAAGCTCACCCAGACCTGGCCCACATCCATCAAGGATCTGCCCGACCTGCTTGAGTACGATCTGACCAAGGGCCACACCTATCTCTACTCCAAGGCCAAGCCCCTTTACCCCTTCGGCTACGGCCTCAGCTTCACGACCTTCAAGTTCGAGAAGGTGGAGGCTGATTCAACAGCGCTTGGCCCCGATGACACCATTCACCTGACCGTGACCCTGGCCAACACAGGCAGCCGTCTGGGCGACGAGGTGGTGCAGGCCTACGTCGGCCTGCCCGACTCCAGGGTTTATCGACCGATCAAGCAACTCAAAGCCTTCAAGCGGGTGACGGTGAAGGCCAAGGGCAGAGTCAAAGTCCGCTTGGCGATTCCGGTCAAGGAACTGGCTTACTGGGATGAAGCCTCCCACGCCTGGGTGGTCGAACCGGGGCGGGCCGTCATCTCTGTCGGCCCCAGCTCGGCGAAAGCCTCCTTAGTGACCGAGGTCCAGATTCGTTTGACTGCTTTGCCCCCGCCTAGCGTGTCTCAATCGTGCGGCCGGAACGTTTCCCGCAATCCCAGGAGATGCCAATGAGAAAGACTCCGCCGCCGATTACCCGCCCCGGCAATCGTCCACCCCAAGCACGACGGTGTTTCACCTCCCGGCCATCGGAGAAGCAATGACCAGGCAGAAATGTTTTCTCGTCTGCAATGCGCATCTGGATCCCGTGTGGCTTTGGCCCTGGGAAGAGGGGCTGGCCGAGGCGATCTCGACGTTTCGTGTGGCGGCGGACTTCATCGACGAGCATCCCGAGTTTGTCTTCAACCATAACGAGGCGTTGCTCTACGAATGGGTGGAGCGCAATGCCCCGGAGCTGTTTGAGCGAATCCGCCGACACGTGATAAGCGGCCGCTGGCACATTGCCGGGGGGGCGTATCTTCAGCCGGACCTGATCGCGGCCTCTGGCGAGTCGGTGATTCGCCAGTTTCTGGTGGGCAAGCGCTACTTCGCGGCGAAGTTCGGGGTCGAGCCGCGGGTGGCTTACAACTTCGACTCCTTCGGCCATCCCCAGGGGCTCATCCAGATCCTGTCCGGCTGCGGGTTTGAGGCCTACGTGTTCTGTCGCCCCCACGGCGGCCAGCATCCACTGCCGGTCGGCAGTTTTCGCTGGCGCCATGCGTCGGGCGCGGAGATCGTCGCCCGGCGCAGCGACGACCACTACATCACCCAGGGGGACATACGCAAGCAGATGCGGGGCCGCGCCGTGCAGGGCAATGAGGGCGACCTCCGTCATGACACACGCGAGGGAAGCTGGCCGGCCCACTATCGGGAGGCCGAAGGCGACTTCATGTTCCTCTGGGGTCTGGGCAACCACGGCGGCGGAGCCACGCGCGAGGAATATGCCCAGTTTCCCGGGATGCGTGCTGATTTCCCGAACGTCGAGTTCATCGAATCCACCCCGGAGGCGTTCTTCGAGCATACGCTGAGACGGCGCAGTCGCGAGACCCTTCCGGTGGTGAGCGGTGATTTCAACCGGGTCTTCGAAGGCTGCTATACCTCGATGCTACGCATCAAGCAATCCCATCGCCGCCTGGAGAATCTGGCGCACCTGACCGAGAAGCTCTGTGCGATCGCCTGGTGGAAAGGGATCCGCGACTATCCGGCAAAGGATCTCGAGGTGGCCTGGAAGGACATCCTCTTCACCGAGTTTCATGACATTCTGCCTGGTTCCGGCATCCCGCGGGTGGAGGAGGATGCCCTGAAGACCCTGGGGCATGCGGAGGAAATCCTGCGTCGCCAGAAAGTCGAGGCCATGATCACGTTGCTGCGCGATGAACCCTTGGTCGACCGGGAGGTGACGCCCTTTTTTATCTTCAACCCTCACAACTGGGCCGTGACCCGCGAGTTCGAAGTCGAGTACGGCACCGCCCGCCAGGCCGGTACCGACGCCATCGTACGCACGATTCTATGCGACGGCAGGCCGGTCGAGGCGCAGTTCGAGAAAGGCGACCTGAACCTGGACAATCCCGCCTGGGGAGAATGGCGGCAAACAGCCGTCTTCCGTGCCACCATTCCCGCGTTCTCGTACAAGCGCTTCGATGCCGAGTACCGGGTGTTGCCACCGGAAGCGGTGCGCCGCTGGCAGGCTCCCGCCATCGCCGCCGGGCCGATCCTGACCCTGGGCGGCGACGCGTTGCGCGTTGACGTGAACCGCGCAACCGGTTTGATAGACCGTCTTGTCGTGGCGGGGCGCGACCAACTTCAGCCGGGGGCATTCGCCCCCCGCATCTTCGATGATATCCCGCACAGTTGGGATATCGCCGCCACGTGGAAACCCTCGCGGCAGAATTTCCGGCTGGCCACGGCCGATGAAACGACACGCTGGCTGAATTCCGAAAACATCAACCCCGGCAACGCGGAACTGCTGTCACCGGTGCGCCTCATCGAGGACGGCCCGGTTCGTAGCGTGGTCGAGGCGCTCTTCGTCTGCGGCCATACGGCTTTGACGCAGCGCTACAAGATCAACAAGCAGAGCGCCATGCTGCATCTCGAGATGGACGTGTTCTGGGCGGAGCAGGACAAGATGCTCAAGCTTGGCTTTTCGCCAGCCAGCTCGCTGTCCCGCCTCTGGGCTGAAAAGTGCTACAGCATCGACGACGAGACGGACGCCGTGGGCCGTCCGGACCGTGAGCGCTTCCTCCAGCGTTTCCTGCGGCTGACCGATGCGCAGGGCGGCAACGGCCTGGGGATCATCAGCCATGGGACCCATGGCTATCACCAGCAAGACGGCGTCACTTGGCTCAGCGTCCTGCGCAGCCCCGCCTATGCGTGCATGGATGTGGCGCCCGACTGGCAACGGTACCGCCACCGCCGCATCCCTCATCACGATCAGGGCGAGCGGCAGGCCCGGTTCACCTTCGTCTTCGGCGAGGCCGCGGCGGAAAACGCCGGCCTGGCACGGCTCGCCTATGAGGAGAACGTGGGTCTCGAACAGTTGGTCTATTTCCCCACCCGGCGCACCCCGGCGGTCGAGCGCCCGGGCTCTTTTGTGACAACCGACCATGACAATGTCATTCTGTCTGCGATGAAAAGGGCGGAGGAAGACGACGCCCTGATCCTGCGGTTCTGGGAGGTGGCCGGACGCGACACCGCCTTCACGCTGCGCGTGGACGGACACGCCTTCAAGTGCGCCATCAAGGCCAGCCGTCTCCTGACCCTCCGCTTGGAGCGCAAAACCGGGGAGCTGTTTGAAACCGACCTGCTCGAGCGCCGTAAAGAGGGGGCCGACATCCCATGGATGAAGCCGGGTTGCAGGGCGGCGTCACCAGGCAGGAGCGGGAGAGTCTGACGATGTCCTCAATCACGTTCAATGCCGCCTCCTACTCCATTGACGGGCGTCCCGGACATCTCTACAGCGGGGAGTTTCACTATTTCCGCGTACCCAGGAGCGACTGGCGGAAACGGATGCGCCTCTTCCGGGAGGCTGGCGGCAACTGCCTGGCGACCTACATTCCCTGGCTTCTTCATGAACCCATGGAAGGAGACTTTCGCTTCAACAGTCCGGACGGCGTGCTCAACCTGGACGAGTTTCTGGCGGCGGCAAGGGAAGAAGGGTTGGCCGTCATCGCCCGTCCGGGTCCCTACCAGTATTCCGAGCTCGTCTACAACGGGCTGCCGGCATGGGTCTGCCGGAACTATCCGGCACTGCGTGCCAAGCATTTCGACGGCAAGGACTTCACGATTGGATCGATCTCCTACATGCATCCGCTCTTCCTTGAAAAGGTGGCGAGATGGTTCGATGCGATCGGCAAGATCCTGAAGCCGCATCTTGGGTCGAACGGCGGACCCGTGGAGATGGTCCAGATTGACAATGAACTCGGCGGCATCCACAGGTGGATGGGTGGCTACGACTACAACCCCGAGACGATGGGCTTTGGACGGGAGGACGGGTTGTTCGCGCGATTCCTGCAGGCGCGTCATCCGCAACTGGATGAACTGAACCGGCTCTGGGGAACCGCCTATGCCTCATTCGCGGAAGCAAAGCCTCCCGCGCCGGAACCAGGGTCAACCGCCGACCTGCCCAGGCTCCGCCAGGTCCAGGATTACAGCGATTTCTACTACTGGACCCTCGGGGAGTATGCCGGCCACCTTTCCGCGATGCTGCGAACTGGCGGCATCACCTGCCCGCTGGTGACCAACTCGCCCAATCCACAGTCGAATCTGTGGTTCCTGGAGACCGCGAAGCAGGCAGAACCGGGCTTTCTGCTGGGTTCGGACCACTATTACAGTCTCGGCCCCAGTTGGCCCCGCAACAATCCAACGCCACAGTATGCCCGGGAGATCTTCTTCTCCATGGAAACACTGCGGCTCATGGGTTTCCCGCCCACCGTCTTCGAACTGCCGGGCGGTTCATGCGCCGACTGGCCACCGCTTGAGCCTCACGATGTCAGAGCCTGCTACCGGGCGAATCTCGCGCTGGGCATGAAAGGGTGCAATGTCTACATCTTCACCGGCGGCCCCAATCCGCCCGGCGCCGGTAGTATGAGCGAGATTTACGACTACAACGCTGCCGTAGGCGCGGCCGGCGACGTCCGGCCCCTCTACCGCGTGATCAAGGAATTCGGGCAGTTCCTCAGGCAGCATGACTGGCTCGCCGGCGCCAAACGCGAACATGACTGCCGCTTCGCGCTCGACATGCCGATGATGCGGCGGTCGGAAGTCTGGAAGGAGTTTGCGGGGACAACGGTCTCGCCGGAGACCGCGTGGGACTTTCTGATGAAGGGGCCGCTCACCTCCGCGTTCTGCGCGGGGCTCTCGCCAGCGTGTGTGGACGTCAGTTCAGAAGACTGGGTCGCAGACATCGCCACCCCGCTGGTGATCATCACCTCCTCGGCCATGTCGGCCGCGAACCAGGAGCGGATTGTGCGGTTTCTTGCCAACGGCGGGAAGGCGCTGATTGCCCCGATCATACCCGCCTTTGATGACAACCTCGAGCCCTGCTCGATCCTGGCGGCTTGCCTTGGCGCGTCCGTTCAGTCCAGGAATGCACCGCACCTCGCGCGGACCCGGGTCACGCTGGAAGACGAGATTCTCTATAACGTCGCGACGTTTGCCTTTCCCCAGCTTCCGGAAGACGCGGAGGTCCTTGGCCATACCGAACAGTCGGAACCCGTGGCCTGGCGTCGCCACTTCAAGGGCGGCGGGGAATGTATAGTGCTCGGGCTCTACTACATTCATGCCATGCGGGAGCAGCAGCGGGTGCTGTCAAAGCTTCTCGGGCGGCTCGGGCTCCAGCAGAAGATAACGGTCTCGAACCCGAACATCTGGCCTTCACTGCTGACCTCCGGAAAGCGCTCGCTCCTCTTTCTTATGAATCTGAACTCGTCGCCCATGGACGGCGCGGTGCGCTCCCGCCCGGAATGGGCTGACGACTGGATCGATCTTGGGCGGCAGACGCTGGGTCCGATGGACGTGAACATCGTCGAACTGGGGGTGGAATTGAGATGACAGGAAAACTCATGATCCGGAATGACTTTTGGGAAATGGCGCTACATCGTCAGGAGCGCCGTCTCTTGCTGACTCTGACGGATGCTCGATCGGGAAGAGTCTGGGGGCCTGTGCCGTTGCTGGAACTGGAGGTCTACAGCAAGGCCGAGTTCCGCTCCGAGACGGTGCGGGAGTACCGCATCGACAGAGTCGAGGAACTCGACGACGGCTTCCATGTGTTGGTTGGCGACGCCGCCCGCGGCGTGAGAGTGGGGCTGTGGTTCCGGCTGGTCGATGACGAACTCGCCGTCCAGATGCAACTGTCGGAAGTCTACGAGGACTCGTTCGCCACCTACCGCCTCTTCTCCGTCGTGCTCCTTCCCGGCCTGATGGCCGTCGCGGGCGCCGGAAGCCGGATGTTGCTGCCGCTGAATTCGGGCGTGCTCTGCCTTCCCGCCAACAAGGAGCGACTGCGCGACCGTTTCATGATCTATGGCGAGCAGTCCCGCTGGGAACTGCTGCCGATGCTCCCCGTCTGCGGCGTCCAGGATGACGTGTCGGGTCTCGTGGCGCTGGCACGGCAGGGCGCGGAGGAGACCGAATGCCACGTCGCGACCGACGGCAAGGGCGGCGGGTCGGTTGGATTCGGCTTCTCGCTGCGGCAGTTCTGGCCCGACCCGGTCGAGAAGGCGACCCGCGAGATCCGGTTCCGTCGATTGGACGCCAGTGACAGCCTCGTCGTGGCCGCTGCGAAGCGGGTGCGCCGGCATGTGATCGAAGACCATGGCAAGCTGACGCTCAAGCAGCGCATGGCGGAATCCCCCGAACTGGCCGCACTGGTGCAGTCCTACACCATGAAGCTGTTCTACGCGGTCGAGAACCGCGGCGGCATGATGCAGGGCGAGGCGAAAGGCGACCCCATCACCTTCAGGCAGGTCATGAATTTCGCCGAGGCCGGCGCCGGCCTCGAACGCCTCAAGGCGGCCGGGATTGATCACATCCACACCCAGAGCACCGGCTTTAACCCGAGCGGGCATGACGGCATGTGGCCGAGTCGATTCCCGATCGACGAGCGGCTGGGCGGCGAGCGCGGGTTCCGCGAACTGATCGAACGCGGCAAGCGCCTGGGCTACACGATGAACGTCCATGATAACCAACTATCCGCGTACCGTCGCAGTCACGACTATCGGGAGGCGGAAGTCGTGATCGATCAGTGGGGGCAGCCGATGGCGCTCGGCGAATGGGGCGGCGGCCCGACCTTCATCCTCAACACCTTCGCGCGGCCAGCCGGGCAGGTCGAAGCCGAGATGCGGGCGCTCAAGGCGCTCGGATTGAACGGTTGCGCTTATCTGGACGGGATGGGCAATCCGCTCTATCGCGATTACAGCCCGGCGCATCCCATGACCCGCACGGACTATGCGCGCGCCACCAACGCGTTGACCGAGACGGCACGCGCCGTGTACGGCGCCGCCCAAACCGAATGCGGGTTCCTCTACTGCGCCATCGCCGCCGATGCCTTGTGCACGGGCGGCACGCCATGGCACCTGTCGCTCTGCTGGCCCGAGTGGCCGGTGACCGCACTGATGGACAAGCGGGTACCCGTCTGGCACCTGGCGCTACACGACCTCGTGCTCCTTGAAAATCACGGCCTCGATCGGCCGTCGACCCTGGAGTGCGTGCTGTTGGGCGGTCACCCGCGCGACGAATGGTCGACGCATCCCGGTGTCATGGCCGTCCTGAACGACGCCCGCGTTGTGCAACTCAAGGCCAAGTATGACCTTTGCCTGACGCGCTTCGGACATCTGCAGACGGAGGAAATGCTGACTTGGGATGAGCCGGCTGACGGCGTTCAGCGCACCACGTACGCCGATGGCACCGAGGTCGTCGCCGACTTCAACGCCCAGGATCTCTGGGTGAACGGCGAACGCATCAACTTGTGATCCACCGCCTTGACCAGAAAGCCGGCCATTACATGAAGGCGCTCCAGGCGGTTTTCCTAGGCACCCAGCTCTGGCTCCTCGCTCAGCCGGGGTCTGGGGAGCTTGCGACGAACCGCAGCGAGCGGTTAGACGGGGCTGCCGCGGAACCCGCGGGCCCGCCGATCGTGGTGTCGTTGAAGGACTCCTACAATCCGAGTGCGCCCGAGTACAACGTCGGGTTGCTGGAACTGGCCAAGAAGCATCCACGGCTGGAACTCAGACAATGGGGCGGCATCTCCCTCCCGGGCGGCGGGGGGCGCTCACCGCTGCTCATGTCCATCGCGGGGGGGACCGCACCCGACATTTACATGAGCTGGTTCCACATCATTCGCAACGACATGCGCCAGCGCTTTCTGTACCCCTTGAACGAATGGGTCGGGGAAGACCGCAACGGCAACCAGCGAATCGATGAATCGGAGGCGCGGTGGGAAGGGTGGGCGAGAGTGCCCGCCCTCTGGCGCGAAGTTGCCACCGAGGACGGCCAGGTCTATGGCATCCCCACCGCAGGGATGACGTATTACGGATTAGTCTATCGGAAAGATCTCGTGCGGAACTGCGGACTCGATCCGGACAAACCGCCGCAGACGTGGGACGCGTTCTGGACCTGGTGCCAGAAGCTCACCTTGCCGCGCACCCTCCTCAATGGTGGCACCGTCCAGCCGAGCCGCCCGGCCTTCGCGATACCGGATATGCCGTGGGCCTGGCTGCCATGGATGCAGAGTGCGGGCGGTTCCCCGGTGATTCAGTTCCGGACCTCGCCGACGACGGGCAGGGAGTACGAATTCGCGATGGAAGAGGTGGACTTCCTGGCACCCGACACCGGCGAAGATTTGAAAGGAGTTCACTCGCGTTGGGCGGCGGCGTTCGATTCACCCGCCGGCAAGGCGGCGTGTGCGTTCTACTGGAAACTGCTGTGGGCCCCCTGGCTGCGCGATCCGGAGACGGGTACACCGGTGGACCTGACGGAGCAGGACGTGGCGCGCCGGAACGTGACGGTCGGAGGACGAACGCTCGCCTTTCGGGAGCAGGATGTCATGCGTGGCGTAGCGCGGTCGATGGTGACCGATGCCTCGAACTTCACCGCCATGTTCGCGCGGGGCGAACTCGCCATCATGTTCAGCGATGCCGCGGGCATGGAGGAACTGTCCAAGTCGCGATCCCTGTCCGGTGACGCCATTGGGGTCATGCCGTTCCCGGCGCGCGACGCCACCTGCAAACCCGTCGTTGCAGCCTTCCAGCACTACTGGGTGATGACGGAGGGGGTTGGCCGGCGCTCCAAGGAGGAGCGTGACATGGTCTGGACATGCCTCCAGGACTTGTCCAGCGAAGCCGACCGCGACCGCGGGATCCGGCGGAAGACGCTGACAGGGGGCGCCGTCTGGTGCAATCCCAACGATCTGAAGCGACTCGGTCTGGAGGATTATCTCAGCGAAGTCTCCACCACGACCCGGACGTTTTATGATGGGATCGACTCCGGGAAATTCGCCATCCGGACAGAACCGTTCGCGGGCTTCTGGGCGGCAGCCTCCGATGTCCTGCACCGTCGCGTGGTCAGTGTGCTGCTATCCAAGGTTGGCCGGGACTTCGATTACGAAGCCGCGCTGGAAAACGTCACCCGTGATGCCAACGCGGGGTTGATGTTCGAGCTTTCGAAGGACGAGCTGGATAAACGCCGTCCGTTGGCGCGGGTGTTGTTCGGAATCGGCGCCATCGTGGTGATCCTGTGCGCCTATCTGATTGTCCGTGAGCGCCGGGCGGCCAGCAAGCTGCAGGGGACGGCCGGCGCCCGGGCGGGCGTGTTGCTGCCGATGCTGATGCTGACCCCCGCCATCGCATCGATCGCGGTGTGGAGCTATTACCCGCTCATCAAAGGAGCGCTCATGGCGTTCCAGGACTACCGGATTGTGGGCACGTCCGCGTGGGTCGGCCTCGACAACGTCATCGCCGTGGCCACCGACGCCAATTTCTGGCTCTACATCCGCAAGACCTTCAAGTTTGTGGCGATCACGCTGTCCTTGGGATTCGCGGTTCCGATCTTGCTGGCGCTGCTGCTCACCGAGGTGCCGCGGGGCAAAGTCTTCTTCCGCACGCTCTTCTTCCTCCCGCAAATGTCGTCCGGCCTGGTCATCGCCCTGATGTGGAGAATGATGTACAGCCCGCTGGACACCGGCGTGCTGAATAAACTGCTGGCCGCCGTCCACCTCACGCCGCAGGCGTGGTTGCAGGATCCCTTCTGGGCGATGGCGTGCTGCATTCTGCCCGGCATCTGGGCGGGGGCCGGGATGGGCAGCCTCATCTACATCGCCGCGCTCTCGTCGTTCCCGCCCGACTTCTACGAGGCGGCGGCCCTCGACGGCGCGGGCCTGCGGCAGCGCATCGTCCACATCACCCTGCCGCAATTGCTGCCGCTGATCGTCATCAACTTCGTCGGCGCGTTCATCGGCGCCTTTCAGGGCATGGGCAGCATCTTCCTGCTCACCTTCGGTGGGCCGGGCAACGAGACGATGGTGCTCAGCCTGGCGATCTGGCAGGAGGCGTACAACAATCTGCGGTTCAGCACCGCCACCACCATGGGGTGGTTCCTGGGCGTCGGGCTGATCGGGTTCACGTACCTGCAGATTCGCTTTCTCAGGCGGGTGGAATTCAGACGCGCGGAGGACAACTGAGATGCCGATCATCCTGAAGACGGAACGGCGCTCGGCGAAGGCGCGCCTCGTGATCGCGGCCATCTATGCGATGCTCGCGCTCGGCGGCGCCACGATGATCTACCCGTTCCTCATCACCGTGTCGTCTTCCATGACCAATGCGCTGGAATACAACCGGTTTATTCCCTGCCCGCGCTCGCTCCATGACCGCCCATACCGGTTTGTGCGCAGCCTGGTGGCGTACTTCGAGGTCGCCCCGTCCGCGCAGGTCTTCAGGGATTTACCCCGGTCCTGGTCAGATTGGTCAAGCACGGGGGCCGACGCCGAGCTCGTCCGGCAGTTCGCCGAACCGTACCTGGCGATCGAGGACCAGCCTGCGGAACTGACGCGCTGGCGGCGCGCCGCCGGGGACTTCGCCCGGTTCAATGTGGAGTACGACATCCCCGACACCACGTGCCGCTACGACGAGCGCGATCTCGCCGGGTTTCTCGCGGAGCGATATGCGCTCGTCCATGCGGCGAAGCATCCCGACTCCGGGCGCCTGTCGGCGTCGCGACGCCGGGCGCTTGCCCTCTCCGAACTGCGGGCCGACTGGGACGTTCCCTATGCGAGCTTCTTTGATATCAAACTCGCGAGCGAACGTTGGTATCCCATGCACCATCTGACCTGGACTTATCCGGCCACGGCCCAGGCGCGTCTGTATCTGGAGTTCAAGGACGCGTACCGTCGGATGGCGTTCCGACCCGGAGCGGAACGCCAGTGGCGCGCCTTTGCCAAACGCCGCGGAACGGTGCCCGATCACGCGTCAGGCTGGCCCGTCGAGCGGACGAGTCCTCACTGGCCGCTGTTCAAGGAGTTCATTGCCGAAACGTGTCCGGCCAGCCCGACCCTGCCGTTCCTGATGAAAGGCCCATGGTGCGCCTACTTCAACCGGCCCGAAACCAAAGCGAAACTTGGGGTGGATGAGAAGGCGGAGTTTACGGTTGCCGACTATAACCGCCTGTTCGGCGCTCGCTATGAACGTCTCCAGGATATTCCGTTTCCGATCCCCGCAGACACGACCGGACTGCTGCGCGAACTGTGGGATGACTTTGTGGTCAGGTTCTATCCGCGGCGCCTGGTGACGCTCAACCTCACGCCCGAACTCCAAGTCCGGTATCAGGCGAGCTTGCGCGAGACGTATAAGACGATCGACGCGTACAACACGCTGGCGGCAAAGACGGTCGACGATTTCACGGACCTTCCGCTGCGGGATAGCGACACCGCGAACGGCGACTGGCTGAAGTTTGTCGGGCGACTGACGCCTGCCGACTTCACGTTGCGCTCGGCGGAAGAGGCTTATCAGCAGTTCCTGCTGACAACGTACGGTTCCGTCGCGGCGATCAATGCGGCGTACGGCTGGAACCTGCGGATCATCGAGGAGGCGTCTCCGCCCATTGCCGAAGCGATCACCGTGACATTCTTCAACAACGAGTGGCGCCATTGTCTGTATGACATCGCCGGGAATTACGGGGCGGTGTTCGAGTTCATGGCGATCCGGGGCCGGGCGTTTGTCAACACCGTCATCTACATTGCCATCTGCCTGCTCCTCTCGCTCACCATCAATCCTCTGTCCGCCTACGCCCTCTCGCGTTTCAAACTGCGATGGACCGAGCAGATCCTGCTCTTCATGCTGGCCACGATGGCGTTCCCCGGCGCCGTGACGGCGATTCCGAGCTTCCTGTTGCTGCGGGATCTGCAATTGCTCAACACCTTCTACGCGTTGTTCCTCCCGGGGCTGGCCAACGGGATGGCCATCTTCGTCTTGAAGTGCTTCTTCGATGGGTTGCCGCGGGAGTTGTATGAGGCGGCGACCATCGACGGCGCGCGGGAATGGCAAATCTTCCTGCACATCTCCCTGCCGATGACGACACCCATACTGGCAATCAACGCCCTCAACGCCTTCATTGGCGCCTACAACAGTTGGGAGTGGGCCCTCATCGTCTGCCAGAAGGAGTCGTATTGGACAATCGCCGTCTGGCTGTATCAGCTCTCTCAAACACTGACGGCGAATCCGTGGATCATCATGGCCGCCTTCGTCGCCGCTTCGATCCCGACCGCCCTTGTGTTCATTGGATGCCAAAAGATGATCCTGCGCGGCATTGTCTTGCCCTCCATGAAATAGGAGCGGCCGGTGCGGGGAGGATTGATTAGCAGCGGCGAGGCCCCAGGGCTTATGATGGCAGCCAGTGCAAGAGCGGCAAGCGCCGCCAGGGCGCCGCAACGCGTCGCGACGCCGGGGGCCTCTCCGCCACCGGGGGCACCTTGGGACAGGGAGTGGCACAATGGCCGTCGGATCAACGGGGACGAGACGGCCCACGGGACCGGGATTCTCCTCGGTGACTGCCAGTTCATCCACTCGGCCTATGGCGCACACCACGAGGCGTCGGAACCCGGGAAATGACGAACCGTGAACTCTTTCAAAGAATTATGCACTACGGCGAGTTCGACCGCATGCCGGTCGTTCATTGGGGTGGCTGGGCGGAAACCATGGAACGCTGGTTCCTGGATCCGCGACTGGATGGGAGTCGAAAACCTAGCCTATTCATCTATGACCATCCGGATGTCTTCGAGGAGATGGTTGATAACTGATATCAGGCTTGTAGAGGAGGAACCATGACGCCCCGTGAAGTCGTAATCGCAGCACTCGATGGGAAATCCCCTCCTTATGTCCCGTGGTCGTTCCGTTTCACAGGGGAACCGCGTGCGACGCTCTGCCGCCACTACGGCGTCGAGGATGCCGACCTGGAGGCAACGGTCGGTAACCACATCGTCGAACTCGGGAGCGACATCGGGTTCTTCGATGACTTGGGCAACGATCTTCACCGCGACGTGTTCGGCGTGGTCTGGGACCGTTCGGTCGACAAGGATATCGGCACCGTATGCGACCACCCGCTGAAGGATGCGTCCCTCGACGGATACACATGGCCGGATCCCCTGGATGATCGGTTCTTTGCCGGGATCGCGGAAAAGAACCGGCGACAGCCGGGCTGCTTCCGTCTCTTCTGCCTTGGCTTCTCGCTCTTCGAGCGGGCATGGACCCTGCGAGGCATGGAGAACCTGATGATGGACTTCATCGAGTCACCCGAGTTCGTGCAAGAACTCTTGACCGGCATCGCGGACTACAACCTGACCCAGGTCCGCAAGGCCCTGGATCAGGATATCGACGCCGTCTACTATGGCGACGACTGGGGACAACAGCACGGCCTGATCATGGGATACCCCCGATGGAAAGAGTTCATCGCCCCGCAGTTGCAGCGGATGTATGGTCTCGTCGCGCAGGCCGGAAAGCACCAGTTTATTCACTCCTGCGGCGATGTGGACGAACTGTTTCCGGACCTGGTCCGTCTCGGGGTGGACTGCTTCAATCCCTTTCAACCCGAGGTCATGGACACCCGCGCCCTGCTGAAGGAATACTGCGGCAGGCTTTCCTTCTGGGGCGGCCTTTCCACGCAACGCACCCTTCCCCACGGAACGCCGGACAAGGTCCGGGCCGAGTCGCAGGAACTGCTCGAACTGGGCAAGGCCGGCAGTTACATCTTCTCCCCCTCCCACGCGGTCGAAAGCGATGTTCCGTTGGAGAACATGCTGGCATTCATCGATGCCGCACACGCCCAGCTCGCGGCTTCGGGATTGATCGACGCAAACCAAGGCGGACGCTCACCACCGTGAAGCTCGCTACCCGCGAAGCCCCAGATAATCCGCCAGCATGCGGGCGCATTCCCGGGCATGTTTCTGCGCCTGCTTCTGGGGCATGGGTTTGGATGACAGCACCGCTCCCATCCCCGTGACGACCGCGAGGACAAACATCGCCTTGAAGCGCAGGTCGCGCCGCAGATGCCTCGGGGTGCCGTCGCGCAAGAAGGCCTCGACCACGGCCAGCGCCTCGCGGTCACGGGCGCGCGAAGATTTCGTTCTCCCGCAGCCATACACGCGCGGCCTGGAGCGCTCCGCGCGTCTCACGCGCTTTAAACTCCGAAGCCAGGAATACGGCAGTGGCCTGGTGCAGCTTGCGGCGCGCGGGCACGGCACATCCCTCAGAATGCCGGCCACCCTCCTCATGGTGGCACCGTCCTCCTGTTCGTGCAGGCGTAACAGCACGGACGCTTTGCTCGGATACTGGTACGGCGAACTCGCCGCGAAGTGACGCCGACAACGACCTCTCGGCCCAGTCCCCGTCGCGCAGGCCTACGGACTCGTCCCGCGCGCCCCACGAGGGGCCTGTCCTCAGATTTACACTGATTTATCTCCCGGATTATCTCCCGGAGCCGCCCACCCCCGAAAAGCGGGGATTCGTACAAAGGTTTGTCGAAAAGCCGCAAACCCTTGTCGGAAAGCGACAAAGGATTGCAGGTTCGGGCGGGGATTCGACAAGGGATTGTATGGCGCGCCCGCCGCCCCCAGCGGCCGTGAGTTCTGACTGTGTACCCTTGATAGGTAAGAGAAGGACCCGCCCGTGCAGGACGGGTCCTCCACCCGCAACTCGGCGAGTAGCCGGTTGGGGTTCAGCCTGTAAATCGTACACAGGAGCACGTAATCCAGAACATCGATTCGCAACTCGCACTGCTCCATCTTGGCGATGCGGGTCCGGCAGCACCCCAGCTTGCACGCCACGTCGAGCTGCGTCAGGCCCAAGGCCTGCCGCCGGGTTTTCAACGCGCAGACCATCCTGGCGTACCCCGGGTGGTGGATCGTCTTCATCGCGCCGCCCGGCAGGCCCGCCGCTCATGCACGGCACGCAGACCGCGCCGCCACTCAGGCGTCTGGTCTTCAAGACCGTTCGAGCCCCATGCTTCCTCGATGCGCTGACCTGCCCGTTGACGGATCTGAATGATCCGCGGCGCACTGACTTCGTACTGTGCCGCCGTTTCGTTCACAGACATCCCCATCGCGCTCGCGCGCAGGATGCCGGCCTGTCTAACGTCCATGCTTTGCAGTGCATGGTCCCAGTCCATCCGCCGCCCCGCCGCCATGGCGGTATCGTCGCCCGGGCTGGCGAGCAGGCTGTGCAGGTCCAGTTCGTCCTCGTGGTCATCACCCTGCATGACGGGCTCGTCCAGAGACCGCATCGCACAACGGCCACTCAATTGCGTTCCCGCAGCCATCACATCCGTCGTGCTCGATCCGGTTGACCGCCGTCCCGACTTCAGGTTCTTAAGCGCATAGAACGCAATCGTGCCCGGCGTGAAGGGCTGCCCCTTTCGCTCGGCGGCATCCAACTGCTGCGCCGCAATCGCCACGCAGTCCTGCACCAGTTCCTCACCATCCTCTGCCCCTACGAACTTCACCCGGCCGCGACTGATCGCACCGGCGATTAAGGGCAGGATCTGCTGCACCAGCATCAATCCAGCATGTGTCGTCATCTGCGCCTTCTTTCTGGATGGCGACACACCACACCCATTGGGATGTGACGAGCGGCCACCCTGTTGGTAGCCGCTCGTGCGGCTGTGTTGTTCAGTCGTTCATCGAAATAGTGGAATCCCTGCCCCGGCGGCCCGGAGCTGGATGGCGTTGCAGTCGCTATTGCCGCTCATCGTTCGCCAACCCGATGAGCGCTGCGGCCAGCATCGTAAATTCCCCGGCGATTTTGCCGATCAGTGGGATGCGCGATAAAACCAGCGCGACGATCAGCCCGACGAAAAGCGCTTCGAGGAATGGTCGATGTCGCCGCACAAACGCGATGGCGCGGGTTACCGGGCGAAACAGATGCGCTAGACGATTGCGAATTGTGTTCAATGTTTTGAGTTTCTTGGGGTGTGGCCAGGATCAGGTTAAAGGAGATGGATTCGCGCGGATTTGGTGCATTCATCTACGGCCTGGCCTCACGCAACAGACCTACAAACGCGCCGATGGTCAGCGCCGCCCAGGCCAGGATGCGGCCGATCAGTGGCACGTTCGTGACGATCAGCGCGACCAGGCTCCCCAGCAACACGGACTCGACGAACGCCAGGTGCCTCGACAGGAACTGCAACAACAGCGCGATCAGGCCCCGCAGGTTTCCGAGCAGCCAGTACGTGGTTTGTCTCAGCCTGGCGGGGATTCGGAGAGCGAGAATGCGGGCTTTGAGTTCGATGCGGTTCATATGCCTTTCTGGTCCATGGTTGCCGGTTGGACCGTGCCGGGTTTGGGGCGAAGTCGGATGAACTCCGGTTCGCACTTCTGGGTGGCGGTCGGGAAGCACGGGGTACGCATCCGGGCCTGACGGCAGGCGGCACCCCCATGGGTTATACCCTCTATTCGTTAAGAATTAACTATACGCTGTGTTCGGCCAGTTCATTGCCGCAAAAGGCTGTTCGCGCACGGGGTCGTTTGCTAAACTTCCCTTAATGTGATCCACGCCTGTGGGTCCTACGAATCTGTCGAATTGACGAAAGCCCGTCCTGGGCGTGTTGGTGGTCAACGGCAGGTGCTTGTGTTTCACGTCGGCAATCAGGTTCTGGATTTTTCGGGCTCGGAGTGTGCGGCCATGCCGCTCTGCGTGCGACAGGTCCCGACCCGCGTGTTGATCGCCGTGAATATGCTTCAGAACCTTGCCCTACCGGCGCGACTAAACCGGGCCCGCAATGGTCGACGCGAGCCGTATTTCAAGATGTCCTGCCAGGCACCAGTTGGTGGCCGGCGGGAGATCTACCTCGGCGCACTCGACCCGAATGCCGAACAACTGGTGCGTCAGGTGATAGACACCCGACCGCCGACGAACCGCGAACTGTGTCAACGAGTCCGGCAACTGCGTGCTGTCCGCCAACAACTGCGGGACCACGCGCAACGACTGGCGGCGGCCGAGGGATGGTATTTCCGCGGCTACCGGCTGGTCAGAGGAAAAGCACATGTTGATCCATGAGCAGACAGAGCAGAACGAAACATTCGAGGCAACGATGCTGCGGTGCGCGTTCAACAACGGGACCCGGCTGATGCCGCTGTGGGTTGCGTGTCTGAACGTCGCGTGCACCAATCCATCCAAGGAGGGTGCCGCGTGGGGTATGGCGCAGCGGGATGTGACCACAATCCCGGAGAGCCTTGATCGGGCCGGCATGGCCCTGGTTGTTCAGTACCTGTGGGGCAGAACGGGTGGCCCCAACGCGACCCCCGAGAGCATTCGCCTGGTGGATCGGTTGCTGTCCGATAATCCCGGCGAGATGAACACCACGGAGTTCTGCGGCAGGTGCGTGCAGATCCAGCGCGCTGGCTGTCCGTGCAGCGCTCCAAAGCCATGAGGCGGCGAGATGGATCTCTGGCCATGGGTGCTCGGGATGTGTGATTCACGCCGCCTGCTGATGCTCGCCCTGGATGGCGTGCAGGACATCAACCACGCGCTGATCGCGCTATACCGCCATCGGTTGGCACGATCCGGCGGGACCCGCGGACGGACTCCGCGGTGGCAGCGTCGCACGGAATCCGCCTTGCGGGCGGCGGAGTCCGCGGCGGCCAAGACCGGCAGGGCGATCGAAAAGCTCCGGCGGCACCAGTCATGAAGATCGGGGCGACAACCGTGCTGACGCCCGGTGATGACCCGCTGGCGTTTGAGCTGGACTGGCGGATGCGGCTGGCTCGGGCCATCGTGTCTGCCAGGGCCAGCGGACGATTCAGCCTGACGCGTTGCGATGACGATGTGCGCCAGGCCGTGCGTTATCTGGAACACCGGGCAAGCCATCCGGTTAACCTGCCGGAAGCCCCGCACGACCGCGTGTTGGTCTGGTCTACGACGATGACGGGCGCGATGATTGAGGCCTTGCTGCTGACCGTCCTGGCATTCGAGGAAATCGGACTCAGGCTGAACCTTGCGGCCAGCGATGTGAGGCTGTACTCCCGGCTGATGTGCGACACCCGCGACGACGGTGGCCGGGCCCGGCCCGAAATCCTGGCGCGCGTCAAACTGGAGTTACAGGGGGCGGCCGCCACGCCCGGCATCCAGTTGAAGCGTATGGCGCTCCACGGCGGTGCAGAGCTGCTGGATCAGATGGTTGGCACGACCGGGCAGCCGGTCGACCTTCTGCGCCTGGTTGACAACGAGCTGACGCGCCGCGTTGTTACGAACGAACTCACCAGCGGCGACCTGATCCGGTTGCAGGCGACCGGCCTGCTGCGCCGGCGGCTGGAGCACGAGCTCGCGCCGCCCCAGGGCGAGGCCGACGGCTGGGCGTTCACGCGGAAGCTGCTGTCCGGGCTGCGGATTCAGGTCACGGGCGCCACCAAGACGCCCGAGCAGCAGGCGGCGCAGACGCAGGCCATCCAGGAGCATTTCGAGGCCCAGCAGCGCGTGTCCCGCACACCAGTTACCGAAAATCCCAATCAGGATGATCGCGAACTGGACACCATGCTGAAGCGCCACCTCGGACCGCAGCCCCGGTAACCAGCAGGGGCGCGAAGGTGCAATGAACGTCCCGGAATCACGGGGAACTTTTCGGAAAATCCACCAACCCACAACAGGCTGGGGCTATTCCGCTGTCCGCTTGTTCCGGCGAGCCACCTACCTTGTAGCAGGGGGCGTCAATTCACGTGCTTCGCGCCTGACCACCTCTCTGCAGTTGCTGCGGTTGATGTGGCAAAGCACCAGATGCATCGCTGCAAATGGTGCGCCGATCATGTGCCTCAATAACATGCTGAGCGGCTGATTCAAATTCGCGATCTCCGTAAACCTGACCGATATGGCTGAGCGAGTCCAAATCGGCGACTCGCGAATTGGATGAGTGCGCCGCGGACTTGGCGTGAACCTCCGGGAAAGTCGGAAGTATTCTCATTTTTCGACATATAGTACTTTTCCGAAAAAAGATGCTTGCCAGCCCCAGTAGATGGGGTCATCGTTTAGCCAGCAACCTGAGTTGGATGACACGGGTTGCGCTGCGGGGTGGCCGTCATTCGGCCAGGCTCAATCCCCGCACCTGATACCTACCAACCGAGCCCCGTCCGCTGATACTCCTGTTCGCCAATACCACGGCCCGCGCGCATTCGCCGGGTCAATCTGCAATCCTTGGGGTATGTATGTCAGAAGCTGTTCAAGATCAGGAAACGTGTGTGCCCAGCCTTGTCGATCATTGCCGGGTTTTGGATCCCGACAACATCTACGGGGCTGTGCTCAACCATCCGCAACTCGTGCAGATCGGCGGTGGCACAGGACACTGCAAGAGCCTGATGATGGCAAACATCGGCATCATCGCTGCTGCCATGGGCCGGCAGGTGCGGTGGCTCATGGGGGAGATGCAGGCCCAGGAGGTTTGGCTCCGGCTATGGGGGATTTTCCGTGGGATCGCGCCTGCCGCGCTCCAGCCGTCCGATGTGTCGGACGAGACGGTGATGTCGAACATCGCGGTTCTAGACCTTCCGCGGACGCTGAGCGAGTTGCTGTGGGCCATCCGCGAGGCCGTTCGAACTGCCCCTGCTGACTCGGCCATCCTTCTTGATAACGCCGATGGTCTTCCCATTCCCCGGGAGATCGCCGATGCGTTGACGGCGGAGTTGGCGGACGCGGCGGCGCGCCAGGGACTGACCATCGTCCTGACAAGCCAGGTCACCCGCGGGGCCCAACCAGGCGAGATCGTCCAGGGGCATGAACTGGCATTCTCGAATGCCAAAACGCATGCGGCGGGAAGCGTGCTGACGCTGGGCCCACGCGTGCTTCACGAGATAATGACCGTGTGCATCACGAAGGATCGTTCCGGCGTGTTCGGCGGTCGAAGTGTTCGCCGCCTGTATCTCGATCCGTCGTTGCGTATGTTGCCCGAACCCACCACCGGCATGATTGCTGGTACGGATGTAATTCCCCCGCGACAAGAGACGCCAGACCCGTGTGTGCACGTCAACGACCTCCCGGGGGACTTCACGGATGAAGATGCGAATCTATTCACAGACGACGCCGTTGATGAAGAACCCCTCGGCGAGAGGTTTAGGCCCTATCACGGGACGAAGGGGCATATTCCCATTGGACGGAAGATCTGCCAGTCGGCTGCGTTCAGGGAGGCGGATCTGGAGGTGCTCGGCTTCTTGCTGATCTTGTATGAGCACGCGGCGTTCATGCCGGATAAGAAACGCGCCCCAGCGACGCACATTCCGGTGCAACTCCGTCGCGGGGAATTCGTCACCTCCGAGCGTATCCTCGCACACGAACTCGACCTGACACCGAAGAAAGTGCGGGGGTTGCTGAATACGCTGGAACGCGACGGGTTGATCCGCCGCGAGTTGATCATGGCCGATGGAAGTCGCCAGAAGACGGGCAAGGGCGCGGGTGCGGATGCAGGTCCGGCCGCAGTCGGATCTGTCGTAGTGCTTTGCGACTACGCGGCTTCCGAAATACGTGCTGCAAATACGGACGCAGGATCGAACGCGCGAAAGGGATGAGGGCGGACGCAGGCAGGATGCATGTCGGACGCACTACTGAACAACGTGAAGAACAGGAAGAAGGAAAAGAAAATGAAGAACCCGGACGCTATAAATTCATATTTCGGAGCTGCACACGACAGGTACGCGGTGCAGTTCCTGCCCGAGCCGCTCCAAACCGCTGGCCTTGATGACTACCCCAACACCACCTACGCGCACAGACAGGCGGTTGAGGCCGCGAGGGAGTACATCGCTGATGTCAGAGGCGGTGGACGCGGCTCGCTCATGGTCTACGGTCCGGACAGGGCCTTGAGCGCCTGGTTTGTTGCCGCAGTCTGGCGGGAACTCGCGCCGTTCGTTCGGTGTCGCAGCAGTTACGAAGAAGTCGTCGCGACCGGAACTGCGGACAATCTGCTATTCGTCGGCGCTGCAGGTATCCCAGACCTGTTGCAGGGCGAGGGCAAGAAGACGTGGCTTGCACACGCCTTCTCAGCCTTTCTCGCCGGCATCTGCGACTTGGACAGATTCCCGACCGGTCAGTGGGCAAATGCGCTGCAGGACCTGCTGGACCAGCGGCTGCGGTGCAACCGGCTGCCGACATTAGTCACGATGCAGATTACACCTCGTGAGTTCCGTGCCAGGTACGGCGAGGCAGGTGATGCGATTGTCGGCTGCTTTGAGCGCACTGGCGGTGTCTTCATTCGAATGGACCCGCTGGGCGACAACTCCTCCGCGATTGCTGAGCAGGTTACCCCGACGGAACCCGACGAACCTCAGGGGGAACTCGATGCACAGCCTGTCGCTCCCGTGGTTGCCGTACCCGCCCTCGGCGTGTCGAACTTGCAGCAGGCCTTGGACGCCATGCCCCGCACGTGGGGATCGGGCAACTGATTTCGGAAATACAACGGCTGAAAATACAGGAGTATCAATTAGATGTGGGGATGAAAATGGATAAGGCAGCAAAACTTGTACAGCGCATCATGCGCGATTTTGTGAAACTGGGGATTCCGGAAAAGCACCAGATCCCCTTGATGGCAGCATTGCCTCTCGGCAGCACGTTGGGAGACGAACGCAACCGTGAGCATTGGCGGACGGCGATTCGCTGGTTGCGAAAAGGTAATGCCACCGCAGTGAAGTACGCGGAGGAACTGGCGGCAATCGTGGGCAGCATGCCGCCTGCACCGGTCAACCGTACCCCGACAGCGCCGCTGGAAACCCCGGTAACGACCGCCATGCCAGCGGTCCACCAGGGCGAGCCGGCGCCGGTCAGCGAGGCCATGCCTTGCGCGATTCGACTAGAGGATATCGGGGTTTGCGACCCTGACAGCCTGGAGGGCTTCGATCTGGACGCCTGTCGCGCGACCACCGCGGGGGGTGGCAGGAGGCCGGTGTTGCACGCCGCGGTTCTGGCGCTCAGCACCGGGGGGCCGTGGCGCTACACCGTTGTGGCTGGCGCCAATCTGCTTATGGCGCTTAGTCACATCCGCGGCGGTGACGGGATGCTTGAGCCGCACGAATACGTGCTCGTCACTCAGCTGGACGAGGCGGACTGGTGTCGCATCGCAAGCCGCGCAGACAGGAAACACGACCGGAGCATATCGTCACCCCTCCAGTTCGCGCGCTATGTCGCGTGCCTCGCTGAGGAGTTCGGGTGCACGCTGGACGAGCTTGAGCGGTACCTGACCCTCCCGCGAGAAGTCGTTACCGCACTCGTCGAGTTGCCGAAGCACTTTGATCGCCTACCCGCTTGCTGGCAGGTGGATTTGCAGATGCCCACCGGATGTGAATCAACTCATGTGGTGGCAATCAGCGGCCCTCATTGGGTGGTCGCAGCCACCGCTGTCGCCCAGCACGGGTGCGATCCGCGTTTACAACGGATACTCTGCGAGGCCCATGACGAACGGTGGACGGTAGAACGGTTATCTCAGGTGGTGGAGGCCTTCCGGTCGGTGGCCAACACCATCAAGCCGATCGCGGGGGACAACGCCATAGCCACGCCGGCTATCGGCACCCCGATTGCACCCGTTCCCGAGGTTCCCCCGGACGTCCTGTTCCTTCTTGATCCCGTGGAGCGCATGCTCTCCAGCGCCCGACGATTGGGGCTGACGGAACAGCAGCAAGAGGCAATCGCCGCCGCGTTTGCAGAAGCCAAGCGCGTCCGGCATGACGGGCCGATCCATGACCTCGCGGTCCAACTGATGGCCATACCGCAGGACGCCGCCGGCGCGTGCCTCGCATTGGGCTCAATGCTGCTGAACGAACTGGCAGGGAGTCGCCGACCGGCGTGATGAGGCTGTAGAGGGACGAATCGATGGTGATGCCGGACACCAGCACAGGGCTGGTGTCCGGCGCAATGACGAATAGGATCGTAATACAACTTGGAGATCCAATGAGCTGGAGCGATTCCAATGTTCGAACCGGATCAGGGCGAGGCGCCGCCCGCGAGTGCGCCGCAAACGACCGATGGCCAGTGCCCCGATTTGGGGCATTGCAGCAAGCATGATACAGACACGGAGCAACAGGATCGGTTCCTGGATGCGCTGGCGAAGATGCTGGTGCAGGACATGATGCGGCTTCATCACGAGTATGGCCTGACGCCTAAGCAGGCCATGGATCACTATGCCGGCGAGCTCCCGCTCCCGGTGAAAGGGGCGCGCGTATGACCCGGGCGGTTTTATACATCCGCGTTTCATCGACCGACCAGATCGAGAACACGTCGATGGAAACGCAAGAGAAGGTCTGCCGCGAGTACTGCGGACGGAAGGACAACGACATGGAGGTGGTCCGCGTCTTTACCGATGCTGGTGAATCAGCAAAGACGGCGGACCGCCCCGAGTTCCAGAAGATGTTGAAGTTCTGCTCTGAGCCGCGCAACCGAATCGATTTCGTCGTGGCGTACCGGCTCGACCGCTTGGCTCGGAACAACTTCGATTACGCGGTTTTCACGGGCGCGCTGGCGAAGTACGGCACATTAATCCGTTCGGCCACGGAGCCGATAACCGACGATCCGACCGGCAAATTCATGCAAACGGTGTTGAGCGCTATCGCGGAGTTGGACAATACGATCCGCGGGCAGCGTGCGCGTGCCGGTATGCAGAGCGTCGTGGAGAAAGGCGGCTGGGCGCATCAGGCACCGCTGGGGTACGTCAATGGCCGCGGCCCCGATGGGCTGCCCATTCTGGTCGAGCATGAGCAGCAGGGTCCGATCGTACGTGCCATGTTCGAGATGGCGGCGACGCGGATGCATACGCTGACAACGATTCGCGACAAGCTGCGGGCCCGGTGGAAGACCGCCACAGGGCGACCGCTGTACGTGCAGGGCGTCCAGAAGGTCCTGACGAACCCGATCTACGCCGGCCGCATTAGCGGGCGCATCACGTCGGGACGGGTCGTGAAGGCGAGATTCCAGCCGCTGGTTGATGAGCACGTATTCGATCAGGTGCAGGCTGTCCTGTCCGGCAATGGGCATGTTGCCACACCCCACGACCATCAGAACCCAGACTTCCCACTCCGGCATTTCGTTCGTTGCGGGCACTGTGGGAAGCCGTTGACCGCGAGCTTCGCCACCGGTCGTAACAAGTGGCGCTACGCGTACTACCGCTGCCGCCGCGCCGAGTGCCACGTGCACGTGAAGAAGAAGGATATGGAGAACGCGTTCCGTGCGCTGCTCGACAGCATATCACTCAGAACCTTGCCACGGCTGGGTGAATTCCGTGATCGGGTGCTGGACGAATGGCGGCAGGCGAACGCCATGGCGGTGATTGAGCAGGCCGCGCATAACAAGCGGCTGGCGGATCTCGAGAAGCTGCTGCAGACGCTGCTGGATAAGCTGATTCATGGCGTGATCACCGACGAGGTTTACACGGCCAAGACGCGCGAACTGACGACAGAGATCGCCGTATGCCGGGCCAACGTGCGCGATGCGGATTTGAAGGAGGCCGAAGTGCAGGCGGCCCTCGATGTCGTGGACACCCTGCTGCGCAAGATCCGCCAGCTCTGGGATGGCTTCGAACTGGCCCAGGACAAGCAGCGTTTTCAAAAGCTGCTATTTCCGGACGGTCTTACCTACACGTCAGAAAGTGGATTTGAAAACAGCGGGGGAGTCGAACCCCGCTTACGTGGATGAAAAGCCGGGTCGCCGGGCTCGCAAACCTTTGCTGCCGCAAATCGCTGCAAAAGAGATTGATGCGAACTTCGTGCAAACCCTTGTCATTTATCTCCCGGCAAAACGGCCATTATCTCCCGGACTTTTCGGGCCTGCCGCGCCCCTCGGCCCGCGCCCTGAGTTCGTCCCAGATATCGTTTTTGCGGACGAGGCTGGCCTTGCCGACCAGCCGCGCCTTACTGCCGCGGAGGTTCAGCCAATGCCAAAGCTGGTGGTCGGTGAAGTTCAGCACGCGCATGGCCTCGGCCTTCGCCACGTAGTTCGACTCCAAGTCGCCCACGAACGCCGTGGCGTACGCGATGCCATGGCCGGACTTGATGAGCGCCCCGGCCTTCGCCCCTTCCCGTTCCAGCGCCGCTGCCGTGATGCCCAAGGCCGACAGGCGCCGGATGGCCTCCGGTTCGGGCACGCCATCATCCACCGTCGGGTGCCGCATGGAGACAGTTGGCTCGACGCCGCGTCCGTTCTGTATCCTGCGCAGGGTCACCATGTGGCGCTCGCGCTGGATCAAGGGATTCTCGTCAAGGTAGACCTGCTTCGTGACCTGGTAGTCCTCGTGCCGGAGCCGCCGCATTATTTCATAGATCGTCAGAGACAGGCCGAGGGGCTCAACGTTGAGGCTGCCGGCAGAATGCCGAAGCCGATGGCACGTCACCGCCTTGCCGGCGGCGGTGCGGATCTTCAGCATCCCGCACTGGCGCGCCACGGCGTCGGCGATGCCGGCGTCACCCAGACGGTCGCCGTCGTCGGCCACGATAAGGGCGTCCGTCTTTGGTTCTAGGCGCGGGCGCAGTTCAAGGTAGCGTGTCAGCAACCGGACGGTCTGCGGGAAGTAACTGTAGAGGTCCACGGCTTCCTTGTTCTGGCCCTTTTGGATCTCCCTCCGCACGTGGAGCCGGATGACGTTTCCAAGCCCCTGATCGGCCCTCTCGACGTGAAGATCGCCGAGGTCGAGCCGCGCACATTCGCCGCGACGAAGTGCGAAGTCGTACAGCAGCGCGAAGGCTATCGACCTGTCGCGCACCTCACGCACGCTCTCCATGTCCAGCCTTGTGAGGTCGCCCAGCCGGTCGATGCCGTCCTGGGGCACGTAGTCCTTGTTCTTCCGCTTCGTTGGCATTTCGGCGATCCCCATGAACGGATCTTCAGCGACAACCTGCTTCGCCCGCAGGTACCGGAAGATCGGCCACGCCTTGTGGATGTGGTTGAGCGCGTGGTTGCGCCTGCCGTCGGCGGTGTACGCGTCGAGGAACTCCTTCGCCTTGTCGCAGGTCAGCAGCCGGAGATCCCGCAGCCCGAGCGCCTTCAGGATGGTGCGCAGCGAGCTTGAGGCATTTTCCCGGACGGAATCCGAAAGGGCATGGGGACGCAGGACCACCGTGCCGTCGGGGCCTGTACGGGTCATCATGCCGCGCTGCAAAAACCCCCTGAGGATCAGCCGGGTCTCCTCGTGCAGACCGGAGAGCTTGGACGCCCACCTGGCCTGCAGGGGCGCGAGCAGCGGGCGCCGACGCATGTCGTCCGGCAGGCCGTTGACCAGGCACCGGACGCACGACTGGAACTCGCGCCAATAGCTGGGGCGCTTGTCGCCGTCGGCGGAGACCAGATGGCCGACGAACTCGTCGAGCACGCGCTCGTCGATGTTAGTGGAAAGGCGTTCGCCCAGGAACTCGCGGAAGAGGCCTATGGCCCTGACGTGCTGGCGGTACTGCGCCTGTCGGGCCGAGCCGCGGGTGAGGGCGTCGCCCAGCGGGAACTTGGCCTCCGCCACATCCAGCAACAGGTCGAGCAGTCGGTCGGGCGCGATGTCCTCCAGCAGCACGGGGACGGCCAGATCGATGTCGTCGAAGCGTTTGTCACGAAGACTTTCCACTCTCGAACTCCGATTCGGTCAGCAGGCGCAGCTTCGCTCCCGCCGCCTTTGCCGCCCTGTACATGCTGACCAGCCGGGCCAATTCGGGATCGTCCTCCGCGGGCTCGGTGGCCTTCGCCACTACAACAGAGTCCGCGATCCGCGCCGCGGCCATGTGTTCGCCCGCCAGCGTCACCATCATCCGCCGCCCGTGCTTCTCGACGTTCACGATCCCGGCCCGCTCCAGCGAGGCCACCCAGTTTCCGACGTTGCGCCCGTCCTCTGTCATTCGCGCCCCAATTCCCTCCCTGGTGCCAGAAGCCGTCCCGCCCCACTCCAGTGCGAGCATCATGTACAGCGGCCACCCCGAGCCGATCCGCCGGCGCACCTCGGGATCGGCCAGCAGTTCGGCTAGCCTGCCGGTCTTCGTCGGCGTGCCGAGACCGTCAGTGGCGTGACGTGGTTGTGCAACCACGTCAACGTCGGCGGACACTCCCATTGTGCGTCTGGCGATCATCGTCCTTGTTTCACATTCAGTGCGTCCGCCGGCTCTGCCCCCGCGTCGTCCGCGAACTCTTCCGCGACCTCGAAAGCCGGACACTCGTGGCCCCAGACCTTGCACCGCCGCGGGTCACCCTGTGGCGCCAGCGGGAATGATTCGACCAGGATGCCGTACGGGCAGTGGCCGAGTTTGAGGCAAGGCGTGGTGCGCCCGCATTCAGTGCGTGCCACTGCGTCGACAGCGGTGCCGACGCCCGACTCCTTGTCATGCCCGTTGGTCATCGGCTCGCATCACCCGCTGGCCGCGTTTGGTTCGTCATCTCGCCACGTGCCGCTTCCGTCTCGCGGTCCGCCGCCAACTCTGACGCCTCGATCTCAGCCGCATGGGAATGGAGCCAGTCGTCATAGTCGTGGGCGTCCCGACAGGCTCGAGATTCGATGGGGGCTGGGCCTGACACGTGCACGACATGTGCGGCCCCGATGGCATCAATCCAACTGCCTGCCTCACCGTCGCCGGAGCCGATCACGGTCGCGTCGGCGAAGACGAATCGGTCGTCGTATCTAACACACAGCATCACTCCCGCCGGCGTCTTCCACGTCCGCATCAGCACGCAGATGCGGCGCATGATGACAGCCACGGTGTCCGTTCTGCGGCAGTCCGACCAGTCCTCGTCAGCGTCGTGGCACGCTGTGGTCCGGGATGCCCACCACTGGACCCTGGCGCCAGCACCGCTGTCGTCCAGGATGGAGCACAGGAGATCGCAGCGCTCGCACCGGCAGCCGTGCTCGTACAGGTCCTCGGACGCCTCGATGTCGGCGGCGTGGCGCAGATCGCGGACCGCGACGTCCGCATTGACGGCGGCCGCAGCGCGCCGCAGGGCCAGGTCGTCGGTGTTGGCTACGTGTACATCATGGCTCATTTGCGATCTCCCACCTTTTTCTCACTCTTACAGGCCAGGGCTTCGCCCGCGTTCTGGTCGTCCTCGGTTCGTCCACTTGCCAGTTGCCGACTGGTCTGCTTCGAATGCATGGGGTGATTATATTCCTTCGAGTGAAACTGCGGCTCAGCAAGCGACACGAAGCAGACGAGCACGCCGCGACAACCCCGCGTGGCGACGCAGCAGTGGGGCTGGGCCCAGTCCCGACTCTGTCCGCGACGGTGCATTGTCGCTGTCTCACAGTCTGCCGGGCCCATTCGCCTGGAAGCC
The DNA here is from genome assembly GCA_021413965.1 of Lentisphaerota bacterium. GTDB lineage: Bacteria > Verrucomicrobiota > Kiritimatiellia > UBA8416 > JAIOPI01 > JAIOPI01. The sequence goes on along the minus strand of JAIOPI010000021.1, from coordinate 353,914 downwards.
CAGCACCTCTGCGGGGCGCCCGCCTCCGCCAGTGGTAACATCTCCACGAGCGGGCCGTACGGGCAGAAGTTGAGGCGAAGGCAGGGCTTGCCGTGGCGGCATGGCCATCCTCGTGGGCTCGTGGTTCTTGAGTGCATGGGATGATTATATTCCGGGATGGCCGGAACAGACGCGCCTCGCAGGAAAGAAGGATCATCCGGCTATCGATGCGACCGCACGTTCGCGTGGGCCAAGAACGTCAGCCCATCGGTCCGCAGCGTTTCCTGAACAGGGGCACTACTGCCAAGCACGGGGGCAACCATCGTGGCTCCAAGCCGCTGTCTGAACACGATGCAGTAGTGTAGCGGGCGGCTGAGGCGGGCCGGACCAACACGGACGGCGTCCAGTTTCCGCACAGTGTGCGCTGAGGTCGCTACGGACCAGATGGCCGAATCAACTCCTTGTGGCCATGATCCCCGGGGCTACCAGCCCGACTCCGGGACCGTTTCGTCGCACGGTTCGTCCCGGCGCCCTGTTACACAAGAGTTGCGGCCGTCGTAGGGCTATCACACTGCAAGGGCCATATGACGGGGGCGCATGACAAGCTGATGTGATGGCGGCAACCGGGCCGAACCGCAATCGCCTCCCGTCGGTATAACTCCTCCCAAAGCGCGAATCAGCGCGCTGAGGAGGAGCGGAGTGCAGGAGTCTCAATCGCCGGACATCACATGCGTGGATCTATTCTGCGGAGCTGGCGGCATCCGGCTGGCGGCGAATCGCGCCGGGTTGCGATGCGTGTTCTCGTCCGAGATCGACGAGGACGCCTGCAACACCTATGAGGCCAACTTCGGCGAGAGGCCGGCTGGCGACATTACGCGCATCCCAGTGACGGACATCCCTCCTCACGATCTACTGTGCGCCGGTTTTCCCTGCCAAGACTTCAGCCTTGCGGGCTCCGGCTACGGCCTGAACGGGGAACGAGGACGGCTATTCGGAGAGATCGTGAGGATCCTGTCGCACCACCGCCCGCCCGCCGTTTTCCTGGAGAACGTGCCCGGATTCCGTCAGCGAAATGGCGGTCTCAACTACCGCATTGCCATGTCGATCCTCACGAGTCTGAATTACGATATGCATTGTGCAGTGCTCCGTTCCGACCACCACGGCTGCCCCACGGTCCGTACCAGGCTTTACATGGTCGGCTTCCTCAACGCCGTCCACGAGTTCAGATTCCCGAGGCCGTCGTTCACCCGATCAAGCGTGCGGGACGTGCTGCTTCCTGATCGGGAGGCCGAACGCCACGAGGTGCGTGGGCATGTCCTCGTGCCAACCACGACGAAGAGCAACCGCAGATCCGGCCGCGGTCTGGTTGCGGTGGGGCGGATGGACGGGAGGAGGTTCCAAGGCTACAGGGTCTACCCCGTGGACGGTCCAGCCGCGACGCAATCCGCACGTGGCGGAGGACTCGGCGCCAGTTCGGCGTTGTATCAGGTGGGCGATCGCGTCCGGAGGCTGGCGCCCCGCGAGAGTGCGCGCATAATGGGCTTCCCTGACACGTTCGTCTTCTGCGGCCCGGAGACCGAGCAGCGTCGGCAGATCGGGAACAGCGTTTGCGTCACGGTGGTGGAGGCCATCCTGAGGGAGCTCGTGCGCACGCTAAGGCAGTTCGCCGGCTGAACGTTTGACGACGCCCGATCCCGCCGCCCCGCGAATCCGCAGCTCTGATCGCGGCCGCCCGACTGCCTCATAGAGATTCCCCCTTCCTTCGCTGGCACCGGCCCCGGCCGGCAGCAGCCACGCCGTCGCCGACGCATGGAGCCGCCCCCGTTCCGAAGGCAACATGTGAGACTGGCGCCGAGGAGCCCCGAAACACGGAAGCGCGGGCCGACCATGCGCAGCGGGGCTTATAGGGGCGGTTGCATGCCTCCCGAGTCCTTCGCATTCCGTCCGCCGATCCCCAGCCGCGGTTCGCCCGGTATCAATAGGGGTGAACACAAGATCAGGGGGCGCGGTGAAGGAAACACTATTGTCCAACTCGATAACCAAGAAGGGCCCGACGGTCTATGCGTGGGCGATCGCCCACGACAGGGACGCCTGTCCGTTCGCAACTCCGCTCTGCCAGCGATGGTGCTACGCAAGGTCGGGGCAGTTCCCGCTGCATTGGCGGCGATATAGGGAGCACCATGCGCTCACGCGCAGCGATGAGTTCGTGCCCGCGATGGTCCGGGAGATCGAGCGGGCGGCGGACCGCCGCCGCGGCGAGACCGTCTCCATCTGCGTTCACGAGCGCGGAGACTTCGATTCGCTTCAGTACCTTGGCAAGTGGGCCGAGATCATCAGGGCCACGGACGGCATCAATGGCGTCAACTACTACCTGTACACTCGCGCCTGGGTCGAGCCGGCCTATCGACGAGTGCTCGAGGCCATGGCCGAGTGGCCGAACGTGCGCGTCAACATCTCGGTCGACAGGGACAACTGTGAGACAGCGACGCCACAACGCATCGGCAGCGGATTGGTGACGTGGTTCGCCGAGGATGACGCCGACGTGCCGCGGTGCCCCGCGGATGTCTGCTTCCGCAACCTGCGCATGCCGAAGAGCGGCCCACGGGAGACAGTCGGCGGCTGCCTGACATGCCCCTACGAAAGCGGCCTCTACATAGAGATGCGCCACGGAAGACCCGTGTTGCGGAAGGGCCGGACGATCCCCGTGCGTTGCGAGAGCTGCAGGCTATGCATCGACCGCGACCTCGCAGGCTGGTCCGTCGTGAGGCAGATGTTCGCCGGCAGTCCCGGAGAGATTCCGGAGGCCGGGGTGCCGATGGTTCAGCTTGACGGGCCTGACGGTATAATCGGGATCGACAGCGCGCCGGGCGGCGCGCAGCACGAGGCAACAACAGAGGAGGAGAAGACCATGGCACGCACCGTAGAACTGAAGGCGCACCCGTACACGCACATGTTCCCGTTGACCGGGGAGCACGAGAACAAGGAACTGGAGGAGGACATCCGGGATAACGGCCTGAAGGAGGCCATCTGGGTTCACGAGGGCATGATCGTCGACGGCCGCCGCCGCTACAGGGCGTGTCTCAAGGTCGGCGTCACGCCTGTCCTAAGGGAATGGGACGGGGAAGGGTCGCTCGTGAAGCTGATCTGGAGCCTGAACTACTCCCGGCGGCATCTGACGCCCAGCCAGAGGGCGGCTGTGGCCGCGCTGATGAAGCCCATGCTGTCGCAGGAGGCCAAGGACCGCATGCGGGCCGGCGGCCGGCGTAGCCACGGCAGGGCAGCCGAGGGTATGGAAATAATTCCAGACCCTGACCGCTCGGAAAGGGGGGCCGCACGGGACATCGCCGCACGGATGCTCGATACAAACGGCCACTACGTCAGCGACGCCGGGTCGTTCATGGAGCGAGACCCCGAGACGTTCCGCAAGATCCATGAGGGCGAACTCTCCATTCCCCAAGCGAAGCGCCTGGCGGCCGCCACGACGGAATCCGGATGCACTGGGCCGTCCGTGACTACGGGCTCGGATGGAGCATGCGCAACCCGGTCAGGGGAGCAGAATGAGTCCGAGGACCTCTGCCGGGTGGAATTCGACTTCTTCGGATACAAGGCGAAGGGCCCCCGCATCACGGTGCCGCAGGCTGAGGCGCTGGGCAGGACGTTCGAAAGCCATGTCGCCGGCGAGGGTGCGATGACCATCGTCCAATCGGAGGGTGGCGCTCACTATCTAAGCCCTCGCCCTCTGGCAAGGATGCGGGTCTGCCTCGCCTTGGCGCAGGCGCCGTCGCTGCCGGCCTGCGTCGACTGCCGAAGGGCGGAGGACCTGCTGACGGGGGTCGACGTGGTCGTCGCCGCCATCGACCCGCAGGAGTGGTGGATCGAGGTCGACAGCCGCCGCCTGAACCGGGCATCGATGGATGCGCTGATCGCCGAGGCACGGGAGGAAATTGAGAGGAAGAAGACCGAGCCGCACCAAGACGTCTACCAGCGGGAGATCGAGAGGCACCAGAGGCGCATCGAGGCGTTGGACGCATGGAAGACCGCAAGTCGGACGGCCGTCAGCCGGGGGAACGGGGCCGCGGATCCGACCACGGCCGATGCTTCCTCCGTCGTAGCGACCGTGACGGGGGGATCTGCGGAGACGGGTGAAGCTTCGGGGGTTGGAGTGCCGTTCGGCCAGGTCGAGGTGGTGGTCTCCAAGTAGATCGAGGCCTCTGGCATGTTGGGACGCGGCAGTTATCCACTCGATGGCTGCCGTGGTGAAACGGGCCGGCGCCGCCGAGCTTCTCGACCAGACCGCCGTCGCGGGTTGCCCGGCCTTGACATGCAGCACAAGGAATGATACACCTAAGGCGTTGGCCGTAAACAACTTGCAACTATACGCGCATATGTTAAGCTGTTGGTGTTCTTGGTTCACAAGGGCGGCGAGGTGAACATCGCTATGACTGACATGTTCGACAACGACCGACACTGCGAATACGCATACAGTCTCCCCTTGCCCTCGAAGGTGGCCAAGGCCGTGGATACGCTCAAGGAGTACGAGTCACTGGCGACGCGGCACGACCCGCAGGGCGGCTACCACCTTGCGTTCAGCGGCGGCAAGGACTCCGTCGTGATCAAGAGGCTCGCGGACATGGCCGGGGTCAGATACCGGGCGCGCTACAACGTCACCACCATCGACCCGCCCGAACTGGTCCAGTTCATCAAGCAGCATCATCCTGACGCGCAGTGGAACCGTCCTGCGAGGCCGTTCTTCTCCATGGCCGCCGAGAAGGGCCTGCCGGTGAGGCGGCTGCGCTGGTGCTGCGCCCTCTATAAGGAAGGGGGCGGCCGCGGCAAGGTGAAGATCCTCGGCATCCGTGCGGCGGAGAGCTCGCGGCGGAAGCACGCATGGAAGATTTTAACATCCGACAGACGCGGTGACTGGAGCGTGTGCCCGATCCTGTACTGGACCGACGACGACGTGTGGGACTTCATCCGCGCCGAGGGCCTGCCGTACTGCAGCTTGTACGACGACGGGTTCAAGCGGCTGGGCTGCATCGGCTGCCCCATGGGGGGCGACAGCCGCCGGACGGAGTTCAGACGCTGGCCGAACTACGAGCGACTGTGGAGGCGAGCCGCCGACGCGTACTGGGAGAGCCATCGCGGGGCGAGGAACCGCAACGGCGACTTCTACTACGCGGCGAAATTCGGCTCGGCTAAAGAATACTGGCAGTGGTGGATGCAGGCGGACGACGGCGCAGCGGACGAATGCACGATGGGCCAGTTCTGACGGCCATCGAGACCGACATCGAAGAAGAGAGACGACGTGAACGGAAAGCCGAAAGACAAGCCGAGCGGGCACCAGCGGCCACCGAGGCGCCGCCGCCTGCACCCGGACGCCAGCCAGATCAGGGAGTTGCAGGATCGGCGGCTGGACGCCTCGGTCGAGCGTTGGCGGCAGCACGAGGGCGCGAGCGTGGCGGCGATGTGCGAGCAGGGCCGCATCGCGTGGGAGCAGACGCAGGAGTATGCGGACCAGGAGGAAGGGCTGCACAGGCGCAAGTCCGGCGGCGCGAAGAACGACTGGCGCGAGCGCTACGGCAGGGCCCTGATCGCCAGGTTTGCGCGCAGGGTGAACTGCGATTCGGGAACGGTCTGGAACCGCATCTACCTGTTCCTAGCGCTCCAATCGTGCACGTACGACAGCAGGCTGTCGCCCAGCCACTACTGGACGCTGCAGAGGCTGGTGTCGGAGGGGAGGCTCACGACCGCGCAGCGCGCCAAGCTACTCGGCGCCGCGGTGAAGGACGAGACGGCGTGGTCGCTCAGACGGCTCCAGAAGCAGGCCGCCCAGGCAGCCAAGCCGGCGAACCGACGCGGACCCGCATACAATGCGGCCAAGGAGCTGAACCGGATCGCCAGCCGGACGCTGAACGATGCCCTGGGCCTGCTTCGTCGCGTGCGGCAATGCGGGGCAGCCGAGGCCGTTATCGCGGGAGACCGATACCGGACGGCGGCCGAGCTTTTGCGCGAGCTTGCGGCCGTTATGGACGGACTCGGCACCGAGGGTGCAAACGCCGTGGTGGCCCGCCAGCCGGCGGTCGTGAACATCCGCCCAGTGCGCGGCATGGACCATGCGTCCCACACAGGGTCGAAGCGGGCCTTGGTCGAGTGGACGCTCGCCAACATCTTCGACGCGCTGCCCCGCGAGCGAATCGCCACGGCATGCGACCTGTTCGCAGGGCGCGGCCACGTTGGTCATGGCCTGAAGCAGCAGGGCCTCGCCGTGACCGCCAACGACGTGCGGCGGATGCCGGCGGAGTGGTGCAGGTGGGTCGTCGAGTCGAACGACCCCAGGCACCCGCCGCTGACCGAGCGCGACCTCGCCCTGCTGCTGGGGCCGGCGCCGGTCGGCGCGTCCGTGCCCGACTTTGTCGAACGGCACTTCCATTTCAGCCACGCCGGCGAGATCGAGCAGATCACCCTCGAGCACACCCGAGTCGTGCAACGCTACCTCGCCAACCTGGAACGCCTTGACCCGCCGAAGAGGCGCTTCGCCACCGCCCTACTCGCAGTCGTGCTCAACGAGCGGCTGCCCGTCGCCAACGGGAACCAGCATGCGCCGGACAGACTGGAGTTCGACCTGCCCGAGGATCTCAGGCTGTCGCTGCACGAGGCAAACTCGTGCATCGTCGAGGGGGCATCCGGATGCCGCTCGACGAGCGACCCGGCCGCGGCCCACCTGGAGGCGAACAGCTACGACCTCGTCTACATAGACCCACCGCACCCCGAGGAAAGGCGGGGCCTCTTCGTGCACCCGCTGTGCGAGTCGGTGATGGCCGGGCGCGTGGTATCGCCGAAGTACATCCGAGATTCCCGCGACGCGCTGGACATCCTGATCAAGAGGCTGGACTCGGCCGCACCCTACTGGGCGTGGGCGCACGACCCCTCCGGCGGGGTGTCGATCAGCGAGCTCGGGGCCATGATCGCGCCGCACCGCGCCACGCACGTGGTGCGGATGCCCATCAGCACAGCCGTCGGCGCGAGGGCGCAGTGCGAATCGGGACCCGGCCGGACCGAATGGCTCATCCTGTGCCGGCCCTACCATGCAGCCGTCGTCAGCGGCGGCATCGTGAGCCGGAGGAGGGAGGCGAGCTACGGCAGCCAGGGCGCCCGCGTCGTGTGGCAGAAGCCCGACGGCTACGGCCGCCAAGGGAGACCGGCCGTGCCGGGCAAGGTCAGAATCACTGTCGCATGCATCGGCAACGAGAGCGTCATCACGTGCCTCGATGGCATCGGCGGTGCCTGCCGGGAGGTGCTGAACGCGGTGACGCGGCCGGTGGCATGGGGGCATGCGGAGCACGAGGGGCAGATTGCCGAAGCGCTTCGGTAATCTTCGGTGCCCGAGGCCGCCGGGTCAGCCTGCGGGTCGGGCCGTGGCGCTGGCTGGGCCGCACGAATCGCGGGGTATGCGCGACGCGGAGTCGGGCGGGCTCTTGGCGGTTGCTGAGGACGACATGCGCACAGGCGAAACGAACAACGACTAGGGGAGCAATCAGGTGAGGGCGTCGAGCAGGCCGCCATTCACCATTCGTGTGACCACAGTCGGACGAGGCAGAGTTGAGGGCGGCTCGCACCGCGCAGACCACGCCGTCCGACTGTCGCGTACGTCGGGCATCAGATGACTGAGTCGACCTCTATGTCGATCGGACTGGGCCTTCCCGTGCCCGTGACGGCGGACGTGCCGGCTGGCAGAGGCCCCCGCATACAGTCCGCTGCATGATGTGGACCGGCTCCGTCGGCAGCGCGCCCACTGCTTCTGGCAGCCATATCCCGCTTGAAGGCTGAGACAAGTCCTTTCGGGACTCGCTTGCGAACCATCCATACGGTCTCGGGACTGCAGGCGACCCCGTAGTAGGCGAACCATTCATCGGCTGCGTCGGGGTCGTGCCGCCGGGTGGCACTCAGCGCATTGTGCACGGACATACCCACCTCCCGACCACCCTCCGTCGTGTATTTCCTCAGTTCCTCCGTCGCCGTCGTGAGAGCCTTCAGTGAGTTGGCGTCCGAGAACGTGGACTTCACGTACAGCCTGACCACTGGGATGCCGAACTTCGACATCGCCTGGATGATTCTCATCTCGTAGTTGGCGTCGTCCTCTCTTGAAAGTGCGCCCAGATGCCTGTCCAGACTCGCAGTGAGTTGGCAAGGGGCCGGGTAGTCTTCGGCCTTGGACTTGTCGGCGGCCAGGGCTTCCGCAATCTCGTCAGCGGCCCGCTTGGCGGCCCGGTCGGCTGCGCGCCGCCGGTCCTCTGCGGAGGCCCGCTGTTCTGCCTCCGCGGCGTTTCGATCGGCATCCTGTCCACGCAGAGCGGCGACAATCCTGTGGACCTGCTCGGCGGCCCATCCGGCGTTCCACTGCATCCGGGCCGCCTTCGACGGCGGGACTTCGTCTATGTACTTGTCGGTGACCCTCCGGCCCATCTCCCCGTCGCAGCCCTCCACCGAGAGGGCTTTGGCGTAGAGCCGCGACCCATGCACGAACGAGGGCTCGTAGAACTGCGGCGAGGGATAGAGGCGACCGACTCGTGAGCGGAATAGTTCGCCGGCCACGTCGGCCGTCCAGGAGGTCGAAGCGGATTCCGTCGACGACTCCGTCGCCCCATTTGTGGCTTCATGTCTCTCGGTCGCCTGCTGAGTGGTCGTCGTCGTATCTGGACGCTCGGGGGCGCCAGCCCCCGGCGTCTTACTACGACTACTGGCTTCCTTCTCTTTGCTATGCTTACTGTATTCTTGTGGGGACCCCGTTTCTTGCGGATCATGACTACCAGTTTTTCTGGATCTGATTACCGCTTTTGACGGGTCACGATTACCTATTTCAACGGATTGCCGACTACCATACTGCACGGATTGCGGCAGCTTCCACAGGCGCCTCCGCTGCCCGTTCCTGCCCTCCCGGTGCAGGAAGCCGGCGCGAACGACGCCGTCGACTGCGTGTTCGACCCGCCTGCGGTCGATTGCCAGGATGGAGGCGATCCGCTTCGCCGAGATCCAGCAATCCCTGCCTGCCCTCATATGCATGACGAGTAGCGTCCGCACGGCGCCGCTCACGTTCAGGGCGCCCGCCGCCAGTAGATCCCGCAGCGTCTCGTCGGAGACGTAGGACTTGCCTCCCAGCAGTCTCCCCATGGCATCCACCCGCAAGCCGGCGTCGCACTCCTGGCCGATGCCGTCTTCCACGTGTCCAGCTGACGGTACGGCGGGAGCGCCCGACGAGCTGTCGCGGCCGACCGAGTTGCCTTCTGGGTCAAGCGCCATGCTCAGCCTCCTTTCCGTCCTCGGCTACCTTCCATTGTGCTTCCGCAGCCCGGATCTCTCGCAGCAGTTGCTGCACGGGGACCTCGCCGTCAGGGTCCAGCACGGCCAGCAAGTCCATGAGACCTGCCTCGTCGTCGCTGTCCCAGTCCAGGATGAGCCGCTCCAGTTCGATGCGCTCTCGCCTCGTCGTCTTCGACGTAGCGCCCAAGCCGCCGACGCTCATGATGCCCTCCCTTCTTCGATCTCGTCCTGCAGCATCTCCAGCACGATCTCCCGGATCATGGCGGCGCACGATGTCCTGCGCCTCCACGCCGTGTCCGCCACCAGTTGCATCTCCGAATCGCTCCAGCGCAACGTCAGCGCGTTGCGCCTAAGTTCGGCTTCCGTCTTCCTCCTGCTCATGTGCCCTCCCGTTGTTGCTCTGCGTTCCCGGCCATCCCCGACTCCAGGGTTCGCCGACATATGTATTCGAGGAATCTCTGCCGTTCCCCTATATGCCCGCGAAGATTTCGGGAATGGCCCCCCCGGCGGCGCATGTGAGACAGCGCCCGCGACCTTTCATGCGCAGCACGGCGGGAAACCCCCGTGCCTATTGCCTGACTTAGCCGTCGCCTCTCGGGCTCCCGTCACCCGCGAGTCCCGGCCAGAACGACATCGGTATCAGTACACGCAGGAAGGAGGCGTGTATGGATATCGATCGTTGGTTCAGTGGAAGGGGCTCGGATGTCTCCGCTGTGACGGGTGGAGGGATGGAGATCGGCAACGCCGTCCCCTTTGAGCTGGCCCGAGCGATCGGAAAAGCGGTCAGGCGGATGCTGGAGGAGTCGCGCTGATGAGTTGACGTTCTCCGCCAACTCCGGCTCACTTATGACGACGGCTGGATGCTGTAGGACGGCCCGTAGTGGCACCAATCGGCTTTACAAGCCTTTACGGACGGGTGGGCGAACATGTGCAACGCTGAGAGGCTGAAAGCGGTCTGCGAGGCGTTCGGCATCAGGCCCGGAGAGGTGGCTAGGGCGGCGGGGGTCTCCGCTGCGTACGTCTCTCGGGTGCTGTCGCCTGACGACCCGCTGGAAGGCAGCGCGTGCTTCTGGATCAGGCTGGAGGCGGCGCTGGGCAGACTAGTTGAGGGGCGCCACAAGAGGGTGTTCGACGTGCCGGCGGCCCAGTTGGACGGTCTCGCCAACGCGGTGGAACCGCCCGCACAGGCATCCCCGAGCCGCTGTGCCGCCTGAGGTCCCACCAGCCTTCACGCAGGCAGTGGCGTTCGCCGTGCCAGTGACCGTGCTGCCGGACGGCGATTCAGTAGAACCGTCCGCCGGTGCCGACCAAGAGCCGGTGCGCGGGGCGGCGTAGGGCTGTGTTAGAAACCTGACCCCAATTGCCTACTTCTCTGTAAACAGAATGGCATCTCTGAGCGCGCCCAACGAATCCAGCGAGGCAACATTCCTGAGGGTATTTGAGTTCGTGTTTCTCTCACGAAGTTCTGTGCCGTTGTGGAATATCGTCACAGAATGGTAATCGCCGCCAGGCTCATAGGTCAGATTCAGCAAGGCTGAGCTGCTCTTCAGTTCCACCGCCAAATGCCCATGAACGGTCGCCGAATCAAGAATGAACCTGCCAGTGAACCTGTCTCGACAGTCCTTGAAGACGGGCAGGTTGGAGTTGTTGTGCAGATCGAGTATGACTTCGTAGCCCATGCATCCCCTGTTTCGCCACTCCGTGTCGAAATGGGCCGCGTGGTTCTGTTCCGCCTGCAGGCCTGTTGAATGATTCAATCCAAAGGCTCGACAATAGGCGTGAAACACATCGGTTACGGGTCGCCGTGTGAAATAGTGGGCCACAATTCCATAGCTCGACAGCACGCAAGAGCCAAAGCTTTGCCGAAAGACGACGTCCACCTCTGATTCAGCGATCACAAGTTGGTTTCTTCAATTCTGGGGTTGCTGTACTGTGGAAACACCTGCGACGGCGTCATCGCTGGATTGCACCCTTGTGGTGGTTGCCTGCCAACGGTGGTCGGCGAAGGCGGCGTCGATGCTGCTGCCGGACAGGCGTGAGCGTTGGTCGTTCGGTGTGAGAGAGCGGAGGAACTGGTCGAGTTCCCACGCGAGTTGCGGAGTCCAGTCGAACCGGCCGCCGAGCCATTCCTTGGCCTGCCGAATCCTCTCGGCGAGCGGACCGGTGCGGGCGGCTTGGGCCGACGCAAGTTGGGCAAGGTCCCCAGCAGCGGAATCGAGACAGCGGAGGAGGCGGCCGACTTCACGATTGAGGCGGAGGGCCGCGGCGCCGCGTTGTGCGGTGAGATTGGTCTGTTCGATCTTGGATGCGTGGCTTTCCAGTTGGCGTACCTGGCGTTCGGCTTCGCCTTGGGCATGCCTTGCCGCGGCTGTGATCTTCTCGGGGGGAGGTAGCCTGCCGTCCCATTCTTCGATGCGCGTCCGCAGGGCGGTAACGGTCTCGATGGGTTCCGCACTGTTTTCGGCGACCCAGAAGGCGCACGAGCGCCGGAAAGCACCGGCACGGGCACTGCCCACGACCAGGGGCAGTGTCTCACCTGGGCGAGCCAAATGGTCCGCGATTTGCACGACCTCGGGACTGAGGGCGGTCAATGGCCTTGCGGCTGTGTCGGCGTCCAGAGCTGGGTCGGTGAAGGCAAGGCGGATTGGTTTGGGTGTGAGGCCCTTGATGGTGACGGTTCCTTTTGCGGCATGGCCGACAGTCTGGAGGCCGAACTCCGGCTGCAATGTCACTAGAGCGGCAATGACATCGGCGCGGGTGATGGCAGGTGCTGGCATGTCGATTTGGACCGCCTCGGAATCGAGGTAAGTCTCGGCACTGAGAAAGTTCTTCTCGGCTTCGGACGCAATGCGCTCCAATTCTTCCACGGAGAACTCGCCTGGGTGATTCAGCATGACTTGTGCGCGGGCAAGCACCGGTTGCATGGTGCCAACGAAGTGCGTGAAGAGCCCGCACCGGCGGCGAAGCGCGCCGTAGACCTTCTCGTCGATACTGTTCTTCAGAAGCAGATTATAGACCTTTATCTCGCGCTCGCGCTGCCCGATGCGGTCGATACGCCCGATGCGCTGCTCCACCTTGCTCGGGTTCCAGGGCAGGTCGTAGTTGATGAGGGCACTGGCGGTCTGAAGGTTCAACCCCTCGCTGGCGGCGTCAGTACATATCAGGTAGCGGATGGTGCCTTGTTTGAGGGCGTCCGTGATCTCCTTCTTCGTGGCAGAGGCCCATTTGCCTTCCCGATAGAAAGCGCCCCCGCCCCCGCTGTAACTGGCGACCTGGTCGGCGTAGTGGTTCGCAAGGTTGTCCCGGAGGTACTCCATCGTGTCCGAATACTCGCTGAAGACGAGAATCGGGCGTCCTTCCGCCGACAAGTCGCGGATCCTGTCGAAGAATCGGTCCCGCTTGGTGTCGGTGGCACCTAGGGCGCGGAGCTGGTCAAGCAGAGCCGTGACATCGACAGCTTCCCGGCGGGCGTCCTCCGGGTTGTCGGGCAGACTGGAAGGGATGGAGCGGGTATCAAAACCCTCGGGGATGTCGGCGTCACTAAGGCCGGCGGGCACGTCGGTTTCCTCAATGTAACTGGAACTGGTGCGTTGAGTCATCACCCGTTGCAGACCGGTTAGGCGTCGCTCCAGGCTACACCGGAGCGCATAGGGCGAACTGGCCGCTCGACGGCGATAGATCGTCATGACGAATCCCTTGCCGGCCTTCTCCCCTTCGAGTTCCTGAAAACGTTTCTCGATGTAGTGTGCTACGGCGTCATAGACACGGCGTTCCGGGCCGGTTGGCGGCTGGAAGTCGAAGGGAATGTCCACCACCCGCCGTATGGGCGGAGCTGCGGTAAGGAGGCCGCGCTGGTGGTAGTCACGAAGGGTCTTCCGAGTGTTCCGGTGCATGCGTCGGGCGAGCGGCGAACCCTGGCGGAGCCAGCGGATTATGTCCTCTTTCCTACTAGGTGGTACGAACCGGAGTCGGCGTTCGCCGTCCTGGGGGGAGACGAGGTTGGCGAAACCAGCGGGCGGTGCTGGGAAACGCGGGTCGGTGGTGACGAGGTAGGCCGCACGGCGGGCGTCTTCGGGGAGAGGTGTCCCGGCCTTGAGACCGTGTATGAGGCCGTAGAAACCGCGGACACCCTCGAAGTCAGAGAGCCAAGCACCACCCTCGCCGAGGACCGAAAGCAGATCCCAGGGTTCCCACGGGGATGTTTGCATGGGGGTGGCGCTCAACAGCAGGAAGCCGCGGGCCCTGCGGTGAAGCTGCAACTGGCGAAGCAGGTTCAGGAGAAGCGTCGAGGAGTTGAACTCGCCTTCTTCCTGTTTGCCTCGCCGTGCGGCATGGGCTTCGTCCATCAGCACGAGGTCCCAAGGGCGGGCGGCAAGCAAGATGCTGGTGTTGGACTCGGTCCGTGCCGTCTCCCGGCTCAAAATGAGGATGTCCTGATCAAGTGCTTCAGCCAGACCAGAGAGGCGTTGTGTCCGGCCATCCGGCCAGACAAGGGTATCTAGCCCTTGGAGGCGAGGCACGACCAAGCCTCCTTTTTCACGAAGTTCCTCCTGCCACTGATTCGTGAGGCCGGCGGGAAGCAACAGCAGGGCTCGGGCCACACCGCGGCCGGCCAGGAGGCGGCGCAGGACCATGATGGCCTCGATGGTTTTGCCCATGCCGACTTCGTCACAGAGCATACGGCCGTCGGGCCAGGCAGCGGCAGCTTCCTCGATCACGACCCTCTGGTGCGGCCAGAGGTCAATCGGCGCGGTGGCTTCGCATGCAGAAGCTCCGCTTTCCAGATACGGCGCCTCGGAGATAAAGCGCCAGAGCATGGCGGCTTTACGCCGTGCAAGAGCGTCAGAGGGCTCCACAACGGGGGGCTCCGGCGACGCGAACTTGACGAGCTTCTGCTTGAGGGCTTCCGGCAACGTAACCGTGTGAACATGCGGGTGCCTATCGTTCCAGAGCGCCTCGAACTCGTCCCTATATTCGCAGAAGCGTTCCTCGTCCTGCCATGAGGTCGAGACTTCCAGACGCTCGTAATTGGCTCGTAGCCCCTGTGCGGACTCGTTCCCGCTGCCATTGAAGACAACGGCCTTCCCGACCGTGTCGTAGACCAGGCCGAACTTGCCGTGGACGATTCCTTCTCCCTGGCGCATCACGCCGACGCGCACGGCCAGAAGACCTGACTTGGTCATCCAGCCGAGCATGGCGAGACGTTGCCTTTCCAGCAGGTCACGCGGCGTCTTGAAGCGCTTGGCGAGGGTCATCTCCAAGGCGGATGTGTCGCCGGTCTCGATCAGGGCGCGGACATCGTCCTCGACGAGTTCCTCGTTGACTACAAGGCGGACCGCAGGCCGCGGAGCCTTGTCACCAAGAGCCATGAGGCGACCGATAAGGCCGGCGAAACCGCGTGCGGCGGCGGAGAGCACGCTGCTGGAGAAGTACGCGCAACAACGGTCATAGCGAACCGCCTCCGACAGGGCCGGGACGTAGAGCTTTTCGACCAGTTGGCTGTCGGGTCCGCGGATGAAACGCGGCCATGTGTGGCGGTCCAAAGAGCCGTCGGCTTGGGATTGGATCTCTGGTTGCGTCTTATGACTCTTTGCCATGTTTTTCGCCTTCCGGATTCGGCAACGCAACGCGGTGGCGGTACTCGGCCAATGTCTCTGTCCCATCGCCGTAGGCCCACTGATCTTCCGGCAGATTTCGGAGATAGTCATCTACCCGAGCGAGAGCGTCGTGCTCTGCCGCATAGCGAATGTGCACGTCCAAGCGGGCCAGTTTCGACGATGCGGACGAAGCCCACCAAGCGGCTAGGATGAGAGGTGGCGGGGGATTCCAAGAAGAACCTTGGCGCTGTCGTCCGGGAAGCATCTGCCAAAGTCGGTCCCACGGTTGCGGCATTGGACAGATGCGGCCATCTGACTCGATGTACGCTAGCAGAGAGTCAAGACGCTTCTGGGCGGTTTCGTCCATCAGGGCTCCTATGGAGTCTACTCCTCGTCGGTTTCGTCCTCGGTCTCTTCCTCCGCGTCGCCGGTGCTCTCCTCGACCTTGCCAGCAAACAGTGGCATGTCGGGCTCGACATATTCCTGGGTCCATTCCGGCGGCGTAATGCCGAAGAGCGGCTCTATCATGGCGTGCCAGGCGCGGAACTCGGGATATGCGGCGGCGGCGCTGGTCTTGCTTTTCTCAAACCAGAGCGCGGGCGGGGCGGCCTTGAGTAAGGCTTCCATGAGTCGGGCAATCGGCGAGCCGCCCTTCCATCCCTGTTGAGTCGCGAGTTGACGGGCCGAGCCGAGACCAGGATTGCCGCCACCGGCCTCGATGTAACGGAGGGCCAGGGCGTGGCAGGCATCGAGGGCCGTTCGGAATTGAGGGTCGTTGGGATGGACCTTCAGGACATCGCCTTTCTTGACCCGCTTCTTCTTGCCCGTGGGCATGGCGCCGAAGAGCGTCTCCTCCATCTCGTCCTGTTCCAGCTTCTTAGCACGCCGACGGTCTTTGGCGCATAGGATCTTGATCTTGTCGCCCGACTTAGACACGAGGCCGGCGTAGATCATGGTCTCGACATCCATGCCCACAGCCTTGCCCAACAGGTGAGCCTCGTTGAAGCGGAACTCGGCGGCTTGGAGAACGTCCCAGCAGAGGAGATAGAAACGGCCCTCCGATTCGACTTCCTGAAGGCCGCGTGCGGCCAGTTGTTGAATACGGAAATCAGCAACGGCTTCGCTGGCCTCGTCTAGGGCGCGGTCAACACCGACTGCATCGCCTGTATCGGTACGGACCTCGGAATGTCGGCTGTAGACCTCCATGGCCGGGCCGAAGGAGCCAACCAGTTGGTCAACTGGGTTCAGCCCCTCCTTCATCAGGCGTTCCGCTGTCTTCTGCGCAGTCAGGCGAATCTCGCGGCGCATCTCGGCGTCAAAGTAACCGACTTCGGCTTTGTCGTCCCGTTTCCGGGCGACGAGAATCACTGTGCTTTGCGCCGCGTTCTTCTTGGCTTGGTTGAGCGCGTGTTCACTCTCTGTTTTTACTGGCCAAGTGGCAGTGATGGTGAAGTTGGCGTTTACCAGTGAGGTAAACAGGGCTTCCCAAGCTGCTTGCTTCTTGTGGGTGAACATGACCGTAAGCGCGCCGTCGTCGCACAGGATGCGATGGGCCTCTTTGAACACGTCCTCCATCAGATTCTGGTAGAACTTGTTGGCTTTCTGCCGGGCGTCCGCCGCCTTCTCGGCGCCTACGCGATGGCGTGCGACGTTGACGACCGCCTCTTCAGAATGGTCACAAAGGTAACTTGAAAACCACGCCGGCCGACGGTGGCCCTGAGTACGTTTCAACCAGACATAGAAAAAGTCCGCAAGCTCGGAGTACTGCACGTTGTCGGCATAGGGCGGGTCAACAACTACGGCCGTGATTGTTGCGTCCTTGATGTCGGGCAGGCTCCTCGCCGACCCCATAGTAACTTTGGCCGGGACTGCGCTAGCGGATCGTGGCAGTTTGGCAATCTGCGCCCAAGCGTCTACGGTGCTGTCAATCGCCCATGCCAGACCGGTGCCGCTTCCGCACGGAGCCATCTCGGCAAAGGTCAGCTTGAACGCAAAGTCATGACGGTCAAACACGCTCCTCATTATGGAATGGGAGGAGTGCCAAGAAGACAGGACGCTATTGTAGTTGGCAAACTTATCGACCACAAACGCAAGGAGATGTAGCACGGCTTCGCCGAGTTCCTTGCCTTCCGCCTTAACAATTTCAGCACGCAGGCCCTGCAACTCCTCAACAAGTACACCAAAGCCTAGTAGTTGCCGAGGCGAGAACATGTGAGTCCATTCTACCAGGCCGCGGACTTGAGGTTCACGGGTCTTGTCGCCCTCGGGAATCTTCTCGGTCGGAATGACGTTGTTCTGTGCCCATGTCTTCCGATGCCTAGACAACTCCTTCTCGGCTTTCCCTAAGGCTTGGATGTCCGTCTCAGTGGGTGGCTCGAACCTGAGGCCGCTGGGCGTCTTGAAGGCAACCGCGTAGAGAGCACTCCCCATCTCACCTGACTGAGCCTTGGCCTTGATCCAGTCGTCGGGGATTTGCTGACCAGAAAACAGACTCACACCCGAGCCATCACCGTAGGTCGGAGGTGGTGGCGTCTTGGCTCGGGACTTCTGTTCACGGTTGTCCACAATTCGTACGGTCCAGGCTCCAGCCTTCTTGTCCACGACAGGCTCCGCCCAGACTCTCACTCTTGAGTCTTTGGGTTTCAACAGATGCCAGTCCGACACGAGCGGCGTCTCGTGGCCTGTGTCGGGGCACGGCACAGTACGGGCAAAGATGTAGCACAGGGGCGGAATGACTCCTGCCTTTGGAAAGAAGCGCTCCATGCGCCCATTGAAGCGGCGACCAAGTTCTGCACCCCAGTGATGCGCACGCTGGCCAAGTTCATCACCGAAGCGGAAAGGATAGTCCACCGTTGCTTCGAGAACGGTGCAGGCGACCGGGTTGTACTCGTTGGCCAGCGTACGGAAGCCGAGTCGAACGGCTTCCAGCGGGATGGCTCCACCACCAGACATTGGATCAAGGATGACGACATTCTTGCCGAAAACATGTGCGGTGGCGGAATGAGCCTTTGAGAGGTCGTCTTCGCGAAGGCCACGTCTAAAAGCACGTTCGCCGTGAGGGTTCTCTATACGACTTGCGCCACGCGTGCGCGCACTATCAATTAGACGCTGCGCACTGAGAACCTGTTTGGAGCTTCCCCAAAAACCGAGCAGACGCTCGAACACCTCATGAGGGAAATCAGAAGGAAGCAGAGACCCTAGCACGGCAGCACGGGACACGCAGAGCGGGCGACGCGCCCACCAGACATGAAGACGTTTATCCGGCGGCTGCTGGCCGGTACTCCGTTCCCGGGTACATTCCACGCCCACCGCACCGGCGGGAAACCAGTCCTCAATGAGCAGCCTGGGCCTCTTCATATAGACCTCACAATATGGGTTTGTTCAATACGCGTGCCAAGTAGGCCATGAATCTGCCGCCATACAGCCGCGCCCAGAGGTATGGGGACTGAGTTAGCCACTTGCTTGATGCCGTTGTTTAGCGTGCCGCAAAAGAACCACGAGTCTGGAAAGCAATGGATGCGGGCGTATTCGCGTACAGACATTTCACGATGGAAGTGAGGATGGATATAGGACTTTGTGCTATCATCGAGACCTGCTGTCAGAGACCAGCAGAGTCCATCCCAAGGTGGCCGATATCTTCGAGACTTGCCGATCTGGACGCCTGGCGGCACAGACCGGATGTGCTCGATGGTAGAAGGCCGATGCTTACGGCCATCATGGTTTGCCAATCCAAGCGCTACCGACTCCGAAGTGTTCACATCAGGCAATCCCCTGAAGACGTCGGCCACTGTCACGAAACGTTGGAGATTAGACTGGAAGAGAGGGAGGCCCTCACAGCGATCTTCGTGAGTCGCCGGGGGAAAACGAAAGCGGTCCAACGCCTTTTCACTTCGGCACCCGATCAAAATGACGCGTTTCCGCAGCGTTGGTGCACCATAATCACGGGCATCCAGCAGCTTCCACTGGCAATGCCACCCGTCTGAAGTCCATTCTGCAAGGTACTGTTTGAAATCCTGCCTGAACTGCTGCACCAGATTCGGCACGTTCTCGAAGAGGAATATGGCAGGGCTAAGCTCGTTCGTGAGACGTTTGAACTCGTAGATAAGCGGGCCTTTTCGGCCGGTCATCCCGTGTTGACGGCCCCATCGTGCGAAATCGTCGCATGGTGGACCACCCATCACCACATCAATGGATCCCTCCATCAGGTCAGTTAGCTGGCTTGGTTTCAGCTCGCGCACATCGGCCACGAGGGAGCGGTGCTCGACCTTCGGGAAGTGGATAGGCATGTTGTGTTCGGTGGTGGACAGGAATACCGCGTTGGAATCCGTGGAGACGATGCGGCGCACCTTCCCTGTTGAGCAAGCGGCGATTTCCAGCCCGCCGGCTCCGGTAAAGAGCGACACAATGTTAAGCCCTTTGGATTTCATGCGAAGGCTAGAGATGCCCTTTGATCGCGATTTCATGCCCGGGAACGGCGCCGCGCCAGAGACCATGACGGTCCATTCCATCGACCACAAGCGCGTGGGAATCGTTGGCAAGGCGCCGGCGCTGCAAAGGCGATAGATCCGCCTTGGCGGCCTCACGGTCCCGCATGTCGTGGAGCCTCTGCATGCGATTGGAATCAGCGAGGGCCCCGGCATCGGCATACGCCTCGGCGCTTTTCCTGGCAAGCATGCGGGAGGTGTAGACGGCCAACGGGTTGGTTCCAGCCTCGAGTTGGCGACGTTCCTCGAAGTGGTACATGACCTCCAAGGCCCGTGCGGCAACGATAGGCTGACGTGTGGTTGTTCGGTGCGCACCGGTGCCGCAGGCGGTGGGGCAGGTCTTGCACTTGCCGGTCGTGCAGCACTCGCGAGCGCCCGCGGTGGTGAGCCGCCCCCAGGCTTTGCTGTAGGATGTCCCGGCCATGTGGCGAGACCCGAGCGAACCGGGTGAGCTGCCGGGGAATGGGTGGACGGAGTGAAAGGGAGTCCGGATGACATAGGGCGAGAGTCCCCTGCGCACGATCTCGGCCAATAGCCACTCCTCACACTGCGCGGCGGCTTCGGCGCCCTCTGGTGTCGCGGTACCTGCAACTGCCCAGTCCTGCCGATTAACGATGCGGAGGCAGGTATGGCGCAGGTGCGAACGGTAGCGCTCGAACTCGGCCAGGCGCAGGAGATTCTCAGCGTGGGAGTGCCAACCGGAAACCGTGACATGGACGGTGAGCTGGGGAAAAGAGCTGAGAGCCTGGAGTTGTTTGTCCTGGACCGTGACGTAGGCGGACGAGAAGCAAAGGTATGGGACATCGGCAAAACCGGCCTCAGCCAACCAGGAAAGGTTGTTGTGGAGTTGGGAGATGCTCTCGCCTGGCAGCAGAAGGGCCATGGAGTGGGAGCCGTCAGAGGTCTGGTTGTCACGGATGGACAGGCCGTAGTGCCGGGACAAGCGTGCGGCACCGAGCAGCGCCTCACGAGGGGTCTTGTGTGCACGGACTCTGAAATCCGCCGCCTTTTTCGCAGGGACGGCCCTGGCGTGATAAAGGTAGCAGCCGCCGCCATAACAGGCGTTGCCGCCGGGCAATAGCGACGGGTTGAGAGCGACGAACGCTGGGCGGACGCAACCGGCAACGGTGGTCGCCACCAAGGGAACCTTGGCCCCCTTTGGGCCATGGAAAGCTGCGAGGACCCGACAGAGCCGAGGATCCAACTCCTCCCTTGCGCCTGTCTGAAGTGCAGCCTCTACGCCGAACAGTCGCTCGACGAAGGCCTCGGAGGTGGGCAGACCGTAGAAACGCGGATGCTCAACGGACCAGGACCTGACCAATGTAGACGGCTTGGATAGTTGTTGAGGCAACCGTGGGCTGCGCAGGCGGCCGCTCATGACTTCCCTCCCGCGACGGCGGCGCGTGGCGTCCTGTCCAATTCACTATGGAGGCGGGTCGTGGCGACTTTCAGGAGAGTCTTTCGTTGGACGTCGGGACAGGTCAGGCTTGCCGGTCTACCGCCTGCGCGCTCGAGGTGTTTGGCCAAATGCATGAGGACCTTCTTTGGGTCAGCCATGACTTGGCACTCCCAGACCACCGCCACTTGCCAGCCCAGGTGCCGGAGTTGGCGGCAGACCCTCTGATCCCGCTCGATGTTCCCAGCGATCTTCCGCCTCCAGAACGCGGTGTTGCTCTTCGGGAGTTTGGCGATCCGGCAATGGCTGCCGCTGTGGCCGTGAAAGAAGCAGCCGTGTACCAACACGGCGGTCCGGTATCGTGGCAGCAGGATGTCGGGCCGGCCTGGCAGAGCCCTCCCCTCCAGCGAGAACCTATAACCTGCACGGTGGAGGAGACTGCGCACCATGAGTTCCGGCTTTGTGCCGGACCCACGGATCCGGCTCATCACCCAACTGCGATGCGCTTTGGAGATGGTATCAGCCACGGGTTTCTACTGAACGGCTTCCACGAGAATACGCAGGGCGCGGATGGCGCGGACGCGGCGGCTCCCTGACATGAGGCCGAGCCACCAGGCGGCCTCGGTGGCGTCTGCGCGTTTCATGGAGTCAGCGGCGTTGTGCATGGCGGTCGCGTTTCGAAGGCCGCTGGTGACCAGGGCATAGCATGCGACTCGGGCGCCGAAGTCCTGCTCAAGCGGGTAGAATGGCCCGGGGGCGAACCTGGTGACATTCGCACCATGAACGGAGGAGCGAAGGAGGGATGCGCCGGCGGAGAAGGCCAATGGTCCGATGGCGGCGACACGGGCGAGCCGCTCCTCGCCGGTTGTCTTGAGGGAACGACGGTAGATAATGGCGGCAGTCCCTGCCTTGCGCTTGACGATACGGAGGGCGAAGGAGGCATCGCGGACGGTCATTTCCTGCCCCCTGCCTTGGCGTCCGGTTTCCCGAAGGTGGCGGAGGGGCCCACGTCGTCGCCAGCCTTGTCGGCGGCGGCTTCGAGTTGGGCTTTCATGCCGGAGCGGCCTGTGTCCTTGTACTTGAGGCGGAGTTGGGCACCATAGACCATGCCTTCCTGCATGGCGTTGAAGAGCGTTCGGGCCGTATCCAGGGGTTTGACAGGGCTATTCTGCTTGACTCCTCGGACCTCAAAGCTGGCCGTGCCGCCTGTCTTGAGTTCCCCGCTGACGGTGACTTCAAGCGAGAGTTCGTTGGCTCCCAGCGGCAGGGCGATGTCGGCGAGGGTATCCGCGACGCTCGGGGTGCCTGCGTTGAGATCCAGGATCAGTAACGGCCGGGTCTCGGCGTGCTTGATAATGTCCGGCCAAGTTGTGGCAATGACGGTCACTGGTTCCGCCGGAGGTGGGTAGGGTTGCGGGCCTGGCTCCTTGACCTTGTTCGGGTCTTTGGCGGCGTCCACCATGAGCCAGTCTTTGGCGGCGGCGCTGTCGGCACGGGTGACGAGTTCGTCATCATGAAGGGCAAGACTGGGAGTTTCGCCTTCGATGCGGTGGCGTTGGCCAAGAACTCCGGTCACGGCACCGGTCTTGTCGTAGGCTGCGCCGTCGGCGTTGCGAACGACGGCCTTGCCCTGCCCGACGGCCTTGAGTACGGTCTGCTTGACGATGGAGGCGTCAGGCACGAGGCGGAGACCGGGAGCGGAAAGGAATCGTTCGTTAACATCACTCAGGCGGTACACGTCGGGCTGGTCGGGGATGGGCGTGGTGCCGCTGAGGACGATTTTGAGGAAGCGGTCGGGGTCGAGGGTCTGGCCCGCCTTGTAGAGCATCTCCTTGTCTTCAAGGAACGAGCGCAGGCATCGCTGGCCCTGAGGCTTACTGAGTATGTCTTCGTCGGAGACTTGGTATTTCTCCTCGAAGCGGCCGGCGACGCCGTCGGCACGGACGACGGTGTCGAAGGCATGGCATGTCTGAAGTTTGAACTCGCGGGTGAGGGCGGGTTCAAGGCGTGCTAGCTGTTCGCGAACGAGGGCCCCGCTGTCGCCATGGCGGGCATCCTTCTTGATTTGCTCGGCGGCGATCATACGTTTGGCGCGTTCCAGGGCGTTTTGGAAAGCGTCGGGATTCGGTGCGATGGCCACGATGGCGTTGCGGAAGCGGCGGGGTGTGGGAGCCGCGGGGTCGGTGTCGTCTTCGTACTGGCAGACGCTGTCCGCAATCTCCACGGTGGAACACAAGGCGAGCTGCAGCGAGGGGTGTTTCTGCACGTCGCGAGCCTTCTCGGGCCAACTGGCAAGGGAGAAGAGCGGGCCGGCGAAGTAGCTCTGGGCCTCGGCAAAGACACGGTCGCGGGCCTCGTCCTGGTCCACTGTGGCGGCTCGCTGTTCAATCTGCTTGATGACGTTGGGCTCGAATCGGAACTGCCAGCCCTTGTGGCCGGCGAGCGGGTATGTGTGCCAGCAGGCTCCCACCAGGCGGTCGAGGGCCTGGGCAGGTTCTTCGCCGGACTCCTCGGTGCGAAGGACGGCGAGGGTGAGTTCAGCCGGGTCAAGCCCGCTGTGCTCGTTGCGCGGTAGACTCTCAAGGAGCAAAGCAGAGGCGACACGGTAGTGCAGGCCGCTTGGCTTGCGGTCGTCGAGGTCGAGAGCATGGCCTTCGATGTCCGCACTGACAGCGGCCTCGAAAGACTCCCGGCGTAGACGTTGAAGAAGGTCGCCGCGAATGTCGGGGCTGCCCCAGTTGATTTCCCCGGCGGTGACGAGTTCGATCTCGCGTTGGCTGTTCCAGACTTCCCGAATGATGCGGGCGAAGAGTCGTAGCACGCCACGGCTGCGCTGGAACTCGGGGAGAGGGCCGAGTCGTTCCTTGGCGGTGTCGATAAGGCGTGGGTGGAAGGGGTAGCATTCCTGGATGCGGCGGGCGTAGTCGGCGCTGAGGGCGGTGGCTGGGAGCAGTTCGGGGTGGGCTTCGCGGACACGTTCATAGAGTTGGTGGTAGTTGGCCGACGCCTGGGCCGCGGCGGCGGGATCAATCTTGTCGAAAAGGCGGCGTGCGATAACACGGGCGGCCTGTTTGCCGACGGGGTCGAAGTCGGTCATCTTCCGGCCGAGGATGTCTTCCAGTTTGACGGAAGCCGCGCCGATGGCGGCGGCGAGTTGTGCGGAGATGCCGGCATAGGCTGCTTGCTGGCCGGGATCGGTGATGACCAGGACAGCCTGTTTGCGCTTCGATATTGTGGAGATGAGTTTGCCGAGGAAACTCATGAAGTTGCCTTGGCCGGTGGCGGAGAGACCCGCCATGTAGATGACGAGTTCGTCCAGAAGGATCAGGACGGGCTCGTCTCCGAGAAGTTTCGTGATGAACGCTTCGTCAGGCGATGCCTCGTGATGGTCGGCGGGGCCGAGGGTCTTGAGGGCGGCAGCGCCGCCTAGCTTGAACGCGAGTTCGCCCTGGAGGCTGTGGGTCTTCGTTGCGCCGTGCGTTCCAAAGATGGGGATTCCGCCTTTGGCTGCGTCGATGGCGACAAGGGTGACGGACTTGGGGCGGCCGGCTGCGGGAAGGAGTTCGGTGCCGAGTGTGAGTTTGCCGATGTTCTGCGCGAGGTGCCAGAGCGCCATGAGGGTGTGGGTCTTGCCGCCGCCGAAGCCGGTGCTGAGACGGATCAACTGGCCGGCTTCCTTCTTGTCGGCAAGCGCCTTGAAGACGGCGGTGCAGACGGCCTTGAGATCGGGAGTCGGCTCCGTGTTGCGGAAGAAGGTCTCGGCATGGCCGTAGACCTTCGGCGCTGAACCGGAGCCGTCTACGAGTTGGCCGAAGTCGGCGGCGAAAATGGCGTCGTCAAGTTCCCCTTCGAGGACCTCCTTGCGCGGCTTGCAGGCGACGAGTACTCCTTTGGATGCCTTTGTTGTCTTCATTGAATTGCGTCTCCACTCCCGGCCGTTGCCCGTCGTTTTGTGCGGTGGCGAGATTCCTGACTGCGGATGTTCGTAAGCGTGCGAGCGCGAAGAAGACTGACGGCCTTGGTGGCGACGGGATTGCCTTCGTGTTCCTTCCAGAAGCGCTCTGCAATACGCTTTGCCTCCAGGTCCTCGGGTGGCAGACGGAAGAACGAGGCGAGAGCCCTACTCTGTGCCTCAGTGGGAAGACGCTGGCCCAGCTCGATCTTGCTCAGGTGGGCGGTGTCCATGTCGGCGACGGCTGCTACGGAGCGAAGCGGGAGTCTGCGCTTGCAACGGAGCGATCGGAGCCACGCACCGAGAGACGCTTCAGTTTGCGGCGTTGTTGCCTTGGACTTGCAGCGGCTAGACATCGAATGGCATATAGCACTGCCCTGGATTCGCCGCAAGGGGAATGAGGCAGCCCTGATTTGCGATTCTGGAGGCAGCACATGCGTCTGCCATCAGTGGAGTCTTCGAAGCATGTCGAAGACACCTTCCGTCATACTCGTGCTTGCCGTGCGTTACAGCTCTGTCCGCTGCAAGTAGACCTCAGTGATCACTAGTGCCCAGGCGCGGTAGTAGATGGCAATCTCGCGGTGAACCGGCTCGGTGCGGACCGCCTCGTGGATGAAGTACTCCGCAATTTCCTTGGCCGATATGGGAGTCAACGTTCCGAAGGGGATACCCGTGGACGTTTCGAGAAGAGTGATGGCAATGTCGTGACCGCTTGCAAGGGCATGATGGACATCGGAACCCGGACGGATTCCGGCCTCTTCACACAATGATCGGAAGACTAGGCCTGCACGGTTGGACAGCTCGACTATGGTGAGTCGTGTCTTGCCGTTTGGTGTGGCCATGGTCATCCGGAATGCCGTCTTGTCCTCTTGGAAGCAGTCTGCAATACGCGGATTCGGTTTGCAAGTGAGCATCATAACAGCGGGAGCCCCGGCGCTCGTGATCGTCCCTCGGATTCGACGGCGGTGATTCGCCGGGCATCAAAGCGCTGACCGTGGGCGCGGCTCGATCTCCCGCTCCTCTACAGCCTGCCACCCCCTGATCCGCTTGCCTGCCTTCTCCTGGAGGACGCGGGCCACTTCGCCATCCGCGACCTCGTCGGGGATCCCCTCGGGCACGGCGCCGCGGCCATCGCCCCAGTCAACCATGAGGCGGCGGCCGATCCTGGCTGGGCGGCTGTTGGTGAGGCTGATGACGCGCATGCCCACTTGTTCGGCGGGACGTCGCGGCACCCCTGCCGCTTGCCCCAAAAAGGGTGGTCTTCCAGACGGGCCGCCAGACGCCCTCAGCAGGCCAGACCTTGCCGTCGCTTCGCTGCCGCCAGCACGGCGATGCCCAGGCCCAGCAGTCCCGCCGCGCTCCCCCGATCCGGCACGGCCGAAGGGCTTTCGTACTCGACCACGTACGGACAGGTCCAGTAGTCCTTGCCGTCATTCCATCGGGTGTTCCCATAGGCTGTGTCGATGAGCCCGAAATCCTCTCCCCCGGCCCAGTCGTCGGGCTGCCCCGAATGCCAGAACGTGAATGCAACCGGCTCGCCGGTCACCCAGACCCAGCCGTCAACCGCGGGATTGGGCTGACCACTGGACTCCGTCCCTCCGTAAGTCTCGCTGTCGGTCAACCCGATCCAGATCTCCCGACCCGCCCCGCTCAGGTTCAAGAGGTAGTCGCTCAGGAAGTCATTCTCCGCGGCGCTGGTAATGGTCACAAGATGACCGTCAGCACCTCCGTAGCCAGCGCCATCCGCCGCCGTCGCTGCGTCCGACCACGGCCGAAGATCGGGGACATACTCGTAGTAGTGTCCGTTTCCTCCGTCGGCGATCCGCCATTCGACGGGAATGGCCTGCGCCCGCAGCCCCACCCCGATCAGCACCACAACCATCCATCTTGCGTATTTCATGACGTTCCTCCGAGATCGTTTCTGCTTCTGAACGCATCGGCCTTGAATGTGTCTGTGTCATGGCGCGGCCTTCCCGCACCGGATGATGCGGCACCTCCTTCCCTCTTTTGCAAACAGTTCCTGTGGCTCGGTCCCCCGCTCACCGCGGCTCCGCCACCACCCGGTAGAATTTGCCGGTGATCGAGCCCCATGGGTCATAGGCGTGGGCGCGCCTGCCGTCGCCAAGGATCCTGAACCCGAGGTCCGACCATGCGGGCAGCATCAGGTCGGTCGAGTACTCGACGCGGTACGTCTGACTCGTCTCCGTCATGAAAGTCATGGCCGGGAGGTTGGTCAGCAAGATCTCGTCGATCACCAGCGACGTCGTCCACGGGAGGGGCCACGAGACCGCATGGGCGTTGCCCACCAAGATCCCGTCGTGCCCGCCCGCCCCCGAGTCGGAAGCCGTGCCGTCCTCGAACGTCCAGCTGGCCATGAGGCCGGCGCCCGAGACGGCCCGGCGCCCCATCAGGTCGAGGATCTCCGCCTGGCTCAGCGCCCGGCCCCAGACCGTCACCTCGTCGATCAGCCCGTTCCACCACTGGGTGGCGGCGTCGTAGTCCGACCCGATGACCCACTGGGTCGTCTCCCCCCGCAGTCCGCCGGCGTCGGCTCGGGAGGCTGCGAGCCCCCCGTCGATGTAGAGCTTCAGCGTCGCGCCGTCGTATGTCGCGGCCACATGATACCACCTTCCGGTCTGCATCCCGGAGTCTCCGCCGATGGCCCGTCGGGCGTCCCCCAGGTCAGCGATGAAGCCCTGCCCCGCGGCGTAATAGAGCGAGATGTTGCGGTTGGCCACGAGGGGGCCCGTCGCCGGGAACGCCCGAAGCAGTGCCCAAGCCGTCACCGAGACTTGCCCGTTCGTGGCGGGCGTCAGCCCCGCCGAGGCCGCGACCGTCACACAGTCGCCACTGCCGTCAAGGGACAAAGCGAGGTTGCCCTCCTGCTGCCGCTCGTAGGCGCCGAGGTCGATAATGCCCGCGGAGATTCTCGCCCCTCCGCTCAGATCTGTCGCCGATCCCATCCACAGCTGGTTCGTCCCCTTGTTGACGCAGGGGGAGCCGGAAGCCAGCCGGTAGTCGCCGCCCGTCTCGT
Organism: Lentisphaerota bacterium; assembly: GCA_021413965.1. GTDB lineage: Bacteria > Verrucomicrobiota > Kiritimatiellia > UBA8416 > JAIOPI01 > JAIOPI01. Next base: position 326,154 of record JAIOPI010000021.1, on the reverse strand, counting down.
CCACGAACAGGGGGTTGGCGGCAAAGTTTCCGGTGCCCGCGATAAGGGGGGCGAAGCAGCTGTAGGTCAGGTTGTTGGTCGTGTCATATGTGACGACGTTGTCGCTGCCCGTGTTGCCATAGATGATGGAGTTCACGACCTTGCCGCCGGCGTCGAGGTTGACCCCGGAGCCCATCCGGTTGCTGTTGCAGACGATCGTGCAGCTCTCGATGCTCCCCGCATTGAGGATGCACACGCCGCCGCCCCATCCGCCGCCGCTGTTGCCGGCAACCAGGCAATTGCGGATCGTGCCGCCGTCAAGCATCATCGCCCCCCCGCCGTCTCCCGAGCCGGTGGTAGCCACGTTGTTCGTGATGATGCAATTGACCGCCAGCCCGGCGTTGACGATGTACACGCCGCCGCCATCCAATCCGTCTGCGGTTCTGGTCCGGCCATTTCGCAACGTGAAACCGTCGATCACCGCATTGGCTTGCGAAAGGTAGGCGCACCTGACCTGGCTGCCGCCGTCGATGGCCGTCACCGACGCGCCGGACATGCTCCGGAGGGTCACCCCCTTCGTGATGGACACCTGCGACGTGATGGCATAGGCGCCCGGCGCCACCAGAATCAGGTCGCCGCCGCTGCTGTAGTTCACCACCTGCTGGATACTGGTCGCCGCTGTGGCAAGATTGGTGTATGGCGCCTGATTCGACCCCGAGAGGGACACGTAGCGGGTCGCCCCCTGCAGCTGCGTTGCCGCGAACATCAGAACGATTGCCGCCGCACCGAGTCGGCCATTCATCGCGTCCTCCTGCTGTTACTTGGACTCCCGCTCCTCCTGCATCCTGGTCAGCCAGTGTCGACGGCCCGACCACCCCGGCGCCGTGCCTCCAAGCGGCGGGGGCGCCGCCTGGCCAACCATTGCGGTTGTAACACCATAGTGTGTAGCCGACAATGGCGATTTTTTGTCTCATGATGGGGTGCCAACCCGAACCCATAAGCCACCCCATCATCGGTACCTGCTGGGATGCGCGATCCGCCGCAGGCGGCAGGCGTTGGGGCTATCCCAAGAGCGGTTCGCGGAAGTCGCGGACGTCCACCGGAACTTCGTGGGCCACGTCGAGCGCGGGGAACAGAACGTCTCCATCGACAGCCTTGTCCGCTTCGCGGTCGCTCTCAAGACCAGCTTGGCCACCCTATGCGCCGATGCAGGCCTCTGAGCCGGGACGGCTTTCGCAAGTTCACTTCTTCCAGTGGAATTATCCGCGCCAAGCGGAACATACACCATCATGGTGGGCGCTCCGGAGGCGGCGGGGCAAAAGGGGCGAATCGTTCCACTGCCGAAGCAGGGGCGGTACGGATCCGCATCGATCCGGCTGCGACAATTTCAAGGGCCTTTGAAGTGTGCGCGCCGCACCGGACGGCAAAGATCGGCATCGGAAAGCTTCCAAGGACGAATTTCCGCCCCCGATTATGGAAGCAGTTCCGGTATTCCGACCGTCCTGATGGAAGCCCCAGACTCTGAGTTGGAAGCAATTTGGGCGGAGTGCTTCCATCTCGGGGAGTCCGGCGGGGAACGGGGGATCAGACCGTGGCGGCGACGGGTGACCTGGCGGCAGCCTTCACGGCGTCCTTGGCCAGCGCCTCCATGCGGTTCATGCCCTCGTGCATGAGGTCGGGGGCGACCTGGGCGTAGATGGCCGTCGTGGAGAGGCGGCTGTGTCCGAGCTGCTGAGCGATCATCCTGAGGGACTGTCCCGCCCTCAGCAGTTGGGCGGCTGTCGTGTGGCGGGCGTCGTGCAGCCTGTGCCCGTTCGGCGCGTACTTGCGCCAACGCTTCCAGAGGGCCGTCGGCGTGTACCTCTCGGACTTGGAGTTGCGGATCAGGAAGGACTCGGGATGGAGCTCCCCGTTTTCCGCCTTCCAGATCAGGTAGTCCCTGACGATCGACTTAAAGGCCTTGCCGATATGGACGGTCCTCGCCTTGTTGCCCTTGCCACGGCGAACGACGAGATGGCTCCGGCCGCCTCCGATGGTGATGTCCCTGACCATGAGGTCACAGATCTCGGCCCTGCGGAGTCCAGAGTAGAGCGCAGTGAAGATGATTATGGCGTCGCGGACGAGCGGCTTCCGCTTCCTCGCCTTGCCCAGTGCCATGATCTCGTTGGCACGGAGAAGCAGCCTTCCGATCTCCTCCTGCGTCAGGAACCGCTCGGGCGGTAGATCCCAGTTGGGCGTGTTGTCCATGCTATCCTTTACTCATGCCGCCTTGCCGACCTTGTCGAGCGCCTTGGGCAGCGCGACCCTGCCCCTCGGTCCCTTCCTGACATAGCCCTTGCGGATCAGGAACGGCTCCACCGCCTGCGCCAGCGTCTCCGGCGACTCCCCCGTCTGGGCGGCCAGCGTCGAGAGCCCCAGCGGGCAACCGGCGTCGATGAGCGTCTGCAGGTACTGGCGGTCGAGCCTCGTGAGGCCCTCCTCGTCAATGTCTTTCAGTGCGAAGGCTTCGTCCAGCACGGCGACGCTCGGCGACTGGTCGGCCGCCCTGCAGTATTCCGCAAGCCACTGCAGATAGCCGACGGCGATGCGGGCGGTCTGCCTCGACCGCCCCGCGATCCTCATAGCCACCTCGGGCGCCAGCGGGAAATCCATCTTTCTCGCAGCGGCGAGCACGATGGTCGCCAGATCCTCCTCCGAGTACGGCTCCAACACGACCTGCTGCGCGAACCTCGACCGCAAGGGATCGGAAATCAATCCCGCCAGAGTCGTGGCCCCGATGACAGTGAACCGCGGCAGGTCGAGCGTCTGCATCGTCGGTTTGGACACGCCCATCCCCAGCTGCTTCATCAGCGAGTCGAAGCCGGCCTGCGGCACGGCGATCCTGAATTCCTCCATGGCACCGTAGAGGGCCTCCTCCACAGAACGGGGCAGGCCGTGGATCTCGTCGATGAACAGCACGTCGCCTTTCCGGATGCCCTTCAGGTGCCCGACGATCTCGTCGGGGCTCTGGAGACGCGACGCCACGACCTCGATCATACGGGTCTGCATCTCGGCGGCGATGATGCGGGCGAGGGTAGTCTTGCCCAAACCCGGCGGCCCCGAGAGCAGGACATGGGGGACGCAGCCGCCGCGTTTCTTCGCCGAGCGGCACAGGATCTCCAGTACCTTCTTCGGGCGGCCCTGCCCCACGAAGTCGGCGAACGATTGCGGGCGCAGGCTGTCGGTCATATCTATACCTGTCCTCGGGACCGCCTCACCGATTGGGGCCGCCGACCGGCGGGTAAAGGTTCCGCACCTCGTGGCTGTCGATGATGCGCACCCGGTCGGGGCCGCCGAACTGCGACTCCACCAGCCGGCGGGCGTTGAAGTCCGACGCCGCCGTCACCGTCTGTCGGGCAACACCCGCGCCCGAGTCCTTCACCGTGAACGTCACATCGATCTCCTTCATCGTCGTGCCTCCTGTCCATTCGTCGTCGCGCTCGGCGGTGTCCTAATCTTGAAGGGCATTGCGCCGGATGTGTGCAATAGAACCAAGAACAAAACGTCGCCGGGCGGGGCGGCGACCCCAGTGGAACCGGACGCCCTGCCGTGTGGCCCCGTGGAGGAACTTTCCGGGCGATTGGGGATTTCCGGCCCAAGGACTGGGGGAGTCCAGTGATCGCGCATTCAGTGCGACACGGCTCCTTCCCCGCGTTCCACCGACGGCCAGGGGCCGCTTGGATCCATCTAGCCGGAACAGCGGCCACACGCGATCTCCCAGACGACGGCCCTATTCCGTCGTTCCTCCTGTGCTGCAAGGCTTTTCGGAGAAGGAACTCCTCCGCGACAACTCTCTGCAACCCCAGTCGCAATGCCTGCGTCATAGGTCAAATCCCCCGTTTTGTGGAACAGCGTCTCCCCTCACAATCGCCCCGACGCCCAAGCTGCCCAAGTCTAGCAGCACGATCGACGCCCGTAGCGGCACCCACGGCAAGTCTGGGGAGTGCCCCTGTCGCCCAGCCGTTGGCACCGACCAGTCCATCGGACGACAATCATTCACGCACGCTAGAGAGCGGGGAGCGTTATTGCGATCATAGATGGCCCCGTTGAAGACCGTCGTGTCGTCTATGATTGCTTGGTCAAAATCGCAGCCCGAGATGTCCGCCGAGGAAAAGTCGGCATCGGTCAGGTCAGCCTGATGGAAGTCGCAATGGTCGAGGCTGCCGAAGCGGGCGCCCCTGAGCGAGCAGCGAGAGAAGTCCACCCTCGAAAGCTGGCAATGTTCGAGGCTGACGCCGTCGAGCTTCATGCCGGAGAAGACGAACTCGTCGCAGCGGATCGCCATGACCAGCGGCGGGGGCTCCGACCCGGCCTTCCAGACGGCGTTGAGCAGCCCGCGGTAGAGCCGCCCGACCATCCGGTTCCACGCCTCGACGCCGCCCGGCCGCGTCAGCAGCCGCCTGACGCGACGATCAACGAAGACGGTGAGGAGAATCTGCCAACACCTTCCCCCTTTGCCTTGCACCTCTGAACTCATCTCGCCGCCTCCTGGTCCGCTGAGCTCTCGACCATTGCTTTGACCTCCGATATCGTCATCTGCACGCCCTTCGGCTTGTGCGTCACCTCCGAACGAATGTCGCCACTCTCGGCGTGCAGGCGAATCGTGGCGCCGGCGGGGTCCGAGTACGCCTCGAACGCTGCGTCGCTGATCGCCTCGCAGAGCTCCGCCTGCAGGCCCCGGGCGTTGGTGCCCCGCTCGACGGCGCGGGCCACGATCAGGTCGAGGACGTCCCGATCCACCCGCAACCCCACGCCGTCCATCTCGAGCTCGTCGCCGTACAGCCTGACCGCCCTGTCGAGGATGGCGTGCAGATCGCATCGCGACAACCGATCCATGGTCTTCCACACTGGAAAACGTCCCAGCAGTTCGGGCATGAGGCCGTACTGAGAATAGGCTTTGACGGTCTGGCGTCCATTGGGTTCATCTTTGCGCCCTTGGGCACAGAAACCGATGGGAACTCGGCTCCCGGCAGCCTCCTCCCACCCGCTAAACGCCCCTGTCGCAATCCACCAGAGATTCGACGTGTCGAATCGGACGCGAGGAACCCGGAACGGATGCCCCAATGCGAGCGGAACTTCGATGATGCCTGGCTCTAGGAGCTTCAGGAGGCTGCGCTGGACACCTTGCCTCGATACGTGCGACATGCGTCCGCCGGTCGGAGGTTCCGCAATCTTATCGACCTCATCCAGTGCTATCACCCCGACCTGAGCCACAGCGGCGTTCCCGGCCGCCAAGATGAGCCGCGTCAGGATGGAGACGGGCTCCTCGCCCACGTACCCGGTCTCGCTGTACTGCGTCAAATCGATCACAACATGGGGCAGCGCCAGGATCTCGCCCAGCAACCTGACCATAAACGTCTTGCCTGTGCCCGGCTCCGAGCGGAGCCAGGCGTTTTCGCGACCGGGAAGAAGAACAGGCTGAGTGCCGTCGAGAAAGACGCGGCGGAGGCGACGGACATGGCGGAAGGCGGCTACGCAAAGCGATCGCCGGGTCGCCTCCTGCCCCACGTAGCCGCGCTTGCCCAGTTCGTCGAAGATCTCCCTCGGCCGCATCAGCGGGATCTTCCGCACGAAGGAGGCGGCGTCCGTGGGGCGTCCAGCCGCCTGCGGCTTGCCTCGCGCCGGGGAGCCGTGCCGCCCCTGTTGCTCCCGCAACTGGGCGAGGATCGTGTCCCCGACGATCGGGATGCTCTCGGCCCCGCCGAGAAGTTCAACCAGCACACCGGTGCCGAGTGCCACATGGGCAAACAGGCCTGCGTTGTCAGCCACCTGCACGGTCTCGCTGACGCCCAGGGCCGCGATCACCCTGCGGAACTCCAGTACGTCGCTGGGCATCCCGCCGGGGCAGCAGATTCGGGCCAGCGTCAGGATGGGCACGCTCTCGCGGTCGTCGAGAACGTGTAGGGCGCCCAGTGCGGCCACGACCCGGCAGACCCGCAGATCGATCTCCTTGGGCCTCGCCTTTGAGGCGACCAGCGGGCGCAGCCTGGCCCTCGGATGGCTCTCGAAGAACTCCCGAACGGCGGCCTCGCAATCCGCCACGTCGCCGGGCACCGGCCCGTCGGCGGCCACGGTCCTGCAACTGGCGGGGCGCATGCCCTGGGAGAGATCGATCAAGACCCGTCCGAAAACGAGCAAGACCTCGGCTCCGGACTCCCGGAACAGGTTGCTGCGATCCGTCGACGTTCCGTGTGGCAGGTTGGGCATGCTCCCCCGTTTCTTGCTCAGTTGCCGGCCGTGGATTCCCGTGCGCTTCTCGGACCAGCCGCCGCCCGATCCGACTTGCGGGGCCTGCCCCGGCGACTCGTGCAAACGAACCCACCCTCGGGCATCCTCCTCTGGGCCAGATCCTCCAAGTCCGTCCTCCGAACCCGGTAGCTGCCGGGGAACAGCTCGACCTTCTCCATCGTCCCCGCCTTGATCACTCGCCAGAGTGTCGACCTCGACACGCCGAGGTAGCGCGAAGCTGCACCCATCCCCAACAGCAGCGGCCCGACCGTCGGCTTCGGCGCCACGGGGTCGGCGGCGACGGCCAGACCCTTGAGCACCTTCAGGGCGTCACCGCCCTCTTGGCGCACTTCGTTTCCCGTCGTATCCATGGAACAGCCATCATTCCGCCCTCAGTCGACCATCAGCCGCACATGGTTGTTCTCCCGGCCTATCCAGAATCCGGGGCGGCACGACCGGTGTCGCGGCGAGTCGTTGTTCGAGAGGCCCTCCTCGTTGCGGCGCGCCGTCATCAGGATGCGGCAGTCGTATGTTGCGAGCCGGATATCCTTGCCGGTTGCCGTCGCCAGCAGCCTCGCCCACGTCTCCGCATGCAGGCCGTCGGGGTGGGATGCCAGGATGTCGAAGGCCATGGCGTAGTCCGAGCCGTGGCGGAACGGGTTGCGGGGGTCGGGCGGGTACGGGTCTCGTTGCGATCCCTTGGGCTTCGATCCTTGCCCCATGTCGCGCCTCTTAGAATCCGTCGATCCACCTTTCGGTCGCATCTCCACGTCCCCCGGTCCAGTCTGATGCGTGTGAGCTTACCACAGTCGGCGCACAAAGTCAAGCACAAAGACCGGAGCATCAACTGGTTACAACGCAGTGGATCGGACGGCGGGAGGGGGTCTTAGACGGTCCCCAGACATCGGCGGGACGGGCGAACCGATCGACTAGGGCAGGCGTGCGGGGTATGCGCAGGTCATGGCAGAACTACCCTTCCTGTGCAGCCGTGGCGGCGCGTCCGCACCGATTCATTCGTCTGAATCAGGCGACAATCGTGAGCAGATCGACAGGCAACGCCTTTGGAAAAGCCATCGAGGGTGGAGATGACCGTCGGAGCGGCGATCCGCAGCAGTGCGATTCAAGTCGGGCGGGGCGGGGATTCGCCGCTGGCGCATCTTCGGCTGCCGCAGAAGGTCGTTTGTGGTATCGACGCCGCTCTAGAGGGGCGGGCTCACCTGTATATCGGCCAGTACTGGCAGTACCGTCCCTAGCATCTCCTTTAGGTCCGCATACCCGTGGGTCTTGGCACCTGTATCCTCATCCATGTAGAGGCCGCGCCGTACCTCGATCATTATTGACCACACCCGGGAGTCCATCCTGTAATACCGGTAAGGGACAATGGTGCCCGCATACGGACAGTTGACCGCTACGGCGATGCCGAATCGCGCAAACGCCTTCACTATCGCGTGCCATAGGCTTGGAGGCGTATGGTCGGGGTCAGTACCCAGGCATATGTCCGGCCGGGGCATTTTCTGATCAAGGTCGCACGGCAGCGGGTGCGATGGAAAACTGTGGCAATCAACGATCAGGGCTTTTCCCCGCCGCGCCAATTCCCCGGCCGCGGCTCGTTCCAGTGCACGATGATGCGGCATGTAATATCGCTCCAGCAGTGCGCTGCGGTCGGCTGCGGTCGGGATCTGTCGCAGGATGCGTCCGTCGGACATCCGCGTATAGATGACCCCCATTCCCCGACGCGCCATCGGTTCATCCGCATCATCGATAAAACGCTCCGGGTCAACCACGAGTCGGCTCACCGGAAAGACAACCATCGGCACATCCGGCCGCTCAAACAGTTCATCCGTGTACGCATCCGTCATGCGCAGCAGCTCCCGCTCAAGGTCTGCGTCATCCGCCAGGAAGCACTTCCGGACCGGATCCGGAATCCTCCGGGAGGCGTGTGGAACGTGAAGAATCATCATGTCTCCGCCCGGAACGCGCCGCCCATCACGGGTATGTCGTGTTCAGGTAGACGTAACGGATCCAAGCGCCGAAGAACTCATTGCGATTGGCCCGCCAGCAGTTGTCCGGGTTGCGAAGGTCGAGGCCCTTGGGCGGAGCCACGTCCTTCCGTCCCTTCAAGAAGTCACGCTCGTATTCGGCAATCAGACGCCGGGCGTTGTATTCATGATGCCCAAGGTGCATCACGAAGCGGTGATCCCGTGTTTCGAATATCGTGTAACCGGCATCCCCGGAATGGGCCAACAACCGCACCTTGCCGCGCCGCGCCGCAGCCTCGAGTGCGGCATCCTGAATCCCGGCATGCCGACTCTGCGGCGACAGGAAAACGTCGTCCATTCCGCCGGTAATAGGATGCCCCGGAACAAGATTGCGCGTCGCGTAGAGTCCGAACACCTTGCGAGTATATGTGAACTTGTCGATGCCGATGAACTTGGCCAGGGCCAGGCCTCCCCAGCAGATACCGAGCGTTGAGGCCACATTCTGCCGCGCAGCCTTCAGGATGCTGCAGACTTCTTCCCAGTAGCGCACCTCTGCATACGGAAGCTCTTCGACCGGCGCACCGGTAACGATTAACCCATCTAGTCGTCCCTCTGAGACCGCCTGGTCGAAGGGAACGTAGTAGCGGCCGAGATGTTGTCTTCCCGAACTTCGATAGGCATGCGTCTTGAGCCGGATCCACACCGGAATGATCTGCAGGATCGAGCGCCCCAGCGGGAATAGCAGGTTGAATTCGTACTTCTCGGCCTCGGGCATGATATTCAGGATCCCGACGCGGAGCGGCCGGATATCCTGATGCCGGGCATCCCGTGCCGTGATGCAATCGACCCCATTTGCCTGAAGCGCCCGCCTTACCGGATGCTTTGCACCTACAACAATGGTCATGGCTTCTGCTCCTGCCGCTGCACACTACTTGGAACGCTATAACCTGTCGATGGCCACGCACTGTCCTCATCGCTCCCAAGTCGCCCTTGTGTCCGCCAGGTAGCCGGAGCGCACGGCTGCCGGCCAATCGACCGCACAGAGTTCCAGGTCGCGCACGATGGCCGGGATGGAGAACCATTCCGGATCGGGCAGGCGAATGACGCCACCCGGCCTGGGGGTCTGACGGACTTCGCGCAATGATGGAACGGATTCACCCGGCGCCCATGACAGTGTCACCCACGCCTCCTGCGCGCCCTGCCGGCAGAGGGCCTTGGCCAGTTGTCGTGCCCGCAGTGCACCGCAGCGGTCGATCTTGTGTGGATCCTTACCGCTTAATGCACCTCCCCCGATGGGCACCGTCGGCCCGTAGTGATCCACCACGAGCTTCTTCCCCGAAAGACCATTGTCACCGTGGGGCCCTCCCTGGCAAAAGTCCCCGGCGCCATTCAGATGCAGGCAGCTCACATCGAAGGAATCCGCAACACCCTTGAGCCCCTCTGCCTGCGCTTCGCCCAGGGTGGCGCGGATCACCGGAAACAGAATCCGGTGCTGCTCCTCGTATCCGATCCCGGGCGCATGCTGGATGCTCAGCGTCAACCGATCCCACGCGAGGTCCAGCGTCCGGCCTGGTGCTGACTTCACCCGCAGACGCGGCAAGACTTTGAAGTCCGGCCCGAACTGCGTCGAGCCCTTGGTTTCACGCCATTCCCGTATGGCATGTCCGATCCTGTGCGCAAGCCAGTGCGCAGGGGGCAGGAAGTTGCACACCGGCAGGTTGCAGGCGTAGCCAATGACGACGTTCTGGTCATCCGCGATCTGCCGGATCAACCGCTCGTCGGCGCTGAGCGGCTCCTGGCAAAGATCGTGGGTGATCCGCAGTTCCTCGGGGGCGGGTCCCCATGCCTTGCTGTAGCCTGCATTTCGGTAGACCTGCCCGCAGATACCCCCGAGATCCAGCGCCGGCGTTGCGTGCCCGGCGGCCACTCGGCCGTCGATGAAAACCGCGTTTGTATGCACCGCGACCTCGATGCCAACCAGCGCATCGCTGTCGATCTTCAGAGCCGCGTTAACAATCGACTCGGCTATCCCATCCGCCAGCCGATCCGGGTGTCCGGGCGATACCCACTCGGCAAAGATCCGTTGCTCACCGTTCATACTCGCCTCCATTAATTTCCTGCCGGAAGTTTCACGATCGCGTGGGCGTAGGGTTTGAAATCCTTCTCCCAATCCGACCCTGCCAACGCGACATGGACTCGGATGTTCTCTGCCTTCAACCGCGCCACTTGCGCCGCATCCGCTTGCCCGACATACCCGTCCGTCACCAGGGCAATCCGCCGCGGGCGCCGCCGCTGCGGAATATCCAGCACGTGCTTCAGCACGCAGTTGATGTCCGTTCCAAACGTGTTCCTGACTTTGGCCCGCAATAGGCGCCCCGGTGGGACCTCATCTATCACGGTGCTAAACACGAAGACCTTGCACGCCCCCTCCAGGTGCGGTTTGCGCAACGCCGCGGCAATAACGGGGAGCACGGCACTCATCGAGCCACTGATGTCCAGGTAAACGTGCGCCACCGGAACCGGTTCGCGACGCGGCCGGCGGGAGGGTGTCGTCGTACGGTAGAGTAGCGGTCGGGCGCCCCATGCGGCCGTCAGTGCCGGTACGCGGCGATCCCGCCATTCCGGCAGCACGGACTCCATTTCGATCTGGTCGGTTACGATCTTTAGGCGACGATTGGCCCTCCCGTCGCCAAGAACTCCCGCCTTCCGTAGGAACGCCTCCAGCGCGATCCGGAACTCCTTGCGGGCCCGTTCGGCCGCCGTCAGCTGGTAGAACTGCGCACTGCGGCCCTCGTCACGGCCGGCAATATGAAAAGGTGGCGGAGGCCAGCCTTCCACGACGCGCCGCACGATGCCGAATACCTCGGCGTTTGCCAGCACCGCCTGTTCCTTCCCCGCCGGATCATGATCGCCCAGCAGGATATAGCCCTTTCCCTTGCCATTGTTGCCCAACGTGCTGACTAGTAGCTCGAAGATTTCCAAGTACGTCACGCTATTGCCTTCGTTGCCATACAAGCGGCGCAACACCGCCTGTTGGTTGTCGGGAATGCCTTCAAAGTCCTTCTCGATGATCTGGCCATTGGCTGCGCGCCAGGAGGGCGGGGGCCGAAGCAGACGAGAAGGAAAATCATCCCAGGCGTTCTGTGTCTCCAGAAAGCCATCAAACTCTTGCCCGGGGAACTGGCGACAGAGCATGGCGTTGATGACGGCATCGAACGCAATGTTGTGCGCGACAGTCAGCTTCGGGAACAGCCGCGTATGCCCGAGGATCACGTGGTACAGCTCGTGCAAGACCAGCAGGAACAAATGCTCGTCGCGCCGGCAGTACTGTTCCACAAAATGCGGGTTCAGCAGCATGCGCGGGCGCTCCGCCACATCCACGGCGGCCGTGTCAATCCGCTCGGAGAGTTCGATATCCAGCAGGCACAGCAGCTTGTGCATCTGGTACGAACCGGCGGAAAGGACGCCGTAGATGCGAGCCTTGATCAGGGAATCCGAACTCACGTTGCACCTCCCTTCACGGCCAGTCTTCTCCACGGCGCCTGTTTAAGCCCCGGGGCCGTAAAGCGCCGGTCGCACACACAGAAGGGGATTCGAAACAGTGCCATCGCCGAGTAGTCAGGGGACCGACGCGGGAGAAAGAGCCACGCAACGCAGCGCGACAACACCGCCAGCGTCAGTTCCAGATCGGTGCAGAATCCCACGCCGTGCTGCTCGAGATTTTCCTTCAAGCGGGCCGTCTGGCCCTCGATATGGTATGCCGGCCAGCCAATCGCACTGCCGCGGATGCTCCCCGCCCGCGCATCGACGCGCTCCGTGGTGATGCCGTGCGCCGCCAGATCCGCCAGGAGCAGGCCGCTTCCATCACTCAACTGCCACTTGTTGTGACAGTGGTCCAGCAGCGTGCGCCAATCGCGGGGGGCCACGCCGGGAGCATCGACCAGGCCGGCTGCCAGACAGGCGTGTGCCGTGCTGAAAATGACCGGCTGTCCGTCGGCCGCCACCTGGACCGATTTGACTTCGGTTCGCGACGGTGCGGACATGTTCTGCAGTATGGCGACGTCGCCCGTGCTCATCTGTCTTCCTCCGCAGCAGGCGTGCTGTCCAGGTTGAGCCGTGCCCACCAAGTCGCAAATAGCTGCTGGACGGCGGACGGGGTGGTGCCCGCATAGCCATCGGGTAGGAGTGACTCAAGCAGGTTGCGCGTATAGGCGTCGCGCCGGTGATCGGGCAATGATGGCCCGGTTACGAGTTGGCTGCAGATACTGCCCACTGCCCGACTGGGCCCGATCTGACCGCCAGGGACCATCAGCTTGCGCTCGACCGGCTCCAGCACGCGCCGCACCTCCCCAGCCAGTGTCTCCACGACGGTCGCCGGCACATCGCGGTCTTCATGGACGGAAAGATAGGCCGCCAGGGCAAAGGCCGTTCGATGCGCCGGCACGGCGACGCTGGACTGGGCATCGAGAACGAGTTGCCCGAGGTCAACGTCGTCGAGTTCGACTCGCAGCCGGACGGCGGCGATGAACCGGTCGACGGGATTGCCAATCTTCAGCAACGAGCGCCACGGGTCGCTCGCATCCAGGCCGGACAGCTTCCACGCCTGCTTGTGCGCGGCCAAGAGGCCGGAGGCGTCCAGCCGGCCGGTCTCCGCCAGCGACGGCTGGCTATGCCTTACGGCCAGCCAGGCCGAGGTCTCCCAGTCCACGGCAGACGCCGGCGTTGACGGATCGATAGCCTGCCGAAGCACCACCCGGCTTGCCTGCAAGGCCAGCACATTGCGCAGCAGGTTGCTGTTGCGGCGGGGCGAGGTTCGCTGTCCGGAGGCGGAGCGCTGGGACGACAGGCTGATGATGTACTCCGTCAGCTCCGGCGGCGTGTTTTCCTGAAATCCGAGATAGAGACGTCTGGCTCGAGCCACGAGGTCCGTCACCGGGACGGTAAACTCGTGCCGGCCCCGGAACTGGTCCAGCAGAAGGCTGCGCTTCTCCGCATCCGACAGGCTCTCCCAATCGGGGACCTCAATGATGAAGGAAAAGCGGTCGGCCAGCGCGGGGTCGAGCGGTTCCGCGCCGAGGTAGTTGTCGCGCCCGTCAGGATCATCGTCGCGAGGCGGGGGGTTCATGGCGGCCCAGCGGTAGCGCAACTTGGCGAGGGGAATTCCCTGCACCCGCTTCTCATGGATCAGCGGGAAGAGCTTGTTCTGCAGATCGGGCCGGGTGCGGTTGATCTCGTCCACAAACACCACCTCGGCATCCCATACTGCAGTCGGTGTGCTGATGTAGCGCAACGATTCTTGCGTCGCGTCGGGGACGGGAATGCCGACAAGGTCGTCGTAGTTGAGCAGGCTGGCGTTGTAGAACCGGTACTCCAAGCCCAGGGCCTGTGCCAGTCGCTCCAGTAGGAAGCTCTTCGCTGTTCCATGCGGCCCGATCAACAGCAGGGGCGCATGCGTTGCCAGCGCCGCCAGGATCGGCGCCTCCAGGTGGGCCCAGCCTTCCAGTCCGAGTGGCTGAGTCAGCAAGGATGCGACCGGTGCGGTTGCCGTCGTGGTGGCTTGCACACCCTCTGGTGCTTTCTGCGCTGGCGGGGTAGCTGGGGACACCGCCGCCGGTTGTTTCGTCCGCGTCTTGCGCTGGGACGTGCTCATGGCTGCACCTCGCAGACGGCGCATTGGAGGACGGCATCCCGCCGTCGCTGGGCTGTTTCGAGGTGGCGCGTGCGCAGCGATCTCCGGACGCGTTCAGCAGTCAGGTGATCCGGGTGAACGGTGTAGTGGATGAACCACGTACCGTTGTTGTTCCACAGGTGGTGGTTGGGGTTGTCCGCAAGCACGCGGATCGACAGGTGCTGCTGCATGGCCGTGCTCCTTCCGGTTTCCCGGACATGGAGGCCATGCCCGGGGAGTTTGTGTTTCCCCGATCCGCTATTGCGGTCGGGGCGCGTTAGGCCACCGTGGGTCTCCCCGGACCTCGGTCGGCGTCTCCGGCACTTACCGAAGAACTCTAATCACGCTGGGGATATTGAACTACAATGCGGCGGACTTCTCAACGGCATTCTGTGTCATAAAGCTTAGACGGCGGCACGGAGCATCTGCCACACGGCACCAACATCGACGTGCCCCTTGGCGACAAGCTCGCGAACCATCTCCGCGTGATCACCCGGCGGCACGTTTCCACCCCTGATTCCCGACAGAAGCGCTTCAACCCTCCCTGCCTCTCGTTCTGCGGTATCCGCCAATTGCCCCATGCTCTGCCGGCTCTGCCCGCACAACGTGGCCACCATCGGCTGCGGGAGCGTTGTAGCTGTCGATTGAATCAACCGCTCAAGCCCTTCCATCCGTTGGGCACAATTCTGCGCCGTGTCGCGTACGCGCAGCAGATGCGCAATCAGGCCGGACGTCCGGAGGTATTCGATCAGTTTGCAGACGTGCGTCCGAAACGCACCGTGCTGCTCGTTGTGCCCGTTGCCAACGAAGAAGATCAGCGCCAGGACGCTGGCGGCAAAGCGTTCTTCGTCTGCCCCCCCGGGCATTCCGCCATCGGGCTGCATGCGCATGGCCAACTCCATCAGCAGATCATCGGTTCCTATCGGGCGGGTCTCTGCCAGGCGCACCGTCTTCCGCAGCGAAAGCCGTGCACTCGGAGGTGGAGACGGTGCGGCCAGGCAGCAGCTCACCCCCATGCGGCTGGGGCTGAAGAGAGGGCCTGAGCCAAGAGGCCGACGCGAGGCGGCTGCCTTGAAGTAGGCACCGAAATTGGTTCCCTCGGGCATACCGACAGGAACGACCATGGTCTTGGGGACTTTCCCCGCGACGTCGGTCTCCCGCTTGACCACGGCAACCAGCGCCATGGCGCGACTGGCCAGTCCGTACTTGCGACTGAGTTCCTCAAGCCTCGTCTTGCCACGCTTCTGCTCCCTCCGGGTCGCAGGACTGTCATCCCCCTCCCCCGTCTGTTGCGCATCCGCATCGGTGATCAGACGGGAACCACGCAGCAGGAAGAGCGTTTGCGCCATTTCGGTGGGCTTCTTGGGCATTACCAAGTCAGTCTCGACAGAGCCGGAGGTCGGTTCCTTCCAGTTGAAGATCAGTTTTCCAGATCCGGCCTGGGCCGTTTCACCGAACAGGATCACAGGTGCATCGGCAAATACAGTCTTCTGAATGTCGGGCTCCACGATCACCTTCCCCAGGCCTTCGGTGATCAGGGACAGGCGCGTGGCCAGTGGCGTGCCGGCAGAGGCGAACAGTTCGACTGCGGCAATTCCCACGCCTTCCTGTGCCGTTATATAGCGGCTGAGTCCCCCGGTATCGCGGGCCAACAACGTCAGAAACCGGTCCTGAGAAGCGCTGCCGATGCCGAGCACGTGCACCCGGATGCCCAGGGACTTCGTCTTGGCGATGATCGACTCCGTCTCGGAGACCTGGCCATCCGTCACGACGAACATGTCGCCGCCCTCGGTGCCAAGGATCTTTGCCCCCTGATCCAGGGCCTGAAAGAGTTCAGTCCCGCCACGGGCGTCAATCTGATCCAGGAACCCGTCGGCTTTCTCCCGGCCTTGCGCATCACCCTTGATCAGTTCCTCATCCAGGATCTCGACTTCCGAGTCAAAGGCCACAAGCCCGAATGAGTCTGCCGGGGACAGGGTGGCCAGGCAGGCCTTCATGGCCATTTTAGCCTGCTGAATGGCCTCACCCTCCATGGAGCCGGAGCGATCCAGCGCAAAAACGACGCGCCTCGGCATGGACATGCCCTTGCCAAATGCGGTTGATGGGATCACGGCTGCAAATTGGCCCTTGCCATCTTCATCGCGGGACGCGAAGACCATCGGGTCGGTCTTCTTCATTGTCACGTCCAGCACCAGATCGCGATTGGGCTCGTCGCTCTCGCGTGCGAGAGACACCCGGGTGCGATCCGACTCGTGCGCCCCGACCCGCAGGGTATGAGAGACAGACTTCACCTCAACCGGGCCAGTCGGGCTCACGATCGACAGGTCGAACCCAACCCGGTGCAGCGCCTTCGCGTCCTGGTGGAACGGCGGCAGGAGCAGGTCGCCGAACTGTTTCTCGGGCAGTTCCATCTCGCCCACGCCGGGCCTCACTTCCACGGTTCTGGCTTTGGGGTGATAGGTGGGAGCGACGGTGAACGGGAAGCGAAACCGGTAGCCGTCGTCGCGCAGATCCACGCCGGCGATGATTTCCAGATAGACCGTCACCTGCTCCCCGGGCAGCAGGTTCCCCACGGCCAGATTGATCAGCCCGTCCCCATACTGCCTAGCCAGGGTGGACAGGCTCCCCTCTTCGACACCCTTCTCATAGATCTCCTGAGCCTTTTTCACCGGACGGAGTTCGGACGTCGCCGTAAAGCCCTTGCCCTCGATCCGGAACTGGCGAAGGGCGGCATCGCGGGGCAGTACAAAGGCGTAAATCACCTCGACCGGCTTCGTCTCGGCCGACTGGAACACATGACGCACGACCAGCCGGGCGCCCACGGGCAGGATTTGCCCTGTGAGCCACAGCTCCTGCATTGACAGCTTGATTTCCTGGCCCCTGGGATCGCGTACCGTAAACCCGACTGCCTCAGGACTCTTCGCTTTCATTCGCCGGCTCCTTCCCTAACTGGGCTCTGAGTTCTGCAAGAATTCTTCTGACCTGGCGCATGCGCCATGGAGGCAGGTCGGCGCGAACAAGCACGGTAACGTCCGGGGATATCGCATAGTTGGCGACCGGCGTAGGTGACGGGAGGTCTTGATCGGACGCCCGTCGGGGCTCCAGCGCGTAGCCGATTTCCTCCAGTGTGAGTCCCTGCGCCTTAAACTTGGCGACCTCCGCCAGCCGTTTGACATGTTCATCCCCGTAAATCGCGTTGCGTCCCGCTTGGGCGGGCCCCTGCAGAAGTCCCCTGGCAATGTAGAACCGGATGGTTCTCGGCGGCGTGCCCGAGATGCGCGCCAGGTCGGCCAGCTTGAAGGGTTCTTTCATCTTTCGAGCCACAGGATATCAGACATAACGCCAGTGTCAAGTACTGTCGTATTATCCGGTGTCCACCCAGTGGGCACTTGCTGCTTCTCTGCCGAATGCTCCGGGCATAAACTCCTTCACCATGGCACGCCACATCAATGCCCACGCTGACCAATCAGGCCGCACCGTATGAACGAGGCATCGGAAAGATTCCGCGGTTGCCTACTCGGGTTGGCCGTGGGCGATGCCGTCGGCACCACCGTCGAGTTCAAAGCCCGTGGCACTTTCCGCCCCGTGACGAACATGACAGGCGGCGGGCCGTTCGGCCTTAAACCCGGTCAATGGACGGACGACACGTCACTCGCCCTGTGCCTGGCCGAAAGCCTGATCACCCAACAAGGCTTTGACGCCCGCGACCAGATGGAGCGCTACGTCCGCTGGTACCGATCTGGCCACCTGAGCAGTACCGGTCGATGCTTCGACATCGGCAACGCTACAGCCAGCTCGTTACACCGGTTCGAGCAAACGGGTGAGCCCTACTCCGGATCGACGGACGGCGGGGCGGCCGGCAACGGCTCGATCATGCGCCTGGCGCCCATCCCGATGTTCTTCTACCCGGACGACACACAGGCCATGCACTACGCGGGCGAGAGTTCCCGCACCACCCACGGTGCAGTCGAGTGTGTTGACGCCTGCCGGCTGCTCGCCCTGTTGATCGTCAAAGCTCTGGGCGGCGCATCCAAGGACGAGATCTTGTTCGGCACCGGGCAGATGGACCTCGCACCCAAGATCGCCGCCATCGGCGCCGGCAAGTGCCGCAACAAGGGCGAGGACGAGATTCACGGAACAGGGTACGTCGTGGATAGTCTGGAGGCTGCGCTGTGGTGCTTCCACCAGACGGACAACTACCGGGACGCCATCCTGAAGGCCGTCAACCTGGGCGACGACGCGGATACCACCGCGGCAGTCTGCGGGCAGATCGCCGGGGCGTTCTACGGGACTGAAGGGATTCCCGCGGAATGGCAGGGCCGGTTGTGCATGCGGGAGAAAATTACGGAGTTCGCGGATCGGCTGTACCCGGTGACCTCATGAAAATCGGCTTGCGCGTCCCGTCGTCGAACAAGCGGGATCGCCTCCCGAACATTGTGGAAGCGAGTCGTCCGCCACAGCGTGTAGAGTGAAGGCACCGCAGGGTTGGGGCTGGCTGACGAATCCGAAGAAGGCGGCGTAAAACCGGGTTTACAACCGGACGACCTTCTGCCGGGGTTCATGACGCAGATCATCGGCGTCGCGGTTGCGGCTTGGTCACGTTTTCGTCAACGGGGTAGTTGTCTGGCCGCCCCGCATTAGCCCTGCACGTCTTCGACCAAGCCAGCTTGTCACTTCGGCTCCAAGTGCTTCCGCAAACTGCGCTTCACTTCAACGGGAATGTCATCCCAAGCCACTTCGTGGCGGCACTCCCCCCACCTTCTGGTCAACGCCGGAACATCGACGACCGTTGATACCGTCGGGCATGTGCTGGCAATAACCTGCACAATGCCATGATGCCCGCCAACCTTCGGCGCTCCCCACGAAATCTCGAAACGCCCAGTCCCGGGGCTCGCCTCGTTGGCTGGCGCATCGGCGTCCTGAGTGTGGAAGCGCAACGTGAGGAAGTTAAACAATCTAATCTCCC
Source organism: Lentisphaerota bacterium (assembly GCA_021413965.1). Taxonomy (GTDB): domain Bacteria; phylum Verrucomicrobiota; class Kiritimatiellia; order UBA8416; family JAIOPI01; genus JAIOPI01. The sequence goes on along the minus strand of JAIOPI010000021.1, from coordinate 307,295 downwards.
GCACTTTTGCGAACAGCGTGCTGGTCTCCGTGCAGTCCTCCCAATTCAGGGCTTTCACGAACTCAGCGAGTACCTGTTTTGGAATCTTCCCAAATCCAACAGGCAGGAAGACGGCGACATCATCAAAGTTGTCGCGGTGCTGCACGGTCAGCTTTGAGCCGCACACTCCATCGATGACCATCGTATGTGTTTCCGACACCGTATCCGCGATTAGGCTGTCTGTGAATGTAAATGCCACCTCGAGGTTTGCGGAGGTCCACAAGGCTACACGCGCTGACGTCATTGCCCTGAATACAGGGTCAAGATCTCGGCATTGGGACTTGCGCTCGCCCTGCATTCTCTGAAAACCACTTCGCCCCGCACTCAACAAGCAAGCCAGTGCGTACTCGCGCCGGGTCATGCCATGATCTCGAAAGTCCGCCCATGACGCGACAACGTCCTCGTGGTCGGGGTGCCTCAAGACCTGCACCAAGGCCCGGATTGCAACACACTCCGGCGGAATCCGGCGGATTTCCCCAAGCGTCAGTTCGCTGGACAAGATCAAGCGCGCATTCTCGAACGCCTTCTCAAGCGTCTTGCGGCTCTTTGCAGCGGCTTTCGCCGGCAAGGCACGCAATTCCGCATCCAGTGCCGTCTGTAGTTCCGAGAGAAACTTGACGCCATCAATATCATTGGGGGAATGCGACATCATTCGCCGTGCGGTCCCAATCCAGGCAAGCAGGTTTACGTCTTCAACGTCTTCTGGACGGCCAAGCTCCTCGACTGCAGACGCGAGTATCTTCTGCCAAGATTGATCCTCGGAAGCAGCTATGACGTGCGGCAGGCAGGCGATTTCAGACGGGACCCAGTCCGTGAATTGCGAACGAATGTAGTGAGCTTGCGCCCGTTTCCCCTCTTGGGTCTTTGACCGACCGCATGCGATCATCAGGTAGATGAAATCGGCCACGGCTTTTGGCCCCACTGCTGGCACAATCGCCGAGCGCATTGCGGCTACGCACCCCATTAGCTTGTCAAGGGAGGCCATATCCCGAGTCACGGTGACTACGGAGGACCCGGCATCAGCCTGCCGCACCGCATCGACAATGCGGTTCAGAGGTGGTCGCAGCCTATTGCTACCAGGCTCCCATACGGCCAGCAACTCCGAAACCTGCGGGACCTCGGCAAAACGGCGCGCCGAGTACTCCTTCCTCTCCCTTCCGCTGAAGAATCCAATCTCTCGCAGCCATCCAAGTGATACCGGGCCGGGGATGTATGCAACGGCGGGTGGTATCTCGCAATCCTTGTCGGGCACTACATCAATGCGCTCGCCGTCCTCACCGAAGGCAATACATCCCTGCGGCAGCGTTGGGACATCCAACAATAGGCCGACAGGGAAGGACTCCGGCCTCTCCGCGACGCTTCGTACAAGTTCAACGTCCAGTTCCGCTCCAAACAACAGCACGCCCGCCTCGCACTGGCAGCTCACATCTTGGTAGTACTTTGTGAAACAGGGCTTGGGCTTGATCACCCAGGAGGCCAGCAACTCGTTCAGATTGTGCCGGTTTGTGTAGCAACGCAGTTTCACGCAAAATTTCGCCCTGGCTATTTGAATGCGACCAGATCCGCCCCTATTGGCTGGAGCAGGCCAATGTCGTTGGGGTCGTCTTCCGTCAGGAAGACAACTTCATCCCGCGCCCGCGACACGGCAACGTACATGAGAATGCGACTCGTGTCGTTCCACTGATCCGAGTACCCCGAGCTCGACATGAATGGAATCAAGACGCTGTCGTACTCCAAGCCTTTGGCGCTATGGCGAGTCGTCACGGTAATGGAATGGGGCTGAAACTTCAGGGGAGTGCGGTCGTCTGTATTGGTCTTGGCAACGTAGTGCTCCACGCGCCTTTGGAGTTGTTTGTCGCCCCGGAGTTCTTCATAGACCTCCTGCACTTCCTTCGCCTTATTGCAGAGAATCCCGATGCTGCGGCGACTGTTGTTGGCGCAAAACGTACGCACAAAACGCATCTGTGCGGTTCTTGTTTCCTGCCGACATCTAGGTTTCGGCCCCGTTCGCATCGCAGGCAAATCCGGCAAGTCTGACTCATCCCCGGCGTAGAAAGCGGCTGCAAGCTCGGCAATCTGGCGGGTGTTGCGGTAATTAGTACGCAGCTGGAACCGCTGACACCCCCCCAATATGTCCTCGATTTCCTCCACCGTTGACCCATATCCGGTAATTGATTGATTTTCGTCCGCGAAGACAGACACACTGCTGGCGGCCTCGATCAGCATCCTGTAGAAGCCGGGCGGCATGTCTTGCCCTTCGTCGAGTACGATGTCATCGACAGTGCCCGATATGCTTCCGTCTAGGGCGGACGAGACGGCGTCCCAGTCATATTTGAACGGGTGGTTGCCATCTCGTGGGGGATACTCACCAACTTCGTCGTTATACAGAGCCCGAAACCACCCATGCCACGTCTTGGACTCCGCTTCGATCGACAGGTGCTTGATGGCCTGACGCAAATAGTCGTTCAGCGTATTGTTGTACACCAGAAAGAGGAACTTGCGGTCCTCTTCCTTGCAGTGGTGGGCACGGTACAGAGCCAGCACGCTTTTCCCGGTTCCCGGGGGCCCGGTAACGAGGATGGACTCATCCAAGGGGGCGTGAACGACAGGGTCTTGCTCGTCCTTGTCCAACTCTGAGTATCGCGGCAGGTTGAAGGCCATGACTGTTCTCCAAGTTGGCGCCACGCCAGTTGCCAATGTGGCGCAGTATGGAAACAAACGGAGCTGCGCACAAGACGTTTGCGCGTGAATCGGGACATGTCCTCCCCCGACGTGGGTGTGATCATGCTGCGGCCTGACGAAGGCGGCCAGCGTCCGGCTGGTTCCTACTCGATTCCAAGAGTCCGACGCATCTCGTCGTCGATTTCCCTTCTCTCTGCAGGAGTCAGGCCATTCTTGTCGTTGTCCTGCTGCGGCCTAGCCCTGGCTCCATGCGGTCCTTGAGTCGCGCCGTGCTGAAAATCCGCTACAGACATGTGTCCAGCCCCCAGATCGCGGCAGCGGCCCACGACCTCAGTGTCATCCGATACTACGACGGTTCCATGAGGCGCACCACTGCGTGTGGCCTCAACGATGCGCTCATCCGCCTCCACGCCTGTCGAGGTGAAGACTATGCGGACACCCGGCACATGCGGCGTGGGGTGGGCCGCGACCGAGGAATCGCCATCGAAGAACACAAGGATCTCGGTGATGTCCCGGCGACTGGTCTTCAACGTCGAGCAATGCTGAATCAAGACCTTACGCGCCGCGGCCATGTCCCGCCTGAACAGGTCGTGCCACCGGGGCGTTCGCCGAATCACGTTGTAGCCATCGACCAGGATGCGCTTGCCGCTCATGGGGCGAGTGTAGCCGGGAGGGCGAATGCTATCAATTGCGGCTACGGAGTTTTTGATTCGCCGGCTGGACCACCGGGTCGCTTTGCCGGATACTGCCGCATGGTCCACCAGCAAACCATCAAAGTCCGCACGACCGGCCACCGGGACATGCACGACCTGACGGACCAGGTGTCGGATATCGTCCGCGACTCCAAGATCAAGACCGGAACCGTGCATGTGTTCAACGTCGGCAGCACAGCCGTCGTGGGCATGATCGAATACGAGCCCGGCCTGATCGAAGACCTGCCAGCCATGTTGGACCGACTGATTCCGCCCAGTCGGGCATACGGTCACGAGCAGGCATGGCACGACGGGAACGGGCACTCGCATCTTCAGGCCACCCTTGTGGGGCCGGGCATCACCATCCCCGTCGCCGATGGCATGCCCGTGTTGGGGGAATGGCAGCAGATATTCCACTTGGAGTGCGACATCAAGGCCCGCACCCGGGAGATCGTGGTCACGGTCAGCGGGGAACCGCAGGAATGACAGGCAGGAGGCGTGCTCGCTTTCGCGTCTGCCCGTGGGCCTTGGCCTTCACTGCCTGATCAACCCCGATGTCCGATCAAAGGCCAGCCGGCCCGCCCGGATGATCGCTTCCTTGCTCCGTTTGGGAAGCTGCTTGAACCGGTACTCCCCCCTGAGGGCCAAGGAGCGAGAGCCGATGCGGCGGTTGAGAACGAGTTCCTTGGGCGGGTTTGCGCGCAGGAACTTCGCCGCCTTTGGGCCGCCGGTCACATGCTCCTGATAGCGCCGCCTGACGTTGGTCGCGATGCCGGCGTACAGCGCGCCCTTCGTGGTGCGAATAACGTAAAGACGCCAGGTCGTCTTGGTCATCAAGCCTTCGCATTCTTGCCGAGGCTCCACGCCTTGCCAACGTATTCGCCCACCCGCCAGTAGCCATTGTCCGGCATCGTGAGCGTGAAGGGGTCGATCTTCTTCACGTCGGGCTTGCCGTCGGTCAGGCAAGTCTCGTCAGCGTACGCTCCGACGATTTCTCCGATGAACAGTTCGTCGGCCGGCAGATCGACGGTCTGGATGAGTCGGCAATCCAGGCAGAGGCGACATTCCTCGATCATGGGCGCACCGGTCTCGCCCGTGAAGACCGTGAACAGCTTGGACTTGTCCACCTTCTTGCCGGAGACCAAACCGCAGTAGTCCGTCTTCTCGGCCAGATCCACGCCGGGGATGTTCACGCTGAATGCCTTGGTAGCGCGGAGGCCGGGGTTGGTGAAGTGCGTCTTGCCCAGCGCAACGGCCATCAGCGGCGGCTTGTAGTTGACCCGCGTCAGCCAGGCTACGGCCAGGAAGTTCGGCCGGTTGTCCACCATGGCGCCCACCAGCGCCATCGGCATGAAATAGGTAAAGGCGTTGTTGTCGATCTTGACCTTGCTCATGCTTCCTCCCCGTCGTTATCGGCATCGCGCAATGTTTCGGCACAATCAAGCCGCGTTGGCCGGGAATGTCCGGCCTGTAAGGGCCGCCACCTCCGCGAGCCATGCGCGACGCTCCTCCGGAGTGCCCGTTATCACCACGCTGAACATCCGGCGCTCAAACGCTCGCACGCCACACAAGCCGAACACGCAGTTCTTCCACAGGGTCTCCAGCGGATCTCCAAATACCGCCTGCTCCCTTGCGGCTGGCGTATTGGAGGTGTTGAACACAACAGCCGCCTTGGCCTTGAGAAGCCCGACCGGAACGCCCTCGCCGGCATCGCCTTCCCCAAACCGGTACGCAATGCCCGGCCGGATGACCCGGTCGACCCAGCCCTTCAGGATCGCCGGCGGCTGTCCCCACCAGTTCGGATGGACGATCACAATGCCGTCGGCCTGCTGGAGTTCTGCGCAGTGCTTCCGAACTGCGTCCGGCAACGGGCTGCCATCGGGTATCTCTGCTGCAGGCAGGCAGGGATCGAAGCGCTCGGCATAAAGGTCGTGCAGCGTCACGCTGTGCCCGTTCTTCCGAGCTGCGCCGCAAACGGCATCGGCAATCGCATGGCTGAAGCTGCCGGGCTGAGGATGGGCGAGTACAACAAGGAGATTCATCAGTTGAGCCGCCAGATGGTGAAGTTCAGAACGGTGGCGAATCCGACCCACAGGGCGTACGGGAACAACAGCAGACCTGCCGACAGCCGGACGCGTCGGAATGCGATCATCGTCGCCACCACGGCGAGCAACAGGACGAGGATCTCGGCGAAGGCCAGTCCGGGGCGGTGAAAGCCGAAGAACAGCGGGGTCCACAGCGCGTTCAGCGCCCACTGCGCCAAATACAGCCCCAATGGCCCGCGTTGCGCCTTCCATCCTCCTCGCGTCCACACTAGCCACGCCGCCACGGCCATCATGGCGTAAAGCAGGGTCCAGACTGGGCCGAAGAGCCAGCCCGGCGGGTTCCACGACGGCTTGGCCAGTTCGGCATACCAGCCACCGGTGGAGACGAAGACGCCGGTTGCCGCGGCGCAAAAGGTCAGGATCATCCAGCCGGCCAAGGCGATGATGTTTCCAGATGCGCGCATCGTGGTCCCCTTGGTCGGCGACTCTACGGCAGTCGTCGGCGATCGTCCAGCGGCGGGCTGCGTCCCAAGCCTGCCGCCCCCACGGACCCGCCCCGTGCGACCCACGCGGGGCTCTCGCCGACAACCAGGCCGATAGCAGGGGGCGTCGGCCCTGACGGATCGTGGGGCATCGCGGCCAGCGGTGGCGGCTGGAGGAAGGCGGTTGGCGGCGCCCAGCGCCCGGGGTAATCCACGGATTTGCACTGTGTTATCTCCCGGATTATCTCCCGGAGCCGCCTGCCCCCGAAAAAGCGGCGATTCGTGCAACGGTTTGTCGAAAAGTCGCAAGCCATTGTCGGAAAGCGACAAGGGATTGCAGGTTCGGGCGGGGATTCGACAAGGGAGGGGAGTCGAACCCCGCTTACGTGGATGAAAAGCCGGGTCGCCGGGCTCGCAAACCTTTGCTGCCGCAAATCGCTGCAAAAGAGATTGATGCGAACTTCGTGCAAACCCTTGTCATTTATCTCCCGGCAAAACGGCCATTAACCGTCGCCGAACCCTTACCGGTTTGATTCCTCCAGCACCCGCTCGATGCGGCGGTCCGGGGCCAGCCACATCACCGCAACCAGCACGTAAAGCCCGTTTGCGATCCATGGGCTTACAAACGCGAGCGGAATGGCCGCAGCGTAGAGTACGACCGAGAACTTGCCTTTCCAATCACGGCCGACTGCGGCGGCCAGGATCGAGCCGGCTCCCTGCCGGGCGATAATCGTGTTCTGCAGAATGAAATACGCCGTCGCGGCCATCAGCAGCACGAACCCGTAAACGGCCGTCGGCATCGCGGCGAAGCGGCTTTCGCCCACCCATGCGGTTGTGACCGGGAACAGCGACAGCCAGAAGAGCAAATGCAGATTTGCCCACAGAATGCCGCCGTTGACGTGTTGGGTCGCATGGAACATGTGATGGTGGTTGTTCCAATAGATCCCGACGTAGAGGAAACTCAGCACGTACCCCAGCAGCACCGTCGCGAGCGGCCGCAGCGCCGCCACATCGGCACCGTGTGGCACTTTCAACTCCAGCACCATGATGGTGATGATGATGGCCAGCACACCATCGCTGAACGCTTCGAGTCTGTTCTTGTTCATGTGGATACGCACACCCGCTTGAGCAGCCACGCCATGTTCTCACCCAGCACCGTCATCGTCTTGATGCCTTCCTGATCCTTCTCCACCTCGCCCTTCTCGCGCCCAAAACCCATGTTCCAGTAGCAGGAGCCGGGAACGAGCATCTCCGCAATCAGGAACAGATGGTTGATGGTGTCGAAGGCGTGGATCTCGCCACCCCGCCTGACGGCAACGATGGCCGCTCCGACCTTACGCTTTAGGAACCTCCCGTTCGCCATGGAAACGAAGCCGGCCCGGTCAATCAGCGCCTTCAACTCTGGCGTTACGTCGGCAAAGTAGGTTGGCGAGGCGAGGATGATCCCATCCGCCTGGCGCATCTTCTCGATGCATTCGTTGACGATGTCCTTGTTTTGAACACAACGGAAGTTCTTCTTCTCGAAGCATTGGTAGCAGGCCATGCACCCGTGGATGAGGTTGCCGCCGACTTGAACGATCTCGGTCTCGATGCCCTCCGCCTGTAGCGCCCTCAAGGCATGATTGATGAGGCAGAAGGTGTTTCCGTCCTTGCGGGGACTGCCGTTGAAGGCGACGATGCGAATGGGTTTCATAGCGATCCCTTCTTGGTCGAGTGCATGTGATGATACTGAACCTGTCTCAAGCTTTTGGGCACTGACGTTTTCCCAGGCGTGGGGTTCCGCACGTCGCTCTAAACGTCGATAATGTTGCCCCGCCCTGGCGGCGGTCGACGCAGGAATTGACTGCCGGACTCGACCCGGCCAATCACGATCCGGCCGTCACGCCGGTTGGTCGATCCGAGAAAGAAGCTGACGATGCTGATCACTAGGCTACCCCCTACCCGCTCTGCCGTGGCGGGCGTGGCATCGGAGTAGTAAAGCTCGATGGTGTGCATGTGCTTTATGCGCCGTCTTTCGCCGGAAGGCGGTTAATGATGTCCGCAACAAAGGTCCGAATCTCATCCCGCACCCGGCGGTAATGACCCAAAGCTTCTTCCTCCGTCTTGGCCGTTTTCGCCAGGCGGGGCGGATCGTCGAAGCCGACATGGACCACCTTCGTCTTCCCAGGGAATAGCGGACAGGATTCGTGCGCGTGGTCGCATACGGTCACCACGTAATCGAAGCCCACGTCCCGCAGTTCGTCGACCAGCTTGGAGCGCTGACCCGTGATGTCCACGCCCGCCTCGGCCATGACCTTGACCGCATTCGGGTTCAGGCCGTGGGTCTTGATGCCAGCCGAGTAGGGCTCGATCTGGTCGGCTTGAAGGTGCCGCGCCCAGCCTTCGGCCATTTGGCTGCGGCAGGAGTTGCCGGTGCAGAGGAATAGAATCTTCAGCTTCGGCATCGTTATCCCTTCGTCCCCGGGAACCAGTGCTCGGTACGCAGGCAGATCTTCACCAGCCACAGCATCACGGGAACTTCGATCAGCACACCAACGACCGTTGCGAGTGCCGCCCCAGACGAAAGCCCGAACAGCATGGTAGCCGTGGCGATGGCAACCTCGAAGTGGTTCGACGCCCCGATCATGGCGGCGGGGGCGGCGTCGCGATATGGCAGCTTCAGCAGCTTCGCCCACCAGTAACCGAGCCAGAAAATGAGCATGGTTTGAATGAACAGCGGAATGGCGATCCAGAGAATCGTGAGCGGATTGCCGAGAATGGTTTCACCCTTGAAGCTGAACAACAGCACGAGCGTCGTCAGGAGGGCAATGATCGTGATCGGCGTCAGCACGTGCAGAAACTTCTCCTTGAACCACTGCTCTCCCTTTGCCTGGATGATCCACTTTCGGGACAGGTAACCGCACACCAACGGCAGGGCGACATAAATGACGATGGAGAGCAGCAGCGCCTGCCACGGTACCGGCAGCTTGCCCACACCGAGCAGGAATCCGCCCAGCAATCCGTAGAGCAGGAGCATGGACAGCGAATTGATGGCCACCATGATCAGCGTCAGCCCGTCGTTGCCGCGGGCCAGGTAGCCCCAGACCAGCACCATGGCGGTGCAGGGCGCAATCCCGAGCAGGATGCAGCCGGCAAAGTAACTGCGCCACAGCGGGACCTGCAGCATTTTCACCCCTTCGTGCAAAACCACCACGCCGGAGCCGTGCTCAGCGCCGACCGCCAGGTCGAGCCCGAACGGCATCTTCACCAGGTCGGTGGCTTCGGCGCCAATGAAGCCGCGAAAGAGTACGCCCAGGAACAGGAGCGCGATGCCATACATCGTGAACGGTTTGATCGCCCAGTTCACGAACAAGGTCAGCCACACCGGCTTGCCGCTCTTGCCGGCCTTCACCACTGACGCAAAGTCGATCTTCACCATGATGGGGTACATCATGCAGAAAAGGCAGATGGCGATGGGGATGGACACCACCGGCGCCCCGTTCACGAAGATGGACAGTCCGTCCAAGTACTTCGCTGCGCCCGGCGCAATCTTGCCCAGCAGGATGCCGCCCACGATGCACAGGGCCACCCAGACGGTCAGATAGCGCTCGAACACATTTGTCAGTTTCCGCTCGCTGTTGGGATTCGCCGCCATGCTCACACGCATGCTCCTTTCGCTAGAACGTCCACAGAAAATAGAAGCCCACGCCAATCAGCACCACACCCGCCAGCCTGCGAACGAGCGTTTCCACCCCTTTGAACTTCACGGCTGCGGTTGCGAAGGACACCCCCAGCATCAGCGCCCCCATTGGCAGGGAGAAACCCAACGCATAGGCGACCAGAATCCCGGCCATCGCCAGCGTAAAGCCCTGCAACATGGCGGCGCCGAGGATGATGAAGATTCCGGGGTTGCAGGCCAGTGAGCAGACGCTCACCGCGCCGCCGCCCACCAGGCCAAACGCCAGGGGCCCGAGCCATTCGCGCCTCGCGGCATCGACGCGCAGTTTTCGTCCCGCTCCGAATGGGGAGAAGGGCAGCAAGCCCAGCGCACCCAGCCCCATCAGGATTGCGGCGACCCCTGCAAAGAGTTTCCAATAGCGCCCAAGCGCGCTCTGCGCCACTTGCCCGATCGCAGCCGCCACCGCTCCCAGGATCATCAGCGCGAGCGCCGCGCCCAGGACAAACACCCCGGCCGCCAAGAACTTTGCCCGCGTCCCTCGGTCGGAGCGCGACCCGGCATACCCCACGATGATGCTCAGCACGGGCAATGTACAGCACGCGCTGACAACCGCGCTCAGCAGGCCCAGCAGGAACGCAAGGGGGATGGCTAAGGGCCCAGCGCCCGCTTGGTCTAGCGAGGTGCCCACGCCCGCCAGTATGGATCTTACCCAGTCCATCCGTATTGTTCCCTCACTTGCACCCGGCGGAGGATGGCCCACACGCCGACGGGCCACAGGAGGACGGTCTGGACGCGCCCACAAACGCCTTCATCAGATTCTCCTGAGTGATCTGCGCGTCTGGAACCGCTGCCATACCCAGGCCCTTGGATGCGGCCAGCACCGCCGGAGCACCGACCTGCGCCACTAACCCGGCGTAATCCCGAGAATCCTGGCTCAGCAGAAACGTCCCCATCTTCGTGCCACGTGCGGTGATCGTCGCGGCCGCGGTCGTAACCTCTTGCTGGATGCGGCTCGTCCGCGTCGCATCGCTCGACGGGATAACGACGAACACCGCTTCGGTGTTGGTTGCCACCAGATTTAGCTCCGCCAGGGTGCTGATCGGCGCGCCCCATGTGCCGTTCTCCACGGCTACGGAAGGGGTTTCTGATTCAACGGCCGCGATGGCCGGCAGCGCCGTCGCATAGTCCTGCTTCGGTATTTCCGTCGCGTGGCTGCGCGAGACGTGCGCCGCCACGGTCGCCACCGCGGCCAGTGCCACCACGCCGCAGATCAGCCATTTCATTCGAGCGCTGCCGCCGGTTGATCCGCAGCCACATCCGGGGCCGCAATGCTCCGCCGCTGGTTGCTGCGCTTCATGCTGCTCGTTCATGGAATGTCCTTCCTGTTTACTTGCCACGCATCCGCTGTCGCCGCGTGAGGGTTTCCGGATCGCACGCCACGGCGCGGCCAAGAGTCTTATTGTCCTGCGCAATGGCCGCATCACCCCGCAACGCGTCGGCGACCCATTTCAGCACCGGACGGGCAAACGCGCCGTCCGCGCCCTCCGAAATCCGGTAATACGCCCAGCGTCCCTCCTTGCGCGAATCCACCAGGGCGGCGCCGCTGAGGATGGACAGGTGCTTCGATACCGTGGATGGCGCCAGCGCCAGCACTTCCACGATCTGGCACACGCACAGTTCGCCCGGCCGCAGCATCATCAGGATGCGCACCCGTTGCGGATCAGACAGCGCCTTGGTCACGCGCATGGTGGATCGCATGGCATCTTGGTTCATACCAGTTCTACCTCTCTGTGCTTCGCGGCCTTCGGTTCAAACAACTGCCCGAGCCGATCGAAGCCTACAGGCTCCTCGGGGACCCACGGCACCATGATCACCTGCTGTGCATGCTGCTCCGCGACCTCGCGGATGTGCGGACGCTCGTTCCGGCCACGCGCCGCCAGCAGGGGATCGCGGGATCCGCTCTCCGCGAACGTTTGGTTCACCACCCAGGCGTACGGCTCAATCGCCGCCCGCCGCAGATCCTCCTGGAGGTAGGCTGCCTCGTGTACCGGCGTCGCTTCCGGCAGGGTCACGATCAGCACCTTGGTGAAATTCGCATCCCGCAGCCGGGGCAGCAGCTCGCGGACTTCCGCCGGCATGTCGCTGGCATGCCGCAGCACCTCGCGATGGTACGCTTCGGTGGCGTCCAGCAGGAGCAACGTGTGCCCGGTGGGGGCCGTGTCCAGTACGACAAATCCGGTATCCCCATCCGCGACCGTTCGGGCGAAGGCCCGGAACACGGCGATTTCTTCGGTACAGGGCGAGCGCAAGTCTTCCTCCAGCAGTGCCCGTCCCTCGGCATCAAGGTCCTTGCCGGCCGTGGCGATGACCTCTGCGGTATAGGCGAGCGTCTCCGCCGCCGGGTCGATGCGGCTGACCTGCAAGTTCTTCAGGTTCGTGGCGGCCACCGCATGTACATGTGCCGCCGGGTCCGTCGTGCTCAGATGTACAGAGTAGCCGCGCTGCGCCAGCTCGCCGGCGATCGCGGCGGCAATCGTCGTCTTGCCCACGCCGCCTTTGCCCATGGTCATAATGACGCCGCGGCCAGCCCTCGCCAGATCGTCCACCAGCCACGTCAACGATTCGGCGAGGATGTTCATGGCGCCGACTGGAGGGACGACCTCCGTGTCGTCCGGTTGGCTCCAAGAGTCCCCCAATAGACCGCGCAAGCGGTCGATGCCAATCACATTTTGCGCCCGCAGAGGGACGCGGGTCACCGGCATGCCGGCCAGCCAGTCGGCAAATTCCGCCAATGCCGCCCGATCGCGCCCTTCCATCGCCTGCGCCAGCCGATCCTCCCCATGCCGCGCCCGGAAGAGGCCGTTCAGGATCAAGCGTTGGTTGGTGATGCCCAGTAGTCCCAACTCGGCACTCGTGCGCTTGGCCTCCTTGAGCGTGGATTTCTGTGCCCGGCTCACCAGCACCAGCGTCGTACGCGTCGCATCCGCCAGGGCTGTCAGGGTCGCCTCATACACGCCGCGTTGCTTTTCCAAGCCGGCCAAGGGTCCCAGACACGAGGTCCCGCTCGTGTTGGCATTGAGAAAGCCCGTCCAGGCCTTGGGCAGCGTCAACAGGCGCAAGGTGTGCCCCGTGGGGGCCGTGTCGAAAATCACGCGGTCGAATGCCGCCGTCGCCTTGGGGTCGCCGAGCAGCCGGGAGAACTCGTCGAAGGCGGCAATCTCTGTCGTGCAGGCGCCCGATAGTTGCTCCTCCATGCTCCGCAGCGCCGCGGCCGGCAGCTTGCCACGGTACGGCCCGATTACGTTTTCGCGGTAGAGATTCGCCGCTTCCTCGGGATCGATATTGAGCGCAAACAGTCCGGGCGCCCCCGGGATCGCGCTGGGGGTGGAGGTGAGTCGCTGCCCAAGAACCTCATCGAGGTTCGAGGCGGGATCGGTGCTGACCAGCAGGACCTGCTTCCCTTGTTCGACCAGCGCCAGAGCGGTGGCGCAGGCCAGCGACGTCTTGCCGACGCCGCCTTTGCCGGTGAAGAACAAATACCGCGTCGTGTCCTGTAGAAACGTCATCATCAGCGTCCTGTCAGGCGCAGCACGTCGAGGCGCTGCCGCTCGCAGAGGCGCCCCCGCAGCACGCCTCCTGCTTCACGGTCACGACCGGGATTGCGACGATCTTCACTCCAGCGAAACGCGCCAGCTCGCTCCGAGTCGGATACCGGCCCCGGCATGCGATCTTTCCTTCAACGAGCGTCAGCGGCAGGCAGTTCTCATCTTCGGTCAGCGCCGTCTTCACCGTCTCGTTGTCCGCAAACGCCATGGGCTGCTGTGCCAGGTTGTACCGCGCCACAGCCACGCCTTGTCCCCGCAGCCAATCCAGATCGGCCGCGAAGCGCGGCAACACCGGGTCCACCTTCGGACCACAGACGCCGCTTGAGCAACACATGGGCGGGTCGAATACGTCCAGCTTCATCGCGATGACTCCTTGCCTGAATTCGTTATATGGCGAAATGTAACATTCGCAGTACGGGGGAGTCAACCGACTTGTGCGCGTACGGCCCGGGGCGGTTGCACCGCTATTCCGTGCCAATGCGCAGCGTGACATCCTTGGGGAGAGCCACGCCGGCCGCCACCTGCATGACTTTGAACGCGCCAACCGGCACGGCACAGGCTGCGCAGCAGCCCTTCAGGTGCTCGCGGGCGGTCGTCAACACCACGCCGTCCGCACCCGCCCCGATCTCGGCATACCCGTCCACAGGCCCATTCGCGACCAGCGCTGCGCCGAACGCTTGTGCCTTCTGGCAATCGCTGTCGATTGTGAAGGTCACATTCTGGGTATCGTCGCTATCGGCATGAATCCGTGTCTGGAATCCGCAGATCCCGGCCTCAACCACCACCAAGGCCTTCATGCCATCCCCTTCTTGCCCGGTTTCCGTGCCGCCACGTCGAGGCTGGTCACATACGCCCCGAGTTTCGTGCCCTTCGGCAACTGCTTGATAATGGCCCGGTATAGCGGATCGTTCCAGTCCACCATATTGTCGACGTATCCGGCCTTGGGCGTCAGCGCAATCTCGACCAGTCCCGCCGCCTTGGCCATGGCCCGGGTCTGGCTGACCAGCACCGCACCGGCAACACAGCCCACCAGGGCTTCGACCGATTTCAGCACCTTGGGTGGCAGCGGCTTGAGCAACGCCAGGTCGGACACCGCCACCCGGCCCCCGGGTTTGAGCACCCGCGCAATCTCGCGCCACACCTGCGGCTTGTCGGGGGAGAGGTTGATCACGCAGTTGGAAATCACGACATCCACGCTGGCATCCGCCACGGGCAGGTGCTCGATCTCGCCCAGGCGGAATTCCACGTTCTGCAGTCGTGTCCGATTGCGGAAAGCCTCTGCATTCTTGCGGGCCTTGCTCAGCATCTCCGGCGTCATGTCCACCCCGATGGCGCGTCCCTTCGCCCCTACCTGCTGCGCCACAAGGAAGACGTCAAACCCGCCGCCGCTGCCCAGGTCCAATACCACCTCGCCGGCCTTGAGCGCCGCGATGGCGCCGGGATTCCCGCAGGAGAGGCCCATGTTCGCGCCTTCGGGCAGGGTCGCCAGCTCGGCGTCCGAGTAACCCACGGTCTTGGCAACGCCCGCGGCGTCGCCGCTGCCGCAGCAGCTACTGCGTTTCGCAGGTCCGCAGCACGACCCGCCGCCCTGGGCAATCGCCGCATAGCCCTTGCGCACCGCCGCACGTGTGCGCTCTGGATCCGTTTCCTTCGATGCTGGCGTGGTTCGCTTCATTTCGTCTCGTCCTTTCAGTGCGCCGTGTAGAGCAGGTACAGCCCGCCCAGGAGCACCAGTACGCCGCAGATCTTCTTGAGGATCACCGCACCCTTGGATTTCTCATTCCAGTTCAAATAGTGCTGCACGACTTCGGTGAATGTCCCGGCCAGCACGATCACCCCGCAATGGCCCAGGCCGTAGAGCAGCAACAGGAGGATTCCGTAGGAGAGGTTGGTGGCCGCCAGCTTGAACGTGACGGCCAGCATGGGCGCCATGTACGCGAACGTGCAGGGGCCAAGCGCCACGCCGAAGACCAGTCCCAGGATGAAGGCCGCCAGCATGCCCTTGCGCTTCATTCCCGGCTGGGCCGCCCCAGGCATCGGCAACCGGATCGCATCGAGCAGATACAGCCCGACCACGAAGAAGATGACGGCCACGGCATAGTTGCCCCAGCGGCCTACGTCACCGAGCATGCGCCCCGCCGCCGCGGTGATCCCGCCGATGGCCGCAATCGTGATCAGGATACCTACCGCAAACAGCAGGGAGATCGCAAAGGCCCGCCGCGTGCTGATGCGCCCTTGCTGGTCAATGAATCCTACGATCAACGGGATGCTCGCCAGATGGCAGGGACTCAGCAGGATGCTGAGAATACCCCACGCAAACGCGGCGCTCAACGCGAGGCCAGCCGAGCCCTCGACGGCGCGTGACAGTGATGTGAAGAGTTGCTCCATCACCTATTACCCCCTCACTTGGGCACAGATTCCGCTGCGGCCGCAAGGTCCAAACCGAACTCCTTCCACTTCGCGAAGATGTCCTCCTTGCCGTAGAACCCCTCGTGTCGGAACAGTTCTTTGCCCTGCGCATCGTAGAATATCTGCGTCGGGATGATGTTGATCCCGTACTTCTTGGCCTCATCCGGCTTCTCCCACACGTCGATGAAGGTGACCTCCATCCTCCCGGCGTAGGTTTGCTTCAGGTCCGCCAGAATGGGGGCCATCATCTTGCAGGGAATGCACTTCCCGGCGCCAAGGTCCACCAGTCGCGGGACGGCCGTGTTAGCCGCTGGCTCACCCGCTGGCTCGCCGGCCGGTATCGCGGTGCCCGTGGCTTCGCCGGCGACAGGCTCCGACACGGCTGGAATCACCGACGCCGGAACCGGGCGCTGCCGCCCCGCATTCTTGGCGTACAGCACGCCCACCACCGCGACGACCAGAACGATCCAAATCCAGGCATTCTTGCTTTTCACACAGGCTCCTCTTTAGCAGGCCAGCTTCGCTGCCCCTGCGGTCACCACCCGCCCAATGGCCTCAGGCGTGGGCGACGACTTGCCCTTTTCCATGCCAAGGTCAGTCAGTTGCAGGTGCTCGTACGTGGTGAACCCCGCCTGCTCCAGGCAGTGCTTCGCGCAGTTAAGCGGGCAGCCGTCGATCGCCAGAATCTTCGCCGCGCTTGCCGTCGTCGCCATGATCCCGGACACCCGCCCGCCAATCCCGGCCAGGCAGTACATCTTCCCGGAGCCGTCCCGCGTCAGTTGGCGTGCCGCCTGGTCGGCAATCGCGCCCACATCCGCCGCACCGGAACACGCAAAGATCAATTTCGGAGCCGATCCGCACGCACATGCTCTCTTCTCGTTCATCGCCGCTCCTTCGGGTTTTGCTGCTGATTCACCTAGGCAAGGAACTTCTTGATGTCCTCGGGGTTCAACACCTTGCCCACGCTCTTCACCTGGCCGTCCACCACTAGCGCCGGCGTTCCCATGACGCCGAACTTCATGATGTCGGTGATCTTCTCCACCTTCTCAATCGTGGCGTCGAGACCCAGGGCTTTGACCGCCGCTTCCGCGCTCGCCGTCAGCGCCTTGCACTTCGGGCAACCGGTTCCCAGAATCTGGATTTTCTTCATGGTGCATTCCTCAGTTCACGATCGCCCCGAACATCATGCCCGTGATCGTCGCCATCACCACCACGAGCCCCACGAAAGTCAGGGTCTTCTTTGGCCCCAGGATAGCGTTGATCACCAGCATACTCGGCAGGGAGAGCGCCGGCCCGGCCAGCAGCAGCGCCAGTGCCGGTCCCTGGCCCATGCCGCTGTCGAGCAGGCCGCGCAGGATCGGCACTTCGGTCAGTGTCGCAAAGTACATCAGCGCGCCGGTGAACGATGCGAAGAAGTTAGTCCAGAGGGGCCAGATGAAGGCCAACCAGCCCGGCGCATGGGCATCCGCGCCAGCGGTCAGCGACAGGAGGGCGGATGGCGAATCGCCAACCAGTGCCTGAATCCACACATTCGGCACGATGCCCGCATCTTTGCCCGAGGGGCTGCCCAGGAAGAAGCCCGCGGCGAGCACGCCGCCGAACAGCAGAGGCAGAATCTGCTTCGCAAAGCCCCAGGTCTGATCGCGCCAGTCCTTGAGTTCCGCACCGCCCACGAACGTCAGTCCCGCCAAGCCGGCAGAACCCGCGGCGAATGCAGCCACCGGATAGCCCGGAAAGGCGAAGGCCAGGACCGCCGCCGGAACCGCCGCCAGCGCAATCCACAGCAGCCGCACCTGGAAGAATCGCCACAGGCAAACGCCCATCAGGATCGCGAAGAATCCCGTCACCACCCACTTGGCGTGGTAAATCGCATACCAGACACCTACTGGCTCCAGCGGCCTGCCCCAGTTGGCAAACACCAGGATGCCGACCATCGAGAAGAAATAGAGAACCACCTGCCACAGCGGCCGGGCGGCCTTCTCATCCTCGCCGATGAATACCTGCTGTGGTTGGGCCGCCTTCGCCCGTTCTTCTTTCAGGAAGATCAGATGCATGAGCAGGCCGATGACGACGCTGAACACCACCGCCCCGACCGCCCGGGCCACGCCCAACTGCCAGCCCAGCACCCGCGCCGTCAGCACGATGGCCAGCACGTTGATCGCCGGGCCGGAGTACAGGAACGCAATCGCGGGCCCCAGGCCAGCCCCGCGCATATAGATGCCGCCGAAGAGCGGCAGCACGGTGCAGGAGCAGACGGCCAGAATGGTCCCCGATACCGAGGCCACCGAGTAGGACAGCCACTTTGAGGCTTTTGGCCCGAAGTACTTCATCACCGCGTTCTGGCTGATGAACACCCCGATGGCGCCGGCGATGAAGAACGCGGGGACCAGGCACAACAGGACGTGCTCCCGGGCATACCACTTCACCAGCTTGAACGCCTCGATCACGGCCCCCTGGAATCGCGCCGTCTCTACAGGCAGGTAGTACAGGATGGCGAAGACCCCCAGCAACCCGCCCAGGATCTTGAGTTCCTTCCGGCTTCCTTCGTTCACGCCCCACGCTCCTTTCAACCCCTCGCCAGTTTCGCCTGCCGCTTGGCCTCGGCTCGGATCACGCCCATGGTGCAATCGAACACGTTCAAAATGCAGGGCGTTTGCAGCTTCAGATAGCCGCGCACCCCTTCGCGGCGTTCGCTCACGATCCCGACGTTTTTGAGCGCCGCCACATGCCGCGAAAGCGTGGACTTGTTCATGGGAAACATCGGCTGCAGCTCGCACATGCACCGGTCGCCCCGACTCAACTCGTCCACGATCTTTAGCCTAACCGGACTCGAAAGCGCCTTCATGACCCGCGCCCGTGCTCTGAGTTCTTCTGCATTCATGGCGGTCACTATAGTGCATTGTTGCGCAACCATGCAACGTATTTCATTCCCTTCACCCACGCCGCACTGTGCCCAGAGTGCCGGGAATCATTTCGCGCCAACGTGTACTGGTCCGTGCCGGTCACCGGTGCGTGGTCTGCAGTAGTACGGTCAAGTTGGAGGTCGGCCACCGACGGGCGCTGATGAACGGCGGGGACAATTCGCTCAGCAACTTGGCCACCCTGTGCGATGACTGCCATACGATCAAGACGCGGATGGACAGCCGGCTGAACAGCCGGTAGACCGCTTTCCGGCTGACAACTACCCGAATTCTGCGAAACTGTCATCGGTCGACTCCGCGCAATCTGAGTTCACCCATCACGAGGAGCATATGCCAGACACACAGTCGAATCTGAAGGAAGCGTTTGCCGGGGAGAGCCAGGCGAACCGCAAGTACACGGCGTTCGCCCGTAAGGCTGAACAGGATGGGTACCCCGTGGTCGCCCGGCTGTTCCGCGCCGCGGCGGAAGCCGAGACCATCCATGCCCTTGGCCACTTTAATGCCATGGGTGGCGTGGGCTCGACGGCCGACAACCTGAAGGCAGCGCTGGATGGCGAGACCCACGAGTTCACGACCATGTACCCACCGATGATCAAGCAGGCGCAGGCCGAGAGCCATCGGGGGGCACGCATGATGGATCTGGCGGCCAAGGCCGAGGCCGTGCATGCCAAGCTCTACGCAGCGGCCTTGGACGCCGTGAAGGCCGGCAAGGACCTGGCCGCCGACTTCTACCTCTGCCCGGTCTGTGGCGACATCGAGATCGGGCAGGCGCCCGCGAGTTGCCCGATCTGCGGGGCACCGGGCCAGCGGTTTGTGAAGATGTGATTGGGCTGTCGCTCATAGCCAGGCATCTGCATGCATATACTCGGTCGAGTTCTACTGTCGGCGGCATTAGCCACCTCCTTGATTGACCACGCCATGGCTGTCGAAGAAGCCAAGTACACGGTGGTAGAGCGCGATGGGCGGTTCGAACTCCGCGACTACGCCCCGCAGGTGCTGGCCGAAACGCTGGTGGACGGCTCGCTGGAAGACGCCGGCAACCAGGCGTTTGGCCGGCTATTCCGCTACATCTCGGGCGCCAACCAGACGCATGCCAAGCTGGCGATGACGGCACCGGTATCCCAAGAGTCATCGGTGAAGATCCCGATGACCGCTCCGGTGTCGCAGGTGGCGACCGGCACGCACTGGGCGGTCAGCTTCATGATGCCGACCGGCATGACGGTGGAAACGCTGCCGACGCCGAACGATCCGGCCATCACGCTGCACGTCGTGCCAGCCCGGCGTATGGCTGCCGTCCGGTATTCCGGCACGTGGAGCGAACGTGGGTACACTCGCAACCAGACGGCGTTGGAAGACTGGATAACCGCCAAGGGGCTTGTGGTTGTTGGTGAGCCCGTATGGGCTCGTTACAACCCGCCGTTTACCCCGTGGTTCTGGCGGCGGAACGAGATCCTGATTCCGGTCGGCGCCACAGTAGTATCACCCGCCTTTTCTCGTGCATCCGATTGAGCTTGCTGGCGGAGACATGGGCGTGCTTTTCTGGCTTGGGCGGCAGACATTACGGCGGTCTTGGATCACGCTATGCAAGCCAGTCACCATGTTTCTCCGCGACCGATTACGCTCCTGCAGGTTTACCGCCGGCTAGGCCCTCAGTATATTTAGGCGTCTGTGCGGATGGGTGCCATGGCGACACGGCAGAAGCGCTACGAACAGGCCGAGAGGAAGCCCGCTGCTTTTCCGCCACATCGCACTGCGCAATCTCCCGGATTATCTCCCGGAGCCGCCCGCCCCCGAAAAGCGGCGATTTCTACAAAGGTTTGTCGAAAAGCCGCAAAGCCTTGTCGGAAAGCGACAAAGGATTGCAGGTTCGGGCGGGGATTCGACAAGGGATTGCATGGCGCGCCCACGGGGAGTCGAACCCCGCTTACGTGGATGAAAACCACGTGTCCTGACCGATAGACGATGGGCGCCCGGAAGACTGGAAAACGGGTGAAATTAACAGAATCAAGGGGCGGTGCAAACGGAAAAACCGCTATTGATTCAGGAAGCGCTGCGTTTCGCGGTTGTGATCCAGGCCGCGCCCCACGCTCTGCTCGCCCTTGCCGAAGGCACCGAAGATGGTGTGCACAAGGGTCACCACCACCATCGCTGCCGCGATGCTGAACAGCAGCGCCGTGAGCGCACCGAAGTACCCGCCCTTCTGAACCCAGACGGTCACAGGCGCGCCCACCAGCACCACCACCGCCACCCCCGCGGCAATCGCCCCCCACCCCGGCAGCGGCACGTGCCGCCCCGCCACCACCACCAGCGCGAGGCCCGCCACCAGCGTCACCGCCAGCACCACCAGGGACTGGCCGGTCTGCGCCACCTTCAAGTCCATGGCCGTGCCAACCTTGTTAAGGACCAGCACAAAAACAAACAGCGCCAGCAGTGCGGATACCATGAACTCCAGGGGCGTCGCCGGGGAGAGGAGCAGCCGCTTGAGAACCTGTATCATGTCAGCCTGCACGACACGCTCCTTCCCGGGCCAAGTCCCGAACCACACGCGCCAGTGTAGCAGCGCCCCCCGCACCGTCAATGCCCCCCGCAGACCTCCTCTGCCTGCCTGGCCTCGGCCACGCGATTCGGCGAGAAGGGTATGGCGTGCACGTTCGAGTTCTGTTCCGAACTCGCCATCGCCCCGCGCCTCCACGCGGGGCGATCGGCGAGGGCCAACGTAGGGTGCGTTTGGATGCCCGCCCGCCGCGGGCGGGATGCGCATCGGGTGCGGCAAGCTTGCCGGAGCGCAAGGCGCGCGAGGCCGCGCCATACTCCGGGTATGCGCAGCCTCGCGCAACGCCGCGATTTGGCAAGATCGACGCTCCCGATGCGCACCAAACGCACCCCACTTCGCGGGACCAGCCCTTCCCGGCGCGGCATCGCGCGCTGGCGGCAACGGCAACTCTACGGTATGATGTGCGCCAGGGGTTTTTCACCGGGGGAATCATGACGGATCATGTGGTCGATGCGCTGCGCTTTGAGCGCGGCTCGCTACAGCCCAGCCGCGATGCGCTGACGGTCGAGCTGCCGCTTCAGATCAAACTCAACGGCAAGGCCTTCTCCGTCACCATGCGCTCGCCGGGCGCCGATCACTACCTCGTCAAGGGGCTGCTCTTCACCGAAGGCATCGTCCTCGACGGCGCCGGGGCCTGCACCTTTCACGATGAACTCGACCCGCGCTCGGGCACGGTGACGGCGATCGACGTCCGCCTGCCGCCCATGTACCTGTGCGACCGGGTCTATGAGAAGCGCGCCCTGCTGGCGAGCGCCGCCTGCGGCCTGTGCGGACAGCGGGAATTCGACGACGCCGCACTCGAGCACCCGCCGCTCGTCCCCTCCCACCGCCTGCCGCTCGCGCGCGTCGGCGCGATGGTCACGCGCATGCGCGACCAGCAGCACACCTTCGCACAGACCGGCAGCACCCACGCGGCGGCCCTGTTCGACGCGTCCGACGCCCTGCTGTGCGTGTTCGAGGATATCGGCCGCCACAACGCGGTGGACAAGGCCGTCGGCTACCTCCTGGCCCACCACCTCGCCGACCGCGCCCAGGCCCTCGTCGTCAGCGGGCGCATCTCCTTCGAAATCGTCAGCAAGGCCTACCGCGCCGGCATTCCCTACCTGCTGGCGGTCTCAGCGCCGTCCTCCTTCGCCGTCGACATGAGCACGCGCTGGGGATTGACACTCATCGGCTACTGCCGCGACGGACGCTGCACCATCTACAGCCATCCGGAAAACGTCGAGATTTGACACTCCCGCCGGGCCGCGTATACTGACCATGGGTTTGGGAGAAATTCACGGGCAGCATCAGCCGCCGGCGCGCCTGCGCTTGGCGGTTGCGTGCGCAATTTGAGGGGGTTCATGTCTCGCAACGTCAGCATGCTCTCCGGCCGCAAGGGGCTGCGCGACAATCTCTTCGAGCGCGTCGTTGAGGCGGGCGCCGAATCCGCTGACGCCCACCGCGCCTTGGCGCAGGAGTTCCTGGTCGGGGAAGCCGTCACCCTGGGTGCCGCCTCCTTCTACGATCTGCTGAGCGGCCCGAACGCCGGGAAGAAGGCGCTGGTGTGTAACGGATCGGCCTGCTTGTGCGCGGGCACGCAGCCGCGCGTCGCGGAGGCCCTGGGTCGAGCATTCAAGCCGGAGGACGTCGGCGTCATCACCTGCCTGGGCCGCTGCCACGAGAACGCGGCATTCCACATCGCCGGCCGCAACTTTTCGGGCCGCGACGTGGACAACCTGGCCGCCATCCTGGCGACGCCGGAAGTGCCACGCCGCGATACCTATGCGGTGGCCGCGCATGGCACGCCCGCCGTGCTGACCGCCGCGTTTCCCGGCGTCGCCGCCTACTACGAACCGCTGCGCGAGATCTTGCAGCGTCCGCCGGAAGCCGCGCTGGACGAGGTCACGCGCGCCAGGCTGCGCGGCCGCGGCGGGGCGGGCTTCCCCACCGGCGCCAAGTGGGCCGCGGCGAAGGCCGCCCCCGGCGCCAGGAAGTACATCGTCTGCAACGGCGATGAGGGCGACCCCGGCGCGTACATTGACCGCTACCTGCTGGAGCAGCAGCCTCACCGCGTGCTCTTCGGTATGCTCGTGGCGGGCTGGGTCGTCGGCGCCAGCGAGGGCGTCGTCTACATTCGCGCCGAGTACCCCGAAGCCGTGGAGGCCACGCGTGCCGCCGTGCGCGAGGCGGAGGCTGCCGGCGCCGCCGGCGCGCGCGTGTTCGGCACGGACTTCTCGTTCACGTTCAAGGTCATTGCCGGCGCGGGCGCCTACATCTGCGG
This sequence comes from Lentisphaerota bacterium, assembly GCA_021413965.1. Taxonomy (GTDB): domain Bacteria; phylum Verrucomicrobiota; class Kiritimatiellia; order UBA8416; family JAIOPI01; genus JAIOPI01. The sequence goes on along the minus strand of JAIOPI010000021.1, from coordinate 283,945 downwards.
CGAGGAGACGGCGCTGATCGCGTCAATCGAGGGCCGCCGCCCCGAAGTCAGCGCCCGCCCGCCCTACCCCACCACGCAAGGGCTTTACGGCCAGCCGACCGTCGTCAACAATGTCGAGACCTTTGCCCACGTGCATCAGATCCTGATCGCCGGCGGCGAAGCCTTTGCCCGCATCGGCACCCCGCAGTCAACAGGGGCGAAGCTGGTTTGCCTCAACGGCGTGTTCAATCGCCCCGGCCTCTACGAAGTGCCCATGGGCACGCCGCTAACCACGGTGATCGACACGCTCGGCGGCGGCTTCCGTGTGCCCGTCAAGGCCCTGCACATCGGCGGCCCGCTGGGGGGCCTCGTCCCCAAATCGATGTTCGGCAGCCTGACCATTGATTTCGAATCGTTCCGGGAGGCGGGCTTCCTGCTCGGGCATGGCAGCATCCTGGGCATTCCCGAAAGTTTCCCGATGATCCAGTACCTCGAACATCTCATGGAGTTCTGCGCGGCGGAATCGTGCGGCAAGTGCTTCCCCTGCCGCCTGGGCTCGACGCGCGGGCAGGAGATGCTGGCCGCGGCAGCCCACGGGCGCGCCAAACTCAACCGCGAGCTGCTGAATGACCTGCTGGACACGATGGCGCTGACCAGCCTGTGCGCGCACGGCAGCGGCGTCCCGCTGCCGATCCAGAATGCGCTGAAACACTTCGAGGGGGAATTGCGGGAATACTTTGAATAGCAAATCCCAGTCATAATCTTAATCGTAATCCTAATCTTAATCGCCGGCCAACCGCGGGAGATTACGATTAGGATTAAGATTACGATTCCGACCAAGAGCAGATAATGAACCCAATCGCCTACATCGACGGCCAGCCCTTTGAGATCCGCGATGGTGAAACCATCCTGCAGTTCGTCGAGCGCCACGTCGGCAAGCGCACGATTCCCACGCTGTGTTACGACGAACTGCTGGAGCCCTTCGGATCCTGCCGCGTCTGCTCGGTCGAAGTCGCGCTGAAGCCCGACGGCCCGCGGCGCGTCGTCGCCTCCTGTCACACGCCGGTGTCGGAGAACCTGCACATCTTCCACCACTCGCCCCGGGTGCAGCGCCTGCGCCGCAACATTGTGGAGCTGGTCCTGACGGATTACCCGGTGGACAAGCTGACCTCGACCCCGCGCAACGGCGACGCCGAACTGCGGGACGTGATCGCGCACGTCGGCCTGGATCCCACGGCCGTGCGCTACGCGCCGGGAAAACACCATCAGGACCGCCGGCCGGACACCACGCACCCCTACATGCGCGCGGACTTGAGCGCCTGCATCAACTGCTTCCGCTGCATCCGGGCCTGCGACGAAATCCAGGGGCAGTTCGTGCTCGGGATGAAGGGCCGCGGGTTCGACAGCCGCGTCATCATGGGCGCGGACGTCTCCTACAAGGCGTCGCCCTGCGTCTCCTGCGGGGCCTGTGCGCAGACCTGCCCCACGGGCGCGATCACGGACATCAATCTGCCGCGCAAGCACGAGGCCACGCGCTCGCAGCGAACGGTGTGCTCCTACTGCGGGGTCGGCTGCAACCTCGACGTGCATGTGAAGGAGAACGAGATCCTCGCGATCACGGCCCCGAAGGATGCCAAGTCCAACCGCGGGCACACCTGCCTGAAGGGGCGCTACGCCTTCCGCTTCGTCACCCACCCCGACCGCCTGCGCCAGCCCCTGGTCCGGCGCCAGGGCACGCTCCAGCCCGCCACGTGGGACGAAGCCTACGATTTCATCGCCGGGGAGCTGACCCGCATCCGCGGCGCGCACGGCCCCGACGCCATCGCCGGCATTTCCTCCGCGCGCTGCACGAACGAAGAGAACTACCTGATGCAGAAGTTCATTCGCGCCGTCGTCGGCACGAACAACATCGACAGCTGCGCGCGCGTCTGCCACTCGCCCACGGCGCTGGGCATGCAGCGCAGCTTCGGCACCGGCGCGGCCACCAACTCCATCGCCTGCCTGGACCAGACGGACCTGATTCTGATCATCGGCGCCAACCCGACCTCCGGCCACCCCGTGACCGGCGCGAAGATCAAGCAGAAGGTCATGAAGGGCGCGACGCTGATCGTGATCGACCCCATGCGCACGGAGCTGGCGGCCTATGCACAGTGGCACCTCGCCCTGCGGCCCGGCACCAACGTGGCGCTGCTCAACATGATGGCCTACTTCATCATCGAGGCGGGCCTGGTAAAACGGGATTTTGTGGCCCAGCGCTGCGAGGGCTTTGCCGAGTTCGAGGCGCAGATCCGCACGCTGGATGTGGTCGCCATGGAGCGCATCTGCGGCGTGGATCGCCACCTCGTCCGCGAGGCGGCGATCGCCTACGCCTCGGCCCGCAACGCCATGGAGTTCCACGGCCTGGGGGTCACCGAGCACAGCCAGGGCACGCGCACCATCAACCTGATCGCGAACCTGGCCATGATGACCGGGAACATCGGCCGGCCGGGCGTGGGCGTGAACCCGCTGCGCGGCCAGAACAACGTCCAGGGCTGTGCGGACATGGGGACGCAGCCCCACCAGGGCGCGGGCTATCTGGATGTCACCCTGCCCGATGTCCAGGCCCACTACGAGTCGATCTATGGCGTGACACTGCCGAAGCACGCCGGCTTGAAGATTCCGCAGATGTATGAGGCCGCGCTGGCCGGCAAGCTCAAGGCGCTGTGGCTCATGGGCGAGGACCTCGCGCAGACGGACCCGAACACCAACCATGTGCTCGCCGCGCTGACGTGCCTCGACCTGCTGGTGGTCCAGGAGATCTTCCTCACCGAAACCGCAAAGTTGGCGCACGTGGTGCTGCCGGCGACGACGTTCCTCGAGAAGAGCGGAACGTTCACCAACGGCGAGCGGCGCATTCAGCGCGTGCTGGAGGTCGTGCCGCCGCTGGCGGGCACGAAGACCGACGGGCAGATCATGGTCGACATCATGAATCGCATGGGCTACCCGCAAAAGGGCCCGGACCCGGCCGTGCTGCTGGAGGAGATCGCGCGCGTCGTGCCGTTCTTCGCCGGCGTGAAGTGGGACGAACTCGGCACGGACGGCAAGCAGTGGCCGGTGTATCCGGACGGCCACGACTCGCCGCTCATCCATGTCGACTCGTTCAAACGCGGGCGCGGCAAGTTCCACTACTTCGACTGGGAGGAGTCCTCGGAGATTGTGGATAACGGCGAGCGGTTCCCCTACATCCTCACCACGGGCCGCAAGCTGGAGCACTACAACTGCGGCACCATGACCCGGCGCACGGGCAATGCGGACATCCTGGGCGCGGACGTGCTGCTGATCCATCCCGACGATGCCGCGGCCAAGCGCATCGAGGACGGGGACCTGGTGGCGCTGTCATCCGCGCGCGGAGAGATCCGGCTGCACGCCTACCGCTCCACCAGCGTGAAGCCCGGCGTGCTGTACACGACCTTCCACTTCCCGGAACTCAAGATCAACACCCTCACCAGCAGCGTGTCCGACAAGGATGCACTGTGCCCCGAGTACAAGGTTTGTGCCGTGGACGTGGTCCGTGTGGCGACGGCTCCCGTGACCAACGGCAAGCGGCAGCCGTCCGAAGTCGTGGCGAAGTAGGGGCGCCACCCTCCCTGCCTGTCACTCGTAGACGATGTCGAGGACGTCGAGCGCCTCGTCGCCTTCTGGCGAGCGCAGGAGGACGCAGTCGCCCACGCGGCTCTTGAGCAGGGCGGTGGCCACGGGGGAGCGCCAGCTCACCCAGCCCCGGTCCGTGTCGGTTTCATCCACGCCCACGATACGATAGCGCTGCTGCCGGCCACGGCTGTCGCGCACGGTCACCGTGGTACCGAAGCGGACCTGAACAGGGGGCTCCGCCGGGGGACGCACCACCTCGGCCGTGCGCAGGCTTGCCTGCAGATAGTCCAGGCGCTGATCGATCACGTGAAGCTGCCGCCGGGCCGATTCCTCCTCCGGTCGAGCCGCGACCAGGGGGCGGTCCACGTCGGAGAGATGCGTCAATTCCTCGCGCAGGCGCCGGGCGCCGTCCGGCGTCAGGTAGTTCTTCACCCCGGGGGGCAGCGGTGAAGCCGGGCGTGGCAGGACGGGAGCATCGTCACGATCATCCTCCCGCGTGAAGGCCTTGCTCATGCCCGAAAATAGTTCCGCACGGCGGCATGGTCAATTTCAACCGTCAACTATTTTGCCTTCCGGCTTGCACCGGACGGCGCGAAGGCGGAAACTTGATGGTTGCGCTGTGGTCCTGAACGGGCGGGGGAGGTGGTGACGCTTTCATGAATAAAATCCTCGTCAAACGCCAGCTGTCGGATGCCGTGTTCCTGATGAAGGTCAGCGCGCCGCTGATCGCGAGCGAACGCCTGCCGGGCCAGTTCATCATCCTGCAGCTCGACAACGATTTCGGGGAGCGCATCCCTCTTACCATTGCCGACGCCGATCCGGCCGAAGGATCGATCACGATCATTTTCCAGACCGTGGGTAAGACGACCCGCGCGCTCGCCCTCAAATTGGCAGGCGACCATATCGCCAGTATCCTGGGGCCGCTTGGTCATCCGACGCACATTGAGAAGTTCGGCACGGTGGTGTGCGTCGGCGGCGGCATCGGGGTGGCCCCGCTGCACCCCATCGCCAAAGGGATGCGCGACGCCGGCAACCGCGTCATCGCCATCATCGGCGCCCGCACGCGCAGCCTGGTCATTCTCGAGGACGAGCTGCGCGCCATCGCGGACGAGTTGATCGTGGTGACGGACGACGGCTCCTACGGGCGCCGCGGACTGGTGACGGAGCCGCTGAAGGAACTCTGCGGCCGGGACCCCAAGCCCGACCTGGCCGTGGCCATCGGGCCGCCCATCATGATGAAGGCCTGTTCGGAGGCGACGCGCCCCTTCGGCGTGCATACCATGGTGTCGCTCAACACCATCATGGTGGACGGCACGGGCATGTGCGGCGGCTGTCGCGTGACGGTTGGCGGCAAGACGAAATTTGTCTGCGTGGACGGGCCCGAGTTTGACGGCCACCGCGTGGATTTCGACAACATGATGCAACGGCTCAAGTCGTACAAGCGCCAGGAGGAGGAGGCCCACCACCGGTGCCGCCTCGACGCGGAGATTGCGAGCCGGGAGTCGCCCAAACCGTGAGCCACGACACCCCTGAACAATTGGCCGAGGCCGCCCGCCGGGAACTGGAGGCGCTGCGCCGGCGCGACAAGCCCCTGACGCCGCGCGACCGCCGCGCGATTCCGTTGCAGGACATGCCCTCACAGCCGGCGGACGTTCGCCGCGCGAACATGGCTGAAGTGGCGCTGGGGTACAGCCCCGAGCAAACCCAGGTCGAGTCGCTGCGCTGCCTGCAATGCAAGACGGCGCCCTGCGTGGATGGCTGCCCGGTGCGGATCGACATCCCCGGATTCCTCAAGGCCGCGGCGGATGGGGATTTCAAGGCGGCCATCGCCATCATCAAGCGCAACAGCCTCTTGCCGGCCGTCTGCGGCCGCGTCTGCCCGCAGGAATCGCAGTGCCAGGAAAACTGCACGCTCGGCAAGGTTCTGAAGGACCCCGCCAAAGCCGTGTCCATCGGGCGCGTGGAGCGTTTTGTCGCCGACCTGGAGCGCGACGGCGGCCACGCCCGCCCCCCGGAGGTCAAGCCCGAGACCGGCCGCAAGGTGGCCGTGATCGGCACGGGACCCGCCAGCATCACGGTGGCCGCGGACGTGCGCCGTGAGGGCCATCACGTGGTCATGTTCGAAGCGTTTCACAAGCCCGGCGGCGTCATGATCTATGGCATCCCCGAATTCCGGCTGCCCAAGAAAATCGTCCAGGCGGAGATCGATGCGCTGACGGCCATGGGCGTCGAGATCCACACCAACTTCCTGATCGGGCGCACCCGCAAGCTCCAGGACCTGCTGGAGAAGGACGGCTTTGACGCCGTGTTCATCGGCACCGGCGCCGGGCTGCCGAAGTTCATGGAGATCGAAGGCGAGAACCTGGTGGGCGTCTTCTCGGCCAACGAGTATCTCACCCGCGCCAACCTGATGAAGGCCTATGACAAGGGGCGCGCCGACACGCCGATTTACGCCTCGCGCAAGGTGGCCGTGCTCGGGGGCGGCAACGTCGCCATGGACGCCGCGCGCACGGCGCTGCGCCTCGGCGCCGCCGAGGTCCACCTCGTGTACCGGCGCACGCAGGCCGAGATGCCCGCACGCGTCGAGGAGGTGGCGCATGCCGGTGAGGAAGGCGTGCAGTTCCACCTGCTCCAGAATGCCAAGCGCATCATCGGGGATGACTACGGATGCGTGAAGGGCATGGCGTGCGTGCGCTACGAACTCGGGGAACCCGACGCCTCCGGCCGACGCCGCCCGGTGGAAATCAAGGGCAGCGAGTTCATGATGGAGGTGGACACGGTGATCGTGGCCATCGGAAACGAATCCAATCCCCTGATCCAGCGCACGACGCAGGGCCTCAAGGTCACGCCGTGGGGCACGGTCATCGTGGACGAGACCGGCAAGACCTCCATCGAGCGGGTCTTTGCGGGCGGCGACATCGTGCTCGGCGCGGCGACCGTCATCCTGGCCATGGGGGAAGGCCGCCGGGCCGCGGCGTCCATCAACGACCTGCTGAAGGCGTAGGTCCGTCCCTACCCAAGGGCCTTCCACAGCACCCGCGTGCCGACCCACAGCACCAGCGCCGCGGTCAGGAGGCGGACCCAGCGCTGGGGCAGCGCGCCGGCGCCGAGGCAGCTGCCCAGCTGGCCGCCGACCAGCACGGCAAGGAAGAGCGGCCAGTAGGGCACCACCTCGCCGACCCCGCCACGTTTTGCGATCTGCCCCAGCAGACCGGAGACGGAGTTCACGAGAATGAACGCGGAAGCCGTCGCGGCAATCTGCTTGGGGCGCCCCCAGCGCAGGTTCATCATCGCGGGCGAGAGGAAGATGCCGCCGCCGATGCCGACCAGCCCCGACAGAAAGCCGAGGCCGCCGCCCAGTGCCAGGGCGCCGGGCAGCGGCGGGCGTCGATCGGCCCCCTCGCCTTCTATCCCGCTCTTCAGGAGCAGCAACCGCAGCCCCGCCACCACCAGGCTGCCGCCCAGGAGGCCCAGGAATACCGTCTTGCTGAGCGGCAGGCGCCCGCCCAGAAAGGCCAATGGCACGGACGAGACCACGAACGGCCAGAACAAGGGCCAGCGAAAATGGCCCTGGCGCAGGAAGTGAAGCGTACCGCCCGTTACCACGATCATGTTGCAGACCAGCGCCACCTGCGGGATGTCCTGGTACGGCCGGTCGAACAACGCCAGAAAGGCCACGTACGACGACCCGCCGCCAAAGCCCACCATGGCATAGAGCAGTGCGACGCCAAAGAAGAGTGCGGCAAGGAGCGACATGGGAAACACATGATCGGGATGTCCGGCTGTCGGTTTCGGTCCGGCCTGGCGGAGATCCGTTGCTGATCGAATAGACTCGCAGAGGCGCAGAAGCCCCGGCTCCTTACCTCTGCATCCCCTCCATCAACGGGGCCAGTGCGTCGATGCCCTGAATGAGTGTGAAAAAATTGGCATGACCGGCACGGCGCAAGTGATCCACGAGAGCCCTGCTGCGAACGCCGTGCGCGCAGCACAGCAGGTACGGGCGATCGGGCGGGAGGCGCATGAAGGCATCCGCATCCGTCCAGTCCAGGCGGGGCAGGCGCTGCACCCACTCCGGGTTTCCCAGGCGCTCCCCCTCCGCGCGAATGTCCACAACCTGAAACTGCGCCAGTTGAGCGGCCGTCAGGATCCGCGCATCCACGCTCCACCCCGTGGAGGGAAGCACCGCGGGCCCCGTGGCCGTGACGTCGCAAATGGTCGGCGCCTCGCCGCAGAGCGGGCAGCGCGGGTGGCGGTCGCGCGCAATGCGGCGGAAGTCCAGCGCGGCCACATCGACAAGCAGGGTGTGCGAATCGCAGACGTCGGGCATGCCCAGGATCACCTTCAGGGCCTCGGTGGCCTGCAACGTGCCGAGCACACCGGCGACGACGCCCAGCACGCCGACGTCCGCGCACGTGCCGACGCAACCATCCTCGGGCACGGCCGGCCAGAGGCAGCGCAGGCACCCCGCTCCTGAACCCGGCCGGAACACCTGAAGCTGCCCCTCAAACTGATAGAGCGACGCCTGCACGAGGGGCCGGCGCTCCAGGTAGCACGCGTCGTGAATAAGAAACTTGGAACTGAAGTTATCCGTGCAATCCAGCACCACATCAAACGCCTTCAGGTGCTCCCGTGCGTGCTCGGGCGCGCAGCGTTCCGTGAGGGCCGTCACCGTGATGAACGGGTTCTGTGCCCGCAGCCGCTCGGCCGCGACCTCGGCCTTGTTGCGCCCGACATCGGCGGCATTGAAGAGCACCTGGCGGTGCAGATTCGTCGCGTCCACCAGGTCGCCATCGCACACGGTGAGGTGCCCGACGCCCGCGGCGGCGAGGTAGCTGAGCGCAGGGCAGCCCAACCCGCCAGCCCCGACGACAAGGACCCGCGCCGCCCTGAGCTTCTCCTGCCCGGCAATCCCGACTTCCGGCAGCGCCATCTGGCGGCGGTAGAAGGCAGCCTCGGTGACCTCGGCGGGGTGCGGCACGTTCGGCTGAGGGCGGGCAGGCGCCGGCGAACACGAACCGGGCACAGGCGACCGATGGCCGGCCAACGCCTCACGCCCGTGCTTCGCACACGCCACGCAGCTCACCCATTCGGCCGTGCCATCAGCGTAGTGCTCCTTCTTCCAGATCGGGACGCGGGCTTTCACGGCATCGATGATGGCGCGACAGGCGCGGAAAGCCGCCTCACGGTGCCGCGCGGTGACGCCCACCCACACGGCCATCTCGCCGATGCGCAAATGGCCGACGCGGTGCACGCAGCGCGCGTCGATGATCTCACACTCGCTGCGCAGCTCCTCCAGTATCGCGCCACCTTCGGCGGCGGCCAGCTCGGCGTACGCCTCATAGTCGAGGGCGGACACGGCGCGCCCCTCGTTATGATTGCGCACCCAGCCCTCGAATTCCGCATACGCCCCGGCTTCGGGGTGGGCCATGGCGGCCTTTAAGCCGGCCGCGTCGATGGGGTGATCTGTGATGGTGAACATGGGTTCAGGTTTGGCGTTCGATTCCAACGCAATATGCATTCCTTGCAAGACTCGGAAACCGGTTGATCACGCGCTCATAATTGGCGCCCCGCCCGACCACGGGCCCTCACCCTCCCGACACGGGCGGGATGAAGGCGATGCGGTCGCCACTCTGCAGCCCGCCCTGCATGTCGGCGTAGCGGTCGTTAATCGACACACGCAGAATCTTTTCATCCAGCGTCAGCCCGCGGCGCGGGGCCAGCTCCGCATACAGCGCGGCCGGCGTTGCGGCCGTGGTCTCCACAGACTCCTCGGACCGCCCCGCCTGCTCCCGCAGAGCGGCGAAATAGCGGACGTGGATGGTCATCATGTGCTCCTCACGTATCCTCACGCCGGCAAATGCCGCGGATGGCACCGCGCCCGCCCCTGAACACGATCAGGCTTTGCCAGACTCGCCCAATTCCCGCATGGCCCGCTCATACTCCTCGGGCCGGTTCACGTTGTCCAGCGCGCGCGGATTGGCCAACGCCAGCAGGCGCGCATTGGAGTTGATCAGCATCTTGCGCGGACAAGTGTACCCGATGGCGACGAATTGGAACAGCCGGCTGCGGGCGCGGGGTTCGTAAATCGCGCAGAGCGGTTCCGGCAGGCCGTCGCTTGAACTCGTGTAGGCCGTGGCCACCTTCAGCGGCGCGCGCTGGCGGATGAGTGCATCCAGCGTGGCGCCGTCGAGATAAGGCAGATCGCAGGCCACGACCAGCCACGCCGCCTCCGGGTGCGCCTGCATGGCGGACAGGATGCCCCCCGTCGGCCCGCATTCCTGGATGGTGTCGTGGATCTGGGGCAGCGCGGCAAACGGCGCCGCGGCCCACTGCCCGGCTCGCGCCGATACGAAGGTGCTCGCGCAGCGGCGCCCCACGAGATCGTACATGTGCTCCACCTGGGTGCGGCCGCGATAGGCAAGCAGGGCCTTGTCGCGTTGCATGCGCGTGCTTCGGCCGCCGGCCAGGATCAGCCCGTAGAGCGGGGTGCCGCCCGCCAGGCCGTCAAAATGGCGTGTGACCAGCGCCGCGATGCCCCCGATGTCGTCGCGCTGAACGTACGGCGCGTCGCCCGGGATGGCGGCAGGGCGGATCGCATGAGCCCCCACCCACCCAATGACGGGGCCGGCCTCGTCCTGCGCGGCTCGCCGGGACGGCTCGCCCCGCCCTTTTGCCTGTTCAGACTGGTGGGGCGAGGCGTCCCGCCGAGCCGTCCGGTCTGACGCGTGCGCATCCGCCGTGTCCGGCTCCAGGATCGCGCCCTGCGCATCGATCATCACCAACCGCGGCAACGGACTCGACTTCCATCCTTCCACCAGGACCGCATCGCAATCGTCGAACATCGTGCGGCGCTGCACAACGTCCAGCGGCTCCCCGGTGGTCAGCGCCGTGGCGCGGTCGTTGGTGATGAAGATCCGAACGGCGCCGGCGTCGCGGGCGCGGGCCGTGTCCTTGCCGGCTTGGTCGAGCGTGAACGCGTGGCCGCTGTGCTTGGCATAGCCCAGGCGCAGGGTCGGCGCCAGGTGTGCGATCAGGCGCGTGAGCAGGGTGGTCTTGCCCGAGCCCGAGTAGCCGCAGACCGCCAGTTCAAAGGGATGGAAGTACGGCTTCATACCACGTGCTTCCCGCTCGTCAGCTTGACGCCGCTGTTACATCGCGCATGCCACCGCGCTTGCGAAGCAGGCGCGTCTCGCGGATGCGGATATCGTGCGAGACCGCCTTGCACATGTCGTAAACCGTGAGCGCGGCCACCGACGCGCCCACCAGGGCTTCCATTTCCACGCCCGTCTTGTGCTCGACGCCCACCGTGCACTCAATTTCGATTTCCTGCTCCGCGTTCACCGCAATCGTGATGCGGCAATGCTCGATGGGCAGCGGATGGCAGAACGGAATCAGGTCGCTGGTGCGCTTGACGGCCTGCGTCCCGGCGATGATCGCCGTTTGAAAGACGGGCCCCTTGGGGCCGCGCAGTTCCCCATCGGCCAGCAGGCGCATGACTGCGGGCGGCGCCACCACCACCGACCGCGCCGTGGCCTCACGCCGCGTGTAGGCCTTGGCGCCGACATCCACCATTCGCGGCTGGTTGGCGGCATCGATGTGGGAGAGCTTGGCTTTCGATTTCATACATCCTCGCGGGGCAGACGTTCATGCCCTCTCATTCGGCAGCAGGGGCGAAAGCCTGCCGCCGCGACACGTCGATCAACCGGTCTGCATCAGCATGCCATACGGATCGGCCCACAGCCAGATCACGTGCGCTTCGCCCGCGGCGAAGGTGCGGCCGCCGTCGGGAAGCTCCAGCACGCCATCGCTGACGGCCAGTCCCGCCAGGTCGCCGGACCCGTTCATGGGAACCGGCGTGGCGAGGCGCCGTCCGTCTGTATGCTCGCACACCCGCACCGGTTGAAACAAGGTCAACGGCTTCTTGAATCGCACCTCCACCGTCAGCACGGCCCGCGGGCGCGCGTCCGCGGATCGCAGGCCGGCCCCGACATGCCGCCACAATGCGGGCAGGACGTACCGGTACAGGCAGACGGCGGCTGAAACCGGATTGCCCGGCAGCCCGAAGACGGCCTGCCCGTCGGGGCCGATCCCAAACCATAGCGGCTTGCCGGGACGCTGGCTGACCTTATGCAGGCGCTGGACGACACCCAGCGTGGCGAGCACGCCGGGTACGTGGTCGAAGCGGCCCTCCGACACGCCGCCGGACAGCACGATGAACCGGCTGTCGGCCAGCGCCGCGCGCAGCGTGCGGGCGATCGCCGCCGGATCGTCGGGCGCGTGCGCGGTGCGGATGTCGGTGAAGCCTGCCGTCGCCAGCGCGGCGCCCAGCGCGTACGCATTGGAACGGCGCACCTGGTGAGGCAGCGGCGTGGCCTCCACCGGAACCAGTTCGTCGCCGGTGCTCACGATCGTGATGCGGGGGGATGACGACACGCGCAGGTGCGTGTTACCGACAGAGGCGGCCACGGCGCATGCCGGCCCCCAGAGCATCGTGCCGGCGTTCAGCAGAGTGGCGCCGGCAGGTCGATCGGAACCCAGGCGATGCACATGCTGCATGGGATCCACAGCCACCCCGTCGCGCAGCGTGGCCACGCCGCCCGCGACGACAAGTTGCTCGACGGGCACCACGCAGTCGCAGCCCGGCGGCAGCACGGCACCGGTCATGATTTCGAGGCACTGCGAGGGATCCGGCAGTGCGCGCGGCGCTTCGCCGGCACGCACCACGCCTGCCACGGGAAAGGCGCGCCCGCCGCCGGCCCACGTGGCGTGCGACAGCGCAATCCCGTCCATGGCCACACGGTTGTAGGGGGGGAAGGGGCGATCGGCCGTGAGGGGCTCGCGCAGCACCGCGCCGCGCGCATCGGCGAGCGGAACATCAACCGCCGCGGCCTGGGGCACCGCGGCAAGGATCAGGGCTTCTGCTTCAGAAACGGTGGTCATGGCGAAGACGGTACCATATGCCGGAGCATCGCGGAGACTCGCAGGCATGCCCCGATGCCCCAGGCCGTTCGATGTGTTCTGGCGTGCCCTCGCACGTTGGTGCTTCACCCGCGGCGGCCCCTAGCCGCCGATTTCCGACATCGTGCGGTTGGTGGCGAACTGGTTTTGCTCGAGGCCGTGCCCCCAGGGCTTGTCCCAGATGTTGGCCCGGATCAAGGCCTCCAGGTCCGGCGCCGCGGCTCCGGCACGCAGCGGCGTGAGCAGATCGACTTCCTTGTCCCGCAGCAGGCACAGGCGCAGCTTGCCGTCGGCGGTGAGCCGGGCACGGTTGCAGCCGGCGCAGAACGGCTTGGTCACCGAGCTGATGAACCCCAGGGTGCCGCGCGCGCCGCGCAGGCGGAAGATGCGCGCCTCGCCGTCGAGCTTGCCGTCGTCCTGCAGCTCGAGCGGGCCCAGGGCGCTGCCGATCGTGGCGCGCAGTTCATCCTCGGAGACGATGTGGCCACGCTGGAACTCATGGATGCCGCCGAAGGGCATGATCTCGATGTAGCGGACCTGCCAGTCGTGCTCCCGCGTCAGCCGCGCGAGTTCCACGGCATCGGCCTGGTCGTTGAAACCGCGGACGACCACGGCATTCAGCTTGATCTCGAAGCCCACGCGTTCAGCCGCCTGGATGCCCGCGAGGACGTCGCGCAGATTACCCCAGCGGGTCATGCGGCGGAATTTCTGCGGATCCAGCGAATCGATGCTGATGTTGACGCGCTGCAGCCCGGCCTCCTTCAACGGTGCGGCCAGCTGGTCCAGCAGGAGGCCGTTGGTGGTCATCGCCTGCGCTTCAATGCCGGGGAACTGCGCCACGCGGCAGACGAGCCCGGGCAGGTTGTCGCGCAGGGTGGGCTCGCCTCCCGTGTAGCGGATCTTGCGGAAGCCCAGCGCGCCAAACAGCTCGATCAACCGCAGCAGCTCGGCATCCTGCATCAATTCCGCGGGCGGGCGGAATTTCATATCGGCGGGCATGCAGTAGACACAGCGCAGGTTGCACATGTCCGTGAGCGACACGCGCAGGTAGTTGATCGTGCGGCCGAAGCGGTCCTGCACGCCGGACGCGGTGGCGCCCGCCGCAGGCCGGCCGCCCGCGAGCGGCAACCGGCGTGCAACCGGGTTCATCGTGTCTCGAATGGACATGCGCGCCTTCTCTGAGTGTTTTGCCAGGAGCCACGGCGATCACGAACGTCGCACATCGGAGCCGCCGCGGCCCTCTGCGCCATGCGTGTCAACCGCGGGGGCCACGCGTCAGGCCGGCGTTGCCGCAAAGCGGGCGGAGACGACATCCCAGTCGATCACATGCATGATCGCGGTCAGGTAATCGGCCCGGCGGTTCTGGTACTTCAGGTAGTACGCGTGCTCCCAGACGTCGAGGCCGAGCAGCGGCTTGTGACCAGCCGTCAGTGGATTGTCCTGGTTCGGCGTGGACTCCACGGCAAGCACCCCGCCGGCGCCCACGCACAACCAGGCCCACCCGCTTCCGAACACGCCCGTGGCGGCTTTCGTCAGTTGCTCCCGAAGTGCCGCCAGGCTGCCGAACGTCTTGTCCACCGCCTGGGCAAACTCGCCCGCGGGCGCCCCACCCCTGGCCGACAGCGAGGTCCAGAACATGGAATGGTTCACGTGGCCGCCGCCATGGTTGCGCACGGCGGTCTGCACGGCAGCCGGAAGGTCATGCCAATGGGCAACCAGGTCCTCGGGCGTGCGTGAGCCCAGGTCGGGCTGGCTGGCCACGGCGGCGTTCAGCCCCTTGACGTAGGCGGCATGGTGCTTGTCGTGGTGGATCTGCATCGTCTGCGCGTCGAGGTGAGGCTCGAGCGCATCGAATGCGTAGGGCAACGCCGGCAGCGTGCAATAGTCGGTCCCCGCGGCCGGCGCACCTTCTGCCGGCACCGCCCAAGCCGTACCCGTGATAATTCGCTGGCCCGCCAGGACGGCCAGGGATCCCAATGCGGTGGTGCGAAGCACGTCTCGTCGACTGATATTCATGGCGTGGATTCCTCCTCGAATGTGTAACCCCGTTCCCTCGCGCAATTCTAGCACCTGTGCCGGATGGCACAACGGCAAAGCGTCCCGGCCTGAGCGCCCGGTTTGCGCGTCCCCACGGAACCGTGGTGGGGCGAGCCGTCCCGGCGAGCCGTGTCCATCAATGCCGGTGCGCACTCTCTTCGAAGCAGGTCGTGAAATGCTTCAGGAAGAATTGCTTCTTCGGCGTCCACCAGCCGTCGACCGGCGCCGCGATCACGGGCCGCAGGAACGTCAGCATCTGCAGCGAGGTCACGGTCAGCACCAGCAGCCAGACGCGAAGGCCACCCATGCGGTGCAGGCCCGCCGCCTGACGGAGATGAACGGGCAGGCGGAAGGCGTAGACGAGACCGATGCCGCACGCCAGCAAATCCAGCACAACCACAAACGGCAGGCTGGACGTCGACACCGCGAAGAGCCAGACCACTGGCGCGAGCGCAGCCAGTAGCAGTCCGACCAGCGCCAGGCAGGCCAGCCCCACCACGGTGATTTGTTCGCCGGAGAGTGGCGCGCCCGCCAGGTTGCAGAACACATAGAGGCTCGGCAGGCAGAGCAGGAAGGCGCCGAGCGCGATCAGCGGCACCTTCGCCGCCCCCATCAGGCCCGCGGACACACCGCCGAACAAGCCCGCCGCCAAACCGAAGGCGGCGTGCCCCGCGATGGCGGCGAGCAGAAAGTGCCGTCCGTGCCGGAGCAGCTCGCGCGGCGCGGCGATGCGCGCCCCCACGCTGGCCGGGGCGCGCAAGAGCGCGGTCAGCGGCGGGGATGTGTCCATGGGCGGCGGGGGCGGCGTTTTGGATTCGGCAGCAGCAGGCGTCGCATTCATGGTCGGTCTCCTCCGTTAAGGACGTAAGGCAGCACATCTCCCAGCACGAACTCGTAGAAGTTTCGCTCCAGGGCGTCGGGCCGCAGGAAGACAACGGGATAGAAGGGGCTGCCGACAAAGGGGCGCAGCAGCCATGACGCCTGGCAGCCGACAAAGGCAAAGACGGCCAGCCAGACGATGAACACGGTCCGGGCGCGGGCGCGCGTCGATGCCACCGTCCGCAGCCAGGCCAGCAGCCGGGCGTTGCCTGCCACGCCGGCTCCCGCCAGGACGGCAATATGCGTCAGGAGCATGACGTTGTGGGCGTAGCGAAGTTCCGCGCCAGTGCCGGAGCCGGGGACGCTGGACACGATGAACATGAGCGCGACGGGGGCCAGCGCGAGCAGCAGCCAGCCGGACACGGCCATGGCGCCCGCGGCGAGGAACAGTGTTTGGCGGTATCCCAAAGAGCATCCCAGCGCGAGGGCCGCCATCCAGTTGAAAACCGAAACGGTGCCGGTCGTCATGAAGACCATCATCGGCAGCTTGATGCCCACATAGAGGGCCAGGCGCGGGGATCGCCAACCGGCCATGATCGCGCCGTACACGCCACAGGCCAGCGCCGTGAAGGCGGCCAGTTGGAGCAGGTCGTGCGCGCGCCAGCGGTCCGCGCGCACGCCGCGCCAGAACGTGTCGGGCCGGGTGAGGACGATCAGCGGAAGCGAGTTCATGGCACGCCAGCCTTTCGTAACCGCGCCTGGACGACGCCAAGGGCGAGCAGGCCCAGCGCGGTCAGCGCGAATGTGCCCGGCGCGTCCGGCACAGTGCGGAAGGACAGCGCCTCGGCGTGCGCCAGCTTCTCGGATTCCTTGCGGGCCAGCATCTTCCACTGCGCCGAATTCTCCACCACCATCCACGCCGTGGCGGGCGCCAGGACGCCCGCGGTTTTGCTGGCGCGCACCACCTCCGGCCAGCGCGTGGGCGTCTCCTCCGGATGGTGCTGCAATCGACGGGATTCCGCCAACACGTCGAGCCCCCGCCGATAGGCGCCCGACGAGAACCGGCTCAAGGCTGGCCACGGCGTGAAGCGCCCGGTGTCGGGCCGGTAGATCCGCCAGGTCGGCGCGATGTTCTCCTCGACGCGGTCCACATGCCATACATCGACTGCGGGCGGCAGCGCCGCGAACTGTGAGTCACTCCGCACGAGGGTGACGGGGGCCAGTTCCGGCGGGCGCGCCCCGCCGGGGTGGGATGGCCCGGCGAAGCTGCGGAGTTCAAGGCGGTTCGCCTGCCACTCGTAGAAGAACGGGAAGTCGGGTGCCAAGTCCTGCCACCACGCCAGACGGTCCGGGTCGCCTGCAACCACGGAGCCAACGGAGGGCAGCACGACGAACACGGGCGCCCGGAGTCGCTCAGCGTCGGGCGTGGCCGGCGAATCCAGTAACGCGGCGCGTTGTGTCAGAGCCCGCTGAATGGCACGATCACGGCAGAAGCCCCCGCGCGGCGGCAGGGCCTCGTCAGCGTCCTGCTCCAGGATATCGGCAATCTCGCTCAGCGGCCGCGGCACCGTACCCGCGGGCTCGGCGAACTCGTAGTTGGCCAGCGTGACGACACCCGTGGCGAGGCCCGGAAACTGGGCCGCCGCGGCGCGCACACGATCCGCGACGCTTGCGGTGCCCGTGGCGGCGGCGGATTGGTCCACGATGAGGTGCAGGTACGGCTGGCGCACGACGGAGGGAAGCTCCCGTCCGAGGATCAGGAACGTTCCCGTCCCGTCGCCCGCGGTGGTAAAGGCAGGGGCCGATGCTGTGCCCAGTGCGGGAAGCGTCACGGGGCGTGCATCCACGAAAATCGTGGCGGCATATCCCCGGGGATGCAACAGCTCGATGTCCACGGTGCGCGTCTGGTGCGGCTCGACCGGAAAGACGCGCAATTCCGCGGACTGCGGCCCCGTATACGCCAGCAACGCGGGATCGCGACGACTGGAGGTGATCATGCGGTAGACCCACAGGGCGGCCTGTTTCTCGAAGAGCTGCCCCGCGACGCGCTCGCCATCGATGGACAACCAGAGGCCGGAGACGAGGACGCTGTCCGGCAGATGGAGGCGGGTGACGCATTCGGCTGGCGCGGAATGGGTGTTCGTCAGGGTCAGGGTAAGTTGGGTCCGCACGCCGCCGCGCACGGCGTCCGAATGCGAGGCGAGGTCGGCGAGGGTGGCGCTCGGGCCCGCGAAGTCCCGCAGGCTGTCCGGACCGCCGGTGATGTCATCAAGGACACCGCGCTGAGGCTCACCGAAGACTTCCGCCAGCACGCCGGGCTTGGTGCCGCCCGGGAGCGGACCGCCGAAGAACACATCCTGCATCTGTTTCAACTTGGCATCAGGCAGTACGAGACCGCCGAACACGATGTGGTTGTAGATGCCGGAAAGGATCGGCAGGCGACGGTCGTCGCGGGCATCGACCATGCGCAACAGGGTGCGGCGCACCAGCGCGCGGGAGCCGTGGAAGGTGGCCGCTTCGTAGGTGGGTTCAAAGACGTAGTCCATGGCCTGCCGCAGGCCGGCGCGATCCACGAGGGCTGCGGCGGTGAGCGCGAGCGGCAGCGCGGCAAGGGCGCCGGCGAGAGCCAGCCTGGCGCGTCGGGGCCCCCACGCCAGCTGCGCGAGGCGCAGTCCTTCCAGCATGCGCCGGCCATGGAACAGGAACAAGGCTGTCGGCGTCAGCACCAGGAATCCCGCGCCCGCCGCCACGATGGCGAGCAGGGCCAGCGGCAGAAAGGGCAGGAAGACGATGAAGAAGTAGAACGTGAAGGGAAACATCAGCGCCTGCAGGAGCCACGTTGCCAGCGCGCGCGCGCGGGAGCGCGACGCCGGGAGCATGAGGAGTGCGGCATTCACGACCGCCAGGATGTAGACCGAGAGGCACTGGTAGTCGGCGGGAAAGGGAATGTGTCGATTCAGCATCAGGCCGCCGAACGGACCGACCACCGCGACCAGGGCGGCCACCAGTGTTCGGCCCACAGGCCCGCGGTCGGCGAGCCAGGCTTCGATGCGCACCAGCAGGCGCAGGAGGTGGAGCATGAAGGCCACCGTCAGCAGGACGACGGCGGCGATGATGCCCCACTCGTTGCCGTCGGACCAGCGCCACGACGGCGTCGCGCGAACGAATGAAATGCCGACCAGCACGAGCCAGGTCAGGGTGGCTACCGCGGTGAGCGCTCCCCGCCTCCGGTCATGCAAGGCGGCCCGCGCGGCGAGAAGAAGCGGCAGCAGGATGATTGTGAGCGCGACATCCCAGAGGGCAACGGCGATGAAGGCGTTGCGTGGATGCCACGGCGAGATCGCGCCGGCCCAGAGGAGGAGCGGCCCCGTCATGGCACTCAGCATCAGCCACAGATCCTGCCGCCGCGACCACGGAACGGCATAGCTCGACAGCCGAAGCAGGGAATAGAAGAGGATCGGCATGATGAGAGCGAACTGCGCGTAGAGGACGCGCGGCAATGGCAGCAGCCACATCGTCACAGAACTCGGCAGGAGATCGTTGAGGCAAGCCGTGAATCCCCACAGGTAGGCCGCGTGAGACAGAAGGATGGCCCCGCACAGAGGCAGCGACAGCGGCCGGTTGCGCAAACGCTGCGCCAGGAGCGACGCGCAGCCGAACGCCAGCAATCCGAACTCGGCGGACGCCACATAACCGGCCAGCGTGATTTGGGGCAGAGTCATCTCCCCGTTCACAAGAAAGAAGTCGCGCAAGTTGATCAGACCGAGCAGGGCCTGCGGCAGAATCCACAGCCACCAGAGCAGGGATGCGCGGTGCATTCCCTCTGGGAGCAGGCTCTCGCGGACATGTTCGGTTGCATGCATCGGCACTGTCTCCTTTCATCTCTTCCTTCGGATTCCAGAACCAGGTGTTACAAGCACACACCACGCGCACCGGCGAAACATCAGTCCGTTAGATCCCCTTTTGGCCCCAAAAAATAGCCTGCAAGGCCATAAAATCGCCCCAAATATGGCACAACCAATTCTACATAAGGATGTTACCGATGGTAGGCGTCGACGGGGTGCCGGCGATTGGGCAGTGGGTCGCACCGTTGCCGGGGACGGGGTTCTTTGCCATACTCGCGCCATGCCCTCAGGCGATTTTGCCGTCACCCGGTGGAGCGTGGTGCTGCGGGCGCGGGACGAGGAAGCCACCGTGGCACACGCCGCCTTGTCCGATCTCTGCCAGGCCTACTGGTATCCCCTCTATGCCTTCGCCCGACGGTCCGGCTGCGCCCATCATGAAGCCGAAGATCTGACGCAGGGCCTGTTCGCCGACCTCATCCGTCGCGACAGCCTGGCGACAGCCAACCCGAACCGCGGGCGCTTTCGCTCCTTTCTGCTGGGCGCGATGAAGCATCACATGGCCGACATGCACACGCGCCGCCAGGCCGAGAAGCGAGGCGGTGGCGTGCCAACCATGTCCCTCAACGCCGACGATGGTGATGCGCGCTATGCCGCCGAACCTGCGGACCCCGCACCTCCCGATGTGTACTTCGACCACCGCTGGGCCAACGTGTTGCTGCAACGCACGCTGGTGATCCTGGAAGCTGAATACACACAGGCCGGCAAGCAGGCCGTCTTCGACGCGCTTCGCGGTCACATCATTCACACCCCCGCCGGCGCCTGCGAGGACGCTGCCGGCCGACTCGCGATCAACGAGGGGCACGTGCGCGTGCTGGCACACCGCTTGCGGCGCCGCTTCGCCGAACTCCTGCGGCAGCAGGTGGCCGACACCGTGGGTACCGCCACCGACGTGGACGACGAACTCCGGCACCTGGTGGCCTGCCTGGCGGGAGCGGCGTAAATGGCGCCAGACTCATCGTGCGAGGTCTGCGGGCACCGGATCCCCGAGGATGCGCCTGCCGGCCTGTGCCCGGCATGCCTCTTGCGCCAGGGGCTCGGCGACACCGGTGCGGCGAACGATGCGCCTGATGCCCTCGCGCTGCCCCCGCTCACCGCGCTTCAAGTGCTCTTCCCCCACCTCGAGCTGATCGATCTGTTGGGCCAGGGCGGAGCCGGCGCCGTGTACCGGGCCCGCCAGCCGGCGCTGAACCGGCTGGTGGCGTTGAAGATCCTGCGCGAGCCATCCGGCGGGCCGCTCGAGTTTCGCGAGCGGTTTCGCCGTGAGGCGCAGGCCATGGCAAGCCTGAACCATCCCAATATCGTCGCCGTGCATGATTTCGGCGAGGCCGGAGGGATGCCCTACCTCGTGATGGAGCTGGTCGCGGGCACCGATCTGCGGCGACTCATGGCGTCGCGCCGCCTCACGCCGCGCGAGGCGCTGAACATCGCGCTGGCGCTGTGCGATGCCCTTGAGGCCGCCCACGCGCGCGGCATCGTGCATCGCGACATCAAGCCCGCCAACATCCTGATCAATGACGGCGGGCACGTGAAGGTCGCGGACTTCGGGCTGGCGAAGCTGGCCGGCGAGGCACACCCGGACCGGGCGCTGACCTCGCACGCACAGACCATGGGCACGCCCTATTACATGGCTCCCGAACAGCATGCGCGCACGGCCAACGCCGATGCCCGCGCCGACCTTTTTGCGGCCGGAGTCGTGCTGTACGAGATGCTCACCGGCGAACTGCCGGTGGGGCACTTCCCTCCACCATCCCAGCGCGCCGGCACGCCCCCGTCATTGGATGCCGTGGTGCTGAAGGCCATGGCCAGCGATCCGGCGCGGCGGTTTCAGCGTGCGCAGGATGTCAAGCAGGCCCTGCTGGATGTGGTCCTCTCGGAGCCCCTTGACGCGTGGTCGCCGGCCGCGCCCCGCCGCCGCTCCTCGCTCGCGGCGCTGGCGGCACTCGCCTGCATCGCGCTCGTGCTGGGCGGCCTGCTGTTCGGAGCGGCGCGCCTGCGCAGGTTGCCCGTGCCGCGCGATGTGGCCGCCTTCGGCGGTCACGCGTACAAGGTCTTCATCGATCGCCGTCCCTGGGACGACGCGCGGCGCCAGTGCGAACGCATGGGCGGCCAGCTGGCGATCGTCAACAGCCCGGGCGAAAACGAGTTCCTCGCCGGTCTCTCCCGCAGCCATGTCTGGCTGGGCGCCACCCGTGATCCGCTCACCGGCGCATGGACGTGGGTCGACGGCTCCTCGCTGGTCTACACGAACTGGGACCTTGGCGAACCGAATGATGCGGCGAGCCATGAGAATTGCCTGATGATGACGAAGTACGGCAAGTGGAACGACTTCGCCGGCCAGTCCCCGATCATCGACGGGTTCATTTGCGAGTGGGAGCGCCGCGAGGCTGCCAGCGTTCCCACGCGCGGCGCCGATCCCGCCGCCCTGCACGCGGCGCTGCGCCGCACGAATCCCGGCTACGATGGACGCGGCGCCTTCACCATCACCAACGGCGTCGTGACCGGCGCCATCCTGACGGGCCCGCACGTCCGGGACCTTTCGGCCCTGACGGGGCTGCCGCTGGAGAACCTGGACATCAGCTGGTCCGGCGTGACGGACCTGGAGCCCTTGCGGGGCATGCCGCTCGCCACGCTCGACCTCGCGCGCGGCCATGTGGCCGACCTCGCGCCACTGGCGGGCGCGCCGTTGCGCGAACTGCGCCTGGAGGCCACCCCCGTTCGCGATCTCACCCCGTTGCGAGGCGCACCACTGCGCTATCTCGACATCGGGCACACGGCGGTCACCGACCTGACGCCGCTGCAGGGCATGCCGCTGGAGGAACTGCACATGAATTGCACGCACGTCTGGAATCTGGCGCCGCTGGCCGGCCTGCCACTGCGGCGGATCGGCATGCTCGATACGCTGGTGAAGGACCTGTCTCCCCTCGCGAGTTGCCGGAGCCTGCGCCTGGCCGACGTGCCAGCCACGGCGACGAACTTTGACGCGCTGGCCGTCCTGCCCGAGTTGCAGTGGTTGAACGGACGGCCCGAAAGGGCGACGAAGGGCGAGTGAATAAGCACCTGTCTCGTCCGACTATCGGTTGACACATGCGCGTGACAGGCTCTGATCCGGCCATGAACGCTCCGGATGTAGGGCGGGTCGCATGACCCGCCATCCGTGGCGCTACGTGCGCGGGTCGGCGACCCGCGCTACAATCGGCAACCTGAGCCCGCGCCCGGAGGTCGCGGGCCACCTTGGCGCGCGATTTAGCAACGCGGCGGGTGCTTCGCGCGGCTACTTCGCGAAAATGTAGAGGAGGTTGGGTTCGCAGGTGACGTAGAGGCGGCCCCGGTCGTCGCGCGCGAGGCCTTCGGGTTGCATCAGATCCGCCTTCAGGCCGGCTGATCCGGTGGTCAGCGGCAGGCGGCCGATTTCCTGGCCGTCCGTGGTGCATTCCACGATGCAGCGCGATTCATCGCTCAACAGGAGCAGGTGTCCATTCTCCGGTACGAAGGAGATCGCCGACAGGTCTGACAGCCCGAAGTTGCGCGCCTCGATATCCCACGGCTGCGTCACGGCCGATTCCTCATCCAGGCGCGTCGTGCGCGGAACGGCGTAGAGGCGCCGCGGTTCCTTCTCCTTGACGATGTAGAAACGCGAGGCGGCGGGATCGAAGGTCACGCCTTCCAGTCCGAGGTTCCCATACTTCTTCGGCTCGATGAGCAGTGTTCCGGCGGGACGAGCGGCAGCATTGGTGCCGTCGGGGATGGTACAGACGCTCAGGGTGCGGCGGCGCTCTTCGATGACGGCAAGGCGACCATCACCCAGGCAGGCGAGGTCCTCGGTATCTTCCAGTCCGGCGAGATCGAACGCGCGCAGCACACGGCCATCGCGGTTCAGTTCAAACACGCGGGGATCGCCGTTGCGAATGGCGAATAGCGTACCGGTTTCCGGGTTGAACGAAATGCCGGACAGGTCGTCCTCCACGCCGGAGACGATGATCGGGCCCGCCACCAGCTGATAGCCCGCAAGAACGGAGTCCGTCACGGTGACGGAAGCGGCAGGCGGGGCGGCCGGGGCGGGTGCGGTCGCCTCGGCGCAAGCCAACGACGCGGCGAGCAGCGTCAGGGCCAGCATGGTGAAGGCCAAACAGGAACCGGGACTGGTGGGATGGTTCATGTGCTGATGCCCTCCGGCCGGGGTTGAATCTGGCGCGCCTTGAGCGGGTAGCGCACCTTGATGTCGCCATCAAGCAGGATTTCCACCCAGTAGGTGCCGGGTGCCTCAAAACGCACGTTCAGGAAGAACTCAACGCTCGTAGCCGTGGCTTCGGCGTCCGGAAGCGTGACGGGGACCTCGCGGCCTTCGATCAAGAGCGTGTCACCGTCGGACTTGATCAAGCGGCTGCGCTGCCGGAAGGTGCCCTCGCCGCAGCACCAGCGATTCACCACGCAGATGCGCTGGAACACGGCCGGGTAGGTCGGCACGGCGATCATGTCGAAGAGGCCGATCAGGATGAACTTGCCATTGCGCTCCTGGCGCACATCATCGCAGAGCAGGCTGGACTGTAAGTCGGGAATCATCGGCTCGTTCTCCGCGCGGCTATGCAGCTTCGGAACACCAGGTTCACTGCATTTCTATCACTTTGTGAGCCTCCGGTTCAAGCCTGCGAACCGGAGGCGGCCGGGGCTTGCCGGCGGGTCCGGCACGCACCAAGGCTCAGCCCGCCTTCGGCAACTCGCCGTCCGCCGCGTCCTCCTTCACCACGCCGCCCCAGTCGGTGAGGTGGTCACGGATGAAGGACACGACGGCGGCGTGGGTGGCTTTCTCCTGGCCGCGGGGGTCGAGCGGGGCGCCGAAAGCAAAATGCATCGGCAGGCGGCGGGTCAGCGGCCCAAAATCCTTGATCCAGCGGCCGATGCCCTGGCAATCGGTCTTCAGCGCCAGGGGGACGACCGGCACGCCGGCACGCGCTGCCAGTTTGACCCCCAGCGAGTTGAACTGTGCCGGGATGAACGTGGCTGAGCGGGTTGCCTGGGGGAAGACCACCACGCTGCGCCCTTCTGCGAGCGATGCCTGCCCCTGCCGCAACACCTCTTTAAGATCCTCACGCGGGTTGGCGCGCGATACGGCGATGGGGTGCCGGGCCCGCAGCAGGGGCCCAAAGAAGGGGTAGTCCAGCAAGCTTTGCTTCACCACAAAAGTTGCCTCGCGAAAAGCCAGGCAAACCCCTGGGAGAATGAAGGTTTCCGCCATGCTCATGTGGTTACCCACGATCACGACCGGCCCCCCCGCCGCGGCCAGCGCCCCCGCTCCCTCGATATGGATGGTGCAGCCGCAGCGTTCGAACAGGCGCATGGTGGCCCGTGAACTCCGCGCCCAGCGGCGGCCATCGTAAGTCCCAGCCAGCGCCTCGCGCGACCCGGCGCGGACCACGGCCATCACCCTCAGGTAAAACCAAAGATCCGACCCGCCCGTCAACCGGTCCCAGACGCGGCGCGCCCCAACCGGGGTCTCATATCGCCCCTGCGACCGCAGTTGCTCATGAAAAATGTCCAGATCGTCCATACAGACGGCTGTCTTATCATTCCAGAGAGGGCGTCGACAAGCCGCCAGCCCAATTTGTGGGGAATGCGAGCTTGACCCTCAGGCTGGCATTATGGTTTATTTGGAGTGTTCGGGACAATAAGGGTGCTTGCGCGAACAGAGTGGGCCGTCCCACTCTGTTGTGCATTAGAGGGGGTTTGGCCCCCGACAGGCCCTCAGGAATGCGCGGCCATGAATAATGAATTGCTGACGATCTTGAACTATATGGAGAAGGACCGCGGGATTAACCGTGAAGTCCTTTTGGAAGCCGTGGAGTTTGCGCTGCAGTCCGCCGCGCGCAAGAACTACACCGCCAGCCAGGACCTGCGCATCCATATTGACCGCCAGACCTGCGATATCAAGGCCTTTCAGACCTCCGAGGTCGTGGATTCCAAGATCCGCCCCGAACAGGGCGAGATCAGGCTGGACGAGGCGCGCCGCATCAAGGCCGACGCCAAGATTGGCGACAAGATCGAGGTCGAGTTCACGCCCTCCAATTTTGGCCGTATCGCCGCCCAGACCGCCAAACAGGCGATTTTGCAGAAAATCCGCCAGGCGGAGCGCGATATCGTGTTCGAAGAGTACAAGGACCGCATCGGCGACATCGTCAGCGGCTCCGTGCGCCAGTTCAACCGCAGCGACATCATTGTCGACCTGGGCCGGGCCGAAGCCATCCTGCCGACCAAGGAGCGCGTCCCCACCGAAGAATACCAGGTGGGCGATCGGATCCGAGCCTATGTCATGGATGTGCAGAGCAATGCCGCGGGTCCGGGCGTGATCCTGTCGCGCAGCCACCCCAATTTCGTCATCAAGCTGTTTGAGTTGGAAGTATCCGAGATCGCCGACGGCATCGTCGAGATCAAGGGCATTGCCCGCGAGCCCGGCTACCGCACGAAGATCGCCGTCGTCTCCAAGGACGACAAGGTGGACCCCGTCGGGGCCTGCGTCGGCATGCGTGGCATGCGCGTGAAGAACATTGTGCGCGAACTGTCGGGCGAGAAGATCGACATCATACGCTGGAGCGATGACCCGAAGACATACGTGACCAATGCCCTGTCGCCAGCCAAGCTTTTGAAGGTGGAATTGGATCCTAATGTCCCGGGCCTGATCCATGTGATCGCGGACTCCGAGCAGCTCTCCCTCGCCATCGGCAAGCGCGGACAGAACGTGCGGCTGACGGCCAAGCTGCTGGGCATGAAGGTCGACATTCAGAAGGACGAGCGCGAAACCACCTTCGAGGAGAAGGTCGCGCGGGCCGTGGACAGCATGGCGACCGTCAAGGGCATCGACCGTGCACACGCCGAGGCGCTGGTCAAGGCCGGCTTCCTGACGGTTGAAGGCATTCTGGCCGCTGAAGTGACTGATCTCGAAGAAGTTACAGGTTTTGATCACGACACGGCCCAAGCCGTCTATGAAGCGGCCGCAGCCGCGCAATCGGCAGAACCCCCGGCACCTGAATCATGAGAGTACACGAACTGGCCAAAGCGCTGGATATCAGCAGCAAGGACTGCATCGCCCGTCTGCACGAGCTGGGTGTGGAAGTCAAATCTCACGCCAGCACGGTGGACGAAGCGATCGTCCAGAAGCTGATGGCCGGCCACGGCCAGGCCGCGGCTCCTGCGCCAGCGGCTCCGGCGGCGACACCCGCCCCGGCCGCAGCCACCGCGCCGGCCGCCCCGGCCGTTGCGGTCAAGCCGCCCGCCCCGCCGGCACCCACGCCCAAGGTGGCGCCACCGGCCGCACCCCCGACGTCTCCCGAGCCTGCAGCCAAGCCGGTTGCCAAGGTTGAGCCTGTGGTGGTCAAACCAGCGACACCCGTCGTCCCACCCGCCCCCGTGGCGATGCCCAAGCCTCCTCCGCCACCGCCGCCGCCGGCCAAGCCGGAAGTCATCCCCGGCGAACGCGCCATTCACGTCAAGGGACCGGTCGTCGTTCGCGATCTGGCTGAAGCCCTCGGGATGCGGCCCAACGCCGTCATCGCCGAATTGATGGGCATGAACATCCTGGCCTCCATCACCCAGAAGGTGGACGTGGCCGTCGCCCGCGCGGTGGCCGAGAAACACGGCTACACGCTGGAACACGACAAGCGCTCCACCGAGCATAAGGTCGTCGTTCCCAAGAAGGCCACCGAGACCCGGGAAGACGAGGAGCGGCCTGAGGATTTGCAGCCGCGCCCGCCCGTCGTCACCTTCCTTGGCCACGTTGACCATGGCAAGACGTCCCTGCTGGATCGCATCCGCAAGGCCTCCGTCGTGGAAGACGAATTCGGCGGCATCACACAGCACATCGGCGCCTACACCGTGAACCTGCAGGGGCGCCAGATCACGTTCCTGGACACGCCCGGCCACGCGGCCTTCACGGCCATGCGCGCCCGCGGCGCCAATCTCACCGACATCGCGGTGATCGTGATCGCCGCGGATGACGGCATCATGCCGCAGACGCGCGAAGCCATTCAGCACGCACTCGCCGCGGACGTCACGATCATGGTGGCCATCAACAAGATCGATCTGCCCACGGCCAATGTGGAACGCGTGCGGCGTCAGCTGCAGGCCGAAAACCTGAGCCCGGAAGACTGGGGCGGCCAGACCATCTGCTGCCCCGTCAGCGCCCAGACCGGCGCGGGCATCGACCACCTGCTGGAAATGATCTTGCTGCAGTCGGACCTGCTCGAATTGCGCGCCAACCCGCATCGGCGGGCCACGGGCTATGTGATTGAAGCCAAGCTGGAGCACGGCATGGGCCCCACGGCCAACCTGCTCGTGACCACCGGCACGCTCAAGATCGGCGATGTGATTCTCTGCGGCCCCCATTGCGGCCGTGTACGCGCCCTGATCAACGACCACGGCACCAAGGTGAAATCGGCGGAACCGTCGACGCCCGTCAAGTGCCTGGGGCTGCCAGGCGTGCCTGAAGCCGGCGCGGAATTCCGCGTCTACGCCAACGAGCGCCTCGCGCGCCAGATGGCCAGCGACTTGTCCGAACAGCTCAAGCAGAAACATCTCGCCTCCCCCAAGAAGGTGTCGCTGGAGAACCTCTTCAGCCAGCTCGAAGGCGAGAAGAAGCTGGATCTGCGCGTCGTGCTCAAAGCCGACACGCAGGGCAGCATCGAGGCCATCCATCACGCGCTCAAGGATATCCGCAGCGAGAAGATCTCCCTGACGATCATGCTGGGCTCGACCGGCAACATCACCGAGAACGACGTCATGCTGGCCAGCGCCTCCCAGGGCGTGATCCTGGGGTTCTGCGTCGGCAAGGAAGTCGGCGTCGATTCGCTCGCCCGCCGCGAAGGCGTCGATATCCGCATGCACAACATCATCTACGAATTGCTGGATGAAGTGCGCGACGCCATGACCGGCCTGCTGGCGCCGGAGCTCAAGGAGACCGTGGTGGGCACGGCACAGATTCTCGAGGTGTTCCCGATCGGCAAGACCAGCCGGGTGGCCGGCTGCCGCGTCATCAAGGGCACCATCGCCGCGCGCAACAAGGTTCGCGTGCGTCGCGGGGACGAAGTTCTCTACCAGGGGTCCATCGCCTCGCTCAAACATTTCCAGGAAAGCGTCGCCGAAGTGCGCGAGTCGCAGGAGTGCGGCATCCGTCTGGATCGCTTTACCGCCTTCGACAAGGGGGACCTCCTGGAGTTCTACACGGTCGAAGAGGTCCGCCAGACCCTCTGACCCGCACGCCGCAGGGACCGCCAGGTCGAATCGCCCAGGGATTTGCATTTCGCTTGTTGACGGACAGACTTGGCGGCCGTCCTGCCGCTTGACACGTAACACCGGCCGTTTGACACTTTCCTTATGACGACATCGCGACGCATGGTCCGAGTCAACGAGTTGATCCGGCGCGAGCTGGGCGACGCCCTGTTCCGCCTGATGAACGAGCGCGCGTTCGACCTCTCGGCCGTCACCATCACGCATGTGGTCGCGAGCAGCAACCTGCGCACGGCGCGCGTGCTGGTCTCGATCCGGGATCACCAGGACGAGCGCGAACGGATGATGGACCTGCTGCGCCACCACCGGGCGGAGATGCAGGAGCGCATCAACACCAACCTCAAGCTGAAGTACACGCCGCGGCTCACGTTCGAACTCGACACCTCCATCGAACGGGGCGACCACGTGCTGGAACTGCTCACCCAGATGGACGGCGCGCCGCCGGAGCCCACCCCGGAGGAAGACATCCCATGACGCCCGACGCCAATGTTCGCTTTCAACGACCCGCCCCGCCGCGCGCCGCCGATCCCCTGGACGGCGTCCTTGTGGTGGACAAGCCGGCCGGACCGACGTCGCACGACATGGTCGACCGGGTGCGCCGGCTCTTCGGCATCCGAAAGGTCGGCCACGGCGGCACGCTCGACCCCCTGGCCACCGGCGTGCTGGTGCTGCTGCTCGGACGCGCCACCAAGCTGTCCAGCCAGTTCCTCGGGTCGGACAAGACGTACGAGGGCACGCTGCGCCTGGGCGTCGCCACGGATTCGCACGATGCGGCCGGCGCCGTGATCTCCGAGAAGGATTGCCATGGCATCACGCGCGCCCAGCTCGAGGCCTCGATGACCACCTTCCTGGGCGACATCCTGCAGGTCCCTCCCATGGTGTCCGCGATCAAGTTCGAAGGCGTACCGCTGTACAAGCGCGCGCGCAAGGGGCAGGAGGTCGAGCGCCAGCCCCGCCTGATTCACATCTACGAGTTCACCCTCACGCGCTTTGAGCTGCCGGAGGCAGATTTCGTGCTGCGTTGCACGAAGGGCACCTACGTGCGCAAGATCGCCTCGGACATCGGGGACCAGCTCGGTTGCGGTGCGCATCTGTCGCGACTGCGGCGCACGCGGTCGGGAAATCTGGGCATCGAAGATTCCATCACGGATGATGAACTGGCAAGACTGAGCCGCGACGACCTGACCCGGCGCCTGTTGCCCCTGGCGCGTTTTGCCGGCGCAGGCGAGTACAAGCGCGACTGATCCACTCGGCAAGGAATGCTCCGTGAACCCTGCGACTCTGCGGAAGACTCCCGCCGGAACAGCGCCAGACGGACACCGCGCCGCTGCCACAAACGCCCGACGCATGACCGTGGCGAACGATCTGGCGCGCTGGCGCACCCTGCGACAACCGCTGTGCGTGGCGGTCGGGTTCTTCGACGGCGTTCATCGCGGTCACGCAAAGGTGCTCGAAGCGGCCCTGCGCCGCGCCCGGGAGCAGGGCGGCACCGCCTGGGCCCTGACGTTTGACCCGCACCCCGCCCGCGTCCTGCACCCCCCCGCCGCCCCGCGCCTGCTGACGTCCCTGCCCCACAAGCTGCGCGCCCTGGCGCGCGTGGGGATCGACGGGTGCATGGTCCTCCCCTTCACCCCGACACTGGCGGCGCGCAGCCCGCAGGATTTTCTGGATCACCTGGTGGCATCCGCGCCAACGCTGACGGATGTGTTTGTCGGCCCCAACTGGCGCTTTGGCCAGGGCCGCGCCGGCACGCCGGCCCTGTTGGCGCGCTTCGCGCGGCAGCACGGCTTCCGCGTTCACATCGTGCGGCCCGCGACCCGCGGGGGCGCCGTGGTGTCGAGCACGCGCGTGCGGGCCGCCATCCACGCGGGCGAGCTGAACCACGCCGCCGCGCTGCTGGGCCGGCCCTTCAGCGTGCTCGGACGCGTCGTGCACGGGTCGCGCCTCGGACGCCGCCTCGGGTACCCCACCGCCAACGTCGCGCCCACCAACGAGGTGCTCCCGCCCTTCGGCATCTACGCCGTCTTCGGCCTGGTCGGCAACCACCTGCGCGCCGGCCTGCTCAGCTACGGCGTCCGGCCCACCGTTCATCATGGCCCGCATCCGCCCGCCGTCCTCGAATGGTACGTCCTTGACTTCGCGGGCAATCTCTACGGACGTGAAGTGGAAATCTTCTTTATCGCCAAGCTGCGCGACGAACAGACCTTCGATTCCCTCGATGCCCTGTGCGCCCAGATCGCGCGCGATGTGGCCCACGGACGACGCGTCTTGGCCCGCAAAAAAAGGGTCAAAGAATCCCTTTGCACAATGGCCAGCACCGTACTATAGTCCGCCCCAGCAACATCAAGGAGCGATAGAACACAATCAGGAAGGGCTCGTCGGCAGCATGAGTCAGATAGACAAGAAGCAGATCCGAGAGCAGTTTCAACGGCACGAAGGGGACACGGGCTCCTCCGATGTCCAAGTGGCGTTGCTCTCGAAGCGAATTGAGCTGCTCACCGAACATCTCAAGCAGCACAAGAAGGACCATAGCTCCCGCTTTGGTCTCATCAAAATGGTTAGCGCCCGCAGGCGCCTGCTTGACTATCTGAAGCAGAAGGACGAGAAGCGTTACCAGCGGCTCATCAAAGAGCTGAACATTCGGCGGTAACGCGGCTTGTTTGCTTTCCCTGCCTGGACCCCACTTCGCGGCGACGCGGAGCGCGTCCAGGCAGTTTACTCCCGCACCGGCGCCTCCCTCCCGTAGCAGCGAGACACACCATGCAGAACACCACATCCGTCACAGTCAATATCGATGGCAAGGATATCACCCTCGAAGCCGGCCTGCTGGCCCAACAGGCCTCCGGCGCCGTGACCGTCCGCATCGGGGACACCATCCTCTTCTCCGCCGTAACCTGCACCGACAAGCCCCGCGAAGGCATCGACTACTTCCCCCTCCAGGTCGAATACCGCGAAAAGTATTACGCCGCCGGCCGGTTCCCCGGTGGATTCTTCAAGCGCGAAGCGCGCCCCAGCGAAAAGGAAATCCTGACCGCCCGCCTCACGGACCGCCCCATCCGGCCGCTCTTCCCCGAGACCTATCGCAACGACGTGCAGATCAACAGCATGCTGTTGTCGGCCGATGGCGAGAATGACGCCGATGCCGTCAGCATCCTGGCCGCCAGCGCCGCGCTGACCCTCTCCGAGATCCCCTTCATGGGGCCCGTCGC
This sequence comes from Lentisphaerota bacterium, assembly GCA_021413965.1. Classification (GTDB taxonomy): domain Bacteria; phylum Verrucomicrobiota; class Kiritimatiellia; order UBA8416; family JAIOPI01; genus JAIOPI01. The sequence goes on along the minus strand of JAIOPI010000021.1, from coordinate 252,135 downwards.
CAGCGTGCGCGTCGGCCGCATCAATGGCACGTTCGTCCTCAATCCCGGGCACGAGCAGCGCGAACTGAGCGACCTGGACCTCATGTACAGCGGCACGCGCGACCTGCCCATCATGATCGAAGGCAGCGCCAAGGAAGCCAGCGAGGCTGATTTGGTCGCCGCCATGCGCATCGGGCACGCTGCCGTCGTCAAGCTGATCGACGCCCAGCTGGAACTTCGCCGCAAGCTCGGCCTGCCGGACAAGGTCGTCGCGGAAGTCACCCCGGACCATGCCTTGCTGAACCAGGCGCGCGCGCTGGTCGGCACGGAATTTGCCGAAATCCTGACGATCCCCGGCAAGCTGGAACGCCAGAACCGCGTGACCGCCCTGAAGGATCAACTCAAGGCCAAGCTGCAGGCGGCCAATCCCGAACTGAAGGACGAGACCTTCCGGGCCATGTTCGACGAGCTGGAAATCGATCTCGTGCGCCGGAACGTGCTGGAGCGCGGGCGCCGCATCGATGGCCGCAAGTCCGACGAACTGCGCACGCTGACGGCCCAGGTGAACGTCCTGCCCCGGACCCATGGATCCGCCATCTTCAGCCGCGGCGAGACCCAGGCCTTGTGCTCGGTCACCCTCGGCACCAAGTCGGATACCCAGAGCCTCGACGCCATCACCGGCGGCGAGACCGAAAAGAAGTTCATGCTGCACTACAACTTCCCGCCGTACAGCGTCGGCGAAGTGGGGCGGCTGGGCTCCACGGGCCGCCGCGAAATCGGCCACGGCAACCTCGCCGAGCGCTCGCTGCGCGAAGTCCTGCCGTCGGACTACCCCTACACCGTGCGCCTTGTCTCGGACATCATGGGTTCGAACGGGTCGACCTCGATGGCCAGCGTTTGCGCCGGCACCCTGGCGATGATGGACGCGGGTATCCCGATCATCAAGCCGGTCGCCGGGATCTCCGTCGGCCTGTTCACCGGCCCGAACCGTGCCGAACTGGTGACGGATATCATCGGCGCCGAAGACCATTGCGGCGACATGGACTTCAAGGTCTCCGGCACCCGCGACGGCGTCACGGGCTTCCAGGTCGATCTCAAGATCCGCGGCCTGCCGTGGAATCTCGTCGAGGGAGCCTTTGCGATGGCGCACCGCGCCCGCATGCAGATCCTCGATTACATGCAGTCGGTCATCGCGAGCCCGCGGTCGGAAATGTCGCCGCATGCCCCGCGCATCCATGTCGTGCAGATTGACCCCGAGCAGATCGGCATGCTGATCGGGCCGGGCGGCAAAACCATTCGCCGCATCACGGACCTGACCGGCGCGCAGATCGACATCGAGGAGGACGGCACCGTGCGCATCTTCGCGACGGACGCCGAAGCCCTGCGCCTGGCCGTGCGCGAAGTCGAACTCGTCACCGCCGAAGCGCGCGAAGGCGAGATCTACAGCGGCGTCGTGACCGGCGTGAAGGAATTCGGCGCCTTCGTCGAAATCCTGCCCGGCAAGGATGGCCTCGTGCATATCAGCGAGCTGGCGGACTTCCGCGTCAACCGCGTCGAAGATGTGTGCAAGGTCGGCGACACCATGTGGGTGAAGTGCCTCGGCGTCGATGATCGCGGCCGCGTCAAGCTCAGCCGCAAGGCCGCGATGCGCGAGCGCGATGGCAAGCCGGCCTGATCAGGCGACGGCAAGTTCCACCTCTGCGGAAGCGGTCTTCCGCAGAGGATCCATTCGTCAGGCAGGCAGCCCCTGCACGATTCGCCGGCAAGGAAATCGTGCACCGGGGTCGCCAGTTCGATCGGCCCTCCGTCTCCCCGCTTCCGACCGGAACTTCGACAGTGACATCGCGACGACTCTGCGGGAACATTCGCGGCGGAATCGTTCCACCTGCATCGGGACAGGATGGACGGGAGAGCAATCATGCGCCCGGGTCATGCCTTTTTCGCGTTGGCCAAACTCACAGCGGTTGAAGCGCTGCGCCAGCCGATTGTTTTACTGCTCTTCTGCGGCTGTGTCGTCCTCACGGCCCTCACCCCCCTGCTGCTGCTGCACGCCTTTGGCGAATACGGAAAACTCGCCCGCGAATCGGGATTGGCCTGCCACTTTATTTTCGGACTCCTCGTGGCCGTGCAGGCCGCGAGTTCCGCCCTCGCCCGCGAAGTGCGCACCGGCACCGCCGCCGCCGTCCTGAGCAAGCCCGTCGGCCGCACCACCTTCTTCCTCGCCAAGTTCGCGGGGGTCGCATGCGTCGTGATGGCCTTCTCGATCGGCGCCGTGCTCGCCACGCTGCTGAGCGAGCGTGTCGCCGAGAAGTGGACCATCACCCCGCAACTGGCAGGCAACCTCATCGACTGGCGCACCGGCACCTGGCTCCTGGTGGCTCCCGTCCTCGCCCTCGCGGCGGCCGGCATCTTGAATTACCTGCGCCGCGCCCCGTTCGGCTCCGCCGCCTTTCTCCTCGTCCTGGCCGGCCTGTTGGTGGTCTTCCTCGTATCGGCCGCCTATGACCGCACCGGCGTCCGCGCCGAATTCGATTTCCGAGTCGACTGGCGCATCCTCCCCGCCGGCGTGCTGATCACGGCGGCGCTCTTGCCCCTGTCCGCCCTCGCCGCGAGCCTGTCCACCCGTCTTGCCACCGCCCCCACCCTTCTGCTGTGCGGGTTGGTCTTCGTCCTGGGCCTGCTCTGGGAATTCTGGTTCGGCCCCGCCCCCGCCACGCCGGCGCGTGCCTGGCTTTACAGCCTCGTCCCCAACTGGCAGCATTTCTGGGTGTCGGACGCGCTGACCGGCGGCGGGACCATTCCCTGGCCGTACGTGGCGCGGGCCGTCGCCTACGCCGCCACCTACACCGGTGCCGTGCTCGCACTGGGCGCCCTCGCTTTCGAGCACACCGATGTGTGACCATGACGTCAGGCAGAATCGGAAGCCACGGATGATGGAGAACGCACACATGACCTTGGACGCCACCCCACCCGTCGTCGATGTGCGGGGCCTCGTGAAAGTCTTCCGCGACTTCTGGCGGCGCCCCACCGTGCGTGCCGTGAATGGCGTGGACCTGACGCTCCGCTCCGGACAGGTGTTCGGCCTCCTCGGTCCCAACGGCTCCGGCAAGAGCACCACGATCAAGATCCTGCTGGGCCTGCTCTTCCCCACGGCCGGCACCGTGCGCGTGCTTGGCAACTCGCCTCGCCTCGTCCACACCAAGCGCCACATCGGCTATCTGCCCGAGGAATCGCACCTCTATCGCTATCTCACCCCGCGTGAAACGCTCGACTTCTACGGCCGCCTCTTCGCCCTCGACCGCGCCACGCGCCGCCTGCGCACCGACCAACTGCTGGAAATGACCGGACTCACGCACGCCGCCGACCGGCCCGTGGGCGAATTTTCCAAGGGCATGGCCCGTCGCGTCGGCCTGGCCCAGGCCCTCATCAATGATCCGCAGTTCCTGATCCTCGACGAACCCACCGCCGGACTCGATCCGCTCGGCTGCCGCCAGGTCAAGGACCTCATCCTGGCACTGGCCAAACGCGGCAAGACCATCCTGCTGACGTCGCACCTGCTGGCCGACGTTGAGGATGTCTGCGACCGGTTGGCCATCTTGTACAACGGCAGCATCCGCGCCGAAGGGACGGTTCAGGCGCTGCTCAAAGTGCCCGACGCCGTCACGCTCACCGTACCAAACCTGCCGCCGGAGCAGATGCGCGCCGTGCTGGCGCTCCTCCGTACCCAGATCGGAAGCGAGCCGCGCGTCGACCATCCCACGCTCGACCTGGAACAGTTCTTCCTGGATGTCATTGAACACGCCGGCGATTCCGCCGCCGCGCCGACCGGTGCCGCCCCCACGGGGCGCGTGGCCGCCTTCCTATCCGGCGAACGCACATGAATGCTTCCTCCGCCGATGCGCGCCCGGAGCCGGATGAGACGCCGTGGCAGCTCGGCCGCGCCTCCGTCCAGCGTATCGCCGCCCTGGCCGTGCTCGCCTTCCGCTCCGCCTTGCGCTCTCGCCTGCTCCTGTGCATGGCCGCCATGATCCTGCTGGTGACTTTCGGCTTGCCGGCCACGGTCGCGGGCGATGGAACGCTCGCGGGCACCGTGCGCGTCCTGCTCAGCTACACCCTGGGCCTCTCCGCCACCCTGCTGAGCGTGGCCATGTTGTGGAGCTCCTGCGCCAGCATCGCCACGGAAATTGAACAGGGCCAGCTCCGCCTCCTCCGGGTCGGCCCCGTGCGCGCGCTCGAGCTGTGGCTGGGCAAGTGGCTGGGCCTGCTCGCGCTGAGCGGGCTGCTCCTGACCATCGCCGGCGCTGGCACCTATGCCATGCTGCACGTGACGCTGCGCCGCACCGCGGCCGCGCCCGCCGAACGCCAGGCCCTGGTCGAACAAGTACTCGTCGGGCAGCGCGCCCTCGCCCCCCGCCCGGACGACGTCACCGATGAATGCGAACGCCGCCTGGAGCAGTACGCCGCCCAAGGCTGGAACCCGGAGGTGGTGTCTCGCCGCAAGATGCTGGTCCTGCTGCGCCAGCGCGTGCTCGCCGAGCGCGCCACGGTGGCCCCCGGCCAGACCCGACGTTGGATCATCGACATGCCCCGCGCATTGCCGGCGTCGCCGGTCATCGCCCTGCGTATCCGCCTGGCGCCCACCTGGGGTGCCGCGCGGCCCTTGACGGGCCACTGGCACGTCGGACCCGACGGACACCCCGGCACCGGCTGGAATATTCCAGCGCCCAATGTGGATCACGGACTCAGCCATGTGGCGATCCCCGCCAGCTGGGTCCGGCCCGGCGAACCGTTCAGCGTCGCCTACGTGAACGGGCCGGCCGAGACAGCCGGCGCCGTGGCGTTCGACCTCGACCGCAGCGTGGAGTTGCTGATCCGAGAGAGCGCGTTCGGCCCGAATTTGATGCGAGCACTGCTGGTCCTCTGGTGCCAGATTGGGCTGCTGTGTGCGCTCGGGCTGGCCGCCAGCACCTGCTTCTCGTTCCCAGTCGCGGCGTTCTTCGCCTCTGCCGTGGTGCTCCTGGCACTGACCGGACACTACTTCACCTCGTCGGAAGCCACGGACATCATGACCATGTCCACACAGCAGATCAGCCGTCCCTCGCATCTGCAGACCATCAGCGAGGCGGTGCTGCGCGGACTGGAATCGATGGCCGCGCCGGTGGTTGGGCGCTCGCCTCTCGCCGCACTGTCGGATGGCATCCTGATTTCCTGGGGACGTGCGGCGCGGGACGTTGCCGTCCTCCTGGGCCTCTACGGCGGCACCCTCGCCGCCGCTTCCGCCTGGCTCCTGCACCGCCGCGAACTCGCCGCCGGCTCGCGCTGAACGGCGTGGCAGCCTCCTCGTGCCTGCTGCCACCCCAGGTGGTCCGCGACCTCCGGGCACGGACGAGTCGCTCAGGCGACGTCCTCCGCCACATCCCGCACGCACCGGAAGCCCAGGTTGCCGGTGGAGGAATCGGGGGTGTTGGACGTGCGGGCGGCGACGCGATAGCGGTTGCAGTAGGAATGGTGGCAGAGGTACGAACCGCCCTTCATCACGCGCCGGCCCGTTGACTCCGCCGGCCCCGTCGGATTGTCGCGCGGTCCCGTTTGGTGATGCGTCGCACTCCACCAGTCGTGGCACCACTCCCACACATTGCCGGCCATGTTGTACAACCCGTAGCCGTTTGGCTCAAACGTGAAAACCGGCGCCGGCCCGACATAACCGTCTTCCGCCGTATTGATGTCCGGAAAGGTGCCCTGCCAGATGTTGCAGCAGTGCCGGCCCCCGGGAGTCAACTCATCGCCCCAGGCGTACGTCTTCTGAACCAGCCCCCCGCGCGCCGCGCATTCCCATTCCGCTTCCGTCGGCAGTCGCGCGCCCGTCCAGTCACAGTAAGCCCTGGCATCGCGATGCGAAATATGCACCACCGGCAGGTCTGGACTGTTGCGGATGTTCGATTGCGGTCCGTATGGATGGCGCCAGTTGGCCCCGTGCACCCGGTACCACCATTCCAACCCCAGCACGGTCTCTCCCCGCCCCTGCAACTCACGTCGCAGATAGGGCGGCACCAGCAGGCGAAACACATAGGACCAACCGAACATTTCGGCTTCCGTCCGATAATGCGTGTCCCGGACGAAGTCCCGGAACCGGGCATTCGTGACGGCATGGCGATCCATCAGGAAGGTATTCAGCCTCACCTCACGCACGGGGCCTTCGCCATCGTCGGGAAAGCCGCTCAGGTCGGCCGTGCCCATCAGAAACGAACCGCCGGGAATGCGCGCCATGTCCCGTGGCGCACCCGAATAGACTCGCGTCAATGGTGTCGCCGCGTCCACCGTCCCTTCTGTCCGGCCGGCATCCGGTGTACAGCAGTTCCCCGTCAAGCTCCACCTCCCACGCCACCGTCCCGCCCCTCTACCAGAACCGTCACCCCTCACAGCGTGTGGCGGGTACCACGACCGTCGCAGGTTGCACGAACGCAAAAAGTCTCAAACTTGCGGCACCGGACCGGCGGTTCCGTCCCGGTACGTGCCACAAACGAGGCCAAAACGTGCCGCATCACCGGCGCTTCGCGATCCGGCCCGATTCCTGCTTTAAACGATGATTTGCCGGATGCACTCAGGCTCGGGGCAAGGTGCCAGCCAGCCAGAACTGTCGTCCGGCATGGAGGCCCCTATGAACGCCATACTCGCCGCCTGCATGGCATCGCTCTTCGCCTGGTGGATTTGGTCGCTGAAACAGGAACTCGCCCACTCACATAGCCAACCGGCGGCCAATCCGGGCTCCACACAGATGGAGGAACCCAACATGCCGATGGTGGAACACAAGCCTCGCCCGCCTGAACGGCCCATCTACCAGGACTCCCCCAAGCGCCGCAATTCCGGAGGCGTCGCCGTGTGGACCATTACCTGAGGACGTCCGCCACGCCTGGCGCGGCGAACATCAGCCCGTGCATCGGCCCTTGGCGTGCTGACTAGTATTTCACCGAGCAACCATAGGCAGCCGTCAGCGCCGGCTCGACCGGCTTTCCGGCCATGGCCGCGTCCAGCGCACCGGACACGTAATTCTTGGCGCCGTCGATGTCTTCAGGCTTCCAAGTCGGCCGGTCGTCGATGGCTCCTTCGTAGATAATCTCGCCCTCGGGGTTGATCACAAACAGGTGAGGGGTTGTTTTCGCGTCGTACGCATGCCCCGCGGTTCCATCCGGATCAAGCAGCAGCGCGGTTGGTGCCGCATGCTGTTCCGCGAGCCATGTGACCCAGGCGGCCGCATCCCGGTTCCCCTGCTTGCCCGCCGCCGACGAATTAACCGTCAGCCAGACCACGCCCTTTGCCGTATACGTCTGCTGCAGCCGCGGCATGTTGCCGCTGCCGTAGTGCTTCTTCACGAACGGGCACTCCGGATTCGTCCACTCCAGAACGACATACTTGCCCTTGTAGTCAGCCAGCGAGTGCGCCTTTCCCGCGATGTCGGTCAAGGTGAACGCCGGCGCCGGCCGCGCCTGCGCATTCCAACCCGCCAGCACCAATCCCGCAACGACCAGCCCTGCCCACCCCCGGATTCTCATCACCTGCATGTCTGCACCCTCCCTTTTTGATCCGCTTGCGGCGCGCCACCGGACGCGCACGCCTTCCCTCACGGCACCCGATCCGCGATCACCACCAAGGCCTTGGGCGCTCCCTCCTCACCCGAGGCCCACACCAGCACACCGGCCAGCCCTCCAGCCGGAAGATCCCCGCCGCTGCGCACCATGTCCAGCGTGGCCCGCCCGCCGGTCGTCGTCCATCGCCCACGCTGGGCGTAGTCAATCACGCCGCGCGCCTCGGGGAAAAAGTCGGCCCGCGTCAGAACCGCCGCGTCCGTGCCAACCGGCGGCGTGACCACCAGCTGCACGGCGCCGGTCGTGGCCGCCGCCTGAAAAGCCCACCCCGCATCCACTCCCGGCATCGCGTCGCGCGCCGCCGTGAGCGCGGACACCATGTCCGCCGGCGCTGGTTCGGAACGGGATTCCACGCGCACCGACGCCGACAACACCGCGTCATGCGGCACGCACACGTCCCGGCAGACCATCCACGCCACATCGGCCTTCAGCTCCAGGTGGGTCCCAACCGGCAGCGTGCGCGACGTGGTCGCGGTCGCCAGACAGAGCAGTTCGCGCTCGTACACAAAACTGACCAGTCCATCTTCTTCCAGACGCACCGGCGCCGGCCACTGCAACGCGCCGGCCGTCACGCCATCCGGCAGATGCCACGTCACGCTCAGCGGCGCCCCCGCATCCCCCGGATTGATCCAGTAGGTGTGCCACCCGGGCTCGAGCCTGATGCGAATGCCGACGGTCACGGCGTCGCCGGGACGAACGGCAGCCGCGCTGCAGAGCAGGTCTGCCTGTGGACGCGGAGGCTCGGTCGCTACCCGGGACCGGGTCGGCGGCTCCGCGCGGCGGCAGCCACCGGCCAGAACCAGCAGCGCCAACGCGCCCACTTGTAAAGTGCTTGCCACGGGACACCCGATAACACACGATCAGCGAACCCGCCAGTCGAAAAGGAATCGCGTGATTCACGTCCAGAACGTGTCCAAAGTCTACCGCATCCATCGCAAGGCCCCCGGCTTGCGCGGGTCGCTGCGCGCGCTCTTCTGGCGGCAGTGGGAGGACAAGCGGGCGCTCGACAACGTCTCGCTCGACGTCGATGCCGGCGAGATCGTCGGCCTGGTGGGAGCCAACGGCGCCGGGAAGACCACGCTCGTCAAAATCCTGGCCGGCATCATCCACCCCACCAGTGGCCAGGTCTCGGTGCTCGGCCACGTCCCCTGGCTGCGTCACAACGATTTCCGCCGCCGCATCGCGCTGATCATGGGCCAGAAGGCCCAGCTCTGGTGGGACCTCCCCGCCGCCGACTGCTTCCTGCTGCTGCGCGAGATCTACCGCATCCCCCCCGCCGAATTCCAGGCGCAGCTCGATCTGCTCTGCAACCAGTTGAGCGTGGGCGATCTGCTCACCACCCAGATCCGCCGCCTCTCGCTGGGCGAACGCATGAAGATGGAGCTGATCGCCACGCTGCTGCACAAGCCCAAGGTCGTGTTCCTCGACGAACCCACCATCGGCCTGGACATCACCACCCAGCGGGCCATCCGCAGCTTCCTGCTCGAGTATCGCCAGGTTCACCAGCCGGCCATGATCGTCACGTCGCACTACATGGACGACATCGAGCAACTCTGCCGCCGCATCGTGATCATTCGCAAGGGCGCGGTCGTCTTCGATGGCAGCCTGGAGCGTATCGTGCGTGACTTCGCCCCGCACAAGCTGGTCACGGCCCAACTCGATCCCGCCGCGGGTGTCCCCGACCTGTCCGGCATGCCGGCCACGCTGGGCTCGGTCGTGGAGGCCACGCGCGATCGCATCCAGATCAAAGTCGGGCGCGACCGCGCCGGCGACGGCGCCAAGTTCCTGCTCGAGCACTTCACCGTCCAGGACCTCAACATCGAAGATCCGGACATCAGCTCCATCATCGAGGCCATCCAGAAAGGGTGACGCGTGCGGGGGGCGGAGGAGGGGGAGAAAGCGGGGTTCGGGGTTCAGGGTTCAGGAAAGAACGTTGCGAGTTGAATGTTGAATGTCTCGGGAAGGAATCTTACGCAGCGATGCAGCGATCACAGACTTTCAGTCCCTCTCTGCGCCCTCTGTGGTCTCTGCGTGAACATCCGATCCCGAAAGTGTCACCCCATAACCGTACGGTACCCCTGAACCCCGAACCCTGAACCCTACTCCTACTCCCCCCCTTCCCCCCTGAATCTCATGCTCACCACCTCGTCAACCGCATCGCCGCCAAGTGGGTTCCCGCGCTGGCCCCTCGCGGTCTTCACCATGGAGATCCGGAAGGTCCTCTCCTACCGCATGGACTTCTGGTCGCAGTTTCTCGGATCGCTGCTGGCCCAGTTCGGCGTCGCCTGGTTTCTCTGGCAGGCGATCTACACGACGCGCGGGGTGGATCACGTCGGCGCCTTCAGCTTTACCGGCATGATGCTCTACTACCTGGCCGCGCCACTCGCGGCCCGCATGGTCCAGGGCGGTGAAATGGGCGACATCTCCGAAGAGATCTACAACGGCACGCTGACCCGCTACCTCGTCTACCCGGTCTCATTCTTCCGCTACAAGCTGGCCGCCGCCACGGCCTACGTCTGCATCTTCGCCGCCCAGTTCGCCCTCGTCATGACGCTCTTCGCCTTCACCATCGGCATCCCCTCCGAATTTTCGCTCTCGCCCGCATCCGTCGCGGGCGGGCTGGCGTGCCTGCTCGTCGCCGCCTACCTGAACTTCGTCCTGGTGGCCACGCTGGAGCTCATCGCCTTCTGGGCCGACAACGTCTGGAGCCTCGTCGTCATCATGCGCTTCCTCACGTCCCTGCTCGGCGGCGCCATGCTGCCCCTCGCGCTCTTCCCCGACTGGGCGCATGCGCTCCTGTACCGGATGCCCTTCGCCTACCTCATCGCCTTCCCCGTGGAAACCCTCCTCGGCCTGACCTCCCCCGCGCGCTGGGTATCCGGCATGCTCGTCGTGACCGCCTGGGCCGTCGTCTGCACCCTGCTCTACCGCCTCGTGTGGGAGCGCGGCCAGCATCAGTACTCGGGGGTGGGCATCTGATGTGGCGCTACCTCACACTCTACGGCTACTGCCTGCGCTTCTCCTTCAGCCGCGCCATGGAGTTCCGCGTCGATTTCTGCTTCCGCATCGTCATGGATGTCTTCTTCTACTTCATCGACATCGTCTTCTTCCGCATCATCTACCTGCATACCACCACGCTGGGCGGCTGGGACGAAAACCAGGCCATGGTCTTCGTCGGCTGCTTCCTGCTGCTCGACGCCCTCGACATGACCGTGCTCGCCAACAACCTCTATCAATTGCCCCAGTCGATTAACCGCGGCGATCTCGACTACCACCTGATCCGGCCCGTCTCGCCGCTCTTCATGCTCAGCCTGCGCGACTTCGCCGCCAACTCGTTCGTCAACCTGCTCATGGCCTTCGGCATCCTCGGCTACTTCCTCAGCCGCTACACCGGCCCCATCACCCCGGGCGGGCTCATCCTGCTGGCCGGCTCGCTGTGCATGGGGTTCCTCCTCCGTTACCTCATGCGCATGCTGACCATCATCCCCGTCTTCTGGTGGCACCGGGGCCAGGGCCTGCAGATGATGTTCTGGCACATGACGCGCTTCATCGAACGCCCCGACCGCATCTACACCGGCGCCGTGCGCGTGCTGCTCACCACGGTGCTGCCCTTCGCGCTCATGGCCTCCGTGCCCGTGCGCTTCTTCTTCGAACCCTTCGATCCCGGCCTCTTCCTCCACGTCTCCGCCGTGCTCGCCGCCTTCATCGTCGTCGTGGCCGTCTTCTGGCGCGCCGGCCTCCGCGCCTATTCCTCAGCAAGCTCGTAGCGTTTGAAACACCCACCCCGCCCTGACGGGCACCCCTCCCCGGGAGGGGATTGACGGCTTCCTGTTTTCAGGCTGATCCCTTCCGCCGGAAGGGTGCCCGTGAGGGCGGGGTGGGTGTCCGCGCGGCGTCGGCTACGCCCGCCCCACGTGCTCCGCGATGACGGCGCAGACAGCTTCACCCCACTGCGCGAGCTTCTTCTCGCCCATGCCGGTGACGCCCGCCAGGCCGCCGACATCGCGCGGGCGCAGGCGCGCTAACTCGGTGAGCGTCGTGTCGTGGAAGATCACGTAGGCAGGCACGTGGCGGCGTTGCGCCTCCTCCTGCCGCCACCGGCGCAACGCCTCGAACAGCCCGCTGTCCACGCCTTCCAGCGACTTCTCCCCGCGCACCGTGTGCTTGCGCAACCGCTCGCGCGGCTTCAGCAGCCGCACCGTCTGCTGCCCGTGCAACACCGCGCGCGACGTCTCGCTGAGCTGGAGAACCGGACGCTCGCCTTCCGTGCGCACCAGCAGCCCCTGGTCCACCAACTGGTACACGACCGCCGTCAGCGCCGGCGCGGACAGGTCCTTGACGATGCCGTAGGTGCTCAGCTCCGTGTGGCCCGAGCGGCGCATGGCCTCCGTCTCCGCCCCCACCAGCACGTCCACCACGTGGCCGATGCCGAAGCGCTGCTCCACGCGCACCACACACGACAGCACCTTCTGCGCCAGCACCGTGCCGTCGGACACCTCCTCGACTTCATCCAGACAGACGTCGCACGCCCCGCAGTTGGGGCGCTCATACGTTTGTCCGAAATACGCCGACAGCGCGTGATGGCGGCAATGCGCGGAGGTGCAGAACCGCTGCATGCCGCGCAACAGCTCGAGTTGCACGCGACGCGCCGCCTCCGCGGCTGCCGTTTGCGCGCCGTCTGCGGCGTTGTCGCCCTCCTCGCCGGCTTCGGCCGCCTGCCGTTTTTCAAGAATCGCTTTCCAGCGCATGATGTCGCCACCGGAGTAGAACAGCACGCACTCCGCCTCCAGCCCGTCGCGGCCGGCGCGGCCGGTTTCCTGCTGGTAGTGCTCGATCGATTTGGGCAGCGAGGTGTGCACGACGCAGCGCACGTTGCTGCGGTCGATGCCCATGCCGAAGGCCACCGTGGCCACTACGACGTCGAGCGACTCGTCCGCGAACGCTTCCTGCGTGCGGTGGCGCTCCTCGTTGCCCATGCCCGCGTGGTAGTGCGCCGCGCGCACGCCGCGGGACTTGAGCCAGGCCGCCAGCGACTCCGTGTCCTTGCGGCTGAGGCAGTACACGATCACGGCCTCGCCGGCGTGGCGCGCAATCGCCGCCGCCGTCTGGTCGCGCACGTCCGTCTTGGGCAGCACGCGGTAGATGAGGTTGGCGCGGTCGAAGCGCCCGACGAGCACCGCCGCGTCCTTGAGCCGCAGTTGCTGGAGAATGTCTTCGCGCACGCGCGGGGTGGCGGTGGCCGTGTAAGCGTGCAGGCTCGCGTGGGGCACGTGCTGACGCAGGATGGCGAGCTGCCGGTATTCGGGGCGAAAATCGTGGCCCCACTGGCTGATGCAGTGCGCCTCGTCGATCGCAAACCGGCGCACCGCCAGCCCCTTGAGCATGGCGAGAAAGTCGTCCATCACCAGCCGCTCGGGCGACACGAACAGCAGGTGAACCTGGCCGGCGCGCAGCGCCGTGTGCACCGCCCGGCGCTCGGCCGCGTCCATGCCGCTGTGCAGCGCCGCCGCGGGATAGCCGGCCTCGCGCAGGCCGTCCACCTGATCCTTCATCAGCGCGATCAGCGGCGAAACCACGATGTCCAGCTTGCCGTCGAGCATCGGCGGAATCTGGTAGCAGAGCGACTTGCCGCCACCGGTCGGGAGCACCGTCAGCGCATCGCGCCCCGCCATCGCGCAGGCAATCGCCTCCGCCTGCAACGGGCGCAGGGTGTCATAGCCCCAGTACTGCCGCAGGACCGCCTGTACGCGCGCCATGTCGGCCGGCGCCAGAGACGGTGGTGTGGTTGAAGACATCATGTTTTCAGCGCGACTCTATGCCTACCCAGCAAATAGACGACAACCACCCAATTCTCAACAACAATTCGTAACCCGCTCATTGAGTTCAACTTACGACGATACGCCTGTATGAGCCGCATCCGGTACCGCCGCGGCGGGACACGCATCCCGGCCCCCCCCTGCCCCACCAGACCTTCAGGGCCGGGCGTTCAGCGTGTTCGTGCTCAGCCGCGCCTGACGCGGCAGCATTGCATCCGCTGGAGAGTTGCGCTATAGCTCGCGGTGCGCATGAGCAAGCTGGTTCAGGTCAAGCATCCGCTGCTGGAACACGCCCTCACCATTCTGCGTGACAAGCATACCCGCACCGTGGAATTCCGGCAGCATGCCGCCATCGTCTCGCAGATCCTGCTGGTGGAGGCCACGCGCCAGCTGGCGGTGGCGCCACGGCTGGTCGAGACCCCCCTCGCCCCCTACAGCGGCTGGGAACTGGACCACAACGTCGTCGTGGTGCCGGTCCTGCGCGCCGGACTCGCCATGCTCGTCGCCGTGCAGGACATGCTCCCCAGCGTCCCCGTCGGCTTCGTGGGGCTCGAGCGCGACGAGAAGACCGCCATCGCCCACGAGTACTACCAGAAGCTGCCGCCCATCTCGCCCGCCCACCACGTCCTCGTGCTCGACCCCATGCTGGCCACCGGCGGGTCGCTGGACGATACCGTGACGATTCTCCAGCGCAAAGGGTGCCGCGCCCTGACGCTCGTCTGCATCGTCGCCGCCCGCGAAGGCATCGCGCGCATCCAGCAACGCTACCCCGACGCCACCATCGTCACCGCCGCCATCGACGCCGAACTGAACCATCAGAAGTTCATCGTCCCCGGCCTCGGCGACTTCGGCGACCGCTTTTTCGGGACCTGAGCCGCGGACGGCTCAGGCGCCAGCCGGCGTCCGGCTGTCGCCAATGCGCACCAGCGCGTACACGAAGGCGCCCAGCAACCCGGTGATCAGCGTGACCACAATCCAGATGCCCGAGCCCACGTTGCGCCGGCGGACGTCCTGGTAAACCCAGATCGCCAGCAACAGGTGCGTGATCGCGCACGCGAGCAGGAGCAGCGCGCAGCCGCCCTTGTCCGGACAGGTCCGGCAGGCCGGTCCGGTCGCCGCCGCGGGCGCCATCACCTTCGCCATCGCCGCCTCCCGCTCACGCAACTCCACGGCATGCTTCTTCTCGCGGTACAGCGCGTCCTCCTTGGCCTGCGCCTGCGCCTTCTCGAAATTCAGCTTGCGCATCTGATTCTGGAAATACGCCTTGCTCTCCGCCTCTTCAAGGCCCAGCACGGCATAGCGCTTCTCGGCCGCCTGCTGCCAGGCCGCAAAATCGTCGCCCTGCTTCTCCGCCGTCTCCTGCGCCAATGCCGGCAGCGCCAATACCGCCGCCAACGCCACGATCCGTGTGAAACGCCGCATGGTCGTCCTCCTTGTCTGCATCCCACGATTTGCTCACAGCGCCGACAGACTCAATCCGAAAACCGCCACGAGCACCAACACCAGCACAACCGAAAAGATGGCGTGCAGCACCGCCACGGCGATGCCGCGCATGAACGTCGTATCCAGAATGGCGGCAAACATGGCCGCCGCCAGCAGGAAGGCGATCAGCGAACCGAACCAGGGAAACGACAGCCCGATCGTGTGCGCGACCGATGCCGCCATCAGCGCCAGGAAGCACCAGCCGGCACCGGTGCGCCGCGCCCCCACCGCCGCGCCCGCCAGCTTCAGCGGCAGGATCAGCACCACGGCGATGCCAAGGATGCTCAACAGGATGGGCAGGAGCGCATGCATGCCCTGACATCATCCGGCAATTGTCGCCGCGCAGCAAGGAAAGCTGTGCACCGCGCACCCGCGCCGCCCCATCGGATACCATTAACTTTGTATTGCAAAGTACTTTGCCAGTTTGGTAGTGTGACCGCCGAAAGGACGAACACCATGCTGGCCAATCACATTCATGACGCGTTGGCGCAGGTCCGCACCCTGCAGGCCTTCGTGCTCGAACGCAATCAGTTCAAGGGCTACTCGGGCAAGGCGCGGGTCATCTCCGGCCTCCTCGCATTGGCCGGCGCCGCCATTCTCAACCTGCCCGCCGTTCCCGCCACGCCCGCGGCCCACCTCACCGGCTGGCTCATCGTCCTCGCCCTCGGCGTGCTCATCAACTATGGCGCACTGCTCTACTGGTTCCTGTTCGCCCCGGACGTCCGACGCAATCCGCTGATGCTGAAGCCTGCCCTCGACGCCGTGCCGCCCCTCGCCATCGGCGGCGTCCTATCCCTGGCCCTGGTTCTGCACGGCGAATACGACCTGCTCTTCGGCACCTGGCTGACCCTCTACGGATTGGCCCAGGTCGCCTACCGGCGCTCGCTACCCGGCGGCATCTACCGGCTCGGCTTCCTCTACCTCGGCTGTGGCACCTACTTCCTGTTGACGCCCGGCATCGCCTTCACCGAACCCTGGCCCATGGCGTTCGCGTTCTGCGCCGGTGAGTTCGCCAGCGGACTCGTACTCATTGACGACCAACGCCGCTCCACCCCGGGAGACCTCGCGCCATGAGCCCCGCCGCCCCCATCGATGCCGAACCGCTCGAACGCATCTTCCACGAACCGAACCGACTGGCGATCCTCTCCGCCGTCTGCGGCCAACCCGGGGGCATGCGGTTCAAGGACCTGCGCGATGCCTGCCGCCTCACCGACGGCAACCTCAACCGCCACCTCAAGGTACTGGAAGAGGCGCGCGTGATTCGCGTCGCCAAGCAGTTCGTCGACGGCAAGCCCTGCACCACCATTCATCTGTCCAAGACCGGGCTGAAGCGCTTTCAGGACTATCTCGCCGCGCTGGAGCAGGTGCTCCTCGCCGCACAACAGGCCCTGCCGGCCGAGAGCCGTGCGCGCGCGCCCCTGCTGGGCCGCGTCGCCCCCGCCTGAACCCAACCACACACCATGAAGACCGCCGCACCCCGCCAACTCGCCGCGTTCGCCCTGCTGGCCGCGCTGCTGCTCGGCCTCCCCCTCCTCGGCGTGTCGCTGGCTGGCCGCCCCGTCGCGCGCTATCTCGAATTCCCGCCGCTGACGCACTACGTCACCCACGCGCCGTTCGCCTGGCCCGCCTTCATCGCGCTCGCGCTCGGCATCCTCGCGGTTGTCCTGCCCTTCGACCTCCATGCCTGGCGTCACCGCCGCCGCCTCCCCTCCGCTCCCCCCCGCGACCACAGATTACCAGCCACCGATCACCTGCCCTCCCCCTTCCCCTGGTGGGGCCATGCCGGCCTTGCGCTCACGCTCATCGCCTGGGCTTTTGCCTGGACCCGCTTTCCGTGGTTCGCACCTCATCAACCGTTCACCTTCAGCCCCCTCTGGTTCGGTTACATCCTGATGGTCAACGCCTGGACCTGGCGCCGCACCGGCCGCTGCATGTTGCTCAACCGCCCGCGTTACCTTCTCGCGCTCTTCCCCGCCAGCGCCGCGTTCTGGTGGTTCTTCGAGTACCTCAACCGCTTCGTGCAGAACTGGTACTACGTCGGCTGCGAGCATCTCACGCCGGTGCAGTATGCCCTCTTCGCCACGCTCCCCTTTTCCACCGTGCTGCCCGCCGTGCTCGGCACCGCCGACCTCCTCGACTCCTGCCCGCGCGTCGGCGCGGGACTCGACCGCTTCCGCCCCCTCGCCCTGCGCCACCCGCGCCGCTGGGCCGCCGCCTGGTTGCTCGTCGCCGTCGCCGGCCTCACCGGCATCGGGCTCTGGCCGGACTATCTCTTCCCGCTCCTGTGGATCGCCCCGCTGATCTTGATCACCGCCTCCCAGGCCTGGCGCGGGCGCCCCACGCTCTTCGCCCCCATCGCGCAGGGCCACTGGCAGCACCTTTACCGCCTCGCCGCCGCCGCGCTCATCTGCGGCTTCTTCTGGGAGATGTGGAACCTCCAGAGTGCCGCCAAATGGATTTACGCCGTCCCCTTCGTGCATCGCTTTCAGCTCTTCGAGATGCCGCTCCTCGGCTTCGCCGGCTACCTCCCCTTCGGCCTCGAGTGCGCGGTCGTGGGCGAGGCCGTCCGAAACTGGCTCGAAGGTCAACAACCCGAAAGGAATACCCCCCATGCGCATCAGCCGTCCTGATCGACCCCGCACACGCCTCGCCAGCCGCCGCCGCGCGCCCTGGCCCCAGTCGTTCCTGTTGTCCGGCCTTGCCCCGGCGCACCTCGCCCGGGCCGTGGCCGTCACGTCCGAGCGCACCGCACCACGGCTGTCACAAGGCACCCGCGCCCGGAGATCGCGGGCCACCTTGCGCCGCTCGCCGAAGGTGGGTGCCGACCTCCGGGCGGCGCATCCGGTTAAGAACGCGAGGTAGACGCATGCCTGACGACTCCCACGCGCTGCCCGCACTGTCGCTTGTGCTGGCCGTGCTCACGGTATTATCATGTGCACGAAAGGAAGCGCCGCTCATGCCTGCGCCAAAGATCAACCCGATCGACCACCCCGCGATCCTGCAGATCGTCTTTCATCCGCGGCCCGATGAGTCCGCCCCCGATCCGCAGCACGACATCCGACTGCCGGTGGGCGATGGCGTCACCCTTGGCGGACGCCTCCACCCGGCCGCCGATGTCCGCGCCCCGCTGGTTCTCTTCTTTCATGGCAACGGCGAGATCGCCGCCGACTACGACGATATCGCGCCCATGTACAATCGCCTCGGCCTGAGCTTTCTCGTGGTCGATTACCGCGGTTACGGCCGCAGCGGCGGCACCCCCACGCTGAGCAACCTGGTATCGGACGCCCGCATGGTGTGGGATGCGCTACCCAATCTGCTGGTCGACCGCGGGATGCAACCGTCCCGCACGTACGTCATGGGCCGCTCGCTGGGCAGTGCCTCAGCGCTTGAAATCGGCGTGCATGCGGGACCCGCCATCGCCGGACTCATCCTCGAGAGCGGCTTCGCCTACGAAATGGAATTGATCACCCGGCTGGGCGGCCCCGCGTTCGCGATGCCGGACGACGGCCGCCAGGGACTCGGTCATCTGACCAAGATCGAGGCCATTCGCCGTCCCACGCTTATCCTGCACGGCGAGGATGACTGGATCATCCCGGTCAAGGACGCGCGCGCGTTGCACCACCATTCCGGCGCCGCCACCAAGCGCCTGGTCACCGTTCCCGGTGCCGGTCACAACGACCTGCTCTACGTCGGGGCGCGCGAATACTTCAGCGCCATCCGGGATTTCACCTCAACAGGCAACCCGTAGTGAAACCCGAACGGCGCTTGGGCCATCGTTTCACGTTTAGGCTCTTAGTCGCTTACGCGTAGTCGTCCACACGTAGTCGCCTGTCGTTCAGAAGTTGCCCTTACGTGCGCGCCATGCTCGCCCCCCTGGAGCCGGCGGTCCCCGCCGGCCAATCCACCCCCCTCCCGGCCGCGCCTCCGCTCACCCCAGCCCCGCCGCCAGTCGCTTCAAGAATTCCGCACGCGGCAGGTAGCACGCCCCGAATCGCTCGAGGTGCGCCGTGTGCACCTGGCAGTCGATCAGCGTGCAGCCGCGCGCCACCAGCGCCTCGACCAGCCGCACAAATCCCACCTTGCTGGCATTCGGCTCGAGCATGAACATCGACTCGCCGAAATAGACGCGCCCCAGCTCCACGCCATAGAGCCCCCCCACCAGCCGCTCGTCGTGCCATACCTCCACGGAATGGGCATGCCCCAGCCGATGCAGTTCCCCGTAGGCCGCCTCCATCTCGGGCGTGATCCAGGTGCCCTCCTGATCCTTGCGCGGCACGCGCCCGCAGTGGCTCATCACGGCCGCGAAGTCCCGATCGAAGGTAACCGTGAACGGCCCGTTGCGCACCACGCGCCCAAGGCTGGAACTCACCTTGAGGTCGTGAGGAAAAAGCACATAGCGCGGATCAGGCGACCACCAGAAGATCGGCACGCCCGCCTCGTACCAGGGGAAGATGCCGCTGCGGTAGGCCAGCAACAGGCGGGCCGGGCTCAGATCCCCCCCCACCGCCAGCAACCCATCCGGCTCCGCCTCGGTGACGGGCGGAAACGCGACATCCCGATTCAGACGGTACACCTTCATGCTCGCGCCATCCTGGTCAGCCGCACGCGCCCTCGCGCCCCGGTCATACCTTCTCCACCGTGGCGCTGAGGCCGAAGGATTGCAGTTGGTCGCGGTGCACCTTCGCTTCCGCCTCCGCCTCCACCTCGGCAATCGCGCGCCCCCGGTCGTGCGCTTCGAGCATGATCTTCGCCGCCAGATCCGCCGTGTGCCCGAAGACGCGCATCAGGCAGAGCACGACAAATTCCATGCTGTTGTGGTCGTCGTTGTGCAGCACCACCTGGTACATGTCCTGCAACTGGATGCGCGTGGTGGTGCGCGTCTCCGGCGCATGAATACACGCGGGGGCGCTGCAAACCGACACAGATCCGCGATCGGTGGAAAATGGCATGGGCAAGCATTATTCCCGGATTGGCCTGGCGAGGCAAGCCCCGCGGATCTGGCGGACCAAGCGCGCCACCGGCCGGCCGGGCGCAGCGCCAAGGGTGCTCACAACGCCGAGGTGGCCCGCGATCTCCGGGCGCGGGCGGTGCCAGAAAGGCTTCGCCTGCGACACCCGCGCCCGGAGGTCGCGGGCCACCTGGCAACCTCGCAGATGCGCCGCGGCCCGCGCGGCCCGCTTTCGGCGTTGTGCCCGCCCCGCGCCGGGGGTATGGTTCGCGAGCGCCTCCCGTGATGGCCCCACCCGGACCGCCGCGCGGGCGCGAGGAGATACGGTCATGTCCAACACCCCGACGATCGACAAGCTGGATCCCAATTTCGCCGTCCCCGATGTGGACAAGGGTCTGCATTGGTACGACATCCGCAGCCTCGGCATCGAGGGCCAGGGCTTTACAGACACGGAAGGCCCGTTTCACCGCCTGCCCAGGCGCGCCGAAGGCATGGTGCCCGAGGCGGTATGGTCCCTGAGCAAGCACGCCGCCGGTCTGTCCGTACGATTCATCACGGACGCGCCCTCCATCTCGATCCGCTGGAAGGTCGGGTCCCCCAACCTGGCCATGCCACACATGCCGGCCACCGGCGTAAGCGGGATGGATCTCTACATGCGCGCGGGAGAAGCCTGGAAGTTTCTGGGTGGCGCCCGCCCCCGCGAGTTTCCCCAGAACCAGGACGTCCTGATTCAGTCCATGCTGCTCGCCGAACGCACCTGCACGCTGTACTTGCCGCTGTACAACGAACTGACCGAGGCGTGGCTCGGAATCCCCCAGGGATGCATGCTCGCCAAGGCCCCGCCACGCGTGGCGGCCCTCAGCAAGCCGATCGTGTTCTACGGAACATCCGTGGTACAGGGAGGCTGTGCGTCCCGCCCGGGCATGAGCCATATTAATATCCTCGGCCGGCGCCTCGACCGCCCCACCATCAATCTCGGATTCTCCGGCAACGGCAAGGCCGAACCCGAACTGGCCGACCTGCTCGGCGAGATTGACGCCTGCGCCTATGTGATCGATACGCTGCCGAACATGAACATCCCCCTCGCACAGGAACGCTTCGTGCCCTTTGTCCGACGCCTCTACGAAGCTCGCCCCGCCACCCCGCTCATCCTCGTTGACCACTTCATCTACTCGCGCGAGGAGGAAGTGAAGTGGATGAAGGACCTTCAGCGCGAATTCACCCAGGTCCTGACCGACGCCATTCGCCAGCTGGAAGCGGGAGGCATCCGCTCCATCTACCGGCTGCACGGTTCGGATATCTTGCGCGGCGATTCCGATTGCACGGTGGATGGCACGCATCCCACCGACATGGGCTTTGTCCACATGGCGGAAGCCCACCTCCCCGTCCTCCGGCGCGCGCTGGGACGCTAGTCGCTCACGAACCGGCCCCGCCCTGCCGGCAGATCCCCTCCACCGGAGGGGTGCCCTCAGGAGGGGGTGGACTCCGAAGCCCCGCCCTGCATCTCCATCCGGCGCCCCAGCACGATCCCTTCGGGACTCACGTCCGCCGCATAAACCACCGCCTCCACCCCCGCGCGCCGCGCCTTGGCAAAGCCCTTCGCGTAGGCGGCATCGATCTCCGCCGCCAGCCGAAAGCCCGTGCAGTCCGCACGCTGCACGACGTAGCACATCACGGCCCGATGCCCCTCCCGCACCATGCGCGCCAGCTCCTCCAGGTGCTTCAGCCCTCGTGCCGTCACCGCATCCGGAAACGCCGCCGCGCCATCGTCGGTGCGCAGGCTCACGTTCTTCACTTCCACGTAGCACCGCCGCGCGCCGTCCGACATCAGGATGTCGATGCGGCTTGACCGGCCGTAGGCCTGTTCGCGTTGCCGCGTCGCGTAACCGGCGAGCTCCGGCAGGAGCCCTTGCTCGATCGCCTCGCACACCAGGCCGTTCGTCCGCCCCGTGTTGATGCCGATCCAGCACGCGCCGTTGTGCACCAGCTCCCACGTGTACGCATACTTCCGCGTGGGCGACGCGGAATGCGACAGCCCCACACGCCAGCCGGGCGTGGCACACGAACGCATGCTGCCCGTGTTTGGGCATACGGCCGTCAGGATCCGGCCGTCCGCCAGTTCCACGTCCGCCAGAAACCGCTTGTACCGCCGCACCAGCGTCCCGAACACGAGCGGAGATTCAAAATTCATATGTCCAACGCTTGTAGTTAAGCCCGTAAGGGCTGTTCCCCTATCAACCCATCGCCTGTGGCCGAACGAGACCACCGCGTTCGCCCCACCTGCTGATATCGAGACGCTCTGTGGCCTCCGAGGTGGGGCGAGGCGTCCCGCCGAGCCGCGCCCACGCTAAATATGACGCACGTTTGAGCGGATTCGCGGTTTCATGGGCGAGGATTTTCGCCTTCGCCCCCCAGAACTATCCCCGGTTTTCATGATGAATTCTTGCCAAGTTCATGTTTGAGAAGATGTTGTGCCTTTCCGCATCTGAAATCGCCCGAGTCCGCGAGGGCGATGGCAACGCGTTGTGCGTTTGGCCCGCCCCGCGCAGCGGGGATGCGAATGTGGCGTGTCAGTTTGCTGCAGCCGCTAGGCGTCTGGAACGGCGCTGGACCTGCATCCGCGCCGTTCCAAGCAACGACGCGGATGCGGCAAAATGGCGCGCCACATTCGCACCAAACGCACAACGCTTTCACCAGCAAGTGGAAAACTGGGGATAGTCCTGTTTGCCCCCCCCATTGCACTCCATCCCCCGATCGCCTATACTACCGCGTCTGCACACGGGGTTTCCATGGTCACATTGTCGCATCACGTCAACTACTCGGTCGCCGAGCGCGACCTGAAGTATTACATCTTCGACTGGGATGACAACATCCTGCACATGCCCACGCACATCCACCTCGAAAAGCGGACGGAGGATGGCCGCTGGGTGCCCCACGCCGTGTCCACGGCCGTGTTCAGCGTCATTCGCAACGACACCCGGAATTACCGCCCGCCCGGTGGCGACTGGGAAAACGCGTTCCTTGAATTCCGCGATTTCGACGACGAGGACCAGAACGTCTTCCTGCGCGACACCAAGACAGCCATCGACCGCGTCATGCACGGCGAGACCAGCCTGGCCCCCAGTTTCCAGCGCTTCAAGCTGACGCTGATCGAAGGCCGGCTCTTCGCCATCGTCACCGCGCGCGGTCACAATCCCGACATCATTCGGGCCGCCGTCGAGTATTTCATCGAGCGCGTCCTCACCGACGACGAGAAGAACCAGATGCTGAGCAACCTGCGCGGCTACATGCTCAGCTTCGCCCCGGAAGCCCATCCCGGCACGGATGCCGAAGTCATTGCCTACTACCTCGATCACAACAAATACCACGGCGTCATGTCGCCGCAGTTCAAGCAGCTGATGGTCGGCAAGCGCGGGGCGGCCGCCGTGCGCACGGAGGAAGGCAAGCAGTTCGCCATACAGGATTTCGTGGAGCACGTGATTCGCATTTCCCACCAGCGCGGCCTGACACGCCCCATCAGCGTCGGCTTCTCCGACGATGATGTCGGCAACGCGCGCGCGGTGGAGGAATACATCCGCGCCGAGCTGGCCCGGCAGTTCCCGTCGGTCAAGTTCGTGGTGTACTACACGGCCGATCCCGATGTGCCCACCGGCCGCAAGGTCGTCGTGCAGGGGCAACTCACCCTGGACCTGGGCAACGCATGAGCGGCGCCCGCATGGCGTGCCGCGCGGTCATGGCCTCGTTCGCGTTGTGCACGGCGGGAGCGGAAGCCGGCACGTACTACGTGGCCACCACCGGCAGCGACGCCAGCAACGGGCTGTCAGAAGTCGCCGCCTTCCGCACGGTGCAGAAGGCGGTCAACAGCGTGGCGCCCGGTGACACGATCCTCCTGCTCCCCGGTGCGTATGCCGGCGCCCGCATCGAGCGCTCCGGCTCCTCCGAGGCTCCGATCACCCTGCGCCCTGCAACGCCAGGAACAGCCACGCTCAACGCCTCGAGCGCGGCGGCCGTGCATCAGAGCGTCCTGGAACTGGAAACCTACAGCGCCCCGTATGTGGTGCGCCACTGGACCATTGAAGGGCTGCGCGTCGTGAACTCCGGGCGCTACGGCATCGACGCCCGCTCGACCCAGTTCCTCGTCGTCCGCGGTAACACCGTGTCCAACAGCGCCTCGACCGGAATTTTTACCGCGTTCTCCTACGACGCACTGATCGAAGGCAACACCTGCAGCGACAACCGAGAACACGGCATCTACTACAACAACAGCAGCGACCGCTTCGTGATCCGGGGCAACACCCTCCACCACAACCGCAACGCCGGGCTGCACATGAACGCGGACATCAGCGTGGCCCCGCCGACCGGCTCCCCCTGGGTTTGGGACGGCGCGATCTCCGACGGAATCGTGGAGAACAACGTCATCTTCTCCAATGGCCAGGGCGGTGCGGGCATCAACATGGACGGCGTCGAGCGCACGATCGTCCGCAACAACCTCATCTACAACTCGACCAACAACAGCGGTATCGCGCTGTTCAAGGGCAATGCCGCGATCGCCTCGCGCCTGAACTGGATCGTGAACAACACGATCATCATGGGCGCCAACAATGGCGGCTGGGCGATCAATCTCGCCAGCACGGGCTGCGTGAGCAACCGGGTGTTCAACAACCTGACCTACTGCTTCCACTCCTTCCGCGGCAGCATCACGATTCCCGTCGCGAATCTGGAAGGCTTTGTCTCCGACTACAACACCGTCATCGGCCGGTTCTCGATCAACGACGGCGGCAACGTGATCAATCTCACCAGTTGGCGCACGCACGGCTACGACCTGCACTCCTTTGTCGCCGCGCCGGCGTCGCTCGTGATGGATCCCTTCAGCGATCTGCACCTGCTGCCGGGCAGTGCCGCCGTTGATCGCGGCCTTGACCGCCCCGAGGCGCCCCGCGATCTCCTCGGCGTCGCGCGCCCGCTCGACGGCAATGCCGACGGCACCAACGCATGGGATATTGGCGCCTACGAGTATGTGCATGCGCTGGTCGACAGCGACGGCGACACCGTCCGCGATGCGGATGAAGCGGTGGCGGGGACCGACGCCACGAATCCCGTCAGCCGCCTGGCGTTGACGGCCACGGATGTTTCACCCGAGGGCGCGCCGGTGGTGCACTGGGCCAGCGTCGATGGACGGCAATACGCCGTGCGGCATGGCACCAACCTGTTCGATGCCTTTGCGGCCCTGGCCACCAACCTCGCCGCCACGCCACCGGTGAACATCTACACCGCCCAGACCGCCGCGACCGCCTCCTATTTCCGCGTTGCCGTCGAAGCGCCATAGCTCCACACTCGACGGAAGCCATACAGAACCATCTCGTACAGAACGAGTTGCGCTGTTTTGCGACCTGTTTTTTGGCCTTGGAGGCTGTTTTCAGGGGGGGAAATCGGGCTGTAGCGGGGGAAGGGCTTGGCTGGCGACTCGCCTGCACATTGGCGAGTGAGCCGTTCGAGACGTACGACTTGACCGCCACCATCCAGCCCGAAATTGTTACAACAGTCTTAGCGCTTCGGCCTTCGCATTGGCGATGATGCCGGCCACCTGGTGCCACACCACCGCGGGCAGGTTGGCCTCCGCCGCAGGCAGGATGGTTTCAATGTGCTCGCGCGTCTTCACGCCGGCGATCGCGGCCGTCACGGCGGGATGCGTCAACACCCAGCGCACCGCCAACTGCGGCAGCGTCAGTCCCAGGTCTGCGGCCACAGGCCGCAGCTCGTCCATAGCCGCCAGCATGCGCTGAAACGCGCGGCCATGATACAGTGGCAACTCGTTGCGATTATCCGTGAACACCGTGTCCGGCCGGTATTTGCCCGTCAGCAACCCACGGTGCAACGGGGAGTACGGAATCACGCCGACACGGTTGGCCTGGCAGTACGGCAACTCGGCGCACTCCACGTCGCGGTCGATCAGGTTGTAGAGCGGTTGCAGGCACTCGATGGGAACATGCGCCTGGTACATCCGCATCTGTTCGGCGTTGAGGTTGCTGACGCCACACCACCGCACTTTGCCCTCCTGCTTCAGCCTGCGCAGGGCGGCCCCCACCTCCTCCGGTCGCGTCAGCGGATCGAATGCGTGCACCTGGTACAGATCGATGCGATCCGTGCGCAATCTCCGCAGCGATGCCTCGCATGCCTGCAGGACGCGGTCGTGCGCCGTATCGGGATACCGCCCGCCGTCATCCGTGTAGTGCCAGTAGAACTTGGTCGCCAGGACGAGGCGATCACGGACTCCCTGCGCGTGCATGTAATTCCCGAGACACTCCTCGGCATAGCCCTCGCCATACGCATCCGCCGTATCGATGAAGTTGACGCCCCGCTCGAGCGCCACGCTCAACGCCGCCTCCCAAGGCTTGAGCGGCACGTCGCCCCAGAAGCGGGGTGACAGCTGCCAGCAGCCAAAACAAATGCGCGAAACCATCAGGTCGGTCTTGCCGAGCTGCACATAGTTCATTCGAAGTCTCCTGCGGCGCACCGCATGGCAAGTCGCGTAACGGTTCCCATCTCATCTCCCCATCCGTGTCACCCTGTACGACAATCCGCCAATATCGCGCTTTCCTGAGAAGACTATCAGGAACTCAGGAACTCAAGAAGGATCGGGCACGACTGCCGCTCCTGATTTCCTGAGTTCCAGATTCCACCTGCTTTGGTTGCGGTGGCGCTGCGCTGGGTGATCCGTAGGCAAACTTCCGCCGCAACAGCCGGACGCGCTCGTCACCGCCCCTTGGAGTTTTCCATGAACCCCAACTCCCGCCACAGCGCTTCGGTCAGGGGCATGGTGGCGCCAGCGGCGCTGGCCTGTCGCAGGGGCGCCTCGTACATGCTGCTCAGTTCGAGCAGGCGCCCGGCGTCGTAGTCGAGTTTCATGCTGGGCAAGTAGGCCGCCATCGCTTCCGTCTGCGCCACCATCTTGTCGATGAATCCCGCCGGGACCGCGTGCCCCGTGGCGGCGGAGGCGGCCACGACCTCCTCCATCAGGCCGCGGATAACCGGACGCAGGCCCGGATCGTCCATGAGGCGCCGCGTGTCCGTGTTCAGCAGCACCGACAAGCCATTGAAGGGAATGTTCCACACGAGTTTCTTCCAGCGTGCGCCCAGCAAGTCCTCCAGCAATTCGATGGGGATGCCCGTGGGCTTGAAATCGGCGGCGATCGCCTGCATGGCGGGCGTGACGCCGGCCGGGCGTCCATCGGCCCGATATTCGCCGAGCATGATGGCGCCATAGTCGAGGTGCAGGACGTGACCGGGCCCCACCTTGTTTGCGCACAGGAAACACAGTCCGCTGACGATGGTCCCGACCCCGGGGATGCGTGCCAGCGCGTCCTCTTCCCCCAGCCCATTCTGCAGCAGGAGTACCACCCCGCCCGGCGCCAGCAGCCGCGGCAGGATCTCCGGCAGCACGTGGTTGGCGGTGGTCTTCAACCCCACCAGCACCACGTCGCAAGGTGGGACCTGGTCCGGCCGCTGCGCGGCATGAACGCGCGGCAGGACGAAGTTGCCGAATTTGGAGTCGATACGCAGGCCGTGCGCGCGCACATGGTCATAATCGCGGTGCAGCAGGTAGTGCACCTCGGCGCCGGCGCGTTGGAGGCAGGCGCCGTAGTAGCCGCCAACGGCCCCGCACCCCACGATGGCATAGCGACGTGACATGCCCCACACTACCACGCCCGCGCCGACGCGGTGCAAGCCGGAACCGCGCGGCTCGCGCGCGAGGCGATGGTGGCGGGTTGACGCGAATGTGGTGGGCGTTTGGTGCGCATCGGGTGCGGCGATCTTGCCAGATCGCGGCGTTGCGAGAGGCGGCGCATACCCAAGAGTATGGCGCCGCCTCCCGCGCCTTGCGCTCCGGCAAGCTTGCCGCACCCGATGCGCATCCCGCCCGCGGCGGGCGGGCACCCAAACGCCCACCACGTTTGCCCTCGCCAGTCGCCCCGTGGCAGACGGGGCGACGGCGAGTTCGGAGCGGAGAAACTGATGGGCTGACGACAAGCTCATTGCCCAAATCTGGACTCGCGAACGGCCCGTTTGCCCCCGCCTTCGCCATCGGCTACGGCGGGCAAGCCAGCCTCACAGATCCGCCGTAGCGTCTGCGCGTAGGCGGAAGGCATCATCGGTGGTGACGATGTGTCCATTTAAGCGGCGTCCCCAGTCCGAACTCGCCAGCACCCCGCTCCGCCGGCGGGGTGCAAAGCGAGGGCAAACGTGGTGGGCGTTTGGCTTCGCGCCGCAGGCGCGATGCGCAAATGGGATGGCCAGTTTGCCCCAGCCTCAAGGCGTCGCCGGCGGTGCTGTACTCCGGGTACGCACCGCCGGCGAGAACGCAGAGGATGAGGTGAAATGGCCGTCCCAGTTGCGCACCAAACGCCCACCACATTCGCGGGCACCCGCTCCCTCCACCTGCTCACGCCGTGGCCGGCCGGGACAAGGGGAACTGCTCCAGGATGTGGGCCCAATCCCGGCAGCGGTGGAGCTGGCCACGGCGGTCGTCGAAGGGCTCGCGCAGGTTCCACGGGCGATCCATGACGGCCACGGGCGTCGGGGTGCGCTCCAGCAGGAAGCGGATGGCCTTGGGCGCATCCTCGACGGCCAGCGCAAAGCGCAGCCCGGCGAGTTCATCCAGCGAAATGGCGCGCACGCTGCCGCCGGGCAGCAGATCGCGGCCGTACTTGTTCACGAAGATCACGCGGGCGTGGGGCACCTCGAAGCGGCGCAGCCAGGCGTCGCAGATCGCGTGCGTGGACGCCGGGCGCCCCGTGACGATGTGCACGGCGTGCCCCGCCTCCGCCCACCGGCGCAGGCCGTCAATCGCCCCGGGGATGGGCTCGAGCACGCCGAGAAAATCCGGCTCGTGCGCCAGCTCCATCAGGTGCTGCAGCTCGGCGTCGTCCAGCGCAAACGACTTCCCGAGGTTGAAGTGGTGGATGTCCTCGAACGCGACGCGCCGCCCGAACTCGCGCTCGAGCAGCCCGGTCAGCGCGCGCGCCGTCTCGCAGAGCACATCGTCGAAATCCACATAGATGGGGAGCGGGTCCATGGAGCGGCACTGTGCCAATGGACCCTTGCGCTGGCAATGCGAAACCACCCGCCGGCGCTCGCCCGATCCATTTGCTCGCATGGACAACGCGGGACGCGTTGGAATTGAGGGTGGCGAGGCCTGATCCCTCAGTACCCACCGGGCGGGGTGGGCCAGGGCTACCCCTTGATCAGCCAGTTCAGCGCGTTGGACCAGAAGCGATTGTATTGATCCCACGAGATGAAGTTGCAGCCCCAGTGGGGGGCGGGGTCGGAGGTGTAGGCCAGCACGCGGCCCTTGCCGAACTTACCCACCGCCACGGCGGGATCGCCGTCCGGCTGCCACGTGGCCAGCACCGGGCAGCCCTTGCGCGGCTTGACGATGTTGTAGCCCAGGATCGGCGGGGCACTGGCGAGGTCGATGCCCTTGAAGATCGGGTGTTTCGGGCCGCGCGTCCGCATGCGGAAACCTTCCGTGTTCTCGCGCAGGTCCTCCACGGTCAGGCACTCCACCGGCAGGATCTCGCGCAGCAGCGTCCGGCCCCAGCCGCCCTTGCCGCACTCGCCGTTGAAGCTCAGCCAGCCGCCCACGAAGATCATGTGCTTGCCGCGCTTCACGGCTTCCACCGTCAGCCGCACGCGGTCCGGGAAGGTCAGCGGCTCCTTGCCGAACTTGTTGCGATCGAAGAAAGATGGGTCGAGCTGGAAGTTCTTGGCCTCGGTGTCCGAGAAGATAATAACGTCGTACTCGTTGAAGATCTGCTCCAGCCGGCCGGGCGGGTTGCGGTAGAAATCCCAGGTCGCCACGCTGTCCACCTGGTGCTCGCCCGTGGATTCCAGCGCGGCCTTCAGGAATTTTCCGTAATTGATGAAGTCCGTGCCCTTCCACGCGTAGTTGAAGGGGGTTTCCGCAAACATGGGTCCAAGCATGATTGCCCAGTCCCCAACATAATAGATTTTCGCCATGATCGTCCTCCCGCGCGACACCATAGGGACCCCTCTGCGGCACCTCAAGGGAAAAGGAACCGACGCCCTGGCGTTGATCTTCATGGCCCCACAGGGTACGATTCCCGCCGTCATGTCAGACGTGTCAACAGCGCCATCGCCGTCGCTTCTGCCCGAGGCCCACGAGCTCGCCCGAGGGTTGGGGCTGCTCGTGCACAACACGCTGAACCACCACTGGTTTTCGTCGACCGATGAACGCGAGACGCTGGTGTCCTTCTACGCGTTGGTGTCGGGCTGCCTGACGCGCGGCAACGAGCTGGTCTTCCGGCTTGTCGGGGATGCCCTGACCGTCAACGGCGTGCCGCCGAAGGAAGAGGAGCGGTACATCACCACGTTGATCGAGCAGATGACGGCGCTGGATGT
This sequence comes from Lentisphaerota bacterium, assembly GCA_021413965.1. Taxonomy (GTDB): domain Bacteria; phylum Verrucomicrobiota; class Kiritimatiellia; order UBA8416; family JAIOPI01; genus JAIOPI01. The sequence goes on along the minus strand of JAIOPI010000021.1, from coordinate 221,848 downwards.
GGGCAACTTTGTGCTGCGCCGGGGGATTACGGTGGAGGAGCTGGCCGCCGCCGTCCATCTGCTGACGCAGGAGCCCGAGGTCCTGCTCCAGGCGGGCGGGTTTGCCTCCGCGCTGGCCGGGCGCGGCGCGGGCCATGTGTCCTCCAAGACGATCGTGTATCGCGAGGTCGCCGACGACGAGGTCGTGCTGCAGCGCAAGGACGTGGAAGCGGCCCAGCAAGGCGCGAGCTCCGTCGAGAGCGCGGCGCGCGCGGCCCGCGAGGCGGAGGCGCTGGCCCTGCTGCAGGCGCCGTCGGCCGCGCCGGCGCCGGCGCCGGCGGCGGACGCCGTGCGGGCCGTGGCCGGTGATGCCCCGCGCATGGCGGAGCTGATTGTGGAGGCCGCCCGCCTGCGGGTGGCGCCCGATGGCAGCCTTGCGGGCGAACTGGTGGCCTGTGTGCGCAAGGTGTTCGAGGCGCTGACGCAAGGCGACGCCCTGGAGACCCAGCGTGGGCGAAAGCAGATTCAGAAACAGTTGCGCGAGTTGGAGGAGTCTCTGCTCGGGCTGCTCGACCGCGTGACCGGCTACGATCCGGCCAAGAACGTGGCCGCCGTGCGTGCCGTGGTGGCCGACCTGGAAGACGACCTGCAGATCGATGCGCTCGCGGCGGAATATGCCAAGCGCCTGAAGGCCATGGAACAGACGGAGAAGCGCCTGCTGCGTTACATGAAGGCCCACGGCGGTGAGGCGCCCGCGGAATCCGGGCTGGGAGAGCGACTCCTGGAGGAAGGCGTCGCGCCTGATCGATGGGGGGCCCTGCTGGCACAGTCCGGCGATCCCGCCGTGGCGGCGGCGCACCTGGGGCCGCTGCTGGACCGCATGGAGCGCGCCGCCGGCGAGCTGACGAAGCAGCCGGACGGCAACCGCCAGGGGCAGCTCGATCGCGTGCTCACCGAAGTGCAGACCCAGGTCGGGGTCCTGGTGGAGCACACCGCGCAGAAGATCAAGCGTGTGACGGCGGATATCCAGGCCGACCGGCAGGCGGCTGAGGAGGCGGATGAAGCGGCGCGACGGCAGGGCATCGGCCTGAAATTTTCCCGCCGCAAGCTGCTCGAACTGCTGGCGGAAGTCGTGCAGGAATTGTGTCAGCCGCTGGCGGTCATCAATTGCTCGGTCGACATGATCCAATCCAACATGCTGGGCGACGTGGCGCCGACGCAGCGCGAGATGCTCAAGCTGGTCGCCGAAAGTTCGGCCAAGTTGCAGGACCTCGTCAACGGCCTGCAGAAAATCGCCGGCGTACCCGACACCATGTCGCCGGATCGCGAGCTGCTGAAGCAGGTCATCTCGTCATGAGCGAGGCGGTGGGTGCCGGGCGCGCGTCGCCCACCGCGGCGAGTGCGCGGCCGGGACCGCCCGCGCGCCTGCTCGACGGGGACGTCGGGCCCACATTGATCCGTCTGGCCGTGCCGATGTTCTGGGGCATGCTGGCGGTCACGACGTTCAACATCGTCGACACCTTCTACGTTGGCCGGCTGGGCACGGCGCCGCTGGCCGCCATGGGCTACACCTTTCCCGTTGTCTTTGTCATCCAGTGCGTGGCGATGGGCATGAGCGTGGGCACGTCGTCGGTGCTCTCCCGTGCGATCGGCGAGGGCGACCATGCCAAAGTGCGACGGCTCACCACCGACAGCCTCGCACTTTCCGTGGTGGCAGTCGTCGTGCTGGCGATCATCGGCGTGCTCACCATCAATCCGGTCTTTCGCCTGCTGGGGGCGACGCCCGAGCTCATCGTGCTGATCCGCCAGTACATCACCATCTGGTATGCCGGCGTCGCGCTGCTGGTTGTGCCGATGGTGGGGAACAGCGCCATTCGCGCCACGGGCGACACCAAGACGCCCAGCATCATCATGATGATCGCGGGCGGCGCCAACATCATCCTCGATCCGCTGCTGATCTTCGGTCCCGGGCCGTTCCCGCGCCTGGGGCTGGCGGGCGCGGCGCTGGCAACGGTGCTTTCGTGGAGCCTGACGCTGGTGACGGCGCTGTGGATCCTGATCCGCCGGCTGGACCTGATCGACTTCTCCATTCCGAGCACGCGCGAGGCGCTGGATTCCTGGCGGCGCATCCTCTACGTAGCGCTCCCCGCCATCGGCACCAACCTGCTCATGCCGCTCTCGACCGGCGTGCTGACGCGCATGCTTTCAGGCTTTGGCACGGAGGCGGTGGCCGCCTTCGGCGTGGGAACGCGCCTCGAGACGCTGGCGATGTCCGGCAGCTTTGCGCTCTCCACGATCATGTCCCCGTTTGTGGGGCAGAATTTCGGCGGTGGGCGCCGCGATCGCGTGCGCGAGGCCGTGCACAAGGCCATCCGCTACGCGTTCACGTGGGGCGCCGGGGTGTGCATCCTGTACGCCCTGCTGGCGCGGCCCCTGGCGCGGCTGTTCAATGCGCACGAAGCGGTCGTGTCGACCACGGCGCTCTACCTTTGGATTGTCCCCATCAGCTACGGAGCCTATGGCGCCATGGCGCAGGTCACCACCATGTACAACGCCACGAACCACCCGATGCGCTCCGCCAGCGTCTTTCTGCTGCGGCTGTTTGTCTGCATGGTGCCGCTGGCCTATGCGGGCTCGCGACTGGCCGGGCTGGGCGGCCTCTTCGCGGGCATCTGCCTGAGCAACTTCATTGCGGCCGGCATCGCGCTCGGCATGGTCCAACATTTCCTGCACCGGCTGGAACACGGGGCGCGACCCTAGCGGATGGCGGGGTGCGGCTGGTGCGGCGAACCGTCAGTTGGCGGGAACAGCCGGCCGGTAGTAAACCGCCGGCGCGGCCGGTGGCGCCGGCTCCATCCATGTGTTGGTTCCGGATGGATGGCGCACCAGGTTCGTTGCCACAAGGGCCCAGCCCGCGCGATCGCACAGGGTCGTCGTGCGAAGCATCGAGAAATCCGTGAACACGCCGGTGTTGGTCGTCCCGTACCAGATGACGATATTCGATCCGCCCTGGTGTCTCGTCGTCAGCACCTGGAAGCGGGAGTGGGGATCGAGGGGATCCGTGCCCGCCAGCCACTCTTCCCAGGTCGTCGCGCCGTCACCATCGGCATCGCCGTCCGGACCGCCGCAGCCAGACATGTCGATGACCGTCAGCGTGTGATTGCCGGCCACGCAGGAAAACGTGTAGTCGCGAACCGGGCCCTTGGATTCGCCATCCACGATCACGTCCAGCAACGTACAGAAGTAGCCCTCGCAGAAGGGGATGATCGGGCTGGGGTCGAGGCGGACGGTGATCGACTCGCCTTCCTGCACGGGCACGATGCCGTAGGGGGTGGCCGCGATGCAAGCGCCCCCTGCGGCCGTGACCGACCAGACATTCGTTCCGAGCGGGCAGCGCCGATCGCGTGGGCCCGGGGTGACACTCACGTCATCCAGCAGGCCGTTGCCGTCGAAGGCGAGGCTGGCGAAGAAGGGGTGATTGGGGCCGGTGCCGCCGAACCCGCTGTCGGCGCAGAGGAACCAGAGATTGGTGGTGCCAGGGGCGCCCGTTGACGGGACGTCGGCGTCGGCGTCGACGGTAGGCAAGTTCGTGTAGGCCCAGGGGCTGGCGAGGGGCGCCTCGTTGAGTGCCACCGCAAAGGCATGCTCCTGATCCATGTCTGGTCCCGCGCTCAGGTAATCCATCGTGATGGCCAGGCGCACCCAAACGCCATCCGGCACGGGGGGATGCTGGAGTTCCGTCCACCGCACGATCAGTTCGGTAAAGGCGTTCGCATAGACGGCATGGCGGACGGTCAGCAGGCCATTGGTGTTGAAGTAGGCGGCAAACTGCTCGTTGCTGACGATGAAGGGGGCGGGATCGGGGCGACGGGCGGGGAGGGTGAGACCAATGGTGACGTTTGTCAGCAGGGTGGACCGGTCGGCCGTCTGGTACTGGTTGGTCGCAAACGCCAGGCGGGCGAGGCCGGTCACGTGCAGGGCGTTGGCCGACGACGCGGACCAGGCGAATGGGATGGGCGGAGGCGGGTGGTTCGTGGCCGTGACTCTGGCAATGGCTTCAGCCGTCGCGGACGTCGGCTCGCCGCACCAGCCGGAGGCGCCCAGGCCGTTGGCATCCACCAGGATGTGCGTGTCGTTGTATTCCTCGAATCCCCAGTAGGCGGGGAGCGTGTTGGTGTCGCCACCGGCGTGCGCGATGAGGATGCCCAGATACAGGCACATGGCGGCGCGCGTGATGAAACGTGCGGCGTGAAGAGCGAGCCAATCCCGGAGACCGTGCATGCACATCTCCTCTGCCGCGCGGGGGCGACCGGCGGCCTACACGTCGATATGGATAAAGGTCCGGATCAGGATGCCGACGCCAAAGCTGATCAGCGCGACGCACAGCGAGATGCCGGCCATCTCGAAGAACCGCCGCCAGAGCTTCAGGCCCTTGGCCGTGGTGATGTAGAAATTGTAGGCGAGAATGATCAGCACGCTGAGCGTCAGCATGACGGCCGCCGACAGGTACACGTTGTTCAGGATCATGTAGGGGCTGATGAGAATCAGGACGGTCACGATGTAGGCGACGCCGGTATACGCCGCGGACTTGAGCGGTTTCTTGGTGGTTTCGATGTCCGCATCTTCGCGCGCGGACAGGAACTCCGACGCGGCCATGGACATGGAGGCCGCCACGCCGGTGATGAACCCGGTGATGGCAATCAGGTGCGAGTTCTGCAGGGCGAATGTCAAGCCGGCGAGGGCGCCGGTGAGTTCCATGAGGGCATCGTTGAGGCCGAGCACCATGGAGCCGGCATACTCGATGCGCTCCTCTTCGATCAGGTCGAGTAGCTCGGTTTCGTGCTTCTGCTCGTCGGCAAGCAGGGCGCGCGTGTCGGCGACTTCGCCCTGCAGGGCCTCGTAGACCTGGCCGGCGAGCTCCTCCCCCTGCTCCATGAGGCGCAGGCCGAAGGAGAGGCCGAAGAGGCGCGTGACGAAGGAGAACCAGGCAACCTTGACGAGGTTGGGGCGGGCGTCGTGACCCGTGATCCGCTTCAGGATGTCGTAGTGCCGGCGCTCCTCGTTCGCGATGCGCTCGAGCACCTGGCGGTTGTTGGGGTCGCTTGTGCGGGCGGCAATGCGATCGTAGATCAAGGATTCCGTGATCTCGTTGCCCTGGGCGAGGATGAGCTGCCGGATCGCATGTTCTGAATAGGCCATCGATGTGACATAGCGAATTCCAGCGGTTGAAGCAAGCGCCGGAGCGCGAGCCCCGGCGCGCGACGCGCCTTACAATGGGACGCTGCCCGTGAATGTGGTGGGCGTTTGGTGCGCAAATGGAACGGCCATTTCGCCCCATCCTCTGCGTTCTCGCCGTCGGTGCGTACCCGGAGTACAGCACCGCCGTCGACGCCTTGAGGCTAGGGCAAACTGGTCGTTCCATTTGCGCATCGCGCCTGCGGCGCGAAGCCAAACGCCCACCACGTTTGCCCTCGCCAGTCGCCCCGTGGCAGACGGGTCGACGGCGAGTTTGGAGCAGAGAAACTGATGGGCTGATGACACACCCATTGCCCAAATCCGAACTCGCGAACGCCCCGCCTGCCCCGAGTCCTCGAGGGGCACACCGGCGCGGGGCGCAACGCGAGGGCAAACGTGGTGGGCGTTTGGGTGCCCGCCCCGCCGCGGGCGGGATGCGCATCGGGGCGGTAAGCTTGCCAGAGCGCAAGGCGCGTGAGGTGGCGCCATACTCCTGGTATGCGCCGCCTCACGCAACGCCGCGATCTGGCAAGATCGCCGCCCCCGATGCGCACCAAACGCCCACCACATTCACGGTCACCCCCCCCCTCTTCGCGCCGGCCCAGACGCGTCATGCGCCTGGCCGTGATGGCATGTGTCCCGGCATTGCCTTGCGGCGGTGAACGCGCTACAGTTCGGCCTCTGTTTGAAGGGAATACACGCATGAGTGCAGCGTCAGCGCAAGGCAAGGTCTTCATCTCCGGCGGCGCCGGCTTTCTCGGCATCAATCTCGTCCGCTACCTGCTCGGGCAGGGCGTGACCGACATCGTGTCGTTCGACATCGCGGACTTCGATTATCCCGAAAAGGATCGCGTCAAGGCTGTCAAAGGCGACATCCGCGACCGCGCCGCCGTCGATCGCGCCATGCAAGGCGTGCGCTGGGTCGTACACACCGCCGCCGCACTGCCGCTCTACACGAAGCAGGAAATCCTCTCCATCGACATCGATGGCACCCGCAACCTGCTGGAGTCCGCCCAAGCCTGCGGCGTCGAGCGCTTCGTCCACATTTCCAGCACGGCCGTGTACGGCATTCCGGACCATCACCCCCTGGTCGAGACGGACAAGATGGTCGGCGTGGGGCCCTATGGCATCGCCAAGATCGAGGCCGAAGCCCTGTGTGCCGAGGCGCGGCGCAAAGGCCTGTGTGTGTCCATCATCCGACCCAAGTCTTTTGTGGGACCCGAGCGATTGGGCGTGTTTGCCCTGCTCTATGACTGGGCCAAGGACGGCCACAACTTCCCCATGATCGGCAGCGGCAACAACCGCTACCAGCTGCTCGACGTGGAGGATCTCTGCGACGCCATTTACCGCTGCCTGACGCTGGATCGCGCCAAGGTCGATGACGTCTTCAACATCGGGGCGAAGGAGTTCACCACGATGAAGGAAGACTACCAGGCGGTGCTCGATCGCGCCGGCCACGGTAAGCGCATCATCGGGTTTCCGGCCACGCCTGTCATCTGGGCCTTGCGCATCCTCGAGGCGCTCAAGCTGTCGCCGCTCTACAAGTGGGTCTATGAAACGGCCTGCGAAGATTCCTTTGTGTCGATTGAGAAGGCGCAGCGCGCGCTCGACTGGCAGCCGCGCTTTTCCAACAAGCAGGCGTTGGTGCGCAATTTCGAATGGTACCTGGCGAAGATGCACACCTTTGAAAACCAGTCCGGCGTGTCCCACCGGGTGCCGTGGAAGCAGGGCGCGCTGGGGTTGATCAAGAAACTGTTTTGACGGACTCCGGGCATCATTGAGCATCCAATATGCAACGTCGCACGCCGGGAATGCTGTTGCGTTCCGGATCGGATGATGCCGCAGAGGCGCAGAGTTCACGGAGCGTTTGACTTATCCACGAACCGCTGAGAGGGCGGTTCGTGGACTTGGAATGTCACGTTCGGCCCCAACCGGCCTCTCACCGGTGCGGGCTGGAAAAAACAACCGCCACGCCCTCTGCGCCTCTGCGGGAGATTCCTTCCGCAAGAGCTTCAGACGGTCACGAGGACACCATAGATGAACAAGACCTTGCTCGTTCTCGCCGCTGGAATTGGCAGCCGCTACGGCGGCCTGAAGCAGATGGATCCGTTTGGTCCATCCGGAGAGTTCATCCTGGATTATTCGGTCTACGACGCGCGACGCGCCGGCTTCACCAAGGTCGTCTTCGTCATCCGCCACGAGATCGAGAAGGACTTCAAGGCCGTCATCAGTTCGCGCCTGGAAGGTCATATCGAGATCGGCTATGCGCTGCAGGACCTGGCCGACATCCCCGCAGGCTATACGGTGCCGGCGGAGCGCAAGAAGCCCTGGGGCACGGGCCACGCCACGCTCAGTGCCGCCGCGGCCATCACCACGCCCTTCGCCGTGATCAACGCGGATGACTTCTACGGTGCCGAATCCTACCGCAAGCTCGCCGCCTTTCTCGACCGCACCGCCTCCGAGCCCAACCACTACGCCATGGTCGGCTATATTCTGCGCAACACGCTCTCCGCCCACGGACACGTCGCGCGCGGTGTCTGCGCGTCGTCTGCGAACGGCACGCTCACGGGCGTCGAGGAACTGACGAACATCGTCAAGACTGACGGGGGCGCCCGCTGCGGGGACCGGCTACTCACAGGCGATGAGATCGTCTCTATGAACCTGTGGGGGTTCAAGCCGTCGTTCTTTGCGCACCTGCGCCAGGAGTTCCGCACCTTCCTGGATGAAAGCGCCGGCAATCCCAAGGCCGAGTACTTTGTCCCCACCGTCGTCAACACCCTGATCGCGCGCGGGCAGGCGAGCTGCACCGTTCTGGAGACCCCGTCCCAGTGGTTCGGCGTGACCTATCCCGAAGAAAAGGCCGATGTGGTGGCAGCCATCCGGGCGCTGATCGCAAGCGGCGAATACCCCCCCTCGCTGTGGGCCTGACCGCGCACCGCTGAGCCGAGCCAGCGAACCCGGATATCGCTCGTGCCGTGCGCGGGCAAGGCATCCTCCACGGGCAGCCTGCCTCCTCGGCAAGCGCACGCCCCGCCTTGTTAGGTTTTCCGACGGTTTTTAGCCTGTTTTTCACGTTGCTGAACTTCAACTGTTCATCTCTTCAAGTGTTCAACTTTACGCTCCCCCACAAAAAAACACCCCCTGTTTGTTCGAATTCCGCTTCGTTGTATGCAGTTGTAGACAGAAAGTATCCCGCACGTTTTCGCCCTGATTTCGTCGATTTTCCCCCACTTTCCCCCCTTTCGATGAGATGGCACGACCTTAGCTAAGCTGGGCGCAGTGCGCATCACGCAACCCGGTTTGAAAGTTAGTGAGGGCCCGGGATAGCGGATGCCTACTTCAGCCGACACTGCTCCGCGCGGAGGACGTCCTAGGCGCGACAGGGCGGCGATTTGTAGCGAAGAAGGGATGCCCTCCTTTGGAATGACATCACGTGAGCATGCAGGCATTGACGGCGGCAACGCGCCGAGGAGTTCGTCTTTCGAGGTTCTTCTGGAGTTCGTGCCCCATCCAGTTTCTCCGTTTGGTGGCCCTGTCAGCAGGCCGTGACCCACGAGCTGGATGCCCTCCCGGCCTCTCCGTAACGAGGGATTCCCAGGACCGCGAATGTAATCTATTCCGACGCCAGCGCCCGTCCACCATCGGTGTCGCATCCTTAGTATTGGCCGCAGGCCTTGCGCTCACCGCGACAACGGCCAGTGGCGCGGTCTCGCTGACCACGGCCACGGGCGGGTCCAGCATTTCGGCGAACACCGCGGGCGGGACGTACACGGCGTTGACCGGCCCCGTCGTGAGTGAGGGTGCCAATCGCGACATCGGGACCGGCACGATCGTGCTCAATGCGCCGTCAGGGTTCGTCTTCGACACCAGCGCCGCGGTTTCGGTGGCCGTCACACGCCTGGACGCGGGCAGCGGCGCCCTCCTCATACTCAGCAGCCCCAATGCAACCGTCACCGCCAGCACCATCACGATCACAGTCAGTTCGCAGGATTCGAACGGCGGCAGTCCCAAAGCACGGTCACGCCTGACGTGGTCCGGGATCAAAGTGAGACCGACAGCCGGGACCCCGTTGGCCACCGGGAACATCACCAAGTCAGGAACGTCATCCGGGATCACGGCGGGCACCAATATGGGCGCGCTGACGGAAGTCGCCGGACCGGCATCGACGCTCGCTTTCACCACGCCGCCTGCCGACACCATGTCGGGACAGACCATGGCGAACGTCGTCGTGCAGATTCAGGACCAGTTCGGCAACAACGTTTCGCAAAGTGGGACGGCCATCACCTTGGCACTTTCCGGCAGCAGCCTCTACAGTGGAACCGCTACGCGCACCACCGACGCGACCGGCAAGGCAACGTTCAATGACCTCGTGATTCGGCAAATCGGCTCCGGCCTGACCTTCGCTGCCAGCGGCGCGAGCCTCACCGGGGCCACGAGCACGTCATTCACCATCTCCCAAGCCACGCTGACCGTCTCCGGCATTACGGCCAACGGCAAGACCTATGACGGCAATACCTCCGCCACCGTCAACACCGGCAGTGCCGCCCTGGTCGGGGTCCTGAGCGGTGACGCCGTGACCTTGAACACCGGGAGCGCCGTGGGGGCCTTCGCGACCGAGACGGCCGGAACAGGCAAGATTGTCACCGTCAGCGGTCTTTCCTTGAGCGGCGCGAATGCCGGAAACTACTCGCTGACCCAGCCCTCCACCACCGCCAACATCACCGTCAAGGCGCTCACCGTGTCGGGCGTCACCGCCAGCAGCAAGACCTACGACGGCAACACCACCGCCACCCTCAATACGGGCAGCGCCGCACTCGTCGGAGTCGTCAGCGGCGACAGCGTGACCCTCAGCGTCGCCGGCGCCACGGGCAGCTTTGTGAACGAGATCGTCGGCACGGGCAAGGCGGTCAGCGTCAGCGGCCTCTCCATCAGCGGCACGGACGCCACCAACTACTCGCTGACCCAGCCCTCCACCACCGCCGATATCACCGCTCGAGCACTGACCGTGAGCGCGACGGGTATCAGCAGAGTGTATGACGGCACGACGGCCGCCACGGTCACGCTGTCGGACAATCGCCTCGGCGGCGACTCGTTGACCACGAGCTATGCGGCGGCCAATTTTGCGGACCCGTTCGTCGGTACGGGCAAGCCGGTCACCGTAACGGGGATCGCCATCAGCGGTACCGACTCCGGCAATTACACGGCCAACGCCACGGCCCTGGCGACCGCGACGATTACCGCCAAGCCCCTGACCGTCACCGGCATCACGGCCGGCAACAAGACCTACGATGCCACCACGACGGCGACGGTTGACACCGGCAGCATGTCCCTGGTCGGTGTGATCGGTGGCGACACCGTAACGATCAGCGCGAACAGTCCCGTTGGCACATTCGCGGACAAGCATGCGGGAACAGGCAAGACCGTGACCATCATCGGGCTGACCCTCGCCGGTGACGATTCGGACAATTACAGCCTGACACCGCCCACCACCACGGCGACCATCACCGCTCTGCCTGTGATCGTGTCGGGGATGCGGGAGTATGACGGCTCGACGGAAGCCGAGGCCGGGATTCTGACACTCGACAACGATCTCGATGGCGCGAGTCTCTCCCTGTCGGGAAGCGTGACCCTGGCCGGCCGGAACGTTGGAGACCAGAACGCCCTGGCCCGTACCGTCGCGCGCGTCCAGACCGCGACTGGAAACAGCGGCAGTGGCGCCGCCGCCTTCACGGTGACACTCGGTTCGACGCCGGTGACTGGCAACTCGCTGGTGGCCGTGATCTCCACGCGCGGAACAAGCGCCAATCGCGTGACCGCCGTCACCCAGACGGGGGTGATCTGGTCGCGCGTGTCGCAAGCCGCCAACGGCAGCGGGACGACCACCGAAATCTGGTACGCCCCCAATGCCTCCGCCGCCGGCACCGCGGTGGCCATCACGCTGGCCAACTCGCTTCGCGCGGCGGCGGTGGTGATGGAATATAGCGGCGTGCTCTCAGCCGGCGCGCAGGACCAGGTGGCCAGCGCAACGGGCTCCAGCACGACGGCCGTCACGGGAACGACGCCGTCAACATCCCAGGGTAACGAGTTGTGGATCGGCGGCGTGGGACTGGTCAGCAGCAGCTACACGCTCGGTACGCCCAACAATGCCTTCGTGGCGGTCGCCAATGCTCAGTCTTCCAACAGCACAGCGGCCAACAACGCCAAAGTCTACGCCATGGAGAAGATTGTGTCGGCCACGGGAGCGGCCGCCTCCGGCGGCACGGTCAGTTCGTCGTCGCCATGGTCGGGCGCCGTCGCCACCTTCAAGACGTCCCCCACCGTGCTGGGCGGGTCCGCCGCCGGCAACTACACGGTGACCGGACTCGGCGGCACCGTGACGGTCACGGCTCGGCCCGTCACCGTCTCCGGCATCACGGCCAGCAACAAGACCTATGACGGCACGACAGAGGCCACGCTGAACACGGCCGCAGCCGCATTGGTCGGCGTCATCAGCCCCGATCTGGTCACGTTGAACACGAGCGGCGGCACCGGCGCCTTTGCAGATCCGACTGCAGGCACGGGCAAGACGGTGTTCATCAGCGGACTCGTGCTCGACGGCGCCGATGCCGGCAACTACGACCTGACACAACCGACCACGACCGCAACCATTACGTCACCCCTGACGACCGTCCAGTTCGACCGGGCCGCCACCACGTGGCCTGAAACCAGTTCCCCAGCCGGCATCCTGATCACGGTTTCCAACCCCTCGGCATCGACGATCACCGTCAACTATTCCATCACGGACGGAACGGCGGACAACGGAGGCTCGCGCAGCGATTATACGCTCGCCAATGGCACGGTCTCCATGGCCCCCGGGGTGACGAGCACGACGCTCTACGTCAACGTGGTCAACGACGCGCGGGATGAGGACGACGAGACGTTTCAGATCCAGCTGTCGTACCCGGTTAACGCCGGCCTGGGAAGCACGACGACGCACACCGTAACGATCGTGGATGAAGACCCCTTGCCCGAGATTTTCTTCGTCGGGGCTCCGTACACGGTGGCCGAAGCGGCAGGCAGCAAGACCATTACCGTGATCATTTCCCGCGACACCGACAAGGATGTTCGCGTGTGGTACGCCACCTCCGATGGCACCGCCGTGGCGGGGAGCGACTTCACCACCGTGGCGGGTAATACGCGCTGGCCGCCCCCGTCCAGCGGCACCACCAAGACGTGGACCATTCCCATCGCGAATGACGGCCGGGCGGAAGGGGATCAGTATTTCTCCGTATGCCTCGTTGACACGCAGAACTGCTCCATTCCGGTGACATCGGCCTGCGCAACCGTCACAATCCTGGACGATGACGTGGCGCCCACGGTCACCTCCGGCAGCGGCGTGACGTACACGAGCCCCTTCGAGGCCTCGCTGGGGGGCCTCCTGACATCCACCGGCACGGCGGCGACTGCCGTTTCCTTCTACTGGGGCCCGATCAACGGCGAGACCGATCAGAACCTCTGGACCGAGAGTCGGTCATTGGGCGGCATGAATCCCGGCGCGTTCAGCACCATCATCAGCAATCTCATCGCCGGGCAGACCTACTATTACGCCGCGTTCGCGACGAACTCTGCCGGCGAAGCCTGGTCCGATGTCGAAACGTTCATCGGTCGCGGCAACGAGGCCCCCGTCATTCTCGACAGCTCCGTCACCAACGCGGCGGTCACCGCGGCCGCGACGAACTATACCGGCCCGACGCCCCAGCTGGTCGCGGGCCTGCCCTTGCCCACCTGGACCCTGGACTCGGCCACGGCCGCGCTGGGCGCCACCATCAACCCCGTCAGCGGCGTGGTCACGTGGACGAACCCTGTGTATGCATCCACGCCCTATACGATGACGATCGTGGCCAGCAATGCCGTCGGCGTGGATTCGGCCTCCTGGCGGTTGCGGGTCGTGCCGGGCGGCAGCGCGGTGTACGTTTCCACCACGGGCAGCGACGTGAGCGGCGAAGGCTCCCCGGCGCGACCGTTCGCCACGCTGACCAATGCCATCGCACAGCGCGGCACGCTCACGAACATCTACGTCGCGGCCGGAACGTATGTGATCGCCGGCAACGCCCGGCTTAACAGCACCGAGGGCCTGTGCATCGCGGGCGGATACAGCCCGGACTTCTTCACGCACGATGTGGCCACCTGGTCGACGATTCTTGACGGCGCCAATGTCGTACGCTCCACCTCGCTGCTCGGCGGCTCCGGCCGCTGCGAGGGCCTCGTGCTGCAGCGCTTCGCTGGCGCCACACCGCTCTTCTCCCAGGTCAGCGCCATGGCCCTCGCGCAATGCCTGGTCCGGAACAATGCGATGGGCACGGCCGGATTCGACATGCAGGAGGGTGGGCAGCTGTCCCTCGACCGCTGCCGCTTCTTTGACAACGGCTACGCCAACGGCGGCAACCTCGTGCAAGGCGTCAATGCCGCGTGGACGCTCACAATGGTCAACAGCCTCTTCGCCAACAGCACAGGCGGGGCCCGGGTGTGCGAGGCGCAGGGCGGCACCGTGGACATCACCGCCGTGAATTGCACCTTCTACAACTCGACCCACACGGATAGCGGCGTCAGCTACTGGCACCCCTCCGGGCCCAGCGTGGCGCACTCTCAGACGTTCATTAACTGTCTCTTCTGGACCGCCAACAATGGCGCCACGCCCGTGAAGGATGCCGGCACGCTGGGCACGGTCACGATCGAGCACTGCGTCTTCCAGACCAGCGGCGGTTCGCCCTGGGACATCGAGGATGCCACGCTGGGGCTGGATGCCAACGTGACCGGCGTGTTGGCCGTCCCCTTCGTGTCGACCAGCACGAGCCAGTCCATCGGATTCAAGCCGGGCCGGGCGTCGCCCACACGCAACGCCGGCCAGGCGACGACTGAGAACGCGCTCGTGCCGTTGACGGATATTCTGGGCGAACCGCGCCTGGGACAGACCGACATCGGGGCCTTCGAGTGGACCACCCCCGACACGACGGTGTTCAGTTTCCGCTGATCCGTCAGATCGTCCACAAGCCCATGAAGTCCGCGACGCGCATCGCGCTCAGGCGGTCGGAGTCCGCCCATGCGCCGCCGATCGCGGCGGCACGCTCGGGGGTAAAGACGGGGGCCAGCGCCGACGTGAACTTGCGCCGCAGGAGCGGTATGCCCTCGGCCCGCCGGCGCCGGTGGCCAAGCGGATACTCCACGGCGATCCGATCCGTTCGCGTTCCATCCGCAAACACCACCTGCACCGCGTTGGCAATCGAGCGCTTGTCCGGGTCCAGGTAATCACGGCTGTAGGCCGGATCCTCCTTCACCACCGTGACGGCCCGCAGCGCGTCGATGCGCGGATCCGTCGCGACGTCATCTTCGTAATGCGCCGCCGTGAGCTCGCCGAATATCAAACCGATGGCCGTCATGTACTGAAGGCAGTGATCGCGATCCGCCGGGTTGTGCAGCGGGCCCGACTTATCGATGATGCGCAGGGCGGACTCGTGCGTGGTGATCTCGATCCGCGTAATCTGCGACCACTTGTCCTTGACCGCCGGATGCAGCGCGAAGGCGCATTCGACCGCCGTCTGCGCGTGAAACTCCGCCGGAAACGCGATCTTGAACAGCACATTTTCCATGACGTATGACCCGAACGGTCGCGCCAGCGTGATGGCCTGGCCACGGTACAGCGCGTCCTGAAACCCCCACGTCTTGGTGGACAGTGCCCCGGGATACCCCGGCTCGTCACGCAGGGCGCCCAGCGCATGCCACACGCCGCGACTGGTCGCGTCCCCCGCCGCCCATGACTTGCGCGGCCCCGTGTTCGGCGCGTGGCGGTAGACGCGCAGGGCCCCGCCATCCGCCCAGGCGTTCGACACCGCGTTGATGATCTGCCCGCGATGTCCCCCCAGCAGGCCCGTCACAACGGCCGCCGTGGCAACGCGCACCAGCAGGACGTGGTCCATTCCGGCGCGGTTGAAGCTGTTGGCCAGTGCCAGCACGCCCTGGATCTCGTGCGCCTTGATCGCCGCCGTTAGCACGTCGCGCATGGTGGGGCTCGCCCCACCGTTCCCGCCGCGGCTCAGCCAGTCCGCCACGGCCAGAATGCCGCCCAGGTTGTCGGATGGATGTCCCCACTCGGCCGCCAGCCAGGTGTCATTGAAATCCAGCCAGCGCATGAGCGCGCCGATGTTGAACGCGGCCTGTACCGGCTCCAGTTCGAACGCCGTGCCCGGCACCCGCGCCCCGCCGGCCAGGGTAGCCCCCGGCACGATCGGACCGAGGCGCTTCACGCACTCCGGAAACTTCAGCGCCAACATGGCGCACCCCAGGCTGTCCATCAGGCAGTAGCGCGCCGTGTCATAAGCCTCGGCGCTCTCGATCGCCGTCCCGGTCACATACTCGGCAATCCGCACAAGCACGTCATCGGGCGGCGGACGGACATTGGAAACGGGTGCACTCAAGCCGTTATCGCCTCCCTGTGCCTCATGGTGACCATGCCCTGCCGCCTCCATCTTCACCGGTCAGCCAGCGGTTTCACCTTGCGCAAAGCGGGCCCGGTATACACCGACATGGGGCGGATCAGGCGGTTGTCCGAACGCTGCTCCAGAATGTGCGCCGACCACCCGGCCACGCGCGCCATCACGAATAGCGGAGTGAACAGGAAGGTTGGAATCGCCATGCGGTTGTAGACCACGGCACTGTAGAAGTCGAGATTCGGGAACAGCTGCTTCTCGCGCCGCAGCACCTGCTCGATACGCTCGGCCACCGCGAACTGACGGCCCCCATCATCCGACATCGACGCCAGGCGCTGCGCCCACACCTTGATCACATCCGAGCGCGGATCGCGGTGCTTGTACACCCGGTGGCCGAAGCCCATGATTTTCTCTTTGCGGCCCAGCCGCCCCATGATGCCGGCCTCCGCCTCGTCCGGCGTGCGGTAGCTGTCGATCAGGTCCATGGCCGCCTCATTCGCCCCGCCGTGCAGCGGACCGCGCAAGGCGCCGATGGCCGCCGTCACGGCGGAGTAGAAGTCCGAGAGCGTCGACGTCACCGTCCGCGCCGTAAAGGTGGACGCATTGAACTCGTGCTCGGCGTACAGGATCAGCGACGCCTCCAGCGCCTGCAGGTGCAACGCGTCGGGCGGGCGGCCATGCAGCAGATGCAGGAACTGGCCCGCGATGCTTGGCGAGGGCGCGTCGATCACCAGGCGCCGGCCGTGGTGGGCGTGCGCGTACCAGTACATCAGCATGCCTGGAAAGATGGCCAGCAACCGGTCCGCCACGTGAAAGCCCGGCTCCTTCGCCGTCTCCGGCTCCAGGCACCCCAGCACCGAGCATCCGGTGCGAAGCACATCCATCGGATGCGCAGTCTTCGGCAGCAACTCCAGCACCGCCTTCAGCCCGGCCGGCAGTGCACGCAGGCGCCGCAGGTCCTGCCGATACGCCTGCAAGCTTGCCGCGTTCGGAAGCTCGCCCCGCAACAGCAGATACGCCACCTCATCGAACGTCGCGCGATCCGTCAATTCGTTCAGCGGATACCCGCGATACTGCAGGCCGCCAGCATCTTCGTCGATAATGGAAACCGCAGTCTGCCCGGCGATAACGCCTTCCAATCCCCTGGCAAAGTCCGTCGTCATGCCCCCCCTCCCCTTGCCCACCTGCGGGGCCGCGCCGCCGCCGCCCGCCCCTCTGTATCACCCTTATTCCACGGCCCGCGACTCGGCCGCCCGCCTCGCATCAGCCTCGCGCTCGTACGCCTCGTAACCCAGAAATTCGTATAGCTCCGCCCGCGTCTGCATGCTCTCCAGGACCCGCTGTTGTCCGCCCTCTTGCCGAATGGCCTGAAAGACGTTCAGCGCCGCGGCATTCATGGCGCGAAAGGCAGACAACGGATAGAGCGCGAGGCGAATGCCGAGCGTTCCGAGTTCCGCGGCCGACAATAGCGGGCTCTTGCCGAACTCGGTCATGTTCGCCAGCACAGGCACCGGCAAGGCTCGCGCGAAAGCGGCGAAGTCCTCGCGTGACGCGAGCGCCTCGGCAAAGATCATGTCCGCGCCGGCTTCAACATAGCGCCGCGCGCGGGAAATCGCCGCCTCCAGGCCTTCCATGGCCACGGCATCCGTGCGCGCCATGATGACGAAGGAGGGATCCGTGCGCGCCGTGACGGCGGTGCGCAGACGAGCGACCATGTCGTCCGTGGAGACCACCTGCTTGTTCGGTCGATGCCCGCAGCGCTTGGCTGAAATCTGGTCTTCAATCTGCATGGCACCCGAGCCCGCTTCGATCATTGCCCGCACCGTGGCGGCCGGATCCTCCCAGCCCGTGTCGACATCGACGAGCAAGGGCAGTGCCGTGGCGGCCGCGATGCGCTTCACATCCGCGATCACATCCGCCAGCGTGGTGAACCCCAGGTCGGGCAGCCCATAGGAGGCGTTGGCAACGCCGGCACCCGACACGTAAAGCGCACGGTAGCCGACACGCTCCGCCATGCGCGCCGCATACGCGTTGATCACGCCCACCACCTGCAGGGGCCGCTCGGCCTCCACGGCGGCGCGAAATTTCTCACCGGCACTCAACGTCCAGCCCTCCCCTTCGAACCCCCACCCCGCCCGTTAGGCACCCCTCCCCCGGAGGGGGCCGTGCCAGCGGGGGGTGGGTTCCTCCCCCGCCTGTATCCAGGCTTCAGAAATGCGTCGGATCGCGCTTGATCAGCTTGCCCCGCCCAATGGTTCCGATGAACTTGCCGTCCTTCGCCGCCACCTCGCCGCGCACGGTCACCGCGTGCGGCCGCCCCGTGATGGCCCAGCCCTCGAACGGGTTGTAATCCACATTCATGTGCTGCTTGCGCGCCGTGATCTTGCCGCGGTACTTCGCATCCCAGACGACGAGATCGGCGTCGCTGCCCACCGCGATCGTGCCTTTGCGGGGGAACAGGCCGAACAGTTTCGCCGCCTGCGTGCTGCCGCAGTCCACGAACTGGTGCAGATTCAGGCGGCCCTGGTCAACGCCGTGCGTCCACAGCACCGTTACGCGATCCTCCAGGGACGGAATCCCGTTCGGAATCCTGGTGAAGTCGGCCTTGCCCATGTCCTTCTGGCCCTTGAAGTCAAAGGGGGCGTGGTCGGTTGCCACCGTGCTGACCATTCCCTGGCGCAACGCGTTCCAGAATACCTCCTGGTTGCGTACGTCGCGCAGCGGCGGTGACATGACGAACTTGGAGCCCTGGAACGCCGGGCGCTCGGCGTCGCGCATGTCCAGCGTGAGATACTGGATGAGCGTCTCGACCCAGATGTTCACGCCGCGTTCCCTGGCGCGCAGGGCCGCGTGCAGCGATTCCTCGCAACTCGTGTGGACGACGTAGACGTGCGTCCCATGCATCTGGGCAAACGTTCCCAGGTGGTGCACCCCCTCGGCTTCCACCAGCGGCGGCCGGCTCCAGTAATGCCACTTCGGGCCGGTCTTGCCTTCGCCCAGCAGGCGCTTCTGCAGCTCGAACACCAGGTCCGCATTCTCGCAGTGCGCCGTCACGATCACGCCCAGCCGCTTCGCCAGGCGCAGCACATTGGACAGTTCCTGGTCGGTCACGCCGAAGAAGTCCTTGTACGCCAGGAAAATCTTGAAACTGCTGATGCCGCTCTTGACGATCTCGTTCAGCTCGGCCTCGACCACGTCATCGTAGCGTGAGACGCCCATGTGAAACGTGAAATCGCAGGCGCTCTTGCCCTCGGCCTTGCCCAGCCACAGCTCGTACGACTTGAGCACCGGGTCCTTGCGGCTGGGGCAGACCATTTCGATCAGCGTCGTCGTGCCGCCCACCAGCGCGGCCTGGCTGGCGGTCGTGTACGTATCCTTGGCGTAGGTGCCCATGAACGGGAGGTGAATGTGCACATGCGGATCGATGAAGCCCGGGAAGACGTATTTCCCGCGCGCGTCGATCACCGTCGCATCCTTGGGCGCCTCCAGCCCGCGCCCGATGCGCGTGATGGTTTCGCCCTCGCAGTACACATCCGCCACAAACCGATCGCCCGACGTGACAATCTCGCCATTTTTGATCAGCAATGACATGTTTGCCTCCTTGGGTAGGCGGGAGGGTTCGGGGTTCAGGTAAGACTGTCCCAAATTTTGAATCCTGAACCTTGGCTCCCCGCCCCCCCTTTCTCACTTCTCCTTATGCCAGATATCGCCTTCGCCGTAACGGAACCAGCGGGAGGTGGTCACCTTCTGGCGCGTGTAGAACATGATGCCCTCGCGGCCCTGCAGGTGCAGGTCGCCAAAAAACGAATAATCCCAGCCGCTGAACGGGAAATATGCAAGCGGGGCCGGCACGCCGACGTTGATGCCCACCATCCCGGCCTTGATCCGGTGCCGGAACTCCCGCGCCGCCTTGCCTGATTGCGTGTAGATGCAGGCGCCATTTCCGAAGTGGACCTCGTTGGCCATCGCCATGGCCCCCTCAAGATCCTCGACATGCATCACGTTGAGCACCGGGCCAAACACTTCCTCCTTCGCGATGGCCATCCCCGCGCGCACCTCATCCACCACACAGGGCCCAAGATAGAAACCGCCCGGGTGCGCGGGCACCTTGACGCCGCGGCCGTCCACCAGCAGGCTCGCCCCCTCCTGCACGCTGCGTTCGACCAGTCCCACCACGCGGTCGCGGTGCTGTGCCGAGATCACGGCGCCCATCTTCGCGGACGGATCGCGGTCCGTCGGCCCCACCGTGATCGCGCGCACGGCCCGGGCCAGATCCGGCAGCAGGCGGTCCGCGGCCTTGCCGATGGTCACCGCGGTCGACCCCGCCATGCAGCGCTGCCCGGCGCAGCCAAACGCCGCGTCGATCAGCCCCGTGACCGAGTTGTCGAAATCTGCATCCGGCATGACGAAGACGAAGTTCTTCGCCCCGCCGGCCGCCTGCACGCGCTTGCCGTGTTGCGTGCCGGTCTCGAAGATGTACTTCGCCACCGGCGAGGATCCGACGAAAGAAATCGCCCGCACCTTGGGATGTGTGAGCAGCGCGTCCACGCACTCGCGCCCGCCGTGCACGACGTTGAGCACGCCCTTGGGCAGCCCCGCCTGCACCAGCAATTCGATGAGCCGGATGCCCGTCAGCGGCACCTTCTCGCTCGGCTTGAGTATGAACGTATTGCCGCACGCCAGCGCAAGCGGATACATCCACATCGGCACCAGGGCGGGAAAGTTGTAGGGGCAAATCCCGACGCAGATGCCAACCGGCTGCTTGACCAGGTCGCAGTCGATCCCGCGCGCGACATTCTCAAGGATCTCGCCCTTGAGCAACTCGGGCGCGCCGCAGGCATACTCGACGACCTCGATGCCCCGCCGCACATCGCCCCGCGCCTCCGTGATGGTCTTGCCGTGCTCACGCGTCACGCTGCGGGCCAGCTCCTCGAAATGATCCTCCAGCAGCATCTTGTAGCGAAACAGAATCCGTGCCCGCTCCGCCGGCGGCGTCTCGGCCCAGTCCTGGCCGGCAGCCTCCGCCGCGCGCACGGCCGCGTCCACCACGTCCGCGCCGCACATCGGCGCCTCGGCAATGACTTCGCCCGTGGACGGATTGTACACCTTGTTGGTAGTCGCCGTTTGCGGCGTGCTCCAGACGCCCCCGATTAAAATCGGGCACGGCGCCAGCGCTTGGGTCGTCATCGTCATGGTTTGTCAGCCTCCCCCCGCCTACGGATGCGCCGGAATCGGAGCCATCTCGCCGTTCGCCAGCCGCTCCTGGTATTGCTGCCAGCTCATCGGCGGCTTGCCTGTGTCGCGATCAACCATGGTCAGGCACGCCTCCACCGGGCAAACGATGGAGCACAGGTTGCAGCCCACGCAGTGCTCCTCGTTGATCTGCGGCACGGGCTTCCCGGGAAGCCGCCCCGGCCCGAGGCCCCTGCCAGTCGACGGCACGAGATCGATCGCCTGGTGCGCCCCGTCCTCACACGCAATGTAGCAGAGATTGCAGCCGATGCAGGTGTCGTAGTCAATGCTCGCGACACGCTTGTAGTTGAGGTTGAGCGTCTCCCACTTGTTGATGCTGTGCACGGCGCGCCCGCACAACTCGTTGACGGAGGCCATCCCCTTGCCATCGAGATAGGCGCTGAGCCCGTCGATCATGTCCTCCACGATGCGGAAGCCGTAATGCATGATCGCCGTGCACACCTGCACGCCGGTGGAGCCCAGCGCGATGAACTCGGCGGCGTCGCGCCAGTTGCTGATGCCGCCAATGCCGGAGATGGGGATGCCCACCCCCGGATCCGCCGCGCACTCGTGCACCATGTTCAGCGCGATCGGCTTCACCGCCGGGCCGCAGTAGCCCCCGTGCGTGCTCTTCCCGGCCACGTAGGGCTCCGGGCAGAACGTCTCCAGGTTCACCTGCGTGATGCTGTTGATCGTGTTGATCAGCGAAATGGCGTTGGCGCCGCCCTTGCGGGCCGCGCGAGCCGCATGCACGATGCTCGTGATGTTCGGCGTCAACTTGACGATGACGGGGATCTCGGCGACCTCCATGACCCAGCTCACGATCGTCTCGATGACCTCGGGGTTCTGCCCCACGGCCGAGCCCATGCCGCGCTCGCACATGCCGTGCGGGCAGCCGAAGTTCAGTTCCACGCCGTCGGCGCCCGCGTCCGCCGAGCGCTTCAGGTAGTCGTGCCAGTGCTCCCGCGTGTCCGTCATCAGCGAGGCCACCAGCGCGCGGTCCGGCCAGGCGCGCTTGCAGTCGCGGATCTCGCGGAAGTTCGTCTCCGGCGAGCGGTCGCTGATCAGTTCGATGTTGTTGAAGCCCACCATCCGGCTGGTGCCGGAGTGGATCGCCGAGTAGCGCGAGCTCACGTTGACGATGGGATCGCCAATCGTCTTCCAGACCACCCCGCCCCACCCCGCCTCAAACGCGCGGTGGCACTGGTACGCCGTGTTCGACGGCGGCGCCGAAGCCACCCAGAATGGATTCGGGGACTTGATCCCCGCCAGATTGATGGATAAGTCAGCCATGGTTGCGTTCTCCTCTCCCGGTCGTCGCGCGCTGAAGCCAATCCTCGCCTCTCCCTTCCACTCGCCCGACTGGGCGACGGATGGGGTGGCAAGTATCGGTCGGGTTATGTCGTGGCGGCGGTGGGCGTCCCCTCTTTGGCTCGATATTCCGCTTCCAATTCCGGCACGCGAACAGGCCGGTCGAATCCAGAACCCATCGGCTTGCCCCTGACGCCCATGCGCGTCGCCTGCACGGGGCCCTCCACGGGCTGGCCGCCCAGGAAGCGGTGCATGGCGCGCGCGGCCTTCTTGCCCTCGGCCACCGCGTTGACCACTTCGCGCCCGCCGTTGGCGGCATCGCCGCCGCAGAACACGTGCGGGATGCTGGTCTGGCCGTCGGCCTTGCGAGCGATGGTGCCGGCCTTCGTGAGTTTCATCTTGGGGAACAGCGTCTTCAGCAGGCCGGCCTGTGGCTCCTGGCCAAGCGCCTTGATGACCATATCAAACGGCACCACGCACTCGCTCCCCGGAATGACCGCAACCTTCCCCTCTGGATCCACCCGGGTGCGCGCCAGCTTCAGGCCGGCGACATGGCCCTTGTGACTTTCAACCGCCACCGGAAGCGTGTTGAACATGAACTCGCAGCCGTCGCGCTTGGCCAGTTCGTATTCGTACGGATAGGCCGGCATGTCGGCCGCGCCGCGCCGGTACACGATAACCGCATGCTCCGCCCCCAGGCGCTTGGCCTGGGTCACGGCATCGATCGCGGTGTTGCCGCAGCCGATGACCGCCACGCGCGCGCCCACCGGCACGCGGTGCAGCGGTTTGGTATGAATCTGCTCGATGAAATCCAGCGCCTCGACAACCTCCGGCAGGTCCTCGCCCGGAATTTTCAGCGCGTACGTCCGCCCAAGACCAACGGCGACGAAGATCGCATCGACATCCTTCTCGAGCTGCTTCACGGTCACGTCGGCCCCGACCTCGGTGCCGCAGCGGAATTCAACGCCCAGGTCTTCGATCAGCTTGATTTCCCCCAGGCTGACCGCCGGCGTGAGCTTGTAGTAGGCGATCCCATACGTGTTAAGGCCGCCAGGTTTGGGCTTCTTGTCGAACACGACGACCGCGTGCCCGAGACGGGCCAGCTCGGCGGCACATCCCAGCCCCGCCGGCCCCGCGCCGATCACCGCGACCCGCTTGCCGGATGCGCGGGCGGGGGCGTGCAGGACGCGCTGCTTGGTGCTGAGGATGTGATCGGTGGCCGTGCGCTGCAGGCGGCCGATCTTGATCGGCTTCTGGTCGCGGTCGAGCATCACGCAGGCGCCTTCGCACAGCGCCGAGGTCGGGCAGACGCGCGCGCAGCTCGCGCCGAGCGGATTCGCCTCGAAGATCACGCGCCCGGCGCCCGCCATGTTGCCCGTGGCGATCTTCTTGATGAAGGCGGGAACATCGATGCCCGTGGGGCACGCCATGATGCAGGGCGCATCGAAACAGTACAGGCAGCGGTCCGCCTCCACCTGCGCCTCCTGGCGCGTGTAGGCAGGCTCGATCTCGGCCATGCTGGCCTTGGCTTGCTCGGCGGTCAGTCGTGGTGTCAGGCTCATGGAACGGTCCCGGGGTTCGGCGTTCAGCGTCAGGGGGCAAGCGCCCCCTCTGATCCGTTTCTAAAAGGTCGCCTCCTCAAAGGGAATGCCGTGCGCGTCCGCGACGGCCTTGTAGGTGACCGCGCCGGCGTGCGTGTTCAGGCCCAGTCGCAATTCCGGCACCTGGCGCATCGCTTCCGCCAGCCCGAGGTTGGCGATCTTGAGCGCATACGGAATGGTCGCATTCGTCAGCGCCTGCGTCGCCGTGCGGGCGTAGGCGCCAGGCATGTTCGTGACACAATAGTGAATCGTGTCCTCGTCGACAAAGATCGGATTTTCGTGCGTCGTCGGCCGGGAGGTCTCGGCGCAGCCTCCCTGGTCGATGGCGATGTCCACGAACACCGCACCGGGCTTCATCACCTGCAGCATCTTGCGCGTGATCAACTTGGGTGCCCGCGCCCCCGGCACCAGCACCGCCCCGATCAGAAGGTCCACGCCGGGCAGCGTCTCGAGGAGGTTCTGTTCGTTGGAGTACAACGTATGCGCCGCGCCGTGCAGGCTGATGTCAAGGAAGCGCATCTGCTGGACGTCGACTTCCAGGATCGTCACCTCGGCGCCCACGCCGGCGGCCACGCGCCCGGCGTTGATGCCGGCCGTTCCGCCGCCGATGATGAGCACGTTGCCCGGGAGCACGCCGGGCACGCCGCCCAACAGCACGCCCTTGCCGCCCTGGGCCTTGCTCAGGTAGTAGGCGCCGATGATGGCACTCATGCGGCCCGCGATCTCGCTCATCGGCTCCAGCAGCGGCAGGCGCCGCCCGATCTGCACGGTCTCGTAGGCGATCCCCGTGGTGCGGCTGCGCGCCAGCGCGTCGGTCAGCGCCCTTTCCGCCGCGAGATGCAGGTACGTGAACAGCAGCAACCCGGGCCGCAGGAAGCCGAACTCGGCGGCCGTCGGCTCTTTCACCTTGATGACGAGCTCGCACGACCAGGCGTCCGCCGCCGCGGGCACGAGGGTCGCGCCGCACTGGGCGTACTGGTCATCGGCGAACCCGCTGCCCTCGCCCGCGCCGCGCTGCACGCACACGTCATGCCCGGCGTGCACCAGCATGCGCACCCCCGCCGGCGTGCAGGCCACGCGGTTCTCCTTGATCTTTGTCTCTTTGGGCACGCCGATCTTCA
Organism: Lentisphaerota bacterium; assembly: GCA_021413965.1. Taxonomy (GTDB): domain Bacteria; phylum Verrucomicrobiota; class Kiritimatiellia; order UBA8416; family JAIOPI01; genus JAIOPI01. The sequence continues at coordinate 196,906 of JAIOPI010000021.1, read as the reverse complement.
TGCTTCCCCCAGCGCCAGGTCCAGCACCTCCAGCAGGAAGTCCACGTCCGCCCGGGTGATGCACATGGGCGGCGTGATGCGCAGGATATTGCCGGTCAGGCCGCCCTTGCCAATCAGCGCACCCAACTCCTTCACCCGTTCGAAAACCTGCGCCGTGAGCTCCTTCGCCGGCTCCTTGGTGGCCCGGTCCTTCACGAGCTCCACGCCAATCATCAGGCCGCTGCCGCGCACGTCGCCGATCGCCGGATGCTTGTCCATCAGCCGCCGCAGGCCGGCCAGCAGGTGATTCCCCAGCTCGAGCGCGCGCGCCTGCAGGCCATCGCGGTCAATCACATCGAGCACGGCCTTGCCGATGGCGCAGGACACGGGATTGCCGCCGAACGTGTTGAAGTGAATGCGCGACGTCAGGGTCTGGGCGATCCGGGGCGTCGTCACCACCGCGGCCAGCGGGGCCCCGTTGCCGATGCTCTTGGCCATCGTGACGATATCCGGAATCACGCCCTGCGATTCAAAGCCCCAGTAGTGCGTGCCCGTGCGCCCGAAGCCGGCCTGCACCTCGTCCGCCACGCACACGCCGCCGGCCTCGCGCACGATCCGGTAGGCCTCGCGCAGGTACCCGTCCGGGAACACGACCACGCCGCCAACGCCCTGGATCGATTCCGCAAAGAAGCCTGCCACCTTGCCCGGGGTCGCGGTGCGGATGAGGTCCTGGATGTCGCCCGCATACTTGCGCCCCGCGTCCGGATCGTTCCGCCCCCAGGGGCCGCGGTAGGTGTCGGGCGCCAGCGCATGGTGCACGCCGAACGCGTGCGGGTAGTTGAACTTCCACGTGCCGTGCGCGGTCAACGCCATGGCCGACGCGACGCCGCCGTGGTAGCCGTTGCGCAGGGCGATGAGGTCGTAGTTGCCGGTGGACAGGCGCGCCATGAGCATGGCCAGGTCGTTGGCTTCCGAGCCGGAGTTGACGAAGTAGACGCACTTCAAGTCGCCGGGCATCTTGGCCGCCAGGGCAGCCGCGTAATCGCCCAGCACGGGGTTCAGGTAGATCGTCGTCGTGTGGGCGATGGTGCTGAGCTGCGCGGTGGCCGCGTGCGTGACCTCCGGGTGGCAGTGCCCGACGCTGACGGTGACGATGCCGCCGAAGGCGTCAAGGTAGCGGCGGCCCGTCTCGTCCCACACGTACTGCATCGCCCCCTCGACCACCATGATCGGGCGCTTGTAGTAGAGGAAGATACCGGGATTGACGTATTGCCGGCGCTGGGCGAGCACGGCCTCATAGGACGGGCCCCGATACGGCTTGGGCTGGTGCGCGCAGGGTGGCAACGTCGGCCGCGCGTTGGCCGCGGAACTTGTGGTCGTCATACAGACTCCTTATTCACCGATCGGGATGCGGCCTGACGTTGCCGGTTGTTGAACGTGCCCCATCATCAGGACGTAGTACACCACCACGGCGATGATGAACCCGATGAACCACGCGTAGTGGTAAAGCGTCATCCACGGCAGCCCGACCTCGCAGGCGCCGATCGTGCCAAGAAAGCCGGGCACGTTGGGGGCAATGGCCAGCAGGAGTGCGGCGATCGCGCGCAGGTTGAAGCCGCCCTGGTAATGATAGATGCCGTCCGTGCGGAACAACTCCGCCACCTCGAGATGCGTGCCGCGCACCAGGAAATAGTCGCAAATCAGCACGCCGCCGATCGGCCCCAGCAGCGCCGAATAGCCGATCAGCCACGTGAAGATGTAGCCCTCCGGGTTCGCGTACAGGCGCCAGGGCATGATCAGGATGCCGATGGCCGCCGTGATCAAGCCGCCTGTCTTGAACGACACGAACCGCGGGGCCAGGTTGGAAAAATCGTTCGCCGGCGAGACCACGTTCGCGGCGATGTTGGTGGATAGCGTGGCGACGGACAGCACGAGCATCGCCACGATCACGAGACCGGGGCTGCCGATCCTGCTCACCAGCATCACCGGATCCCAGATGGCTTCGCCAAAGATGACGAGCGTGGCGCTGGTCACCGCCGTACCGATGAAGGCGAACAGCGTCATCGTCGTGGGCAGGCCGATGAGCTGGCCAAGAACCTGGTCGCGCTGGCTGCGGGCGTAGCGCGTGAAGTCCGGAATGTTCAGCGAAAGCGTGGCCCAGTAGCCGACCATGGCGGTCAGCCCCGGGAAGAAGACGTTGAGGAAACTGCCGGCGCTGTCAAATTGATCGGGCTGGGACAGCATGGGGCCCCAGCCGCCGGCACGGGAGTGGGCCCAGCCCAGCAGCAGCAGCCCCGACAGGATGAGGAACGGCGCGGCCAGCGTCTCCATCCACTTGATGGATTCCGTGCCCTTCCAGATGAAATAGACGTTGATCGCCCAGAAGAAGAGAAAACACGCGAAGGGCAGGGCGCCCGGCCAGTGCGCCGTGGGATTGCCGGGTGGCAGGCCCGGGAAGATGACGCGCAGGAGTTGATAGATGGCCCATCCGCCGATCCAAGCCTGGATGCCGAACCAGCCGCAGGCTACAAGCGCGCGCAGTAGCGCCGGCACGTTCGAGCCCAGCACACCGAACGAAGCCCGCGCGAAGACAGGGAACGGAATGCCGTACTTCGCCCCGGCGTGGGCGTTGAGAATCATGGGGATCAACACGATCGTGTTGCCGAGGGCCACGGTGAGATTGGCCTCCCACCAGTTCATGCCCTGCGTGATCAGGCCCGCCGCGAGCGTGTAGGTCGGAATGCACACGGCCATCCCCACCCACAGCGCCGCAATGTGCCACACATTCCACGTCCGCTGGGCGCGGCTCGTCGGGGCGATGTCGGCATTATACGACGGGTGTGCCTGGATCCGGGACCGTTCGTCGGGCGTCAGATCGCGCGAAATGGCCTCCCCCATAATCCTACCCCCCTGAACGGGAAAGGATGCGCGTGCCCCTTCTGCCCGTCAATTCGAATTCGTCTTCGTGCATCCGCGGCGCGGCAGCAGCTCGAGCATTAGCCTTGTCATTCCGTCGGTGGTGGTGAGGCGAGGCGTCCCGCCGAACCGTTCACATATCCATCTCTGCCGCACAATTGCCAATCTCGCGCACGTCCGCTATCCTGCATCACGTTATGAGCGCACAACCACCCGCCCTGCCGGAAAGCGCACAGCGCGTCATCCGTGACTTGCGCGAACTCGCCGAATTGACCTCCGACGCCAACGGCGCGCAGCGTGTCGCCTGGGGCCCCGTCTGGCGCAAGGCCCGCACCTGGTTTGCGGACAAGGTCGCCAAGGATCTGGGCGCCAAGGTCGAAGCCGATTCGGCCGGCAACCATTGGGTCACCATCCCCGGCCAATCTCCCAACGCCGTCCTCGTGGCCAGCCATCTGGACTCCGTCCCCAACGGCGGCTGGCTCGACGGCTGCCTCGGCGTCATGGCCGGCCTGGAGGCCCTGCGCCGCTATGCGCAGCAGACCGACCAACCCGTGACGCTGAAGCTCGTTGATTGGGCGGACGAGGAAGGCGCGCGCTTCGGCCGCAGTCTCATGGGCTCGTCCGCGGCGGCCGGCACGTTGACCCTCGACGACGTGCGCGGACTCACGGATCGCCAAGGCATCACGCTGCCCGACGCCCTCAGGGAAAATGGCATCCATCTCGACACCATGCGGAACGCGCATCAGGAACTGATGCGCATCCCGGCCAAGGCTTACCTGGAGCTGCACATCGAGCAGGGCCCCGTGCTGGAGTCGATGAAGAAACCCACCGGGGTGGTGCTGGGAACGTTCGGCGTGGAGCGCCACATGGTGCGCTTCACCGGACAGGCGGCGCACTCCGGTTCGACGCCCATCCCCATGCGGCGCGATGCCTTCCTGGCCGCCGCACAGTTCGCGCTGGCCGTGCGCGAGATCGGGCTGCGCCACTCCACCCCCGGCGCCAACGTGGTCTGTACCTGCGGCATCGTCAAGGTCGAGCCCTGCATTGTCACCGCCGTGCCCGGCACGTGCGACATCTCCATCGATCAACGGGCCTTGGACGCAACTGTACTCGCGCAGATGCTGGCAGACGCCAAGGCCGCCGCCGCCAAGGCCGCCCAGGATAACCAGGTCTCCGTTGAGTGGAAGAAGCTCTGGACCATCGAACCGCGGCCGTTCAACCCCAGGCTGCTGCAACTCTGCGAAGAAGCGGTGCGCGAGGTCACGGGCGACGCCACGCGCCTGCCCTCCGGCCCGCTGCATGACAGCGCCGAAATGGTTCCGCACATGCCTGTCGTCATGATGTTTGCCCAATCCTCGCCCGGCCTCTCGCACTGCAAGGAGGAAAATACGCCCGAGGACTGCTTGAGCCTGACGATTCAGGCCTTCCTGCGGTTGGTGGAGAAAACCCTTGCCGCGAATTCCGTGGACCTGCACCGGAAAAAGCCATAAAAAGGGCTGGCTGCGGGGGTATGTTGAACCGCTCAGTGTGAAGGAGTGCTCGGCCAGATGAAGACACAACACGCGCTGTTCGCCACGTTGTTTGCGATGTCGCTTGGCGCCGCGGCTTGGGGACAGTCCCTCCCGGGAACCATGTCCACCGATTACCTCGCACCGGCAGATTGGCTGCAGAAGGTTACCGTGGGTGCCGATGTCGAGCAGATCGGCCGCACGGTCGAACCGGACGACGGTCCGGATGTGGAACTGGACGTCATCGCTTATGGCGCCTTCTTTGGCTATGACGTCACCCCTGCCGTCACCGCCTTCATCACCATCGGCGGCACGGACGACAACACGTTCGATGACGCAGAGGACGACTCAGGCAGCGCGCTCAAGTTCTCCGCCGGGGCCAATATCAACGTGGCCGCCTACAATATCCGCCACCCGGCCCTCCTCAATGGTGACCGGGTCACGCTGCGCCTGCAGCCGGAAGTGGCGTCCTACGATGCGGATTCGTGCAACTGGATGCAGGCGTCGCTGGCGCTGCCGATCACGTACGAAATCGTCGAGGTGGACACGTACACCGATCGCGCAGCCGATGACCGCTTCGTCGTGGCGCTCTATGCCGGCCCGCAGATCAGCTACATCGACGGTGAGATCGACCACGGGGCGCAGCAGACCGATTTCGAAGCCTCGCAGGTCTTCGGGATCGTGGGCGGCGCGGACCTCTACCTGACCCGCTACTTCGCCATGGGCGCACACGTCAGCGTCTTCGACACCGACGACGACACGCTCACCGGCGGCGGCAGCGTCCGCTACCACTTCTAGCGACGGACGCCCGTGGCAACGGAGGAGCGGAACGCTGCTTCGCATTCCGCCGGACGACAAAAGCCGGCCGCTCCTCCTGAGACGCGAGGCCGGGCGCCCTTCGGGAGGCTCATTCCACCGGTGCGGCGGGCTGCTCAGGTTCTTCCGGCAGGGACGAAGGCGACGGCATGCCGCCCATTGGACCACGCCCCGGCCCCCCACCGGCGGACATGGCGCTCATCATCACGAACGGCACCATCGACTTGAGCGCCACGATTTCGTCCATCCCGATCTTGACCACGCCCCGCTGTGACAATCCCTCCGCAATGGCATACCCGCTCAGGCCGGACTGCGTGGCCGGAAACATCTCCAGCATCTGCGTGTTCACCCCGGGCAGCATGCCAAGTATCATCTTCGCATACTCGACCAGCGACAGGTTCGCCACCTGCACCGCCTGGCCGGCCGCCGGCTCGCTGGGGAAAAGCCCCTGAAACATCTTGCTGTCGAGGATGGAGCCCCCCGGAGCCTGCAGGCGATCCAGGGCCGCGTCCATCTGCCCCTGGTCGCCCATGGTCAGCACGCACACATCACCGGCGAACGCGACCTCGTACAGCATGTTCGTCCACTGGGACAGGAAGGACGGCGCGCCCAACGGCGCGTCCTGCGCGTCGGGGCCCAGCGTGAGCAGGTAACGGTAGGCCGAGATGGGCACGCCGTTGTGCTCGCGCGAAGCGCCGCGCTCCGCGCGGAACTGCATTCCCGCAACGGCTGAATTAGTGGCGGCGAAGCGCTCCGCATAGCGATCGAACACGGTCTTCGCCCGTGCCGGGTCCTTGACGCCCAGATAATAAACATAGCCGACACCCGACGGGTTGTGCTTCGCCCACACGCCCATGGCATAGTCACCCGTCGCCAACCCGCGCATCTCGCCCATGCTCTGGCGCATGAGCTCGCTCAGGCCCTGTGTCTCGCCCCCCAGGCTGCCCATGATCTGCGTCAGCATGCCGCTGTACATGTCCAGAAACTCATCGACCGCCCCCATGTGCCCCACCTGGGCCAGCAGCAGGCCGTCTGGCAGGACCGACAGGAAATCACGCCGCGGCGGGCGGGTGTCCTGATACACGCGGCCCACGACCGTATCCGCCTTGGCCACGCTGCGGGTCTGCATGACCACGCTGCGGGAATCCGTCCCGAGTCCGATTTCAAAGGTCTCGATCTGATCGATGAACGCCTTGAGGACGTTGCCCTCCGTCTTGAGAATGTCCGCCCGGTTGGGGCCCGCCCCCGGCGCCGCAGGCATGGAATCCGCCGTCTTGCCCAGCGTGTTCTGCAGCATGATCCCGATGGCCGGCAAGTTGACCGACATCGCCAGGGTCCCGGGCACGTCGATCCGCGCCCCGGGCTGGAGTTGACCGGAACCGATCCGGCGCATGACGTCGTCCACGAGCGCCCGGTTCTCACCGAGGATGGCGAAGCCCCCTTCTGTCCCGACGTGCAGGTCCGAACGGGGAGACATCTCGCTGGAGCGCTGGCTGAAGCGCACGACCCCGCCATCAGAAGCGCCGCGTTCAAAACGGTTCGTCAACCCGTCCATGAACGCGTGGCCGTTATCGTGCGTCGGCAGCGCCACCACGACGGGCTTGTTCAGCGTCGGGGTAGCCTCCGGGTCGCGGCCAAACACGTAGGCGCACACCACCCCATTCGTGTCGATGCCGCTGAAGCCGCCGCCCCCGAGAGCACGGTCGAGCGTGGGCATGAGCAGGGCGCCCTGAGGCCCGAGTTGCATCGCCATGGCGAGTCGGTTGACATCACCGATGAGCGCACTGATCCCGCGGATCTCCACCGTCAGGAGCACCGGCGGCTCCGCCGCACGTCCCGACGAGGCGGCCCCGAAACACACGAGCGTGGCAACGACAATTCCGACGGTCAGGCGACGCATGATGTTCATGGCGCCATGATAGTCGGGACCGCCGGACGTGCAATCAGGAAAGCTGGCCGGCGCGCCAGCGAGGGGGCGGCAGGCGCATCACATCTTGCGATGCGTGCCGTCGCAGAGGGGGCGTTTGCCCGTGTGCTTGCAGCCGCAGAGGTATACCGTCGCCGTCTGGTCGGCTTTGTACTCAACGGGGCTGAAGCTGCTGCCGCGATGCGTGCCGTCACAGAAGGGTTGGTTCTTGCTCTTGCCGCAGGCGCACCACCAGTACGTCTGGCCGGCCGTTACATTCACCGCAAAGGGCGATTTCTGCGCGATGGTCGGACTCTCGCTCATGGGAAGGGCTCCAGTTATGTGTTCGTGCAGCCCTCAGCATAACCGGCAGGCCACCCCAACGCAACCTGCAGGACACCGGGGGAAATGGGGTGAGGCGTTCTGCCGGACCTCGCCCCCATGGCCACGTCTCAGTGCCCCACCGGCTCGTCGGCCTGGCCCCGCGTGTCCGGCTCGGGCCCGGGGGGCAGCTTGTCGATCTCGCGCTGCACCATCTGCTGGTGCTCCACTTCCTCGTCCCGCAGTTCCGTGAACAGCTCGCGCACCTGTGGATCGCGCACGTGCTTGAGCGCATCGGCGAAGAACCGGTACGCGCGCACCTCCGCCTTCAACGCCACGTCCAGCGCCTGCCGCAGGGTCATGAAGATGTCCGCCTCGCTGAACTCGGGCGCCTCGATTTCGACAAGCATGGACGCGTCCACCCGCGACGGCGCAGCGCCGAAGAGCGACGTCCGGCGCTTGGTGAGCCAGTCGCGGTGCTTGCCCTCGTTGCGCACCATGTTCCGGAAGAAGGCGGCGGCCTCTTCCGTGTAGTGGGCCTCCAACTGGTCGACGAATTCACCGTAGCGCTCCCGGGCGTCCTCCTCGATCAGGATGCCCAGATCGAGCGCGTCCTGCAGGGTCAAGGCTGCAAAATCAATCGTATGCGATGTGCTCATGTTCTCCCCTATGCCCTGAACTTGGCCAGGTACCGGTCAAAGTTGCCCGCGCCTTTGGCTGCGGCCTTCTGCTGCAGCGCGGTCACGCGCTCCTGAAACGTCGGCTTGCGCTGGCGGTAGTGCACGCCGACATACAGGTGCTCGGGATCGTGCGCGTAGCGGAAGGCGGCCGCCAGATCCGTCACGTCGTGCTCCGGCGGGATCGGCCGCGCGCGGTCCCGGATCACGTCGTACTGCTCCTTGCCGCGCCACGTCACGCAGGGGCTCAGGATCTCGATAAAGGCGAATCCCGGCCACTGGATCGCTTCCACCATCAGCCGCGCGAGCCCCTTGACGTCCCCGGCAACGCCTTGCGCCACGAAGGACACGCCGTAGGCCAGCGCAAGCCCGAGCGGATTGGCCGGATCCTCGGGCCAGCCATAAAGCGAGGTGGCGGTCTGTTCGCCCGTCGGCGTCGTGGGCGAGGTCTGTCCCTTGGTCAGGCCATACACGTTGTTATCCATCACGAAGTACGCCATGCCGATGTTGCGCCGCGCCGCATGCGGGAAGTGCCCGCCGCCGATGCTCAGCGCGTCGCCGTCACCAGCCATGGCAATCACGGTCAGATCGGGCCGCGCGCTCTTGAGGCCCGTCGCCACCGGGATCGGGCGGCCATGGATGGTGTTGAGTCCGTAGGTCGCCGCATAGCCCGGCAGGCGGCTTGAGCAGCCAATGCCGGAGATGAGCGCGATCTGGTGCGGCGGAATCTGCAGCTCCGCCAGCGCCGCAAACAGCGCCGTCAGCACGCTGTAGTCCCCGCAGCCGGGGCACCAGACGGGCTTCAGATCGCTGCGGTACGCCTGCCGCGCGTTGATGCGGCGTTCCACGACTTCCGCGGGTGGGGTCACGTCCATGCTTCCCTCATGCGTTGCAGGATTTCACTGGTCGTCAACGGATCGCCGCCGCCGCGATGAATCGCGAGGGCCTGTTCCAAGGCCAGGCCGTTCGCGCGCAGCCAGCGCAGGAACTGCCCCGAGAACGTCAGCTCGGCCACCGCCACGTGCCGGTAGCGCGCCACGTGCTCGCGCAGGGCCTCGGTCGGGAGCGGATACAGCAGCTCCACAATCAGCACCGCCGTGGGGCGGCCCTCCGCCGTGCGCCGGGCGGCGGCGTCGCAGGCCGCGCCCGCCGTCGAGCCCCAGGTCAGCAGCAGCGTGTCGGCGTGCGCCGGCCCCTCCAGGCGGTACCCCGGCATCTCGGCCAGGATCAGCGTCATTTTGCGCTGGAGCTTCTCGCTCATGCGCCGATGCAGGTCCGTGCTGACCGTCGGATTGCCGGCCTCGTCGTGGATGATGCCCGACGTGCGATAGGTGCCGCCTTCCATGCCCGGGATGGCCATCGGCGAGACGGGGTCATCCCCCAGCGCGAACCGCTTGTACGGCTCGCCCGGCTTCACATCGGGCAGGCGCCGCGCGATGACCGTGCGAAAGGCGTGCCCCTCGTCGAACGCGGTCGCGGGCAGCGTTTCCTCGCGGTGGCCGAGTTGCTGATCGGACAGCACAATCACCGGCGTCTGGTATTTTTCCGCCAGGTAGAAGGCCTTCACCGTGGCGTCGAAGCAGGTGCGCACATTTTCCGGCGCAATCACGACGCGCGGGGCATCGCCATGCGCCCCGTAAACGGCCAGCTGCAGATCGGATTGCTCGGTCTTCGTGGGCATGCCCGTGGACGGGCCGCCGCGCTGAACGTCGATGATGACGCACGGCAGCTCAATCTGCGTGGCGAACCCCAGCGCCTCGACCATGAGCGACAGCCCCGGTCCCGACGTGGAAGTCAGCGCCTTCTTGCCGCCGAACGACGCCCCCAGCAGCATGCAGATCGCCGAGATTTCGTCCTCAGCCTGGATCATCATGCCGCCGCGGCCTGGCAGGTGCTCGGCCATCGCCGTCATGATTTCCGATGCCGGCGTGATCGGGTAGCCCGCAAAGAACTCGACCCCCGCATGCAGGGCGCCCAGGGAGGCCGCATCGTTGCCGGACAGGAGCAGGCGCGCTTCGGCCTCGACGGGGGCCAGCGCGGGCAGCCCGGCCGGGCGTGCCTGCGCATCCGCCAACTCGCGGCCGCGGTGAAACGCCTTGATGAGCGTGGCCGCCACCTCGGCGCCTCGCTTGCCGAACTTGCGCTGCAGCACCTCGGGAATCAGCGCGGCGGGCAGCTGCAGCAGGCCGGCGATGAATCCGACCAGCAGGATGTTGCGAGAGCGCGGCGCCTCCAACTCGTCCGCCAGCTTCTGCAGCGGCAGCGAGCGCGGCGTCACGGGCTGTCCGCCTGCGTCTCGCAGGTCAGGCGGCGCCAGGGCCGCATCCTGCTCGTCCTGGAAGACAAGCGCCCCGGGCGCCAGGCTCAGTTGACGGGCAAACGGCCCGAAACTGCGCCACGACAGCACCACGGCAATCTGGACCTGCTCAGCCGGTCCCTGGATTGGTTGCGGGCTGATCTGCAGCCAGACGCCACTCTCACCGCCCCGGATCTGCGGGCCGAAACTCTTCACCATCTGGCAGTGCAGCCCGGCGTTCGCCACGGCCCGCGCCAGCAGGTCGCCAGCCGTCACCACCCCATCGCCCCCGCTGCCCATGAGAAAGACGCATGGACAGCTCGCCCCCTGGCCGATCGTGACTGCCTGCTTCATGCGTGCTCCAGTTTGTGCATCGGCACCTCTTCAATGGTCCGGTAGATCGAGCAGTGCAGGATCTCAACCCGCGGGACCGCCAGGATGCGGTTCAGCAGCGTGCCGAAGTGCTCGGAGGCCGTCACGTTCAGCAGCGCGGTGGTCATGCACCGCGTCGGCTCGTCGCGCTGCCACAGCGACAGCAGGTTGTAATGCTGATCCTCGCACACCCCCACGATCACGGAGAACTCGGCTTTTGGCTCCGCGATGGCCAGGCACGCCACGCGCGAGTCGCCCGGCCGCGCGCCGCCCGCCGGCTGGCCCGAACGATAGAAGTCCGTTCGCTCGCCCCCGAGGCAGGCCGCCACAACCCGCAGCAGGTCCTCGGTGTCGAACGGCTTGACCATGAATCCGTGCGCACCGGCGTCGAGCGCGCGCCCGATGTGGGCCACATCGTTCTTCGCCGTCAGCATATACACAGGCACATCGCGCAGCCGCTCCTGGCCGCGAATGTGCGCACAGACGGCGTGGCCGTCGATGTCGGGCATCATGATGTCGAGAAAGACAAAGTCCGGTCGCTCGGCCGCCAGCGCGGCCATGGCCGCCGCTCCGCCGCCGGCCTGCAGCACGCGATACCCCTCCCCGGCCAGGAGCAGGTCGAGCAGTTCCAGAATGTCCGGCTCGTCATCGACGATCAGGATCGTTTTCGCGCTCGTCGCCATGTTGCCTCCCCTCGCGGCCCCCCGCCACGTCGGCCGCTGGGGCCGGACGGATGGGCAGATCGAACCGGAACCGTGCCCCTTCACCAGGGGCGCTCTCCACCGTCACCGCGCACCCGTGCGCGGCCAGATTTTCCTTCACCAGCGCCAGGCCCAGCCCCGATCCGCCGTAACGCCGGCGAATGGACCCATCGGCCTGCCGAAATCGCTCAAAGATGTACCGCTGCGCCTCCGCGGGAATGCCACAGCCGGCATCCGCCACTTCGCAGGGCAGCCGGTTCGCATGCGGCGCCCCGAATGACAGGCGCACCCAGCCGCCGGAATCCGTGAATTTGAGCGCGTTGCTCAGCAAATTGTCAAACACCTCCGCCAGCCGGCCGTAGTCGCCATGGGCCTGAATCCCGGGTGGCGGCGCCTCGCACGTCAGTTCGATGCTGCGCTGCAGCGCGTTGGGCCGGTGGCGCTCGCAGATTTCGTCGACCAGGTCCTGCAGCGGAAAATCGACCGGCTTCAGCTCAGCCTGCGGGCTCTGGTTGCGGCTGGCCGAGAGCAGCATGTCGATCTGCTGCTGCAGCCGGCGGCAGTTGCGCTGCATGACCCCCAGCACGTGCTTCTGCTTGTCCGATACGTCGCCCAGTCGGCCATGCTCCAGCATCTCCGCATAGCCCCGGATGGTGACAAGGGGCGTCTTGAGTTCATGCGTGACGCTGCCCAGAAACTCATCCTTCAAGCGGGCCATCTGCTGCAGCTCGGCATGCGCGTCCCGGATTTGCTGCATTTCCACCTCGCGCTCCGCCAGCAGTGCTTCGATGCTGGCGATTTTGCGTAACCGCACCGTGCCCATCGCGCCGAACACCACGGCAAACAGGGGCGGATGCAGGAGCAGGAACATGAACAGCGGCTCGGCCACCAGCCCCGCGAGAGGCTCGGTGAGGTGCCCCCCCGCCAGATGCCGGTGGATGATCAGCCCCAGCAGCGGCACCGGAATGCCCCACAGAAAGCCAAACCAGATATAGGGATTGCGCAGGGGCGAATAGGTCTCACCGGCCATCAGGGCGGAGGCGAATTCGGACATGACGTCGCCCAACCGCTTGACGGTAAAACCCATGCCAACACCCCCGCACCCAGAACCCCACACCAAGACTCGTAATGGGTACGCCGCCGACCCGCGAGTGTCAAGCCTATCTCGGCAGTCGGAAAAGGCCGGCCTTTTCGCTTGCCCACCCCGCCGCCGGGGTGCGAGCGTGATGGGTGCGACGTGAAGGAGCCCCGTATGCAGACCGTCATTCCATCATTGGGCGTTGGCCGTTTCCCCTCGCCGCTGCGCATGAACAGCGTGTCCGGCGATCGGATTGGCAATTTCGTTTCGGATGACATTCGCATTCGCTACCAGGTCGAAGAAGGCGGCCTCGAGCCCGCATCCGACTTGCGATTTGAAAAAGCCGGGCCGCGCGCACAGTTGTTCTTCGATCCCGGGCGCACGCGTGCCGCCATCGTCACCTGCGGCGGGCTTTGCCCCGGACTTAACACCGTCATCCGCTCGGCATTCCTCGAACTGCACCACAACTACGGCGTGCGCAACGTGCTGGGCTTGCGCTACGGGTACCAGGGCCTGATCGACGGCCTGGCCGAGCCCCCCATCACGCTGACCCCGGACATGGTCGACGACATTCACGAGCATGGCGGCACCATGCTCGGCTCGTCCCGCGGCAACCAACCCGTGCCCGCCATGGTGGACTTTCTCGTCGCCCACCAGATCGACATCCTTCTCACGGTCGGCGGCGACGGCACCCAGCGCGGCGCGCACGAGATCGCCGTCGAAGTCTCCCGCCGCGGCCTCCCGATCGCCATCGTGGGCATCCCCAAGACCATCGACAACGACATCCAGTACGTCTCTCGCACCTTCGGCTTTGCCACGGCCATCGACAAGGCGCGCGAGGTGCTCGCCGCCGCGCATGCAGAGGCCAAGGGATATCGCAACGGCGTGGCCCTGGTGCGGCTGATGGGGCGCGACTCGGGCTTCATTGCCGCCGGCGCCACCGTCGCCAGCCAGGAAGTGAACTTCACCCTGATCCCGGAAATTCCGCTGCGCCTGAATGGCGAACGCGGATTCCTCGCGTGTCTGCGGCAGCGCATCATCAGCCGCGAACATGCCGTCGTCGTCGTCGCTGAAGGCGCCGGCCAGGACCTGCTCCAGGGCGAGGTCGCGCGCGATGCCTCGGGGAACGTCCTGCACAAGGACATCGGCACGTTCCTGCGCGACCGGATCGTGGCCGACTTCAAGGAACACGGCATTCCCTTGTCGATGAAGTACATCGATCCGAGTTACATCATCCGCGCGGTCCCCGCCAATTCCGATGACAGCATGCTCTGCGATGCCTACGCGCGCCAGGCCGTGCATGCCGCCATGGCCGGCAAGACCGACCTGCTCATCGGGCATCGCGGCGAATCCTTCATGCACGTGCCCATCGCCATGGCCACGGCCAGCCGCAAGACGGTCTCGCCCGAAAGCCTGCTGTGGAACTCCGTCATCGCCACCACGGGCCAGCCCCTCCTGTTTGAGTAGCCCCTGAGCTCCCAGGGGATCGCTCAATCCGGCAAGGCCACCCGCCATTCTTTATTGACGACTCAGCTTGTATGGATTACCCATCAAGGCGTAAGCCATACAAGCTGAGTCATGTTTTGTCCGGCGTGTCCGCAAAGACGCTCATGGCCTCCCGTCATGACTGGAAAGGTGGTGCGCGTATGAGCCGTATGGGAATGTGTGTCTGGGTGATGCTTGCCCTCGTGCTGGCCGGCTCAGCCGGTCGTGCCAGCGGGAGCGGATTCCTGGCGAACGGACCGCTGCCGCCGGTCCCTGTGCCGGCCGACAATCCGCAAACCGATGCCAAAATCCGCCTTGGACGGGCCCTCTATTTTGAGCCCCGACTTTCAGCGGACAACACCATCAGTTGCGCAACGTGCCACAACCCCAAAACCGGCTGGGCAAACATCACACCGACGGACACGGGGATCGGCAAGCAAGTGGGCGATCGCAATTCCGGCACCATTGTAAACTCGGCCTACATGCAGTTCCAATTCTGGGATGGGCGCGCCGGCTCGCTCGAGGAGCAGGCCCTCGGCCCCATCCATAATCCGATCGAGATGGGCGAGACACTGGACAATGTCGTCCGCAAGCTCAACGCCATCCCCGGCTACCGCGACATGTTCCAGGACGTCTTCGGCACGGACGCGACCACCGATGGCATCGCCAAAGCCATCGCCGCTTTTGAGCGGACCATTGTGTCGGGCCCCTCGCCCTACAGCCGATACCTCGCCGGAGACAGGGAGGCCATGTCTCCAGCTGCCGTGCGAGGCCAGGCGCTGTTCAACGGCAAAGGCCACTGCTCGGCCTGTCACAGCGGCCCCCTGTTCTCGGATCAGGGCTTCCACAATCTGGGCGTGGGGATGCAGGTCGCGTCCCCCAACCCCGGCCGGCAGAAGGTCACCAACAAACCCGGGGACTTGGGACGCTACAAGACGCCCACGTTGTTGAACGTCGCGGTCACGGCGCCCTTTCTGCATGACGGTTCAGAGAAGACGCTGCTCGATGTGATGATGTTCTACAACCGTGGCGGCGTGCCCAATCCGAATCTCGATCCGCAGATGCTGCCGCTGGCCCTGACCAAGAAGGAAATGCAGGACCTCGTGGCATTCATGGAAGCATTAACCGGGACGTACCCGGTGATGGAGGCGCCGCCGCTCCCGCCGGATTCCCCCGCATCCGCTGAGACCGGAAAAGGAGGTGCCCTATGACGCGCACGCGCATGCTCTTGATGATGGGAATCGTGGCGATGTCGGGCGCCATGCTGCCGCAGTCCGGCGAGGCCATCCCGGCCTTTGCCCGGAAGTACGGGTACAACTGCACCATGTGCCATTCCAGCTTCCCGCGCCTGAACGATTACGGCGAGCGGTACCGGCAGAATGCGTACCAATTGCCGGGGCGCGAGAATGAGGAGAAGACCGTGCTGGAAGGCCCGCCGCCATTTGCCGTGCGATTGAGCGGCGGCTATACCAGCTACAGCGCGCAGAACTCACCCGACATTCAGGAGCAGGAGGAGTTCCTGATGAACGGCGTCGATGTGCTGTCGAGCGGCCTGCTGGCGCCGAACATCGGCTACTTCGTGACCCTCCTCCCCCAGATTGACGAATCGCGCGGCGTGGAGGCGCAGGACGGCACGCTGGAGTCTGGAAACGTCATGTTCAGCAACCTGGGCTCGCCCTGGCTGAACGTGCGCGTGGGCCGGATGGAACCGGCCAGCTCGGCCTTCAGCGTGAAGCGCAAGCTTTCGATCACGCCCTACGAGGTCTACAGTTTCGGCGCCCCCGGGGTGGCGACACTGGCCGATACGCAGGACGGCATCGAAGCCACCGGCCACGGCCGTGGGCTCGCGTACGCGGTTGGATACCTGAACGGGTCTGAGAACAATCGCGCGGACGATGCCCCGCAGGATGTGTATGCCCGAGCCAGCGTCGTGCTGGGGGCCGGCGAGGGCCAGACGGCGGGACAACGACTCGGGGTCATCGGCTACCTCGGCCAGACACGCCCCGGCACCGATGAGGCCGACGGGACCGGAGACCGGCAGGACCTCAGCCGGGTCGGATTTGACGCCAGCCTGAACGCCATGCACAGCAACCTGGCCCTGCAATACCTGGTGGGCGAGGATGACCAGCTGCTCTGGGGTACCACGGAGGACGTGGAGTTCAGCGGTGGATTCGCCGAGCTGAGCGTCATGCCCTGCACGTGGATCGTCGGCTTCGGCCGCTTCGACTGGGTCGACACGCCGTCGGACATCGACCAGGATATCACGCGATGGACGGGCGGTGCCCGCTACTACTTCGTGGACAACCTGGCCCTGCACGTGGAGTACTCACACCGCCGGCAGCACCAGCCCGACGCGCCGGTCGCCACAGAGGATTTCGCGGCCGCCCGGCTGGACCTGGCCTTCTAGATGACGCGGCAAGCGCCCTGGCTCACCCGCGCGCTGAGCAGGGCGCTTCAGTCCTCGTAGGATTCGCGATGGCCACCGGCGTAGCGGGCCAGCGAACGGCAGCCGAGATCCTTGAGCAACGCTTCGATCGCCGGGAACTGAGTGCCCACATGATCCGGCGCGTGCGCGTCGGAATTGACGGTCAGCGGAATGCCCAGGGCCAGGATCTCGCGCAGGATCGGGACCGAGGGATAGGCCTCCGGGTAAGCCAGCTCCGGATGCCGATACCCCGACGTGTTGATTTCCACGCTCATTCCCGAGCGCGCGATGACCGCCAGCGTCTGCGTCACCATCTCACGCTCGGGTTCCGCGGCGGGCCGCCCGGTGCGCTTGGGCAGATCAACGTGCGCCACGATATCGTAGAGGCCGGTCGCGGCCATCTGGCGCACCAGCTCGTAGTAGCGCGCGTATAGCGTATGAATGTCGCCCGCGAAGTTCCGGGGCCATGAGATCTGCCGGCCGGCCGTGTCGAGATAATGAACCGACCCGAGCACGTAATCCCAGGGATAGCGCCGGCGCTGCTCCGCCAGGTACGGTTCCATCCCCTCGACGTAGTCCATCTCCAGCCCGAGCCTCACCTCGATCGCACCGCGATAGCGTTCGCGCAGCCGCAGTACATCGGCCACGTAGTCGTCCAATTCCGCCTCATCCATGCGCACATTGGCCCCCACGCCATCGGGCAGCGGATTGTGGTCGGCAAAACCGACCTCGCGCAACCCGAGCGCGATCCCCTTCTCGATGTAGCCTTCCAGCGGGCCAACCGCGTGTTTGCAGCGCGGCGTATGCATGTGATAGTCGGCAAGAATGCGCATGAGGGCGGGACTATATCGGCTGCCCGCCCCCTTGTCATCAGGAACCCGGACAAGCCTCTGCCCTCTGTGCCTGAGAGCTGTGCCCGGGGGCGCGCGGCGCCGTCAGCCCGTGTGCCCCATGTCGCCGGTCATGCCGCGGCGGATGCGGCCTGCGATGAGGATCGCCCCCGCAACCATCCCTGCTTCCCTTATTGCCGCGCGCTCCCCGACCGTTGTATCGTCCGCTCACTTGCCGTCCACCCCACAGCCAAGGAGTCGTCAACATGCCCGAGACCGTTGGTACCAGCCCCGTGGAGAAGGGACAGCCCTTCAGCGACTCGCAGTGCCGTGACATCGTGGATCGCTTTGTGCGCGACGGCTATGTGCATATACCGGGCGTGCTTAGCGTGAACGAAGTCCGCGAACTCGTGGCGCGGCTCGACCGCATCCGCGCCGACCCCACGCTGGCGGACAGGGACATCGCCTACAGCGACTACATCTTCGTGCGGCTATTCGAGATCGACCGCATGTTCCGCGACCTGCTGGTGCGGGAGCCCCTCATCGGACTCTTCGAACGCCTGCTCGGCAAGGATTGCCACCTCATCGCCAACAATGCCGTGCTGAATGATCCCGGCCAGGCCATCAGCAACTGGCACATCGATTTCGCGCAGCCGTGGTTTCCGCTGCCGGACGGGATGCCTCGCTTCGACCCCGCCTTGCGCTTCCCCACCTTCATGGTCAACGGTCAGATTGCACTCAGCGATGTACCGTCCGACGAGTACGGGCCGACGCAAGTCGTGCCGGGCAGCCACTACTCCGGCCGTCATCCGAACGATGCCGAGTGCCCGACATTCGAGGGGCACGGCCCGCACGCCATCTTCGTCAGAGCCGGCGACGTGTATCTGCAGCATCCGATGGTCTGGCATCGCGGTGCGCCCAACACCTCCAATCGCCGGCGCTACCTGCTGCAGCACAACATGGGCATGCGCATGATGGCCCAGAAATTCTACCCGTTCCTGAACTATCACATGCCAACCCACGTCCTGGCCGGCGCCGACGAACGCCTCCTCCGCGTTCTGGGCAAACACCCTAAAGGCGCCTACGGCTGACCCGCGCGACCAACATCCGGCGCCGCAAGGACTTCTGCGCGAGAGCCCCGCCCAGCCCTCCATACACGTCAAATATTCTCGCGGGAAAATGTCCGGGTATGCTTGACGCCCGTCGTCTCGACCGATAAGAGAAGTGCTTTCAAGCTGCGCTCTCAAGCCGGCCTTGCAAGCCGGCCGTGAAGGATCGCCCGCGTCCGCCACATCGCGCGTCTGACCCGAAACCGGGAACGGCCTCGCGACTTTACGCAGGATATCGCGCCCATGACGCCCAATAATGGTTTTGCCGTCGCCGTCGCCGTTCTGACCCTGGTCGCTCTGCAGCCCACCGCTTTCGCCCAGGGCGACTCTTACCGCAAGGTCGAGGGCCGCGACTGCTGCATCCTCGATATGCCCCTGGAGCGCTCGTCAGGCCTCAACCTTGAATACGCGTTCCCCGCCCACACCACCGCCCCCGGATGGGAAGACCTTTCCAGCGGCACCGTCAGTGGCTGGGGACGCTTCGGCAACTGGGAAAACGAGTCGGGCGCGGACGTCGACCTGCAGGGACTGTGGGATAGCATGTTCCTCTACACGGGCGGGTCCGACGACGATGTCTACTCCCTGAACATGGCTCGCCTGCGGCTCCAGTGGACCCAGCGTTTTGAACAGAACTACGGCTTCGAAGCCAGCGTCTCGCCGGGCCTGTACTCCAGTTTCGACTCTTTCGGCGGCGACGACTTCTCGGTGCCATTCGGCGGCCGCTGGGTGAAACCCATCACGCCCGACTTCTCCATCTACGCCGGCGCCAACGTCTATCCCACCTTTGACCACGTCGTCGATCCCTGCATCGGCTTGCGGCTGGCGAATCGCGACAACGTCATCTTCGACCTGGGCTACCCCGAGTCGCGCCTGGTGCTCGCCCCCCACCGCCGTTTCCGCTTCACCGCCGGCGCACGTGCCACACTGTGGCCCGAATACAACATGGGTGACGACGCGCGCGAGCGCCTGCGCTACGAGGAATATCGCCTCTACGGAGCTCTCGAACTTGGCATCAGCCCCTACACGCTCCTCGCGTTGCAGGGCGGCACGGTGCTCCAGCGTGAGATCTCCTTCGAGGCGGGGGCCGATGATGTGGAAGTCGACGATGGGCTGTTCGCGGGTATCGGGTTGACCCATATCCTTTGAGCGGGCGCTGGAAGGAGAATGCGTATGCGAGTGTTTTGGCTGATGATAGCGTTGGTGGCGACCGGATGCGAGCTGGCTGATACGTCCGCCGTGGACACAGGAAGCCCCACCTCGGGCTCATCGGGAAACCCGACGTCCCCCGGATCCCCCACGACCACCGTCCCGCCCGGACTCCCCACCGGCACCAACACGGTCGATCTCTCGCAAGCCGAGTGGGATGCCATCTCGTGGAAGACTTCGAGCGGCCCCGCCGCACCCGGCGCCGTGCCGGTCATGACCCTCTCCGCCGAAATCTTCGACGGTGGACACAAGGTCCGCTTCAGCTACAGCCACTATCCCTGGAGCTCCGATGGCCTCGCTCACTTCTTTGTCTGGAACGGCTCAACCTGGGAAGGCGGCAAGTTCGATTTCATCCGCAAAGGGGGGCAATCCATCAAGCTGATGGAGAACGTCTACGGCGGCTATAACGGCCTGCGCGTTCCGCGGTCCGGCACGCCAGTCGCCTTTGCCTGGACTGATCTCAAGGGCACCCAGCGCAGCAACCTGAGCAAGACCGTCTGGCCGTAAGGCGGCCGCGGCCGACGACGTTCACTCGACCATGAACCACTGCACTTCGACGCGGCGGTTCTGGTCGATGTCCTTGCCCAGCGGTTCACGCCAGCCGCAGCCCACATAGTCAACGCGGCTTTCGTCCACGCCAAACTGCTGCACCAGCTTCCCTTTGACTTCCTCGCAGCGGTCCTTGCTGAGCTGCACGGCCTTCATGGCCATCTTCTGTACAAATTCCGGACCGCCTTGCTTCTGAAACACGCCAATCATGGCGTCGTCCACGTGGCCGCGCAGCAGCAGCGTCGATCCGGGGCTGACCTTGAGCATCTTGGCGATGAAATCCAGGTCGCTGGTGTTCTTCGGATCCTCCATGTTCAACTTGCTGGAGTTCGGCTGGAACAGGAAGCGCACGTCGCGCGACAGCAGCGGCTGCTCCACCGCCACCGCCTCGTTCGAGCGAATCGGGCGAATGTCGGCCTTCTGGCTCTTGAAACGACCGCCTGCATCTGCCGCTTTCAGCGCCGCACGGCTGATGAACTTGTCGCCATTGAACGAACCGCGCACAAATTCCGCACCGTACGCCGCCGTGGCGGATTCGTAGATGTAGCCGTAGCTGCCAGCCGAATCGATGGAGCCCTCGAAGAACGCGAGATTCTCCGGCAGGTTGGCCAGGTGCACCTTCTGCAGTTCGCCGCGCACCTCGCCCGGCTCCCAGCCAAACGCCTTCGCAATCACCGCCAGGTGGCTGTCCGGATTCTCACGCACCATCCGGTTTCCCTCCAGCAGGCCATCCACCAGCCCATTCACCATCTCAGGATGCTGCTCGGCGAACCCCTTGTTCACCAGCAGCACGTCGGCCACGATGAGCAGGTTCCGGTTCGACGTCAGCAGCCGCGCCTTGCCGCCGCTGCCTTCCACCACTTCGCTCGTCTTGGGATCCCACGTCACGCAGCCATCCAGACGGCCACGGCCACTCTTCAAATCGCGCAAGAACAAGTCCCCGGCCCCGAAGGAATCCGCGCACGCCACCACGTTGACCTTCCGAGGGTCGGCGGGCGTCGCGAAGTCCGGTCGCAGATAGACCTCCAGCCCGGCCTGCTGAGTCAGGTAGCGCAGGAAGAAGTCCGACTCGTTGAACTGGGCCACCGCCAGCGTCTTGCCACGCAGGTCGTTGATCTTCTGGATGGGCGACTTGACGACGATGCCGTCCGCGCCGCGTGAAAATCCGATCAGCGCCGGCACCACGGCCTGCAGTTGCGCACCGTACAGCGGCAGCACGTCGGCCGTGGTCGCAGACGCGCCGATGCGACCGCTGTTGAGGCTCGACCAGCTGTCCTCCTCGCTGATGGTGATCTGAACCTTGAACCCATGGCTCTTGAAGAAATACGAGTTCTCGCTCGGCTCCAGGCCCCCGTTGGCGACCACCAGCCCCGCATAGCCCGCATACTCGCTGAGCTCCAGCTTGAGCGTGTCGCCCTGCACCTCAAAGGCGGCGGCCGCCTTCAGGCGGGGCACCGCATGACGCGCCTCCACCAACTCCGCATCGTCGGCCAGCGACGTCTCCGCCCCCCGCGCCATCCCGGCGCCCGACGCCATCACCAGCCAGGCCAGCACCACCATCCACCGTGTCTTCCTCGTCATCATCGTCTCCCTATGCTCCTGTGCCGCGATCTTAATCCGCAACCCCGTCGGAGGCGCACGGTCGCAGAACGCACCGGGGAGCTATTCAGCGATCGTCGCGCGCGTCTTTGCCCTCGCCCTCGACCTCTCGTGTCTTTGTCCGAGAAGGAGGGCGACGCAGGGGATGTTCGGTCACCTGCAACCCGGTCCCTACTGGCCAACCCGCAGTAGCGATTCCGCATCGACCGCTTCGGTGGCCTTGTCGAACGACCCCAGGCGCCCCAGCATGGCCTCGTCGGATATGTCGGCCAGCGTCTTGGCAAACGACGCCAATTCGGTCTCGGTCCGGTGCAGATCGCCGAGTTCGGCCAGGCCCTGGTTCAACTTCACCCGCTCCATATCGAGGCTGATCTTCTCGCGCATGCGGGACAGTTGCTCGATGTCGGCCTTGAGCTTGGACTCGGTGGCATTGACGCGGTTCAGGGCATCGCGATACGCGCGCACCAGGTCCTGCCGGTCGGCCACAAACTGCGTCAGGCTCTGCCGCACGGCGTCCGCCTGGGCCTGGTCGAAAGTGCGCCCCGCCATCTTGACGGGCCAGTTGTCTTCATCCTCGGCGCGCTGCGTGGCCGCCGTCAAGCGCTTGATGACGTTCTCCGCGTCGGACACCTTTGTGTTCAAGGCCTGGGCGCGCGCATCGATGCTCGCCCGCGTCGTCGCGAGCTGGGCCAGCTTCTGACGCCGGCCCTCAATCTGAGTCCCGATCGCCCCGTCGGCGTGCTGCAGGTATCCGGCCGGGTCGGCGGCTATCGCCTCCGGCGTCCAGCCGCCTTCCGGTACGCCCTGCTCCGACGCCTTGGGCGCCAGCTTGCCGAGCTTGCTCCGGATAACCGACTGAGATTCCCGGCTGCAGCCGCCCAGCAGGGCAGCCGCGACCAGGCAGCCGCAGACCCTGACCGTGCGGGAAAGCATCACATGCCCATGATCTTGCTGAATTCGGCCTCATCCACCGTGGTCGCCGAATCTGCCTTCAGCTGATCCAGCGTGATCGTGCCCGTGGACTCGGACGCCGTACTGATCGTGGCCCGCAATGTGGCGCCAATGTTGGACAACTGCTGGGACAGGTCGCTCGTGATCTTCTGAACCTTCAGCGTCTCGCGACTCGTCTTGATCTCGCCGATCTGCTCCTGCGCCTGCGAATTGGCTTCCTGGATCTTCGTCGCCTGCACGTCGAGCTGCTTGATCCCGGCTTCGGTCTTCGCCTTGAGGCTCTCCTGTGAAACGATCTGCCGGCTGAAGCTGACAATCTGCCGCTTGACCCAGTCCTGATCGCGCGGGGCGCCCTGCCACGTCGCCGGCCACGAATTGGCGGCGGAGGCGTCCTTGTATACCGTCTTCAGTTCCTGCAGCGCCTTGTTGCCCAGTGTGATCTTCTCCGCCGCCTCGCCATGCATGGCCTCGAGATTGGCCCGGTTCTGCGCCACCGCAATCTGGCTGGCCTTCAGCTTCTGCACGGCGGCCTTGGCCTGCTGCTCACAGAAGTTCAGATAGTTCTCGGGATCCTTCGCGATATTCTCCGGCGTCCAGTGGGCATACTGATCAGCCGCGACATTGATCTTCGTCTTGAAGACGTCGCTGGTGAAGTACAAGACGGCGATCACCGCCGCAATGATCAGTACCACGACCCCGATCTTAGCCTGACCCGCTTTGCGAGAATTCATCGGCAGCGTTCCCTTCCTTGCTGGTTCGCCGCCCGTTACGAACGGTGCGACTTGAGGCTAAGTGTTTATGACCCCGCGAGCGCTGTCAAGATTGCGATTGCAGATACGCTTGCAGGCGCGGAGCCCTTGGGCGTGGCGGCCGGCATGTCATGACCGCCGGGCGACGCCCCCGCGTGGCATCGTCCGGCCCCATGGTCGGGAGGCCGCGCCGGCCCGCGATCACCGCCAGGGAGTGACGGCGTCGAAGCCGGTGGCGCTCCACGCGATGGGCCCGATGATCCGGCCGTCCTGGCTGCGACGGTGGTACCAGGTCTTTCGCGCCGACACGTAGGCGGCAAAGTCCGCGGTTCCGTCCGCATCGTAATCGCCCGGCACCGGGCGCAACCCGAGCGTGCGGTTGCCCGCCTGAAAGTGCGGCAGCCCCGTGGCGCTGTCGAGCACCCACCAGTTGCCCGTGACGCGATTGAACACCGCCAGATCGGCATGGGCATCGCCGTCGTAGTCCGCGGGCACGCCAAAGGTGTTGGCCCCGCCCCACGTCTGCACCGAGCTGCCGCCGCCGCTGAAGAGAATGGTCCATGCGTGCGTGAGGCGATTATAGACGGCGGCATCCGCGCGGCCGTCGGCATCGTAGTCCGCCGGCACCGCCTGGTGCCCCAGCCCGCCCAGGCCGAAGGTCGCCCCCGTGATCGGCGGCGCCGCACGCGATGCCCGGATCTCCCACCGCCCCGTGTCGAGGCGGTAGGTCGCCATGTCGCACCGC
This sequence comes from Lentisphaerota bacterium, assembly GCA_021413965.1. Classification (GTDB taxonomy): domain Bacteria; phylum Verrucomicrobiota; class Kiritimatiellia; order UBA8416; family JAIOPI01; genus JAIOPI01. Next base: position 172,688 of record JAIOPI010000021.1, on the reverse strand, counting down.
CCGTCGCCGTCGTAATCTCCCGGCACAGGCACCCCTCCCGCCGCCACGGTCACGTGGTAATCCGCCCCCCCCGTGCTCGGACGCACGTACCACTCGCCGCTGGCGGACACGTACACCCCCAGGTCCACGCGCCCGTCACCGTCAAAATCGCCGGGCGCGCCCGCCATGCCAATCCCGCCGAACGCGCGCTCGCCGTCCGGACCGCCGCCGCTCAACCTGATGCGCCACCGCCCCGCCGCCTCGTGGTAGAGCGTCTCGTCCGATCGCCCGTCGCCATCAAAGTCGCCGTACGCCGCTTGCGGCGAACTGACATAGCCGACCACAGGCGCGCTGAGCCCGCTCGTGGCGGACGCGTAGTTCGCCTTCAGCCAGTAGAAATATGACAGCCCCGGCTCGACTGCCGTATCCGTGAATCCCGCCTCCGTCACATTCGCCGCCCGCACCACCGCCCCCGCCACGTCCGCGCCCGTATGGCGCCACAGGCTGACGCTCGTCGCCCCCGCCGGCCGCTGCCAGCCCAGCGCCACGCGATCATCGTACGTGCCGCGGGTGGCGCTCACGCCCTGCGGCGGCTGCACGCCTGTCCCGCCGCCCCGCACCTGGCCGCTGTTGGGCGTCACCATCAGCCCCGCGCAGTTCACGGCTTCAAAGTCGCCGCCGGTAACGCGCGCCAGTTCATGCAGCACCTCGTCGTTCCAGCGCGAATCCGGCGCCCCGCTGATGAACCAGGACGACCCATTGTCCGCCAGGATGATGCCGTACGTCTTCATCGCCCGCAGGATGACCTGCACCGCCGGCGAAAAGCCGCTGATGTTGTATGACGCCTTCAGGCGAAAGCGCTGCCCCATGGGCGGGTATTGCGTGCCCGTCAGCGACGACGCCTGGTGGCGCGCCGGCCACGCGTAGGCGTGGCGCGTCTGGGGAGCGGTGAAGCGAATCGCGTGCCTGATCTCCCCGGCCGCCACGTCGTCGTAGCGCACGAGCCCGGGATAGATCGGCAGTCCGGCCGCATCCGCGGACGTCCATTCGGCCGGGCGCAGTGCGTTGCTGTTCAAATCGAAAATGGCCCCGGATCCCGCCTGCCACGACCCGTCGGGCTGCGGATGCGCATCGTATACTTCGTACAGCACCTGCCGGTCGCGATCGATAATCAGAATGTGACGGTCGCCACCGGACTGCGGCCCGCCTTCAATCGGCACGGTCGGCGGAATGGGATACGGGCCCGGATCGCTTTCGTCCGGATAGTAGAACGTGATCGGCACCCGGGGCTGCGTTCCCGGGACCGACGTGAACGGAATGCCGATCGGGCCGCCGTTCCACGTGCCCGAACCGAAGTCCGCATGGACGCCGCGTGTCGCGCCGATGGTATTGACGTAAGCCGCCGAGTTCGCATCCACCGGCAGCGCATCCACCGGCGTATTCCAGATGTTGTCCGCAGGAAAGACCGGCCCCGTGTAGGTCTGCGCGCGCAGGTTCTCCGCGCCCACCACCCCCAGCACGCCCAACACCAACCAGACTCCCGCCCCGCGCACGCCCTGCACCCTCATGAGCCCCCCACCCGTTAGGATTTGGAGCCCTGCAAAGCACCCGGTGTGCCACGTGCGCAATGGGTGGCCCAACCCGAGCCGCGGCGCCCCCGCAACGTCCTTCGCGGACACGTTGGCGCCACGCTGAACCGAATTGCGACAGCCCCCGCTCCCATTCCTGCAAATCTGACGATTCGCGTTCGGTGCGGAGGGGCGGGTGGAAACCTAGGAGCGCGGTTTGGTCTTCGCGGGCGAGCGGCCACGCGGCGCGGATGGCGGAGGGCTCGCCGGGCGGGACTTCGCGGTCGGCTCAACGCCGTTCGCAACCCCCAGCTTGATCTTGGCCGCCTTCCCCGCCGGCGTCCGCGGCCACGTCTTGATCACATGGCGCAACAGGCCCTCACCGAACGCGCGCTCGTCGCCCGTCAGATCGCTGAAATGAAACCCCACGAAGTACAGATCCTCCGCCTCGACCGCCGGCTCTTTCACCAGCCGCGCCGCCAGATTGAAATCCGGGCTGCGAAGCAGGCCCTGGAAGCCGCGCAGCGCGTAGTCCTCGGCGCGCAGGTGCGGCGCCAGTTCCTTGGGCGACTGCTTCAGATTGCAGAGACTCAGCGCGTAGCGGCACTCGTCGTCGAAACCCGGACTGTTCATCACGCGGCGAAGGCCCGCCACCGCATCGCCCCATCGCTTCGCGCGCACGGCGGCGAAGGCGGCCTCGCGAATGACCGCGTCCGCCGCCGGCGCGTCTGCCTGTCGCAGCAGATAAAGCAGCGCATCGATGGTCGGCTCCTTCGCGGCCAACCCGCGCGCGGCGCGCTCCTTCAATCGCTTCTGGTCGCGCGACGGCAACGTGGCGGCGTGCGGCTTGAGAATTTTCGCCAGCCGCCACGCCTGTTCGATGTCGGCCTTGTCCAGCAGGGCCTCCAGCACGGCGCCCGCGACTTGCGGCTGGCGCGCCAGGGCGCCGGCCGCGGTCTCCCGGACGTGCTCGTCCGCATGTTGCAGCAGCGCCAGCAGCACGCGTCCGCCGGCCGGGCTGGTGTCCGCCGCCAGGCGCGCCAGCGCCAGGCCGCGGGCGGGCGTGAAGGCATAATCCAACAAGGCGCGCCACTGCGCCGTCGTCAACACGTCCGCCGGCAGCACGGTCAGCACACGCAGGGCCTGCTGCGCCACCTCGGGATCCGTATCGCCCATGAACTGAAGCATCTTGGGGGCCACCGGCTTCGCGGTGGCGGACGTCCAGGCGAGGTTCTGCATCCCGCGCAGCGCCTGCAGCCGCAGGCGCGGCGAATCGGCGGCGCCTGCCCAGCGCAGCAGGACGGTCCGCGCCTCGGGACACGCGAGCGCCCCGAGCAGGCGCAGCCCTGCGCCCTGCAGGCGCTCCGAAGCGCGCACCGGTGCGCCGTCCATGAACTGCACCACCAGCTTGTGGAGGGGCGTGCGCTGGGCCGGCGTCATGGCGCGCGCATGCCGGTGCACGGCCTCGGCGATTTCCACCGTCAGATCCGCGTCCGCATCCGGGAGCAGGCTGAGCAGGGAACGCAGCGCGTCGACTGTTGGAATTCGGGCCAGCAGGTCCACCAGCACGAGCTTCTTCGAGGCGCCGGCGTCGGCGAGCAGGGGCCGGATGAGCGGCAGGGCGGCTCCGCCGGCCCGGGTGATCGCGGCGCTGGCGCGCAATTTCACGGCCACGTCCTCCGCGTCGAGGAGCGGCACCAGATGCGGCAGGGCGTCGCGGTGGCCAATGGCCTCCAGCGCGTCAAGGATCGCCGTCGTGAGGAGCTGATTGGCGCCGGGTAGCGCCTCGCCCAGCGCGCGCACCACGGCCGCGTCATCCGGGGCCAGCTCCCCCAGCACAATCGCCGCCGCCGTGCGGCGCATCGGATCGTCGCTCTGCAGTAATCCGCAGATCTTCTTGAAAGCTGCATCCTGCATGCCGGTAGCCTAACAGCCGGCCGCGCATGCTTCAAGCGCCAGCGCCCGATCCCTACGCCCGCGTCGTAGCGCCGCCGTCACCGGAACCTTTCGGGCTTTCCTCGCCCGCTCCAGCCGCTTATCATTCCGCCAGTCCAACGCTGGCCGGTGTGGGGAAAGGCGCTCCGTATGATCACAACCATGGCAGATCCCGCCACGTCGCGCGCGTGGATCGCGCGCCTGCGCGAGAAGGCCGCCCGGGAGCGCGTCCCCGTGTCCGCCCTGCTGGAACTCACCAGCCGCTGCAACCTGCGCTGCGTACACTGCTACCTCGGACCGCAGGACGAGCAGCAGCGCAAGCGCGATCAGGAAATGGACACGGCCCAGGCCTGCGATGCCATCGACCAGCTTGGCGCGGCGGGCTGCCTGTACCTGACGATCACCGGCGGCGACCCCATGATGCGGAAAGATTTTCCCGCGATCTACCGCCACGCGCGCCAACAGGGGCTGCTGGTTTCGGTCTACTGCGACGGCATCCTGGTGCATGACGGGATCCTGGCGCTCTTCCGCGAGTTGCCGCCGCGCAACGTGGAGATCAGCCTCTACGGCGCCACGGCCGCCACGTACGAAAGCGTCACGCGCGTCCCCGGTTCCCACGCCGGCGCCATGCGCGGCATTCGCGCCCTGCTGGACAACGGCATCCGCGTGTCGCTCAAGACCGTGCTGCTGACCATCAACCAGCACGAGTTGGACGCCATGGAACGCTTCGCCGCGGAGCTGGACGTCCCCTTTCGCTTTGACGGGGCGATCTTCCCCTGCCTGCCCAACGGGGACCTGGCCCCCCTGCAGGTGCGCCTGAACCCCTCGCAGGTCGTGGCGCTGGAGATGCGGGATCCGGCGCGGCGTGCGGCCTGGCGCAAGGCCTGGGAAGCGGCGCAGCAGGCGCCGGCCGATGGGCGCCGCGTGTACACCTGCGGGGCGGGCCAGAGCAGCCTCTATATCGACCCCTACGCACAGGTGTCGCCCTGCCTGATGACCACGCACCATCGCTTCAGCCTGCGCGAGAAGCCGCTGCGCGAACTCTGGCAGCAGGAGCTTGCCGCGGTACGTCAAAAAGTGTATACATCCGCCGATCAAGCGCCACCGGCGCACCTGCGCGGCGTGTGCGCGCATTGCCCCGGCGTCAATCGGCTGGAAACTGGCAGTGAGACGACCGAATCGCCGTTTGTGCTCGAATTGGCACGGCTGCGTCATGCGGCCATCGCAGAGGCCGCACCTGCGGGACAGACTTTGGGAGCTGAGCATGGAGCATAAGAACCAGCCCGACCAGCAGCCGGCCCGCATGGAGAGTCGTCTCCCCTATGAGCCGCCCCGGCTCCAGGTCGTGGAACTGCTGCCCGAGGAAACGCTCGGCATCGGCTGCAAAACCCAGGCCGAACCCCTCTGCGGCCAGGGCTTCAATTTCGGCTCCTGAGCGCGCGTCTGTCAGCCCTTCCTGGCTGGTGGAGAATCGACGACTAATCCGGCCTGCTGCAACTCGCCGATGAACCGCTCCACATCCGCCTTCGCGGTGGGTTCGTCGACGGCGAAGGTCTGCACCACGCGCGCGACGAGCGCGGCGAGCGGGCGTGGCTGGTCCAGCGCTTCCCACAGGCACACGGCCACCGGATTGAGGGCAAAAACCCGCTGCATGTCCGCCAGTTGCCCGCGCACGGGCACGAGGATGTGCTCGTCGAGGATCTTGCGAAACACCACATCCGCGCTGCGGCTGTAAATCCGGTCTGATTCCGACATGCGTGGCTCCTTACGGTTGCGTGCGCACGCGCAGGAACGCGGCCCGCTGCCCGACCGGCAGGCGAACCTGCAACGTAACCGCTTCCGCACCCTCTGCCAGCGGGATGCGCTCGCTGTAAACGATCCGGTCGGAAATGTCGCGCCAGGCGTCTTCCATCAGGTTGGTGCCAAGTTCCACGCCATATCCGCTGATCAAGGCGGCCGACGGCTGCCGGAAGCTCAGCTCGATCAATTCCCCTTCCGAGTTGCCCGCCCCATCGAACTCGGGCTGCCCCAGTTGGAGTTCCACCGGCTGCTCGGCCACAAACACATCCGCCCCGGGCGCCAAAGCCCCGCCAAGCGCCTGTGCATGCGCGGTGGCGGCAAGCGCGCGGCTGAGGCGCGATGCACCGGCACGCGCGGCGCCGCTCCCGGCACCCGAGGCGGCCGCCGCATTCAACGCCAGCGCAGGATCACCCAGCAGGTTGTACAACCGGTGCATGTGATCCAGATGCCCCTGACGCGCGTAGGCCTGATGCCCGGCGCGCACCGCGTCGCCCAGCCGAACCGGCGCGGCTGATGCGTAGGCCTCGTAGAAGCCACGCCCCAGGATCATGCTCTCGAGATGGAAGGCCATGCCCGCGGGTGCCCACACCGCCGCCGCGCCGTTGGCATCGGTCACCAGCACCTGGCCCAGCGTGTCGACGCCGGGAATCGCGAACTGCCCGATCAGGCACGTCAGCCCCACCACCAGCGTCGGCGCCGCCGCGTTATTCAGCGCCGGCACGTCGGATGCCTTCAACACCCCTTCGTTCGCCAGTTGGCTGATGCCGCCGTGGCCGGTCCAGTTCAGCAGCCGACGCCCCTCGCGCAACTGCGCAAAGAGCTCCGACCGGAAGGCGGTCGTCTGCCCGGCCTGAAGGTCGAGGGTTCGCACCCCGGGCGCACTCCCGACGCGTTGCGCGAGGCTGTGACTGTCGCCGGGAAAATTGCCGGACGCATCCCGGTTGTCGGCGGCCATCAGCCCCGGCCGCGCCAGCCCTTGCTCGTACGCGATGGTCTTGCCGATGGCGCGCGCCAGCTCCACGTCGGACAGCACCGGCAGACGGCCGACGATGACTTCCGGCGTGCCGTCGCCCACCACATTTCCCAGCTCTTCGTCCGAAGGCAGCACCCCCACGGGCGTGGACACCATCAGCGGCGGGATCAGGCTGTCGCCGTAGCCGAGGAAGCCGCGGTGGTCGTACGTTCCCGCACCGGCAATCAGACAGTAGCGCGGTGCCCTCGACCACGTCTGCGTCCCCTGCCTCAGCAGGCTGCGAATGGCTTCCGGATTGGGCATGCCGTAGTTGAAGACGTCGTACACATCCTCGACCGCCAGCACACTCGTGCTCATCCCCTGCGCCGCGCGATGCTGCGCGAGCGTCCGGGCCGTCGCCACGAACGCCTGTGGTGTGACGATCACGTAGTCCGCGCGGTTCTGCGCCCCGCGCAGGTCCGGCAACGCCCGCGACACCACCGCCGCGGGGGCCCTGACCGTGCCGGATTCGAAGAGATAATAGCGCACATCCGCGGGACTGGATTTGAAGCTGATGCGATAGCCGCCGCCGGCCGCCTCCACGCGGGTGCCGTCCAGGCGCACCGGACGCTTCCAGTTTCCCACCTCCAATACCGTGATGTCGGCGCTCCGGAACCCGTCGGCCGTAATGACCGCGTTCCCGCCCGGACTGCAATCCAGCGTCCCGTCGACCGCCTGGTAGCGACGGGTGTACGTGACGGCGAAGTTGTCGAGATAGAAGATGCTGAAGGCGCGCCCCGGATCCAGGATGCCCGTCAGTTCCAATTCGTTGGCTCCTTCGCGCAGCAGCGACTGGGCGAAGGCCAGGTCGAGCGTGTAAGCGCCGATGCCGTCCCAGCGCGCCTCCCCCACCACTTGCCCGTTCACCGCGGCCCGCACATGATGATCGGGATTGGCAGCCGTCTTTGTGGTCCCCGTGAGGTGGAGGACGAGTTGCACGGGCCGGGTGGCGGGAGCCAGTGCATCCAGGTTGAACGCAAACCGCTTGGTTCCGGCCACCGCGTTGCCGGCCTGGATGTAGTCCCACATCCAGATGGGCTCGTCCGCATTCACGAGCGCGCCAACCGGCGCGACGTGGTTTTCTTCAAAGGTGCGGGTGGTTGAATACGACATGCCCGCGCCGGCGGAAGGCGCCCGATCCTTGCGCAAGCCCCAGGCTGTCTGATTGCCGCGCTCGAGCCAGAAGACGTTCGTGGCGGTGTACCGATCGCCATACGCCTCGGCGAAGAAGACGACTTGACCATGAGCCGCAGCCCAGGCGACATCCGCCCCCCGATGGGTCAGCCGCAACTGGCCCTTGGCCAGCCCCGCGGACACGACGTCGGAAGCCATCCCGGCGGCCGCCGCGATCGCCGCAGGAGTCAACGCGTACACCTGGCTCGCCTCAATCTCGATGCGCAGGGGCGCCACCGCCGACACCGGCGCGGCCGGGGTGCGGCGTGCCAGCGGGGCCACTGCCGCCGTCGCGCGCGCGGCTCGCAACCGTCGCGCGGCGGCCTGTCGCGCCGGACGCGGATCTGCCGCGCGCAACGCCCCGTGGCGGTCCAACGCCGTCGTCGTACGCAACGCCTTCGCGAGCGCGGCCGGCGCGCGCTGGGGATTGATCGTGTAGGGACCATACGTATTCCGGGCCCCGCGCAATTCCTGCTCCACCAGCAGATACGTCACGGCCCCGTCGCCTGGAGCCGCTCGATCCAGCTGCGCGTACGCCGCTCCCGCCGGCGCCGGAGGCAGCGCCGCGGTCAGCTCGCGATTCACGCTCACCCACCCGTCCGCCTCCCGCCGCAGCAAATAGAAACCCGCGGTCCCGTCTTCGGATGCCGTGGACCACTCCACCAGGACCCCGTCGGTCACGCGCGTGGCCGTGAATGTCGACACGATGACCGCCGTCGACGCCACCGCCCCGGATTGGTCGAGCGGATCGTTCGGATCGGTGTACAGCACTTGCAGGGTGTCACCGATGTCGAACCGCAGCGTGCCGTCGTTCAGCCCGCCGCCCGTCGTCGTCGAAATCGGATACGCCAGCCGCTGTCCCGACAGGCTGTGGGCAAACACGCCCGTGTCCGGCCCGGTCTCGTACAGCGTCACGCTTTCGCTATCGCCCGTGGCCGCGTTGGTCAGCGTCACCGTGATGCTCTCGATCGCATTTGTGTCCTGGTTCTGATCGCGATCAATCGTCCGCATATACACAACGCCGGTGCCGTTCGACGTGCCATACTGATTCGTGTACGCCGCCCCGCTCATCGGCGTGCCGGTCGCATCCGTAAACACCGTCGTGCTCCAGCTCACCACCTCGAATGGGTCCGAGATGATGGCGGACGGCTGGGCAAGCTGCCCCGCCAGCGTGGCCTCCGGGGGCGTTCCGTCGGGCAGGACGACGGCGGTCCAAATGCCGTACGTGACCGCGTCGTTCGTGTTGGGGTTGACGCTGTACAGGAACCCGGTGTTGGTCGTGTACGCACTCGTGTCGGTATACACGAGGTGGCCGTCGCGATCGAAATAGGCGACATCGTAATGCGCGTTCGCGACGTAGTTCGAGCCACCCTCGTAGATAATCTCCTCGGGCTGTCCCGTGTCCTCGGGATCACGGGTGTACCGGTTGGTCACCACGACGTAGTTGCTGCGGTAAGACTCCAGCGTGATCAGGCGCGTGTCGAGAAAGACATGGCCCGTGGATACCGCCCCCGCCGTCACGCTCGCCGCGATCCGGTTGTCGTTGGCGCCATCCGTATCCGCCGTGCTGCTGTAGCCCGACCGGTCGGTTTCCACCAGGACGTAGTTCGTCGCAACCAGATTGGTGAAGACAAACGCGCCGGCGGCGTCGGTCAGGGTCGTCGCCAGCAGGACGCCATCGGCCGGGTCTCCGTCGCCGTTGGGGTCGCTGTACAGGCTGACGGTCACGACAGGAATCCCGGCGTCGGGATCGCTGAAATTGCCGTCCGCGTCCGTGTCGAGGCGAACGTCGCCGGTGAGGGCGGCGGTGCCGCGATAGCCGAAGTCCACGTCCGTGCGCACCTGTCCGGCCGACAGCGCGAAGGCCGCCGCGTGCGCCGTGTTGGTGCCATCGAGGTCGAAGCTGGCGCTCAGTCCCGCCGGCAGCGTGTTGGTATCGATGCAAGCCGTATAGCTGCCTGCCGACAGCCCGCCGATCCCATAGGCGCCGGTGGCATCCGTGGTAGCGGCCGGTTCGGCCACCTGATAGAGGCCGTCGCCGTTTTGATCAATGAACACGCGCACCCCCGCCAGCGCCTGCTCCGACGGGTCACGCACGCCGTCGCCATCAAGATCAACCCACACCAGGTCGCCGATGGCGCCGAGCTCGAAGCGATAATCCTCCACCTCGCCATTATCCGCGTCGCCGGCAAAGGCCAGCTCGGCGAACGGCGGCTCGGCATCGAACAGCCGGAAGCGGGCATACAGCCGTGTCGCATTCGTGGCAACAATCGCATTCGTGGCGATCGGGAACGTGTTCGTGTACAGCCCGCCGCCCGCGCTCGTGACGGCCTCGTCGATGATGAATTCGCCAACGTCAAGGAAATCGCCGTCGCCATTGAAATCCACGTAGCCGACCAGCCAGCCGGCACCGGCACCGACGGTCACCTGCACGGTGCCCGTCCCGTCGTTCTGCCAGACCCCGCGCAGCGCCACGCCATCCTCGTCGGCACCGTCACCGTCGGCGGCCACCGACGGCGCGCCATTGTTCTCGGTGTCGGCCGTCGCCCCAAGATAGAGGTTCGTCGTGGCCCCGATCTCGTGCCGGGCCGCCTCGGGCGTGCCGCCGAGCAGCGTGCCATAGATCGCGGGCAGATCGCCGTAGTCATACGTCAGCACCGACCGGAAGGCGAAATCCACACCGGTGATCGCGGCCGCGATCGGGACCACCTGGTAGGCCGAGACGGTGTAGCCCTGAAGATTCTGCGTTTCGACGACGCTCGTCGCCGGCGTTGCGCCGTTCGTCGTCGTCAGGCGCAGGGCGTCCTGCGGCGCCGCAAGCGACACGATGTAGCGGTCGTTGCCGTCGCCGGAGGGGAGACCGGAAAACGCGTAGTCGCCATTGGTCGCCGTGGATGTGCTGCTGATGGCCGCCGTTTCACCGGACTCCACGACGTTGTCGCCGTCGTCGTTCCACAGGTAGAGGTATACCGTTTCGCCCGGGAACGGCGACTCGCCCGCGCCGACACCCGAGGCCCCCGCGCCCAGCCGGCCGTCGTAGGGCGCGGCATCCAGCCCCACCGTGCCGCTGAGCGCGTTGGTGCCGGCATACCGGTAGCCGAAGTCCACGCTGAGGTCGCAGTCCGTGCAGGGCGTGCCGCCGATGCCGGCCACCACGCCGTTCGAGACGACGATGGACGACCCCTGGCCGTCGAGGGCACCGTCCGGATCGTACACGGCGCTCAGCCCCGCGGGGAAATCGGCGTCGTTGGTGCTGATCACGACCCGGTACGTGCCATCCCGAAGATTCGAGAAGGAGTAAATCCCATCGCTGTCCGTCGCACCTGTGGCCACCAGCGTTCCGTTGGTGAAGAGCTGGACCGTGACATAGGGAATACCGCTTTCGCCGACGTCGCGGACGCCATCGTTATCCGTGTCAATCCACAGCGTGTCGCCGATGACGCCGGGCGGCACATAGCCGAAATCCGCCCCCATGAAGTTGCCCCCGGGCAGCACGGTCACCCCGTAGGCGCCGTCACAGCCTGTGGCCTCCGGATCACCGCAGGGCAGACCATCCGCGCTGGGATCGGCGGAACGCGCGGCGCCGCTGAGCGGCCCGGCTTCGACCACGACCACCACGTAGCGGGCGGCCGTGAGGCCGCTGAACAGATACTGGCCGGCGGCATCCGTCACGTCGCTGGCATACAGGGAATCCGTGCCCGCGTCGTACAGTCCGTTCGTATTGACATCGAGGTAGAGTTGCACGGTCACGCCGGTGGCCCCGGGTTCCGTGTAGTCCTGCGTGCCGTTCTGGTTGACATCCCAGAAGATGGTGTCGCCGATCGCGCCGAGCGCCGCGAAGCCGAAGTCCGCCGTGAGCACGGTCGTGCCGCCGGCAAGCGAAACGGACACCGTCGTCGGCGTTGTCGGCACGTAGGGGGTTCCGAACGCATCGTCCGGCAGGTCCGGGTCGGTGGTGCTCACCTGTACGCGATAGCTGCCGTCCGGCAGATTCGCGAACCGGTAGAGGCCGCTCCCGTCCGACGACGTGGTGGCGACTTGCACAAAGGTGCCGTCGCCATTGAAATCGGCCAGCAGCGTCACGGTGACGTTGCTGATGCCCGATTCGCCCGCGCCGCTCTGCAGGCCATTGCCGTCGAGGTCGCGCCAGATGGTGTCGCCAATCGCGCCGGTGCCGTACGGCTGGTAGCCGAAGTCCTGGTCGAGGCGGCTGGCATTGGTCACGATCGCCAGGCTCCGGCCATCGCGTGCGCCGTAGGGATCGGCCGTGTTCACGTAGAGCGGCGGGAACTGAGTGTCAGCCTGATCCACGACGACCAGGTAGTTGCTGGCGGGCATGTTCTGGAACAGGTACGTGCCGCTGGAACCCGTCACGGCGGTCCCGATGTACGCGTCCTGGCCCAGATCGACCACCCCGTTCGCGTTGCTGTCTTCGTAAAGGTCCACGGAGATGCTCGCGATGCCCTCGTCGTTGGTGTCCTGCCCCCCGTCGCCATCCCAGTCGTAGTACAAGGTGTCGCCGATGCTGAAGGCACCCGTCTTGTAATAGCTGAAGTCGGCTCGCGCCGTGCCGCCGCTGACCACGTTCACGGTTACGGCATTCGACGTCGTCAGCCCGTCCGTGTCAAAGGAGCGCGTCCACGAACCGCTGGCCAGCGGGCCCGTGTTGGTGTTGACGGACACGGTGAAGCTCCCGGTGTAGCTGCCCGCGAAGCGGAAGAAGCCGCTCGACGACGTCGTATTTGTGGCCACCGCCCCACCCGCGCCGCAGGGGCTTGCGCCCGCGCACAGATAGACCGTGATCCCGGCCAGCCAGTCCTCGCCCGCGTCCGGCGTCGGCGTACCGCTGCGATCAAGATCGTGCCAGATGGTGCCATCGATCGCCGTCTGCACACGGTAACCGAAGTCGGCGTTGAGGACAGTATCGGCACCGTTTGTGGATGTGACCGTCAGGGTCACGGGCGTCGAGTTGTTCCTGTTCCCGTCGCGATCAAACGTGTTGGTGCCCCCGCCGCCCGGCAGGGAGTTGGTCAGCACGGCCACCGTGTACGTCCCGTTCGACGGCAGGCTGGTGAAGAGATAGAACCCGCTAGCGTCCGTCACGTTGGTGATCGACCCGCCCGGCCCCGTGCCGATATCCACCCCCGCGGGCGGCGTCAGCACCACGGAGACGCCGCTGATGCCGGTTTCGCTGCCGCCATCCTGCACGCCGTCTCCGTCCAGGTCGCGCCAGACAAAATCGCCAATGGTGCCGGCGGGCGATATGGCGCTGACCACCGTGTCGGTGGCGCTGTTCGCCGGCCGTCCGTTGGCAAACGTGGCGGCGGTGACGGCTGCCACGTTGGTGTGTACGGCGCTCGTGTTGTTGGTGGGCTCCCGCACGCGGAAGGTGACCGATAGCGTCGTGGCGCCACCCGCGTACAAGGGCCCGACATTGTCCCACGCCAGCGTGCCAACCGTGTTCGGGGCCGCCCCGGTGGTCGTCGCGCTGGTCGCAGACGGCGAGGCACTCACCAGCTGCAAGAGGTCGGCATCGTAGGTGTCCGTGAGCGGCACAGGGTCCAGCGTGGTGGTTCCGGAACTCGCCCCGCTCAGCACGTCGCTGGTGACGCGCAAGCCCACCGCATCCACGTACAGAATGCCGCCCGGCGAGCTCCCCGTGCCCTTGTTGCCGCGCAATTGGACCGCAAGGCGGTTTGTGCTGTTGAAGCTCCCCCACGACCAATTGGTCGCGGCCGTCACATTGATCACGTACGTCCCGTTGGTGATCGTGCTGCAGACGTAGTTGGTCGTGAACAGCAACCGCGTGTTGTCGGTCGTCGCGTAGAGGTTCACGGTCACCGAGTCGGCCGCGCGGAAAGCCAGGCCGTTGGTGGACATGGGAAGCAGCAGATGGACGTTGGTCACACTGCCCGGTTGTGTCGAAAGGCGGAAGCCGGTGGTGCCGACATCCTCGTCAGCGTTGGCCAGCGCCGGGTTGGCGGACAGCCCGTCCGGGCCGGACGGGCTCCAGAGGTTCGAGGGGTTGATCCACTTCTTCTGGGCCGTGGCTCCCGACAGCGCCGTGGCTTCGTTGGTCGCCCAGATGTCGTACGTCGTGAACTGTCCCAGGCCGGTGCCGTTGCCCCGCAGCCGGTTGGTCACCACGATCGCGTACGTCACCGTCTGGCCCTCGCGCAACGCCGTGCTGCCGGACTTATCCAGGGTCAGGGCCGGGGCGAAACCAAAGTCCGCGGTGGTGTTGGTCACCGGGCTGGTCGTGGCGCGCGTGGGATCCAGCGCCACGGCGATCGTGGTGGGCGTGGTCGGCGTGTAGCCGGCGGGCACATCCGGATCATCCACATCCACCACGGCCAGGAAGAAACCGTCCGGCAACTGCGTGAAGGAATACGTGCCGTTGGTGCCGGTCACGGCTGTCGCCAGCAGGCTGTCCCCGGCGTCCTGCACGCCATTGGCGTTCGTGTCGTAATAGAGGTGCACGGTTACATTGGATCTCCCCGGCTCGCCCGCGTCCTGCTGGCCGTTGCCGAACGAGAAGCCGCTGCCTTCGTCGAGGTACACCGTATCTCCCAGGCTGTTGTTGCCGAGGACGAGGGTGGACGCGGTGGCGTTGGTGAACGGATAGCTGTTCCCGAAGGACAACCCCGCGGTGTTCGCGATGACGGGGTTGGTGGGCGTGTACGGATTGCGCACCGTAACGGCAAACCCCACGGCTCCGGCGCCGCCAACCGGGAGGGCGTCGCTCAGCCACCACTGGATGTCGGTGACGTTGGTCGCGGGAACGGGTTCCGTGCTGACCCAGTTGGTGCCGAAGTCGGAGGAGAAGAAGCGCTCGATGTCGCTCACCCCGGACGGCAGCACCTGGTTGCTGGCCGCGCTGCCGGACACATAGAAGGTCCCGGGCGGGACGCGGTCCTGGACCACCAGCGGCGTGCCGAAGGACGGATTGCCGAGGGGAAGTGCGCCAGTGTTGGTGAAGGTCACCGTGTACACGATATTGCTTCCCGGGAAGATGCTGTCGCGCGACGCGGTCTTGCCCATCGCGGCCGAGGCCGGGGCGCTGACCAGGGGCTGCCCCAGGGTTGCGCCATAGTCCCCGTTGAACTTCTCGTTGTCGAACCCGGATGCCACCTCCTGATAGGGCGTCATCCCGCTCGAGCAGCCGCCGCGCAGGACCTCGAACTCGTAGGCCACATAGCCGACGGCTCCACGGTTGTTGTCGGGAATATTCTCGAAGTAGAGTTGATCCTCGGTGACGATCACCTGCTCGGTGCCGTCGTTCAGGAGCACCACCACCAGCGCGCGGGTCCGTACCAGCCGGAAGCAGGATGGGTCAAAGAGGGAGGCATCGCCTACCGGTTGCATCCAGGCGTTCCGGTCCGGCACGAGGTCGCCATTGTTGTCGAATCCGGCGCCGACATTGCCGAGGTCATACCAGACGCCCTCCGTGACAATGCGGGTGCCCGGCGCGCCGTTGTCGGCGGTATTCGTCCAGGCCGGCGCGTAGAGTTGCAGCAGGTCCTGATACGCTTGCGGCACCTTGTTGGCCGAGTTGGGAAAGATCTTGTTCGCCATGGCCGAGATCTCGTTGCGCATGGTTACGGTGCGCGTGACGTCCGCGGTCACCGGCACGCCCGCATCCTGGGCGCGGCCCCAGATGTCGAACTGCAGCCAGAGATCGTCCTCTGGTTTCACGCTTGGCCCCCACACCGCGTCGCCATTGGCATCGACGTTCGGATAACTGACGAGCCAGTACACCACGACGCTTTCGCCCGGCTGAATCGTGCCGAGGTAGCGCGTCGCGTCGGTGGCGCCGGACGCCCCGCCTTCATGCGTCAGGGCGAACTGGCTGCCCGGCAGCGGTCCGACCAGCGGGGGATGTGCGCGGCGGGGATAGAGGCCCGGGGTGTCATTCGTGCCGCCCAGGTAGTTGCCGATATAGGCCGTGACGTTCGTCAGCGGGTTGGCGCCGTCGTTGTAGAACTTCGCGCCCATGTAGGCCGCCCGCGGCGCATACGTCGAAGGCGATTCCACATTGGAATCCACCACGAGGTTATAGGCGGCCATGACTTCGATCCGCAGATCGCCCGCGGGATTGGCGGCCCGCCCTGTGAGGGGCAGGAACGAGACCGCGAGCGCGGCGAGGAAGACGGCAAAACGGCTGATGAACGTGACTGGATTCATAGAGGAGTTCCCGGCGGGTTTGCGGTAGAAAAAGCGGATGATCGTTGTTGCACGCGTCGCGGGAGTCTAGCGCAGGCTCCGGACAACGGTCAAAGCGTCTTTCACCAAGTCCGGTGCGAGGAGGCCGACAAGGCCGTCACCTCAGGGACGCCGCCGGACGCGCAGATAGCCGACCGGCTGGGGGAGCTGCAATTCCACGCTGAGCACGACCAGATCACCACCATCGGCCAGCGGGATGCGTTCCGAGGCGACAATCTGCTCGGAGATATCGCGCCACACGGCATCCAGCAGGTTCGTTGCGAAATCCACGCCATAGGCGGGCCAGTCCGCGCCCGCGGCACCGTGAAACCGCAGGTCGATGCGGTCGCCCGGCGCCGTGCCCGTAATGTTGACAATGCGCACGACATCCCGCCCCTGTTCGACGCCCGTTTCCGGGACATCCGGAAGATCTTCGCCGCCAAAGGGGGCCGTGGCCGGTGTCCAGGCGGTGGCCTCCAATTCCGCCGCGGACAGCGGTCCTGCGATTCCCGTGAGCCCCAGGGTCGGATCGCCCAGCAGGTTCATGATCTGAGGCATGTGCGCCACGGCCCCGCGCGCGCGATAGGCCTGGTGGCCGGCCCGCACCGCATCGCCCAGTCGCGTCGGGCCGCCTGCCGCCAACCTGCCGTGGAACCCCCGACCGAGGTGCATGCTCTCGAGGTGATACGCGAGACCGGCAGGAGCCCAGACGGCAGCGGCGCCGTTGCCATCCGTCACCATCAACTCGCCCAGCGTGTCCACGCCCGACAGCGCGAACTGACCGAGCAGGCAGGAAAGCGCCACGAGGACGGTCGGCTTGGACGCATTGTTGAGTCCTGCCAGGTCCGTTGTCTTCAGCACGCCCTCACCGGCCAGCGCGCTGACACCGCCGTGCCCGGCCCAGTTGAAAACGCGGCGCCCGTTGCGAAGCTCGCTGAAGAGCGCCGTGCGAAATGCCGCGGTCTGTCCGGCCGCGAGATTCAGGTACCGGGTCCCGGCGCCGTCAAGCGCTCCCAGCTCGCGACTGTCAAACGCGTAGTTGCCGGACGCGTCGGCATCGTCCGCCGCCATCAGCACCGGATGGTCCGGCGCGACATTCTGCTCGTAACGCTGGATCTTGCCGACCACCGTCTGCAATTCCGCCGGGGACAAGACGGGCAGGCGCCCCACCACGATTTCCGGCACCGCGTCGCCCGTGACATCACCGAGCGTGACATCCGAGGGCAGCACGCCAACCGGCGTCGAGACGACGAGCGGAGGAATCAGACAATCCCCGAAGCCCTGGTTGTTGTGATAGTCATAGGTGCCGGCTCCGACCAGCAGCGCGTAGCGGGGGGCCATCGTCCATGTTCCCGCCGCGCGCAGCAGGCGCCGAATCGCCTCGGGATCCGGCAAGCCGTACGAGAAGGCGTCGTAGACGTCTTCCACGTCCAGCACGCGCGGTGTCCATCCCTGCGCCGCGCGGTAGTCCGCCAGCACGCCGGCCCCCGCGACCAGCTTGGCCGGGGCGATCATCAGGACATCCGCCGCATTTCCGGAATCGCGCAAATCGGGGCACGGTCGGGCACGGATCCAGGCCGGCGTGCCCATGGCGCTGCCATCGCACAGGTAATAGCGCGCATCGCCGGCGCTGGCGCGGAAGCTCACCCGGTACGCGCCGGGTTCGCCGTCCACGGTCAAGCCCCGCAGGCGCACCGGGCGCCGGCGGTTGCCGACTTCAAGCACCAGGATATCGGGCCGCGCGAAATGGTCCGCCGTAATCACGGCATGGCCGGCGGGCGTGCAGGCCAGCGCGCCGTCCGCCGCCTCATAGCGGCGGCGGTACGTCACGTCGAAGTTATTCAGGTAGAAGATGCTGAACGGGCGCCCGGGATCCAGGATGCCCGTGATTGATAGGGTGTTCGACCCTTCGTGCAGCAACGTCTGCGAGAAGGTGCACGTCAACTGGTGGGCCCCGACCCCGTTCCAGGTGGTCTCGCCGACGGTCTGGCTGTTGATCATCACCACGGCGTGATGATCGGGGTTGGCCGCGGTTTTCGTGGTGCCGGTCAGGCGCACGGTGAGAACGGCCTGCTCCGCGGCATCGGCCAGCGCATCCAGACTGAAGGCGAAGGTCTTCTTTCCGGCCGTGGCGTGGCCCGCCTGGATGAAGTCCCACATCCAGAAATCCTCATCCGCATTCATGAGCGGCGCCACCGGCGCGTAGTGGTTCTCCTCGAACACGCGTGTTTCGGGATAGTCGAGACCGGCCGCCGGCGCGGGCGCAGGCAATGTGCGTTCGGCCATGCGACCGCGCGGCCCGCTCTCGAGCCAATAGATGTTCGTGGCGGTGTAGCGGCTGCCGAGCGCTTCGCCGAGGAAGACCACCCGCCCATCCAAGGGCGTCCAAGTGACGGTCCGGCCCTGGTTCTTGAGGCGTAGGGCCTCCGAAGCGATCAACCCGGCCACCACCCCTTCGGGGACGCCGGCGGGGACGGCCAGATCCGCCGCGGACATGGCGTAGACTCCGCGCGCGCGCACCGCAATCTTGAGAGGCGGCAGTTCCGTTCCAGCGGCCGGCTCGACACCCGGCACGACCGCGAGGGTGCCCGGGGTCTCGCCGGATCCTGCCATCGCGGCGGCCGCACGACGCGTCCGCGCGGCGAGGATGGGCGCTTCATCCACAACGCGGACGACATCATCCGCGGGCGTATCGCTGGCCAGTCCCGCTACCGCGCCCACCATTCCGGCGGCCGCATCGGCATCCACGGCAACAGGGCCAAACCTGTTTTCGCCGCCGCGCATCTCCGCTTCGACGAGCCAGTAGCAGAGCGGCCCCCCGGCCGGCGCCTCGCGATCCAGCACCGCGTAGCTCGCCCCCGCAGGCGCCGGGGGCAGCGCGGCCAGCAGTGCCGCATTCACACGCGTGCGCAATCCCGCCATGTCGCGCTCCACATAGAATCCGGCCGTGTCGTACTCCGAGGCGGTTGTCCACTCCACCCGCACGCCGTCGGCCACGCGACGCGCGGACAGCGCGCGCAGCAACACCTGCGTGGTCGCCACCGCCCCCGACTGGTCAAGCGCATCGTTGGGGTCCGTGTACCGAACCTGGAACGTGTCCCCGGTTTCAAAGCGCAGTGTCCCGTCATTCGAACTGCCGCCGGAGTTGCTCGAGATCGGGAATGCCAGCCGCTGGCCTGAACTGTTGTTCGCGAACACGCCCGTGTCCGGCCCCGTCTCGTAAAGCGTCACGGTCTCGCTGTCGCCGGTCGCGGCGTTGGTCAGGGTCAGCGCGATTGTTTCGACCGTGTTCGTGTCCTGGTTCTGGTCGCGATCGGTGGTCTGCATGTAGACCACCCCGGTGCCGTTGGACGATCCATAGGTGTTCGTGTACAAGCCGCTCGCGTCCGTGAACCACGTCCGGCTCCAGCTCACCACATCGAAGGGGTCGGTCTGAATCGTTGTCGCGCTGGACAGCTGTGCGGCGAGCGTGCTCTCGGGGGTGGTGCCGTCCGGCATGACCACCGCGGTCCACGCGCCGTACGTGACGCTGTCGTTGGTGTTCGCGTTGACGCTGTAGAGGAAGCCGGAGTTCGTGGCGTACGCGGCGGTATCGGTGAACACCAGCGTGCCCACGCGGTCGTAGTAGGCCACGTCGAAAGGCGTTCCGGCCACGTAGTTCGAGCCTCCCGTGTAGATGATGTCCACCGCCTGGCCCGTGTTCTCCGGGTCCCGGCTGTAGCGGTTCGTCACCACCACGTAGTCGCTGCGGTAGGATTCCAGGGTCTGCTGCGCATCCAGGAAGTCGTTCCCCGCGCTGGATCCGCCGCCGGTCACGACGATGCCGATCTGGTTGTCACTGGCGCCCGCCGTGTCCGCCGTACTGCGGTAGCCGAACAGATCGCTTTCGCGCACCACGTAGTTGCCGGGCGGAACCAGGGCGAACCCGTAGGCGCCATTGGTGTCCGTGCCCGTCGTCTGCGCCACGGGCTCGCCGGAATCCGCCAGGCCGTTTCCGTTCACATCCTGGATCAAGGCGATGCTCACGGCGGCGATTCCGGCGTCCGGGTCGCCCAGGTTGCCATCCGCATCGGCATCCAGCCGGACCTGGCCGCTGACCGTACCGAAGGTCGGCGGGACACGGTCCAGGAAATCGTTACCGGCATAGTCCCCGCTCGTGGCCAGATCCACGGGGATGCGGTTGTCATTGGCCCCCGCCGTGTCGCCGGTGCTCGTGTAACCGACCGGATCCGACTCCACAATCACGTACCGTCCCGTTGCCAGGTTGAGGAATTCGTAGGTGCCATCGGCCAGGGTCGCGATGAGATCCACAAGCGTGCCATCCGACGGATTGCCATCGCCGTCGGGGTCGGTAAAGAGGCGCAGGGTCACGCCGCCCAGCACGACTTCATCGCCATTGGTCACGCCGGAAGCGTCCGGATCCTCGTAGACCGTGCCGCTGATGCGTGACGCCAGAGTGGTCACGACTGCCATATCGTTGATGGGGGGCACCGGATCGCCAAACACATCCACGGCGAAATTGACGGCCGCGACGTTTTCGGCCGGATCGCAGCCGCCTGCCGCGCGCAGCGTCACGTCAATATGGGTGGTCCCGCCGACCGGCAGCGTCCCGGCGCCGGTCAGATCGGCCCAGAACAGGCTGCCGAAGCCGATGCCGTCCGGTGCCGGTACCGCAGAAACAAACGAGAAGCAGGGGCCGCTGAAGGTGTCCTCCAAGGGCAGTTCGGCAAGGGCGGTGGTGCTGAGATTGGTGATGGTGATGCGGAAGGTCACATCCCCGCCAATGTCCACCGGCCCCGACGGCGGCGTGACGCGCACCTTGGTCAGGCCAATCTGCGTGCGCGTGACGATCAGCGTCGCATGGTCGGCGTCCGTTGGCGAGCCGCCGTCGGCCACGACGCTTGCCGTGTTGGTGGTCGGGCTGGCGGCCGCCAGCGTGGTGAAGGTGACGATCAGATTCGTGCTTCCGCCCGGCGCCAGCGGGCCAACGCTGTTCCACGTCAAGGTGCCGCCAACCACGCTGTCCGGTGCCGAGGCGGCGGAGACATAGCCCAGGATGTTGGTGTCGAACGTGTCGGTGACCTGCACGGGGTTCAGGGTGGTGCTGCCCGTGTTCACCACGCGCACATCAAACTGTGCTTGCCCGCCGACGAGGGTCTGGCCATCGGCCGGCAGGAGCAGCGTCTTGGTGATGCGCACGTCCGGCGTCGCCCCCGGCGGCGGCACGGTGGCCGCATCCGAGCAGGGATCTGACGGGTCGTTCGGATCCGTATAGTTGGCCGTGATGGCGGTTCCCGCCGGCGCGTTCAGAATCCCGTCGCTGGCGTTCGTGCCCGCCGACGTGCTGGTTGCGAGGCAGGCGGCGAACGTGCCCGTGTTCGTCCCCGTTTCCACCAGCAGCAGCGCTTCGCTGTCGCCCCCGCTGGTGGTGAGCAGCACCAGCACGGTTTCGGCGGCGGTCCCGCTGGTGTTCTCGTCCAGATCCGTCACCCGGACGCAGACCGAGTCGTTGGTGCCGTAGATGTTCGTGACCGCGCCGTTGTCCCCCGCCGTGAACGCGATGGCGCAGGGCGTGCCCAGATCGAGCTGGATCAGATTCACCGCCGTCGCGGCCGTGTCCGTAATGCCTTCCGTGCCCTCATGGGCCACGGTCGTGATCGTGTACGACCCCTCCGTGCTGCCTGTGGTCCAGACATATTCGTACGTCTTGGCGCAACCGTCGTTGGTGACGACGTTGGCGTCCGTCAGCGTGGTGCCGACATCACCCGCGCCACCCGGCCCGTCAATGCCCAGATCGAGGCCGGTGATGTCGTAGGCACCAAAGGGGTCGCTGACCGTGGCGCGCACATACAGCGTGGCGCCGATGTTCGGCGTGCTGACCAGCGAGCCGCCGGGATACGCGGCGTCGTAGACACCCAGGCTGTCGATGGCAATGAGAGAGGCCGTTGGCAACGACACCTGCGACGGCGCGTTGGTGCTGTCATAATCAATCTGGAATCGAACGCCGGATTCGCTGTTCGACACCGTCAGGGCCAGAGCCTGCCCGGCAGGCACGGTCACCGCGCCTCCCAGCGCGCCGCTCCACCGCAGAGTGCCGAGACTGCTGTTGTACGTGGCATTGGTCACGGTGAGGATTGCATTCGTTCCATAGGTCAACCGAGCAATCACCGCCGCATTGGTCGGCATGCTCCCGCTGACGATCGTGATGTGGTTGGTGATCACCACCGTGCCACCGGCCGGGAGCGCAAACGCCGAACAGAAGGCCGGTGTTTGCGTGAACGTGGCCGTGTTCGTGCCGCCGCTGCCGTTGGGCGTGCCCGACGTGATGGTGACGTCGTCAATCGTCAGGCGCCGGTCGCCGCCGCCGAGGTTGCCGGTGCCGACCCAGCGGATCTGCGCGTTGGTGCTCAGGTACGCGCTGAGACTGAGGTTGGTGGTGCCGCTGCCACTCAGCGCATTCCACAGCGTGGTCCAGGTGGTCCCGTTGGTCGAGGCCTGCAGATTCACATCAGCCTGCAGGGCCTGACTGAACGCATAGGCGAAGGACAGGGTCACGGCGTTGGTGCCCGTCAGGCTGACCGCCCTCCGGATCCCGATGCCGCTCATCGAGGTATTGCCGCCGCTGGCTTTGCCCAGGACCAGCGCCTGGCCCGTCACCCGCACGAGTCCGGCGCCCGTGCCATCCGATTCGCCGACTTCCAGCCACTGGTCCGCCCAGCCGGTTCCGCCGGTGTACGTGCCAGACGAAAAGTCGTCGGCCGCGTTGGTCGTGGTGCCCGCGCCATTACCCGCGATTACGCCCAGCGCCACCGAACTGGCCGTCGTGCCATCCCCGGTTGCCACGGGATCAAGGCGGTCCAGGTCCTGGTCGGGTGAGCCGCTGCCGTCGGTGCTCAGGTACAGGATCTTGAAGGCGGAGGGGACCGTTACGGTGACCGCATCATTGCAGCCGTCCGCGAAGAGAGGATCCGTGTAGCTGACGGACAATGTATCGCCGCCCGCGACGAATAGCGTGCCATCCAATTGCGACAGGCCGGTGCTTTCGGAGGAAGGCAGTGCCGCGACGTTGCGGAACACATTCGTGTTGGCGGCCAATTCCACCAGCGTGATCGTTTCCAGGTCGCCGTTGATGGTGTTCTCGACCGTCACGTCCACGGTCTCGACCACTCCCGTCTGCTGGTTCGCATCGGCGTCCCGCAGGGTGACGTAAAGATCCGCCCCGAGGGCGTACGCCGTGACGGTCGCTCCGACCACATCGGTGAAGGCCAGGTGGCAGGGGTCCGCCCCCGCGGGTGGCGGCACCTCCACGGTGTTGGTCACCGTGGCCCCGCTGCTAGTTGCCCCATTGGCGATGGAGCCGCTGGCCAGAATCAGGGCCTGATAGGTGAAGGTCACCGCCGTGCCGCGAGGCAGCACCGGAATGATATAGCCAGACTCGTCGAGCGGGAACCTCGTCGCCGCGGGCGGCGCCGCGTCGTCGCTCACGGCGACGCCGTCGCGGAAGGAGGAGTTGGTCACATAGCTCAGGCTCGGGGGCGGCGCGTCCAGGACGATGACATTGCCCAGCACCTGCAGGCTGCGGTTGTCGATCTCGACCGTGTACTGCAGCGTGTCGCCAACGCTCAGGCCGCTTGGCGACACGTCGCCCCCAGTGGCGATGACGCTCGACTTTCGGATCACCGGCACAGGGAACGGCAATACGGTGGTGCCGAGGTCGAGGAACGGGTTGCCCGAGCCAGCCACGGCGGGGTCCTGCCCCCACGCGGCCGTGATCAACGTTCCGTCCAGTGTGTAGACCCGCATGGCGGTCTGATCCTTATCCGGATCATAGATGGTCTGGGACTGCAGGGCGGACAGCGTGTACTGAAGGTCGTAATGGTCACCATTCGCATCCGTCAGCGGCCCGATCCGATCGCCGTTGAGATCGACATAGATGGTCGTGTTCGCCACCGGCGTGACCCAGACCGGGCTGCCGTTCTGGGTCAGGTCGCTGCTGCCGGGCCCCCACCCCACCAGAGCCACCGTGGTCAGATTCCCTTCGGGCACCAGCGTGAAACCCCAGTCGTGCACGTTGTTGGCCGTCGGGTTGGCACCGACAGTTTCCAGCGCGAAGAAGGGCGCCCCCCCGCTGCTTTGCAGCCGGGCTCCCGAGTTCTTGGGCACCAGGTACTGGTAGGTGCCGTTGGCTGCCACGGAAAAGTTGGTGGGCCCGACACGCGTGCTGACCGCGATCGAAATCGTATTCGTGCCCGGATTATAGGCGAAGACATACGCCTGATTGCCATTGTTGGCCGTGCCGACCGGCGTGTAGTAGACATCCGACCACTGATCGACGGGATAGAGCGTGAACCAATCGCACTCGTAGTTGGCATTGATATCGCCCGTCACGACGTGCACTTGCACGGGCTTGCCCGCGCTGACCCGCGCCCCTTTGAAGACGCCACCGTTCACCCGATACGATTCACCGCGATTCAGCGTGAAGGCGGTTTCGAAGGTGCCATTGGCGTCCTTGTCGATACTGACGGTCGTGCCGTTGTCCGCGGCCTGAACATACAGATCGACCACTTCGAACATCGACGCGGCCGACACGTTTTCGCCGACCGGGCAGACAAAGTCCGTCCCATAGTCCAGGGTGGAGGTCACTTCTGCGGCCCCGCTCAGCACGCTGCCCGGGACGGTCGCCCAGGAGGCGCGCGACATGACGATGGCCTTGGTGGCGCCCACGCGGTCGCGGCCATCATAGACAATGGCTGAGGGATTGCGGGGCAGCGACACGTTATTGCGCAGCGGCAGGACCGTGCCGGCGGGCAGCGTCGCCGGATCATTGACAAATCCGGGCGCGATGCCGTTGCCGTTGTTGCCGTCGCCCCAGACTTTGGTCGACGTCTGCAACGGGGCGTTCAGGTCGATTTCGTAGCCGTCTTCCCAGTGGTCGAGGATGACGCGCGTGCCCGCCGCATTCACGACCAACGACACAACGGAGTCAAAGATAGACCCTGTGCCCGTGTAGAGTTTAAGGAACGTGCTTCGGACCTGGTCTTCTGGCAGGGGGACGTAGAACTCCTGGACGACAGATTGCCCGCGGGCGGCGCCAGCCAACGCCAAGCTCAGCAGCAAGACGGGAACCGCAAGACGCGGCCACAACCCGTTACCGGGTAGCACCACGGGCCACAATGAAGGAGAAGGAGCGCCGGAACTTGTCGTCTCTGAGGGCAAGGTGCCGCAGATTATTACCCGGGAAGGTCGATCAAGTCAACTATTTACGGGTGCTATACTGTTGCCCACCAAACACATCGGCCTAATCTGGTACAAACGGAGCGCCCTCGAGAGTCCCATGCGCACGTCTGGATGCTGCGATTAACGGGCACGCCTCCAACACGACACATACCAGTCGCACGGCACAAATGGCCGATCGGATGAGATGGCTAGATTCCACAAGCATTCCCCCTCCATCGAATGTGATCAATGACCATCTTGCGCCGAGTATACAGGATCGACGATGCAGCACCAATGCGTCGGTATGCCTTACAAATCACCCCTAGCACCACGGCGAACGGAATCGCCATTCCGGCCGATATTAATTATCATAAACATATCTGCTATAACAGATTGCGACTTTAATTACCCGCGCTATGAGTACCCAAACAGGCGGCTGGCATGCATTCTGCTAAACTCTGCATACCCAACAGGGTGTAAGAATCGAACGTCAGAAGCAGAAGGAAAGAGGGAGATAGGCATCATGTCACTGATCAAGAAACTCATTATCGGCAGCGCGCTGTGCTGCACGCTGGCTATGTGGGGCTCGAACGCGAGCGCCCTGCTTATCGGCGACAGCCGCGAACTGGGTTATATCGAATTCGGTATTCCTGCAGGCGATGCGGATCTCACGTCGTACGTGAATCACCTCATCGACATGTCCGTTTCGACCACGGACACGGCGCTGGGCCAGGACTTCACGCGTTCGGCGAACGACTTCGGGACGTTGGAAGACGCGGAGCTCGTCAGCCGCACGACCTACGGCAGCGTGGGCGATGCGGTCGTCACGATTGATCTGGGCTCGAGCGGTTACCTGTACCTGACGGCCAAGTACGACGGCCCCAACTACGGCACAGAAGTGTGGTACGTGGGCGGTCTGACCGGGCTGATCACGATCCCGTCGCACGCTGGCGGCACAAGCGGCTCGCAGTACGGCATCTCGGGCACGGCGCTCTTCAATGGCAACACCTCCGTCCCTGACGGCGGCTCGACCATGCTGATGCTCGGCGCGGCCATGTCCTTCCTCGGACTGGCAGTCCGTCGCATCAAGGGCTAACAAGCCGGCAACGGTTTAGATGGCGGCATTCCCCGCGAGGGGGATGCCGCCTTTTTTGTTCCAATCCTCCCCCTAATGAGGTTTTGTCGGAAAAGGTTACAATTAGATTCTACTCATCAGCCATTGACCCGTGACGGACCGGAACGCCGCTGCCCGCGGCGCCCCCCCTCAACATGCATGCGTTCAGCGTGCGCATACCAGGCTTCCAAGTCCGGATGGCGCCCGATCGTCCTTCGCCACACGGGGCCAATCCCGGGGTTTTGCAGATCAGCGTGTGAGAAAGGCGCACCCAATCGAGCGCAACGCGCCAGAAGGAAAGGAGGCAAGCTGCGGGCCGCCGGTGACCAGCCACCCTCTGTTGATGGATCGGGTAGCACGTTTCAGACACATCGCGAAAGCAGGACGCTGCCCCGCGTCCTGACCGCGAACGGTACCTTCGAAACGCCACGCTGACAGCAAAAAAAACCGCGCCCCGTTTCCGGAGCGCGGTTTCGCAAGGAAATTGAGCGCTTTACTTACCCACCGATCAGGCGCTTCAGGCCAGCGAGGCCAAGCATGGCCATGCCCAACAGCATCGCCGTCACGCCGCTATCCGGAACGCTGGTGCCCGGATTGAACAGCGCCCAGTGCGAGAGTCCCCACTGGTTATCGGTAGGGATGTTATCCGGAATCTCGACCACTCCGGAAAGATCGCCCACGTACCAGATCGCGTCACCGAAATTCTGCCCGTCATACTTGGCAAGCAGGTACATCCAGCCGGAACCGAGATCAATGAGGGTTGTCCCACCCACCGTGATCGCCGGGTCACCTTCTGCAAAGTCTTGCTTGATGGAACCAACCGGCGTGGCTTCCG
Source organism: Lentisphaerota bacterium (assembly GCA_021413965.1). Lineage (GTDB taxonomy): Bacteria > Verrucomicrobiota > Kiritimatiellia > UBA8416 > JAIOPI01 > JAIOPI01. The sequence continues at coordinate 145,854 of JAIOPI010000021.1, read as the reverse complement.
GCAAGTCGACGAACTCGTTGTCAGAGCGCGTCAGCAAATCGCCAGCAACGCTCCCCGTATCGTTCGCAGCCAAAACAATCAGGGCGTTGATACGCGCAGCGTCAGTGATTGCATCGGCCGGAGCGCCGTCGTTCGACTGGCCGATGTACTCGTCACTGCTCAGCGTCAGCAGCAGCGCGCTGGACGTCTGGGTTACCCCCAGAAAGCAAGCGAGGGCCAGCAGAGCGGCCACGCTCATCATATATCGTGTCTTCATAGTGTCGTGCCTTTCTTTCCTTGCGACGGCGCGGGCGAATATTCCCCACGTCATGCCACGTTCATTAGCAGCACGCATGCCAAGCGCTCATTTTGCCCGGGATACGGACTCCCGTTGGGTCCACAAGAGACCTGCCAAAAGCATGTTACACAGCCTTTGCTTTTTTATATCGCGGACAGCACCGCCACGCGGCAATCCGTGCAAACGTTCTGAATTCCGACGTTTTAGCTCTTGATTCACAAGCGCCTTCCACGACGTTCGATATGATTGTTTTGGTGCGTGGGTATGCTAATTAATGATCGGATAATTACTGCAACGACGGCGTGACCAATCTGCTGATTGGCATCGGCTGATTTGGATCGGCAAATCATGCGAACTTAAAAAAGCGCTGCACCCTTGACCATCTTATACGGCTCGACCAGAATGCGCGTGATGCGACCTTCCCCCATAGGTTCAGTAGTCGCGCGGTTATGATGACACCCGCCTTTTGCCTCCTCTCCCTCGCGAGTCTGTTTCCCGCAGGTCTAGCCATTTTCATTGCGTTCCGCGAAGATCGCCACCCCACCAAGTATTTCCTGATCGTGGCTCTCTTGCTTACGGCCGTGCTCGCCGGGCTGGAAGCGGCCAGCTTGATCGTGCTGCCACTGGAAGCCGTGGTCCGTCTTCAGCGCTGGCATGTGACGCTGGCGTCCCTCGTCCCCTGGTTCTGGCTCCTGCTCAGCCTGACCTTCGCGCGCGGAAATTATCTCGACTACCTGCGCCGATGGGGCCTCATCGTGGCCGTCGGCGGCTTGATCTCTCTCGCCTTGTGCATCTGGAATTGGAACGGGCTGCTGCCATTCGGCCAGTTGTCGCCGCAGACCGGCCTGTGGGTATTCTTTCTGAGCCGACTCGGTGCGGTGCAGTGCGTGATCCAGATGTTGCTGCTCGTCGTCGGCCTCATGCAGTTCGAGCGCACCCTGCGCGCCGCCACGGGCGCCATGCGGTGGCGCATCAAATTCGCCATCCTGGGCTTTGGCACCTTCATCCTGGCGCAACTCTACAGCGCCAGTGAATCCCTGCTGTATATGAACCTCGACCTCGCGCGCTATACCTTTGCCGCTGTCGCGTCGCTCGCCGGGAGTTCGCTGCTGCTGGTGTCGCTGAAGCGCGGGCGCTTGCGTGACACCGATCTCTACCTCTCTCACAAGGCGATCATCCGCTCCATCACCGTTCTACTGGCGGGCCTCTACCTCCTTCTGGTCGGGGGGCTCGCTCAGGTGCTGACCCGCTTCGAGCAGGAGTTGAATTTCCCGCTGGTCGCCGTGGCGCTCCTGCTGGCCATGCTGGCCTTGGCCTGGTTCGCGCTGTCTGATCGCCTGCGTCAGAGCCTTCGCCGCCTCGTCAGCCGCCACTTCCGGCGGCCCGTCTACGATTATCGCGCCATCTGGGAAGCCCTCACCGCGCGCACCGCCTCCCTGGTGGATCCCATCTCCTACTGCCGCGCCAACGTCAAGTTCCTGGCGGAAACCATGGACCTGCACTCCGCCTCGATCTGGATCATCGACGAGCAGCACGGCGACATTTCGCTCGGCGCCTCCACCACCCTGACCGCCGCACAGGCCCTGGCGCTCATGCCGCCGCGCAACCAGCTGCCCGACTTCATCGAGGTGCTGCGCACGCATACCCGCTCCGTCAACATCGACACCACCACCGACAGCTGGGTCGATATCCTCAAGGCCTGGAGCCCGGAGGTCTTCAAGCAGGGCGCAGGACGCGTCTGCATGCCGCTGCACGCGGGCGGCGAAGTCGTCGGGCTCCTGACCCTGGGAGACCGCATCAACGGCGAACCCTTCGCCCCCGAAGACTACGATTTCATCGATGCCGTCGGCGCCCAACTGGCGGCGGGCCTGCTGACGCTGGCGCTGACCGCCCGTGTTGCCGACGTCCACGAGCGGCAGGCCTTCGAAACCATGTCGGCCTTCCTCATCCATGACTTGAAGAATACCGCCTCCACCCTGGGGCTCATGCTGCAGAACATGCCGGTGCATTTCGATGATCCCGCCTTTCGCGCCGATGCGCTGCAAGCCATGTCGCGCTGCGTGGCGAAGATCAATGACGTCATCCGCCGCCTGATGACGCTGCGCTTCAAGCCCGAGCTGCACCGGGTGGAGACAGACCTGAACGCCCTGCTGCAGCGCGTCGTGGCGGAGGTCACCGCCGGCAGCAAGGGTCGGGTCGAGGCCTCGTGGGGCGACCTTCCCAGCGTGCGCGTGGATCCCGAGGAGTTGCAGAAGGTCGCGGCCAATCTGTTCCTGAACGCCATCGAGGCCAGCCGCGGCGACGACCACGACACCATCCACGTCGACACCTACGTGCGCGGCGCACGCGTCCTGTTTGCCGTGCGCGACCATGGGTGCGGCATTGCGCCGGAATTCCTGGAGCGGTGCCTGTTCCGCCCCTTCAAGACCACCAAGAAGCAAGGCATGGGCATCGGCCTGTACCAGAGTCAGCTCATTGTCGAAGCCCACGGCGGCAAGATCAGCGTCGAGACCGCGGTTGGACAAGGAAGCACGTTTACCGTATCGTTGCCGATATGAACGCAACACCCGCCAAGCCAGCGCTGTTGATCGTGGATGACGACGAGGATATCCGCGCGCAGATGAAGTGGGCCCTGGCCGCGGACTACGACGTGACCACGGCCGGCGACCGCCCCGGCGCGCTGGCCGAACTCGAACGCGCGCCCCGGGATGTCGTGCTGCTGGATCTGGGGCTGCCGCCGCGCCCGGCGGATCCCGACGAAGGCCTTCAGGCGCTCGCCGAGATCCTGGTCCGCCGCCCCGGCACCAAGGTGATCGTGATCACCGGGCAGGGCGAGAAGACCAACGCCCTGCAGGCCATCGGGACCGGCGCCTACGACTTCATGACCAAGCCGGTGGACATGCCCGAGCTTGCCCTCGTCCTCAAGCGCGCCTTCCACGTGGCCCGCCTGGAGCGCGAATACCGGGCCCTGCAGCAACACACGGCCTCCGACGGTTTTGAAGGCATGCTGGGAAACGGTTCAGCCATGCAGGAGGTCTTCTCCGCAATCCGCAAAGTCGCCACCACGGACGTGCCCGTGTTCATCCTGGGCGAAAGCGGGACCGGCAAGGAAATGTGCGCGCTGGCGGTTCACCGCCGCAGCTCGCGGCGCGAGGGCCCGTTCATCGCCATCAACTGCGCCGCCATCCCCGAGAACCTGCTGGAGAGCGAGCTCTTCGGCCACGAGAAGGGGTCCTTCACCGGCGCGCATGCGCTGCGCAAAGGGCGCATCGAGTCCGCAAACGGCGGCACGCTCTTCCTGGATGAAATCGGCGACCTGCCGCTGGCGCTCCAGGTCAAGCTCCTGCGCTTCCTGCAGGAGCAGCAGATCGAGCGGATCGGCGGGCGCGTGCCGATCGAGGTCGACGTCCGCGTGATTGCCGCAACGAATGCCAACATCCGCGAAGCCCTGCAGCGCGGAACCTTTCGCGAGGACTTGTACTACCGGCTGGCCGTGCTCGTGCTGCAGCTGCCCCGCCTGCAGGACCGCCAGGGCGATGTCATGCTGCTCGCCAACGGGTTTCTCCACAAGTACGCGGCGGAGTTCAAGAAAGAGGTCTCGCGCTTCACCCAGCAGTCCGTGCGCGCCCTGGAGTCGTACACGTGGCCGGGCAACGTGCGCGAGCTGGAGAACCGCGTGAAGCGCGCCGTGATCATGACGGAAGGCCGCCAGATCGGCGTCAGCGATCTGGAGCTGATGGCCGGGCCGGAGAGCCTGCGCACCCTGCGCGAGGCGCGCGAAGCTGCGGAGCGGGAAGTGATCCAGGCCTCCATGGTGCGCAACAAGGGCAAGATCAGCGCGGTGGCGGTGGAGTTGGACATCAGCCGTCCCGCGTTGTACGAGATCCTGGAGAAGCTGGGAATCCGCCGCGCCGAGAAGGATGCGTGACCTCCACAGAAGACACGCCGCGCCCCACGCCCGCCCCTGCACCACGCTGGGGGCTCTTCCTGCTTTGCCTGGCCGGCCTGCTGGTCGCGTTCCGTGACGTGCTGGCGCAGCTCGCGCAGCTGGTCCGCCCCTCGCCCTTGTACTCCTATATCCCGCTGGTGCCGATGGTCACGCTCTATCTGCTGCACCAGCGCCGCCGTCAACTCGCCGTGTCGTCCCCCGCCTACGGCCTCGCGGCCGGACTCGCGGTGCTGGGCGTGGCGCTGCTGGCGACGGGACAGCGCCTGCCGCCCGCGACCGCGCAGGCGGATCAGGTCGCCATCGGCGTGGCCGCATTGCTGGTCTTGCTGTTCGCCGCGGTCGCGTTGTGTTTTGGCGCGGCCATGCTGCGCACCGGACTGTGTCCCTGGCTGATCCTGCTGTTCGCCATCCCGCTGCCGGACGGGCTGAAGAACGCCTTGGAACTGTTTCTGCAGCAGGCCTCCGCCTATGCCGCCTATGGCATGCTGGCCCTGACACCGGTTCCCCTGTATCGCGAAGGGCTGGTGATCCATTTGCCGCGCCTGTCGCTGGCCGTGGCGCCGGAATGCAGCGGCATCAACTCCACCTGGGTCCTGCTCATGTGCAGCCTGGTGGCGGGAACCATGCTGCTGCGCTCCCCGTGGCGGCGCGCGGTGCTCGTCGCCGTCGTCCTGCCGCTGGGTGTCCTGCGCAACGCCTTCCGCATCGTGACGCTGGGACTGCTCACCGTCTACGTGGATCCCCGTATCATTGACAGCCCCCTGCATCACCGGGGCGGTCCCCTGTTCTTCGCGCTGTCCCTGGTGGTCCTGCTGGCCATCCTCATCTTCCTTTGGCGATCTGAACGTAACGACCGGCGTCTTGGCAGGGGAGGAACCAACCAATGAAGCACGAATATGGGAGTCGATGGGCGGGCGCGGCAGGCGCGCTGATGATCTTGCTGCTCGCGGCCGGTTGCTCGTCCGAGGCGCGGCGCGCGCGGCATCTTGAGCGCGGTGAGCGCTATCTGGCGGCGGAGTCCTACGAGGAAGCGATCATCGAATTCACCAACGTGCTGCATAGCGACCCGACCAACGCGGTCGCCACACGCAGCATCGGCATGGCGTACCTGAAGATTGGAAATCTGACGCCGGCCTTCGTGTACCTGCGGCGGGCCGCCGATCTGACGCCACACGACGACGACCTGCAATTGCAGTTGGGAACGCTGTATGTGATCGGGAATGAACCGCAGAAAGGCTGGGACATCGGACAGGAGATGTTCACGCGGAACCCGACCAACTTTGAAGCCCTCCTCCTGATGGTCGATGCCGCCCGTGACACCAACCAGGTCCAACAGGCGCGCCAGCTGCTAGATGCCAACCACGAGCGCTTTGGCGATCGGGATTCGTTTCATCTGGCGGATGGCAGCCTGTGGGCGCGCACGGGGAATTTGGAAAAGGCCGAGAAGGCCGTCCTGGAAGCCGTGGCCCACAACATCAACGCTCCCCGCCCCCACCTAGCGCTCGGGATGCTGTACCAGTTGCGCGGCAAGGACGCCGAATCCGTGGCAGAACTGAAGACCGCGGCCGAACTGTCTCCCACCAATTCCATTGCCCGCGTTGGATGGGCTGAAGCCCTGTTCCGGAGCGGCGAGCATGCGGAGGCGCGGCGCATCCTGCAGGAACTGAACACGCAGTTTCCGACTTTTGCCCCCGGGCTGGTGGGCGCTGCCAAACTGGCACTGGCAGACCGTGACACCGCAACCTGCCAGAGCATCGTCGAGAGCCTGCTGAAGCAGTATCCCAGCCACATTGAAGGCCAGATCCTCAAGGCCCGCCTGCTGCTCGTGGCGAAAAAAAACAAAGACGCCATCGCGCTGTTGCGCGACATCGCGAAGCGTGCCCCCTCCCTGGCCGAGGCCCACCAGTTGCTGGGCTCCGCGCTGGCCACTGAGCGCGATTTGGACGGAGCCGCCATGGAACTGAAAGCCGCCTTGGAACTGCGGCCCGATATGGCCGATGCACGGCTCCTGCTTTGCGAGATGCAAATTCTGAGCGGCAAACCGGAACAGGCCGTCGGCACGCTCGAAGCCCTGGTCAAGCGGCCCGCCGCCTCACCCCGCGCGTTTGCGCTGCTGAGCGCCGCCTACCACATGCAAGGCCGCGCGGAGGACGCCACCGACGTCCTCCGTCGACTGGTCGCCGCAGCACCTGACAATGCCCAGGGACAACTCCTGCTGGGACTCCTGCTGAAGGCGCAGAACCGGCCAACGGAGGCAACCCAGGCATTCGAAGACGCATTGGTGGCGGCTCCCGATTACATGCTTCCCGCCGCCCAGCTGGCCTCGATCAAGATCCAGGCGCGGGATGTGGAGGGGGCCGTGGCCCGTCTCAAGGAGCAGATCGCGCGGGCCCCCAAGGCCCCCGGCTTGCCCTTCCTCCTCGGCACGATCTACGTCCGGATGGGCGAAACGAACCTGGCCATTGGCGCCCTTCAACAGGCCCTCGCATGCACACCGGATTTCGTCGGGGCGCATATCGAGCTGAGCCGTCTCTATCTCGCGGGCGGACGGCCGCAGGATGCACTCACCCAGATCGAAACGGCGCTGGCGCAGCATCCTGACAATGTTCCCGCCCTGATGTGCGCCGCCACGATCCAGCAGGCGGCGGGAAACCTGGAGGGCGCACGGGCCCGCTACGAACAACTGCTGAACGTGTCGCCGCGCTATGTGCCGGCGGCCAATAACCTGGCCTACCTCCTGGCGGGACCACTGAATGATCTGGAAGCCGCGTTCGCCCTCGCCACCAAGGCGCGCGAGTGGGCGCCCAAAGATCCGTATACGGCCGACACGCTCGGGTGGATCGCGTACAAGCGCGGCGACTACCCTTGGGCGGTGACGTTGCTGCGCGAGAGCCTCGACAAACTCAAGCAACAGCCGGAGGTCGAATACCATCTCGCCTGTGCCCTCCTGGCCACCGGTGACGAGACAGAAGCTACCCGCCTGCTGCGGGAATCGCTGCAGGCCTCGCTTGCGTTTAGCGGGAGGGATGACGCCGTCCGCATGCTCGACCTGCTGGAAATCTCGCCGGCAAAGACTCACACGCGCGACGAGTTACAGCAGATGCGCAAGACCTTGCTTGAATCCCCGCCCACGGCGGCCACGCTGTGCCGGCTGGGCCGGATCGATGCCCAGCTCGAGGGACCTGCCGCCGCCATCCAGCAGTACGAGAAGGCGTTGAAGCTGGACGCCAAGTACCTGCCAGCGCTCGTGGCTGCCGCCGAAAGTCACCAGCAGATGGGGAACCTGGATGACGCGCGCAAGTGCGCCATGGCAGCCCGCGATATCAACCCGCAGAACGGCGACGTGCTGCACATTCTCGGTCAGATCGCCTATGCGCAGGGGCAGCATGCTTGGGCATACAGCGTACTCAAGGAAGCCGCCGCCAAACAGGCCGATCACGCGGGGATCCAGCTGGATGTGGGGCTGGCCGCGTTTGCGCTTGGCCGCATGGGTGAGGCCGGCACGGCATTTCAAAACGCGATCCGCTTGGATAAGGAAACGGGAACCATTGGCCGGAAGGCGGCCAGCTGCAACGCGCTCTTCCCCGATGCCATCCGCCAGGTTCCGGCGGATCGTGCCCGCGCCCAGATCGACGCCGTCCTTCAGGACTGGCCAGATTGCCTGCCCGCCCTCGCGGCAAGCGCCGCATGGCGCCTGCAGGCTGGGGACTTGGGCGCAGCCGAAATCGAGCTTGCCCGCATCAACACGCAGTATCCCACCTATACACCCGCCATCGCCAGCCGGCTGTCCCTCCTGGCCAATCGTCATGACGGCAGTGCGGAAGCTCTCAAACTGGCGGCGCTCGGCCGTGAACAGGCCCCCGGTGATGCCAACTTGGCGGAAGCCGCTGGCCAGATCTTTTATTGGGGCGGCCAGTGCAACCAGGCGGCCAGCATTCTCGGCCAGCTGCGAGGAGCCGGGCGGACCTTGTCGCCGGACTCGCTCTACGGCCTCGGCCTCTGCCTCTTGCAGAGCGGCGATCAGTCCACCGGCACGACCGTCCTGAACGAAGCCATCGCGGCGGCTCCTGACCACACGCTCGCCGAAGATGCCCGACGCGCCCTTGCCGCGCAACAGCAGCAATAGCCCTCAAAAACAGCCGCGACACCATCCTCCGGCACCCGATTACCTGTCCCCAACGGCTCAACCGGGGACAGGTAATCCCGCTCAACACGCGACCGCCCGCCCCCCACGTGCAGGTTGGTCCATCACCCCAAACGCCCACGCCACCTCATCCCGACCCATACGTCAGGATCTGGTGGCCCTGGCCCTTGGGGACAGGCAACATCATCCCGTGACGACAGGTAGCTGCTGTTCAGGGCCGGCCAACGATGTGGGCGGGGGTGAATTCGTCGCAATATTGATCGAATCTGCCCTGTTTCGCAGTAATAGGAGAGGCCGTTTCCCAAGCAAAACCAACTGTCGGCCACTTCCACATAAGGAAACACGCATGGCACAGCTACTGCTTTAAGAGTAGTTGTGGAACAATTTATTACACGATGTGCTTTTTTCGCGCGGACTTTGACGCTGCGATGGCTCGTTCTGGCCGCCATAATCTTGTCTTCGTTCGTTCTTGTTCCAACATCGTCAGGTTATCAGGTCGTCCTTTCCTGGGATGCACCATCGAAGACGGCTGACGGCGCTCCCCTTTCCTCACCCCCGCGGTACCGTATCCATTACGGAACCACCCCGGGTTCCTACACGCAGTCGCTTGATACCGGCACCGACACGCAGGCCCGCGTCACCAATCTCACAGCCGGCGTGAGGTACTACTTCGCCGTTTCAGCGCTGAGCGCCGAGAACCTCGAAAGCGGATATTCCGATGAGCAATCCTGGGAAACCGCATTCATTGATAGCGATACCGACGGGATCGACGACGCAACCGAGCTCGAACTGGGCACCTCACCGCAATCAGCCGATACAGACGGCGACGGCATGCAGGACGGCGATGAAGTGGAGTGCCACAGCAACCCGGCCGATCCACAGGACCTGCTAGAAGCAAGCCTGGGCGTCGGCCAGCCCAATCGACTGGCCAGCGAAACAGAGGCTGACGAGGACGGCGATACATTCGCCATCGACGAACTGATCCTGACCTGGCAGGCGAAACCGAACCTGACTTACCAAGTCGAGACCTCATCGGATCAGCAGACGTGGACAGCCGCTCCCAGCAACGCATCCGCTGAGTCCAAGAGCCAGCAGACATCGCTGGCAAGCGGCCCCCTGACCTACCACCTTCCCGTCACAAGCGCCTCCGGTCCGCGCTTCTTCCGCGTTCGACTGCTTCCCTAGTGGAGGGCAATCAAGCCATGCAGCCTCAACACCGCCCCCGCCACCAGTCGCGAAAGGCTTGTCAGGCATGCAACAACAAGAGGAAATGGACAAGAAATAGTAACAAAACGAAACGCACATTGGTGTATGGCCTGACTTTTGTTACGGTTTCGAAGAGTGGAACGGTATCTGCTGTATGGTTGATTGACAGCGATCAACCTTTACAGGACATGGATACCATGTGGACCAGCAAGACGGCGGGATTAGCAGTGGGAGCTTGGCTGATTGCTAGACTCGCCGCAGGCAGCACGCAGGCGTCAGTTTCATGGGAAGCGCCTCGTTTTAATATCGATGGGTCCACGGTAACGAATCTGGCCTGCTTCAAAGTTTACTACGGGACCGAGAGCGGGAACTATCCCCACCTTCAGATTGTGACCAGCAGTCCCGCCGTCATTGCGAATCTGGAGAATAACCAACGCTACTATTTCGCCGTTTCGGCGGTCAGCGGCGATGGCTTGGAGAGCGCACGCTCTGACGAACACTCATGGCAAACGCCACCGGCAACGAAAGCAGCCCAACTCGCCCTGTCGACGCAGGTCGTGACCGTCGTGGTGACCCAAGGGGAATCAACCCCCTCAAATCGCGTTGAAATCTGGAACGCAGGCGACGGGACCCTTGCCTACACGATCTCCGGCCTGCCGGACTGGTACGCCTGCACACCAAGTTCCGGCACCTCCACGGGCGAGCATGACGTGATCACCTTCCGCGGCGTGTCGGACCGGCTGACACCCGGTTGCTACACCACATCGGTCGTGGTGACCGCCCAGGAAACCGGAGCCGCCCCGCAGTCCCAGCAGCTGCAGATCGCGTTGACTCTGAACGGCCGATACTATCGCGATGCGGATGGCGACGGCTTCGGCTACGGCCAACCCGTTCTCGATGTGCGCGCCCCCGCCGGGTACGTGGCCACGACCGGCGACCGGGACGACCTCAACGCCGCCATACATCCGGGCGCCACTGAATCCAACAACGGACTGGATGATGACTGCGACGGCCAGATCGATGAGAACTTTATTCCGGTCGCCATGCTCGACTTCGACGGCGACGTGCGCGCCGACATGGTCGTCTTCGAACCCGCCACGGGGCTGTGGCGCGTGCACGGCAGCGACGGACGCCAGACACAGCTCGCATTCGGCTACAACGGGACGATGCCCCTCGCCGAAGATTTCGACGGCGACCTGGTGAGCGATTACGCCGTGTTCGTGCCGGCCGAGGGACGCTGGTATCTCACGTCCAGCGCCACCGGCGGCGTGACAACCGTCTTGCTGGGCGATGCGACGAGCGTGCCCGTTCCCGCCGATTACGACGGCGACGGCCGGGCCGATGCTGCCGTCTTCAATCCGGCAACCCGGATGTGGAGTGGGCGAATGTCCGCCAATGGCACCACGCGCAGCGGGAAATTCGGCGGCAAGGGGGCTATACCAGTTCCCGCCGACTACGACGGCGATGGCCTCGCCGATGTCGCCGTCTACGAGCCCGCAAAGGCGATGTGGTCGGGCATCCGCAGCCGTGACGGGAAGTTCATCAGTGGACGGTTCGGTGCCAGGAATGCCCTGCCCGTTCCCGCCGACTATGATGGTGATGGCCTCGCCGATGCGGCCTCCTACGAGCCGGCCACGGGAACCTGGTCGATTCAGGAAAGCACGTCCCACCGCATCGTGGAGAAGGCTTTCGGATGGTCAGGCACGATCCCCGTGCCCGGCGACTACGATGGCGACGGCGTGGCGGATCTCTGCCTGTATGAGCCTGCCACGGGTCAGTGGCACACGCGCCTGAGCAGCGGCGGCGAAACCCGACAGGCGTGGGGTTCGGCGGAGAGCCAGCCCGTGTTGCCTCAGTATCAAATCAACCGCCGGCTTGGACTGTGCTTGTGAGCAACCATCAAGAACAGAGGAAGGCAACTATGCGTACATCCATCTGCCTGCGACTCCTGATCATGGCCGCCCTGTGGGGCACGGCCGGAGCATTGAATCTCCATGCCGCCAGTGTGCAACTCGCCTGGGATGCGCCAACCAACAACACCGACGGGACCGTATTGACGGATCTGTCCGGTTACAAACTCCATCGCGGCGCGGCGAGCGGGAACTACACCGTCGTCACTGATGTCGGCAATGTCACGACCTGCACGGTCTACAATCTCACCGAAGGCCAGACTTACTACTTCGCCGCCAAATCCTATAACTCGCTCCTCATCGAAAGCACGCTGTCCACTGAGTTTGTGTGGACCGTCCCCGACATTACCGCCCCCGTCATGACGCCGCCCGCCGCCCAATCGCTGGCCGCCGGCACCACGGGCACGGCCCCCATGCCCAATCTCGTCGCGGGCACCGTTGTCACGGACAACGTCTCCACCGTTGCAAACATCGTCGTCACGCAGACACCGTCGGCCGGAACCGCGCGCGGCGTTGGGATCACTCCCGTCACCATTACGGCGCGTGACCAGGCCGGCAACTCCGCTCAGGCCATCGTGCAGGTAACCGTCGTGGACCAGACCGCTCCGGCCATCACGCCCCCCGCGGCCCAGACGCTGCCCGCGGGGAGCGCCGGCACCACCGCCATCCCCAACTTGCTCGCGAGCACGGTGGTCTCTGATAACGTGTCAGCGGCCGCCAACATCCTCCTCTCGCAATCACCGACGGCCGGCACGGTGCGCGGGCTCGGCCTCACCCCCGTCACCATTACGGCCCGCGATCAGGCCGGCAACTCGGCGCAGGCCATCGTCCAGATCACGATCACAGACCAGACGGCGCCCGTGATCACGGCGCCGGCACCGGTCACCGTCACGGCGGGAAGCAACGACCTGGCCTCGGTCACGGACTTCCTCGCCAGCCTCGCGGTCAGTGATAACTGCACGCCCAAGGCGAGTCTCAGCCTCACGCAGACACCCGCGGCAGGTGCACTGGTTGGCGTGGGGATCACATCGGTGACCATCAAGGCCACTGACGCGGCTGGCAATCAGTCCCAAGTAGCCGTCAGCCTGACCGTCCTGAAACTGAACCGGGCGCCGGTCGTCAGCGCGGGAGCCGACAGCAACATCCGCCTCAATCAGTCGGCCACCCTGTCGGGCGTGGTCTCTGACGACGGGCTGCCGGCGGGGGCCACGGTCGCGAAGACGTGGACGATGGTCAGTGTGACCGGTGGGGCAGGCACGGCCGTGTTTGCCGACGCCTCATCGAGCGCCACAACCGCCACGTTCACCGACGTGGGTACGTACGTGCTGCGCCTGACGGCCAACGACACCCTGCTGTCGGCCAGCGACGAGGTCACCGTGACCGTCAAGCCGTTGTCGGCACCGTCGAAGCCGACAAACCTGCGGATCAAGGCCCAGTAATCATTGGCCAGCAGTCATTGAAAAAACAAACGGCGGTCGCGTTGCCAAACCAACGCGACCGCCGTTCTGCTTAGGGGGATGATGTTGGCGAACTATTGGCTGATGAGCCTTAGTCCGCCAGGGGCCATTGGCTTCGGGGGCGCTGGCTTGTCAACCAACGGCGCCCCGCCTCTCGCGGCGAGAACCTTCACCTGCGCATTGCCCGCCCGGGCGAAGACCTCTTCCCACCCGCTGGCATCGCTCACATAGACTGCGCGCAGGTCTGGCAGCCCAGAGAGGTGGCTCGCGCCATCGCGATTCATGGCGGTACCCGTAATCTTCACCTGCTTCAGGCCCCGCAAGCGCTCCAGGTGTCGCAGTCCGCCATTGGTCAGCCTGCTGCTGTCCGACAGGTCGAGGACTTCCAGTTTTGGGAGTTTGGCCAGAAAGGCCAGCCCATCATCTGTCACGCTCGTTGCCCGCAGCGTCAGGGATTTGACATCTGGAAGGTCGGGGAGTCCCGCGAGAAACGCATCGGTCACGATTTCTCCGGAAACCGAAAGGCTGTTGGCGGGATCGCCCTCCAAAGCGCCATTCAAACGTTGAACCTCCGATCGCAACAGGTCCTGTGGATCGGCGAGGCTGACCATCGCCAACAGGCCTCCGCCCAAAACCGCAAGCCATGCCGCTGCATGCAGAATCCTCATCAACGCCTCCTTCAACGCCCGGCAATGTTCCGACGGAGATTCCCGCTAAACGATGCCGAGGCGCCTCAGTTTGGCGCGCTCGCAGCCGTCAATCAAGCCAGACATCCAAAAAACTGAACGCGATTCGCTATCTTCCACCCCGAATGGTGCGCACGGCAACGGCCGCCCCGGCAGCGACAAGGAACAACCCGCTCAGTTCGACCAGATCCCGCTTGTCTCCAACGCGGGGGTCTTCTCCTCCCAGCATGCGATTGGCTCCTTGCATAGGCGACGCACGGATGCCGATGTACAAGATCAAAATTACCAGTCCAAGACCGAGCGGGGCCATCGATCGCCACGCCTCCCGCAGGGGCCAAAGAACCCAAACCAGGACCGCGATCCCCACCAACCCAAGCCCCCCCACAAACCCCCATTTCAGAACCCATCGCAGCCCATACCACCCCTCGGTATGGGCCAGATTACTCATCAGACAGGTAAACGGGGTTTGAAGATCCAACTGTTTGTTGAGCCCCAAAATCGCCAGCAAGATGGCCACCCCACCCCACAGACCACTTGCACGCCCATTGCACGGCACAGGCGATTGGCGCGCCGCACTTGCCGCAACCCAGCAAACCAAGGCCACCACGAGGTAGGCAACGGCCGTTACCCATCCCATTCCGTCAGGATCATTCGCACCAAACGTCCAGCGTGCTTGCAAGGTCGTTCTCGTGGCTCGGCCCGTCTACCGGGCAGCTGCGAGGATGAACGGAAAGGCGGACCCGCGGGAATGTGAGGCTAACGGCCGAGGCCGTGGACCAGATATCCGCACCTCTTCGCGCCCTTTCACTGACGACCAGGAGCCGCACCGACTACCGCGGGCTTGACGAGAACACCGTTGGCGGCATTCAGCTTCATCGGGCGATATAGCCGGCGAATCAGGACGCGTCGGACGGTTCCTATTGTGGAGCGAAACTTATCCTTGAGCGGCAGCCGCTTCCAGCAGTGCCACAGCTGCAATCCGTCAACCTGCATGACCGGAAGGCCAAGCAGGCGCAGGGCCAGACGCCGCCCCCAAACCGCGCCCTTCTTGGCCAACAACCCCGACTGGGAGTCGACAAGCTTCCAATCTTCAGCGGGACTTAATTCCAAATAGCCCGCCGCCATTGCGCCTTCAACGATCTCGCGGCCACGCTCCGTGCGCGCCACCACGAGAGAAGAGCCTGGGTTCTTTCCGTCCGGCTCCTGGTACCATGGATCGCCACAACTTATGTCGGCTGATTCACCGGTCCCATCTGGCCAAAGTTGAACCGACCAGGGGCGGTATGCCTGTAGAAAGGCCCAACTTTCTCGATACGACATGCTTCGGCACGGCTCCGATTCGCCCTTCCGGCGGGGGGCAAAGTACCCCGGCCACCCGCGGCCTCGATAACGCAGATCGTCTAGCGATAGGGGATCGACGTTCAGTGTCCTTAGTAACGCGACCGTGCCGCTTGTCGAAGGGCTTTCAGCGCAGAAGAAGGATAGCGTGACCCCCACCTTTCGGTCGAGGTTGGGCATCATCTTGCAGGCATTCCGAACCGCGGCAATTTCGGATGGTTTACCAATGATGACACAAGGCGCCGGGGCGTCTTCCACGAGACCAAGGCCATTGCAAACAGACGCCGGCGAATACCGTGAACCCGTAGCCGCAATCAACTCCGCCTTCGTCCGGCTGAGGCGAGTGCGATTGCGAATGGGGTCAGCGGGATCTTGTGCTGTGTGCAACACGCCGTGCATGCCGAGTACCTCAAGGCAATAGGCGCCGATTGCGGTCAGGGCGCCGCCGGATGACCCTTGAAATCGCACGCCCGGATCCGCGGCATGCCCATCCCATATCGCGCCGATTGGGCCCCACTCCTTGGTGAAGGACGGACTGGAACCCGCTCTGTGCCCGAGACCCGCAACACGGAAGTCGCTGTTGACGGCAGGGCAGGCATCTACACACAGGCGGCACGAACCACATGCCCCGTCCGCAATAGTCGGACGAATCCCCTCATCCGGGAAATCCACCAACCGAACGCGATTCTCGGGACAGATGTACGCACAGGCCCCACAGCCTACGCACATACGCCAGTCCGTCACGTCCTCAAGTTTTCTAATCCGGATCATCGCGGGTGATGTGGGACATGCCTGGCGCATGGAACCGCCGCTACACCGTTCAGGCCACTGGCCTGGCTGCAGAGATGGTTAAAGACCTCGTGAAGGCGCTGCCGAGCCTGATCTGCGCGCTGGGCCAACTCCACCCGTATGCCGTTACGTTGCAGGTAGCGATCCACCACCCGGCTTACCGCGTCGGGAAGGGTGCAGGAGCGAGCATCGACCACCCAATCCCCCATTCCCACAGAGTCAAAGACTCCCGCAAACTTCCTGCTGTAGGCAACCCCCACACAGGGCACGCCCTGAGAAAGCGCGGCGATGCAGGCGTGCATGCGTGACCCAATGAAGAAATCGCACTGCCCAATGATCCACTTGATCTCATGCTGATCGTACGTGGCCGCCACAAGACGGACGCGCCTGCGGATATCGGGGGGCAAATCCCTCAGAAGTTTAAGGGACGCGTCATCGTCACTTTCGACATCACCAGGCGCCCCGTACGTGTGCGGGATGAGCCACAGTTCACCTGGATGCACGGCCAGAATAGCGCGAATCAACTCAGGCAAGAAAGCGGCATACGACAACGTCAGGCCAAACATGTTGCTTCGCGTGTAGCCACCGTTAAACATCAGCCCGTTCACGTTGAGCCCGATGACTCCAGGTGGGACCTCGCGGGGCGACGGCGGGTCTACATCAATCGATTCCGGCCGTGCGGCCAACAGGGAGAACGCGACGTCAGGGCTTATCAGGACCTGTCGCTCCGGGCCCGCCAGTTCCTTGGCAATCTCGCGGCTTTCCTGATCGCGGGCGATGATCACAGATGAACGCGTCAGGAGAAACCGTGCCAACCGGCGAGCAACGGGATGCCTGTAGGGCCCATACGTCTGGGGAAATTGCACCATTGTCCCCTTCACCAACACCACCGTCCACGCAGCGAGGAAACCCAGTAGAAATCCATTCATTCCGTAAATATCGCTGAAACTGTCTCCCCCTCGCACATCCCCGACGAAGTCCGCCTCGATCACAGATGCGATCCACGGGGTTATACGGGCAATAGAGGCCCTGATGCTGGTGGCGGGGATCAAGCGATACAGCATGGACATCAGAAGAATCCATACGAGATGTTGGCGCAACGGGGAGTGCGGCGACAGCCGATAATTGACAACAGGTATCAGCACCGTGTCCCCTCCCATGCGGAAGGGGGCGGGCTGATTGTCGCGGTTGCCAAGCAACAGCACCAGCGCGCACCCGGGAGACGCTTGCGAACACAGGTTTATGAGGGACGCGCCCAAAGCAAGAACGCCCCGGTTGCCCGAAGTAACAGGCGTTCCCATGATCGCAATCTTCATTGCTTACCCGGCGAAGTCCCTGTCTCACGAAGAAGGTGCGCGGGGCTGACTGATTGAGCCAACGGGGGAAGCGACTGCAGATGTTCTCGAAGGTGTTCAGCATTCACGAGTCCTGCATCTTGAAGAAAGAGCGGCAAAACGGGGATCAAGCGTTCCAGCGGGTATTCCCACCAACGGCTTTCTACCAAAGCGCGCTGAATCTCGACGGAAAAGCGCTCCCCTATTTGGCGCGCAGGAACTCCCCCGACAATGGCAAACGGAGGCACATCTTTCGTCACCACGGCGCCGGCGGCCACAACAGCCCCGATCCCTATGGACCGACACCGCGGGGTAATGATCGCGTTGGCGCCGATCCACACGTCGTCCCCAACGCCCAGAGGATGATCACGATTCGCCTGAATCGCATCGTCCTGCAAGACCCCCGCCGCTGAATTGAAGAAGAACGGATGTTGCGAAAAGCGGTTAGTCGGATGGTTTCTGCGAAAGACCGAAACCCCGGCCGCGAGAGAACAGTAGTGACCAACGCGCGTGCCCTCTGGCAGCTGGCCTGGGTCCAATAACGGGCCATAACTGTATCTGCCAATTTCGATGCCGTAGTAGTCACGCATGAGTACCCGAAACGTGTTTGACCACATCTGACCGCCCTCCAGGCGACAGATGGTGCGAATCGCCAGCGGACGAATGCGGTCGACTCGACACAAGCACCGAAACAGTGGTGCCCATGATGAATGCGTGTTCGTGGTTCTGTTCATCACCGGAGGCTGCTCTGCAAAGGGCTCTTCATCAGAAGGCTACCTGTTCCATGATCAATCTCTGCTGTGCCCAGCACCGAGTGTCAACTTGGACGCCGAGCTTCATCCGGGACGACGGGCTGCATCGCGTGCAGGTCCGCCAGGTGTGCGTGATATGGCTGCACCGACACA
This sequence comes from Lentisphaerota bacterium, assembly GCA_021413965.1. Classification (GTDB taxonomy): domain Bacteria; phylum Verrucomicrobiota; class Kiritimatiellia; order UBA8416; family JAIOPI01; genus JAIOPI01. The sequence continues at coordinate 127,859 of JAIOPI010000021.1, read as the reverse complement.
TGGGACCCCTCTATTATGCGCAGTTCACAGTACTGTGTCTGCTGCGGGCTGCGAAAGCCCCGTCCGCCGATGACTTAAGATGACATCCAGAACCGTGCGGGCTAATCCAGGGAATGCCACCCGCGCCACGACGATGGCCAGGCCGACAATCGCCAGCATGCCAGATGACGCAAGCCAAAACCCCCAATGGGATGCACCCAGGCAAACAAACGACAACCCGGCGGCCACAAAGCCCAAGACATACGCAGCCGCGCCTGCTGTATCACGGTAGGGCACGCCCTGAAGTCGCCTCAGCCTCATTACCGAAACGGCACCCGCCACAAGTTCGGCCACAAGCGCACAAGCCGCAACCATGGACACCCCACCGCCGGAAATCACGACAATGGCGGCAAGTGGCAGACTAAAGCCCCGCCACAGATTGGAATAGAACTGGTTCAGCGTGTCCGCGCGGGCCATCGCGGCCACCGCCGGAACGAATCGCAGAAAGCGCACGGCACTCGCCGCCCCAAGCAGCGCCATTAGTTTACCCGCTCCAACATACTTGGATCCGTAGAACAGCGTCACAAGTTGCTCGCCGGCGGCGATGAGGGGAAGCGTCAGGATCACGGCGCCAACACCAGCATACTCGACACAGACACGATAATGTTGGCAAAACTGGGCCGGCTCATCCTGTGCACGTGACAGAATCGGCAACATAAGCGAAGAACCCACTTGTGCGAAGATGAACCACGGGATGCTGACCAGAGAAAGCGCAAGGGCGTAGGCCGCCAATTCGTCCAACGACAAAAATGCGCCCACTAGCATTTGATCCGCCTGCTGGCTGGCGAAGACAAGCAGCCCCGTTAGCAGCAGAGGCCAGCCAAAGGACCACATTTTCCTGGCGAACTCCGTGTCCCAAGCCCAACGATAGGGGCGTTTGGCCAGCCCGCGTGTCATCAGTAATCCCATCCCCGCTTTGCCGATCATGAGCCACACAATGACACTGTAGTCGCCCAACCAAACCGCCAGCGGCCAGGCCGCCAAGGTCGTCACAGCTTGCGGGACAACCTCGCACAGGACTGCCGGAACGTAGTTCAGTGCACGCTGCTGCCGGCAGTAGTCCAGGTTCTCAAACCCGCGAGCCAGCGGCACCACCGCCAAGAGCGCAAACGCATACACGGCGTCGGGCATTCTGAATGCCCGCGCCATGAGCGCACTTAGCCCAACAATCAGGACGCACCCAACGATCGACAGGACGAATTGAAACGCTTGTGACGTTGCCTGAAACTCTGGACGATCGCCATCCTTTGACTGGATGATTTGTTGACCAAAAGACATGCGGCCGGCAACTTCCAACAGCGAGACGGTCATGCCAAAGACGGCCGCGAGACCGAAGTCTGCCTTCGTTAATACCCTCGCCAGAATAACGTTGCGCGCAAACGAGCACCCGTAGCTTATGATCTGGCCCATGGTCAAAACGACTGTGCCCCGGAGCAGTTTTGGCCTCGAAGTCCCATCGCCCCGGGAAGATGAAATGTCAGTACGCATGCGAAACTACAGAAGTCGTGCGCTGAAGGAATTCGCCGGTGTCCCGATACCCTCAAACAGAAGGGCGCGAGGCATGCTTGCAAGATCCACGTAGCCGCAGACCTTTTCCAGAGTCGAATGCGCGCTTTCCGCTCCGTGGCGAGCCCGTCCACCTGGGCCCGCGCTTCCGGAGATCCGATTGCAGCCCCGGCGCACCAGCCCCAGACTACGGAGTGACTCCAACCTGCCGCACATTTTCGGGCGCTGAAGGCCCAATCACGGGAGCTTCATTTGTCCCCACAAATGCAAAAGCCCCCATATCCCACACGGTGCCGCGCTTGGTTCCGTTGAAGTCAGTCGTGAAGCGACTGCTCAGGTTAGTTGCCGTGCCTCTGCACGGACTGCTTGCCTGCAGCCGGAAATCGCCAGCCACGGGATTCACAAACAGGGGATCGCGCCCATTGATGCCATGCACTTCATTGAACCCGCTCTTCGTTGTCCCCGTCCCGGTGCCCACGACCAGATTGTAGTCCATGACTTGATTCGCAGCGGCGTCGCCCCCATACCAACCTGAATTGGCACGCGTCGGAACCCCGCACTCCGCGATGATGTTGTTGTAGACGGTCAAGTCGCGTGCCGTTCCCGCGCCCGAAACACCCCAAATGACCACCATCCCGCTGACCGCGGCACATCTGTAAAATGTGTTATTGTAGAAACTGAAGCCGGGGGCATAAAGGTTCAGCGCGTTCGAGACTCGCACAAACAAATTGTTCCTGAACGTCCACCGCTTGATGTTTCCGAAGCTGCCATCATCCGTAACGTTGCCAAGCTGAACGCCGCAGTCAACGACGAGGTTACGTTCAAAGACCAAGTCCCATGCGGGGTAATCTGGCGGCACGGTTCCAACCGCTCCGTTTTGGAACGACTGAATGATGTCGGGATGATTCGCATTGTCCACGACGGTCCCGGCGCCCCAACTGATGGGCGTCGTGTTGGTGGCGGTAAAGTAGTAGGCCTCCCCAGCCAAATAGGACGAGAGAGGCTGCGCACCGACATTGTCGAAATTTGGATTTCCGTCACCGCTGATGAAATAGTATTTCTGCCCCACCACCAATGATTGTCCATTTGTCAGGATGATGTTTGACCCTGCTCCCAGAACCGCATATCCCCATGCCGTGGGGGTCGTTCCCGTCGCCGTCCAGCAGTTACCGATGCCAGTTAGTCTCGTGGGACTATCCTGGACATTTGAAAAATCATCCCATTGAGGAAGATAAATGAAGTCGAAATAGTACTTCTTTCCGACCACAAGGGGCGGATTCTTGACGCCAGCATAGAGCAGTTGGTTACCGGCCGAAGCAATTACCGCATTCCCCCAACTCTTCGGTGTTGTTCCGGTGGCGGTAAACGTGTAGTTCGACCCCAGTTGGTAGTACTTCCGACACCCGACATTTGACCAATCCATCTCGGCGGGGGAACCAAGGCTCAGGAAATAGTATGTAGCCCCGACTTTCAATGGCCCTGATGTCAGGGGCTTGCTCTCCCAGTTCGTGAACGTGTTGGCGACGATCGTTATGTTGGTCGAGAACACCCGAATGGCGTCGTAGCCATTCGGGTTTGAAAACACATTGTTGCTAATGACGTGCCCCCCACCCGACGCGAGTACAACAGAATGTCCCCATCCATTCAGGAACTTGTTCCCTGAAGCTGTGATGTTCTTTATGTTGGTCGCGTAGATATAGGCATATAGCTGGTATACGCCGATGCGAGAGCCTTGAAATACATTGCTGATGACATTGACATAGTCACCACCAGTGTTAACAAGCAGGGACGCGTCAATCGAAGGAGATTCCCCGGTGACCGTGAACCCTTCAATCGTGTTGTAGGCCTTGTTCACGATAAATGACGTCACGACGACATTGGTACTCTGCGCTCGAAATGTGATCCTGCTGTTCGGTGTGCCATTGGCTCCGGTCGTCACAGTCTCTGGGTAGTTCCCGTTTGCGACAATCGCGGCGTCGCCAGCCGCCATGGAGATGGCTGCCTTTTGAATTGTGCGCCAGGCGCCACTTGGTGAATTCGCAGTCCCAGAGTTGGCGTCATTGCCGTCCGTGCGGACGTAAAACGTCGCGGCCAGCAATGCTCCTGGCGCAAAGCACAGACCCAAAATCGCTAATTTGAGAACGCTTCTGGCCAACGCTCCACGCACGGCCTCTAGATCCAGCCAAACAATACGCCTAGAATCAGTAAGCCTCAGGGATGATTTCATAGATTCACCATCATAGCATCTTTTATGCCCAATATCGCCATCAACTCTCGCGGGCGTCTGCACCAGATGATCCAGGATTTGCCGTGGATTGGTTGGTGCGCTTGGCGAGCCTTCGCCTCCAAGCCTGCTTCAGCTTGTCCACGAGGCCGAACCGCTGAATCAATGCACGGAGTAAGCGATCCACGGCTTCGCACCCCCCTATGTAGACTCTAAGCATATTGCCCCGCCGCGTCGCGCCGAACAAACGAACATTCACCTCACGCCAGGCGCGGTCGCCAAATCGCTTCTTGTAGTGCGCATCCCCCAAGCCAAAATCAAATCGGCCGACTCCTTCCTTGACCAATTCATCGACCACGCGCACGAACATCTGCGTGCCGACCTCGAATTCCTGCAGTTCTCTCACAAATCCAGTAGCTTCCGAATGGAAGGTGCCGCCATAGACAATCCCGTACCAGAACGCTGCTGGCTTCCCTTGGAACTCCATCAGCATGGCGCGGAACATGTCCTTGGAGGCAAAGAGGGAAAGTCTTTCGCGATGTTCTTCATCATTCCTGAACCCCACGCCCAGTGCCCGCTGATAGGTACGCGCGGCCACCGCCTCCATCTGCTCACCAAGATGTCCGAAATCGTCAACTCGACTGTGCCACTGCCAAACAACCTGCCCATTGGACGCCTTCTCCAGTTCTGTGCTCTTCTTCCGAAACCATGTGCGATGCTTGGACTTCATGGCCTGCAGGAGGAATCCAGCTTGTGATGGCAGCGTCAACTCCCAGTGATCGTTCCACTGCGGCTTGCTTACCCCCAAAGTCTCGCCGGAAGACGCCCCGAGGGCCACCAAAAGCGGGGCGTCTTCCTTCAACCCGTTAAAGGATGCAATGTCAATGGTCCCGTCTGATAGAAACTCCCTTATGCGACCAACCACCAGCACGGCCCGAGGGCCGTCCATTTCGCCCAAAACGCCTTCGTGAACGATCGAGAGCATGCGAGCGCGAACGCAAGGTGCCTTGAAGTAACCAATGCGGGGCTGGATCTCCAGATGGCTGATTCGTCCCGCCACAACACAGACGCAATCGCCATGGTCCCACACGCTTAATACACAAACACCCACCACCTCGGGACGTAGTCGACACACAAGAAGAAAATGGTCGAGATCACTATTCGGATGCTTTTGCACCCTAGACCAGAACGCCCTGAGTTCTTCCGTCTCGGCAGCGGTGCCATGAACTCTAATGGCAAGCCCTTGCTCAACGCGATGGGCAATGGATGGGGAATGAGCCATACAGGTGCAAGCCGACTAGACAATCTTGGACAATATCGGTACGCGCCGCATGAGAACCACGAGAGCGAAGGACCCCGCGACCGTGAGGAAGAACCACAGCAACGGTTGCTGTGCTATGGGAGTAAGCTTGAATCCGCTCATCACGGCACCATGGACGAGGTAGACGCCCAGGCACAATGAACTGACGGCCCCAATTGGCCACGTGAGGCGCCGCCCAAATGCAAAGCCCACCGCGACCAGCACGCTCCCCAGTCCATAAGAAATCGATAACGCGCGATCCATTAGACACACGCTCCCACAAGCGAGCAACAGTCCCCCCTCTAACAGTGCCAACCGCCTCCGACTGCATGGTCGCTGCACCACGGCAGACGCAAAGGCAAACCCCACAGGGATACTCGGAGCGGCCTGCAAGTACTGCGCCCAAGGCGCAACCAAGGATGTCGAACTTCTAATCTTCGAAGCGACAACTATCGCGACCATCGAGAAGGCCAACCAGCTAAGAAGCTGAACCTTTACACTGAACCGGCCGAAAAGCCTGACGCCTGCGTAAACAACACCGGCGCTGACGAAAGAAAACGGGAGATACCAAAGTCCAATCCACGGCCCAGTCGCCAGATTCGCCACAACCCCCGAGCTGTGCGGAAAGATGTTCTTCCCCGACACCCAATTCAGCAAACCGTAGATCACAAACCAAGCTACCCAGGGGATCATCAACCTGGCCGCGCGTTTTCTGAAATAGTCCGGTGCGGAACCGCGTCCAGCTGCGCGCTTCTGAAAAATCACTCCAACAATGAGAAAGAAGATGAGCCCGGCCATGCCGATGCTTCTCCCCGCCATCCACCCCATATGAAACCAGATGACTCCGCATGCTGCCAGAACTCGAAACACTTCGATCAGATCATTACGATCCTTCTCAAATACCGGCGGCAACGTTCCAGCCAACGACTCTTGACACATGCGACACCCGTCTAATCGGCTCGGCTGTAAATCGCCATCGGCGCCCCTTGAGGCTCGTATTTCGCCGCTTCGACAAGGGCCGTCCGCTAGGCTTGCAACGGCGCACCCACCATGGGACGGGCCCCGAGTGCGCGGTTCTGCCGCCACTTGGACGTGTAGAGTGACCCGATTGCGGCCAGATTCAGAAAGAGAAAGACAAAAGACTGATCAAAGTAGTACACGGACACGCACGAAGCAGCCTGCGCAAATAGCGCGGAACCCAGCGCCCACACAAATCTGAGTTGCTCCGCATCACCATTCACGTTCGCACGCAGGAACTGCCCAACATAGCGGAACGCAACCCACAGAGCCGCAATAAAGAGCAACATCAGCGCCAGTCCGCCAAACACGCCGTAACCAATGTACTGGTTGGTAATGTCGCAATGGTCTTCGCTCCAGGAGACCCCATACGGCATCCAATGACGCGTATACAGCGTCCCGGCAAACCACCATTCGTTGAAATGTGCGATGGCTTGCGCGATAAGCTCTGCACGATGCCAGCCGGTGCTACTCCCCGTCAGGTCAATGCGCGCGATCAGGTAGTAGGCTGGTGCCTTCATAACAATGTCGAGAAGGATGTACCCAGCGACCGCCGCGATGCGCAACGTGTGCGTGAGATGACGCCAGCGCCACATCACCAAGGCGAAGGCGCTAAACACGACACTCATCAGGGGCCCACTGGATCGGCAGGTAATCGCCATTACAAGACACGCCGACGTGCCAACTTTGGCGGCAAGAGGATGGCGACGCCAGATTCCAATCATGAAGGGAAGGCACGCGGCCCCGACGGTTCCAGCCAATATTGCATGTGAAAACGGGCCTTGGGCGCGCAAATGGTCGTTGCGGACCACGACCAACTCCGGAACTCCGCCAAAAGACGCAAAGAGATTGCGCCCCGAGATCTGCTCATTAATCATCTCCAGCGCCACGGGCGCCAATACGAAAGCCATGATCTTAGCCAGGTGCACAAGATCTTCCACATTCTGACATAATATGCGGATCAGGAAGTAGATGCCCAGCGTGTTGTAAACGGTGCCTAGTTGGCCGACGAAAGACTGAACAAACACGCTGCTGAACAACGCCCAAGCTCCCCAAGCCAACATAATCCAGTCGAGTGTGTTGAGTCCTCGCGCCAGTCGCTCGCGACGAGCCAGTACGCGTATGAATCCGACCAACAGGAGCAGACGCATGACTTGAAAGTGAAATGGTCCAATTTGAACCCCTTGGCCAAGCGTCATGTAGCAGGCGCCTGCGAGCAACGGAAGCGGCGTCCATCTGCGGGGAAACGACAGGAGTAGCGTCGAGTCGATCAGAAAAAAGAGGATAGCAAGACTGTTCATCAGCAGGTAGCGGTCTTCAACACATCAGAAATTGCGGAGCAAATATGCTCCACGTGCTCGCCGTCAAGCCCCTGATGAACCGGCAGGCAGAGTATGTCTCGTTTCAACTGGCAGGCTTCAGCGAAGTTCGCCCAGTCGATGGCGCCAAGGTGAAACCCCTTCCACCACGCGATGGCCGGAACTCCTCGAATCTCAAATTCGCGGACCAGTGCGTCTCGATTCGAAACGCGAATCGGGAAGTGGAGCGGACAGACCCCACGCGGAAGCTCGGGATACAACGCTTCCACACCGGGGTGTCCCTCAATCGTTTTCGCCAGCCTTGCGTAATTGGCTCGGCGTCGATTGAGAACCGCATCCGGAGAAGCGGCTCCCGCCAACGCCCTGATTCGAGTGTGTAACGAGCGATCGGCATCCGCGTCCGGATTGAAATAGTAGCTCTTCGGCATTGGCGGAAATTCAGCATCCTGAGCACCGATGTCCCGGCATTTCCGGAGGCGCCCTCTCACCGAAATCAGCGGGCCATAGATGCGGAGCCGCTCAAGTCCGGTATACACGAGCGGCCGGAGGGACGTTCGAAACTCAGTCCACAGCGTCTGGATACCCGGCGAGACAAGATTGGGCTCCCTGACCACCGAGGACCCGCTCATGGAAAGCAACCCGCCGTGCCATGAACCAAGCGTCTTCGATAGACTGAAGATCGATGCGTCGCCCGCGCGCCCGACACTGTTTGAAGGGCCACTGCTGAACAGCGCCAGCGCACAGTCTTCCAAAAGCAACAAGCCAGAATCATCGCACCATCGCCTGAGTTCCGCCATCGGCTGCTCCCAGCCGAAATAGTGAATCACATAGACCGCGCGAGTCCGGCTTGATTTGCGAGCCATGAGGTCTTCAAGATCAATCTCGCATCGCCGCGACACTCGATATGCCACAACGCGAGCCCCTGAATGCAACACGGCGTCGAGCTCTGTCCCGCAGTTATAGGAGGGAAACAGGACTTCCTGACCTTCCCCAACTCCGAGTAGGCGACAGGCGAGTGCTGCCGCGGATCTGCCGCGATATGTCCCGATGACTCGGCGCCCCTGCAGCTGCGGCCACGTTTCCAGCGGCTGAAACGGGGTCCCCTGCCCCCCCAGCCAGTAACCCAATTCCACGGAAGGGCCACCACAGTACCGTGGACGCGTTACCATGTGCAGCGAATCCAAGCCGACCACAGCGGTCGCTGTAGCATGGGCACTCGTGGAGCAACGCGCACGAAAAGAATCTTGTAGTACACCAGATTCAGGAGCGACGCCAAACATCGGAAACAACGGACCCGCAATGACACTCCCCACCCGCGGCGCACGAACTGTACAGTTCGAAGCGGCCATTCTCGCCCGCCGAGCTGCACCTTGTAGGCGTAGTGTTCGCGCCCACCCTCGATGGTGTGGCGCCCCTCGATCATGGACGCCTCTATCATCTTAATGAGCCCCATGCGCCCAAAACTTAGTTTATCCCACTGCGCGCCGCAGACACGCGCCGGCAGCCGCCAGTACACGGTGCCGCCAAACGTATAACAAAGTTGTGAAGACACGACCTGATCGTCCGCCAGAATGCGGTGGAAGGAAACCATCTGGCGACCGCCAAGAACCTGGACAATATCGCGATAGAAGTCCAACGACTTGGGCCAATCACCAAAGTGACCCAACTTGCCTTCCAGTTTCCATTGCGTTTCATGCAAACTCCGAAACGCTTCAAACTCGTCTGCGAGCTGATGGCACTGCGTCACGACATCAAACGTCACCCGATGGCTCTTGGCAAGCTGCGTCAGGCTGCGGTTGTAGTTGCCTCGTTGCTGTTTGCCAATGGCCTTGAGATAGTCTTCGAATGTGCCCGAAAGATGAAAGTACGTGTTGCACGACTGCCCGATGACCGCCGATGTTTCGATTAGCCCATGCTCGCGTTTACCTGTCGAAACAATCTCGTCGATGCGGGCGGCCGGTCCCGATAGTGGTCCCAGGAGCAGCACATCACAACGTTGGCCCCCCAGAAAGTACTGTGCAGCGTGGTGCATCACCTCGGGAAGGAATTCCGAGACCACCGGCAGATTGCACAATTGAAGCGTAAAATCGAAACCAATCAACTTGGCAGCAGAGATGCGAACGGGGCCGCACCATAGCGTTTCCGTAAAGGCCGGAAACACCCCCACCAGCCCGTCATTGTTAGAACATGTCAGCAGATGCAGCTGGCGTCTTTCGCCATAGTGTTTCCACCATAGACGGCACCAGTCGAACGTTTGATAGACATCGACGCCTGACTTGAGAACAAGATTGTCCCATTCCAGTCGGAGCGATTCCGCCGCTTCAAAGCTGTTAAGCAGGCGGACGGTTAATGGTGCGGAACCCGGTGCCGTGACATCAATCTGAGACATAAGTAAAAATCGCCGCTGAAAGTTCAGGGGGGCACGGGGCGCACGGCGCCCGTGAGCCGGCTCGATCGGTTGGGTATCCAGACCGGCCGTAAAACCCCTTTTGCGTGTGTAGCCAAACCATGAAGGCGGGCTCGAATAGGAAGTTCTTGGGCGGGCGCCCGCCGTGCATGCCACAGATCCAGGATGAGCCATGCCGGAAGACGGACTGCCGTTGCGACGAGAAGGATGACATTGGCAGCCCAGGCAACCGTGGCGCCTCGCCGTTTGTGCAGGACGAGAACCGGGGACATGCACTCGGCGACGCTTGCGGCGCGACGCACCTTGCCGGAAGAATAGCGATGGATGTGAATAATGGTGGCGCGAGGGAAGTAGACTATTCGCCACCCGGCGCATTTGATTCGGCTGCACCATTCCTCATCCTCGCCATACATGAAGAAATCTTCATCCAGTGCGCCCACGTCGTCGATGACTTGGCGCCGGACAATCAGAAAACAGCCGGCAACGACATCCACATCGGTCGGCTCCGAGAACTGACGGCCCCAGTAGCGCCCGAAGTTCAAGCGCTCGTTAGCCACAGAACCTAAGGGCAGAAGGCGAATCATGAACAATTCAACAAGGTTGGTGAACCGGTAGCAGCTAGTCTGGAAGGACCGGTCAGGAAACTCAACTCGGCAGCCTAGCGCCCCGACGTCTGGGTTCGCATCGAGAAACCTAACTGAATCGGCCAGGGCCCCGGGCAAGAGCAGGGTGTCGTTGTTGAGCAGGAGCGTATAGCGGCCTTGGGCGACGTCAAACGCTTGGTTGTTTGCGGCCGCAAAGCCTACGTTCTCTCGATTGCGGATCACTCGGACTTGCGGAAACTCTCGCTCCATCATCGCGACGGAATCGTCCCGGCTGGCGTTATCAACGACGATCACTTCAAAAGCAAGGTCTTGTGAAGCACCGTAAATCGAGCCCAGGCAGTTCTGCAGGACGGCTCTGCCATTCCAGTTGACGATGACGATGGTCAGGTCCATGGCTGGCAATATCTCACAGTCAACCGTTTGGTTTCGCCGGCTTGTGGGAGGCGTCACGGCGGCGCCATGCCGCGATCTTCGCAGCGCAAAGGCTGAGAAAGCTGCCGTGCTTCACATGAAGGTGAAGATGGCTCAGGTCGACTCCACCCAGACCGCTCTTGAAATGGTAACCGCCGGGGTTGCCGTCGGGGTCAATGCCACCCAGATCATAAGAACGCGCACCGTGTTCCTTTAGCCATAGCATCGCCTGCCACTGCAAGAAATACGCTGCCTTGAGGTCTCGGGCCTTATCATTGGTGGCACCAAGCACATAGATTCCCTCCTCCCCAAGGCGTGAGACAACCAATGCGGCAACCGCTTCACCGTCCTTCCGGGCAAGCAGCGTGAGCATCTTCTGTTCTTCAGGAAGCTGCTCTAGTATCCTGCCAAATTCCTCAACATTGACGGACGTTTCGAACTGTTTTCGAGTCCACATGACTTCATAGAGGGCCACGAATTCGCGGTAAGCGTCGAGATCTGTGCGCGATTCAAGGACCAGTCCGTTCTTCTCCGCCCGGTTCAGCTGATTGCGCCATTTTTGGTCCAAATGCTTGCGCATGACTTCGGCGGAGGGTTGAAGATTCACCACAATCGTCCGATAGTCGGGACCGGTGGATTCAGGCTTTAGCCCCGATCGTGTCAACGCGACATCAAAAACGCCTCCACGGACGCTTCCAGAGAACGCATTTGGCACGACCTGGAGAGTCAATCCACGACGTTTACAGTACTCGTCCCGCAAGCTTACCACCATCGCCGATACGATCTCGGGATCAAGCGGCTGGCCATTGCGCTGGCACAGAGGCCCCCAGCGCAAATACGCGATGCCAGCCGGAAGGAGTGGTATTCGAGCGATCCGGAGCTGCGCCGCGGCCAGCACCTGACCATTTCGGATCATCACGACATGGCTGAGGTTGCGATGCCCCCAACGAATCGCCCCATATGCCCACGTCTGGTAAATGCTTGCATCAGCAAACTGCGAGAGGATCGCGCCCCAGGATTCGGATGTTTGACCGTCCACCTGGATCTGGGTCGAAGACGGACGGTTCACAATTGCTTTGGTCTCACTTATCACAGGAGATATTGCCTGAGGGCGCGTTGAGTTAGCGCCAGGAGATCATGCAGAACGCAATACTAGCGCAGACGCTTGATCAACGCTCGCCCGGCGATTGACATTTGTCTCATGATGCCTGGGCCGCGCTCAATGAGATGCCGAATTTCGTCCAAGGATATTGACCGCGTCACCGTGGTCCTCGCCTGTAACCAGTGATCCTCATAACAAGCACCACCGTCACTGGTATATACTGTCCGGTAACCTGCCTTTCGCAGACCGCTCAGCACCCGGTGGTCATAGGCCCCGAATGGACACGCAGCAGACTCAATTGGCAAACCACAGACGCGCTCAAGAACTCGCCGACTAGTTTCGAGTTCCTCCTGTAGCGTCTCCTTCGACAGCCCTCGCCAAGGGATGTGCGCAATTCCGTGACTCCCGATTTCCATTCCTTGAGCCTGCAATTCACGTATTTGGCTTTCCCGGAGAAAGCCGACCTGATCCAATCGGCCCGAGCAGACGAAAAACTTCGCCCGCAACCCTCGCCGCAGCAGCGCCGGAAGGATGATATCAAAATCAGAGACGTTGCCGTCGTCCACCGTTAGCCGGACATTTGGATATTCACGAATCAGATCCAGCAGGGGCTCAAAGCGTTCCTTGTCGAGCCAGCAATTGCGCTCGCCAGCATCTACGCTCCGGGACACGGGGCCTATGCCATGAATGTTGAGTATGATCGCTGACATCTCAATGGCTGTTCCCGCTCGAGGACTTGACGCCGTCCTGGCGATGCCGGAAGAACGGGAACCTGTGAAAGAGGCGCGACTTCTGCTCATCACGAATGAACGCGAGTAAATCCCGCGGAACAACTCGCTTTCGGTTTCGTGCCAGGGCCGCGCAGTACCCGAAGAACCAAGCTGCGCTACCAACGAACGGCGGAAACTCCAAGGATCGGCTGAGGCATTTAACAAGCTCAAACAGCGGGTAGTAGCCCAACGCATAATCCCGTGCCCCCATCTGCCACCGGCGCCGAAGCACATGGCCTTCAGCCACGTTTCGTGGCTTCAAATGATCGACGATGAGATCCGTGAAGAGTTCCGTCTTGAAGCCATGCATTCTGGCCTGCGCGCAGGTCAGACCATCCCATCCACCTTCCGGAACGGCGATCAGCCCATTCAGCCCCTCAAAGCAGGTTCGCCGAAAGAACTGTACAGCCCCGGGCACATCTTGACGGTTTATGGGTACGCACTTCACGGACGTACCAACATCAATCACCATGCCGCCTGCCAAACCCAGACTTGGGGACAATTCCATGCGCTCGATGACGCGCTCAAAATAGTCCGGCTGAATCCGAACATCGGAATCCAAGAGTCCCAGATACTGATAACGGTTCTCCGAGAGGGCACGCAGGCCAGCCTCTGTCGCACGCACGACAGCCGCAAAATTCCGCTCTGGCCTCGACGGAAGCACCAGTAGGCGAATCCACGGATGCTTCTGTGCAAACGCCCGTGCAATCTCATTGGTTCGATCGGTCGAACCATCACTGACAATAACCCACTCCTCCGGGCGCCGCGTCTGATTTACAACGCATTCAATCGTCGTACCAATCAGCGCCTCTTCGTTCTTCGTCGGCGTAATCAACACGTACCGAGCGGCAGTTGATTCCGATACGCCAACACCTGATGGGGAGGCACGCGGCGACGTCACTCACGCTCCTCCGTGTAACTGGTTTGACCGTGCGCGACCATCCGCCCCATCCTGCGCACACAAGGGAACCGTGTGCGCGAGAAGCCGTTTCATTCGGCCAGTCACACGCTGTAACGGTCCTAGCCAGTCGTAAGCCCCTCTGAGTTTCGCGAGAAGCAACCTGGCGTCATCGGAACCATTAACGGGCAAACGTTTAAGCATGTACGGATCATTGCCCAGCGCGACGCGCCCAATGATGGTGGTGACGCATGACTGATAGCCGGAGGCGACAAGAACGTCGCGCAGTCGGGAAATAAAATTCATCTCTATCTGCGGAAATGCGTAAGGATAAGCGAAGGCGCGCACGGAGCCCCCAAGTTGCCGTTCCAACGCGACCTTTGATTCGCGCAATTCGCGCTCAATATCTAGCCAGCCTAAGTCCTTCAGGATGGGGTGACCAGCCGTGTGGGAGCCAAACTCGATGCCAGATTGATGCAACTCCCTTACCTCCCTCCAGGTCATGCACTCGTGCGATTTGAACTGGCGACGTTCATCGTCAATGAATTCCGTGGGCAGAAAGACGGTGGCTGAGAATCCGAATGCACGGAGAATGGGATAGGCATGCTCGTAGAAGTCTCTGTAGCCGTCATCGAATGTGATGGCGACGCGCTTTGCGCCCGATCCCGAGTTCTTGGTTTCGCCATGATGTGGTGGTAGCGCATCACCGGATGCGTTCAACCAGGCTAAGCCGTCTGATACACCGACGCCTTGAAAGCCCTCAGCTTTCAGCATCGCCACGTGCTCAGAGAACACTCTGGGTGGCGTGCACAGTTGGTAGTAGCCAGGTACGCCCGTCTCGTCCGATCGCGATATGCTGTGATACATGAGGATCGGTAGCGTGCGATGGGAGCACGGGGACTCGCGTTCCTTTTGCCAGGAAGCAACCGCACGTTTGAACGGTTGCACGACACCTAACGTAATGGAGCGGTCAAGACGCATGGCTGAACAACTGAGAAAGAAATAGCGGGCGTTTGAAAATGTGAACCCTCGGGCTCCAGCTACTTGGCGCAGAGGTCGTCTACCAACTTAAAGTAGGCGCCCTTGCGGGCATCCCAGGTGTTTCGCGCAACATATGCGGATGCGCCAGCGACGAGCTTCTCCCGCAGCGGGCGGTCGAGATGAACATCGACAATGGCGGTGGCCAGGGCTTCTGGATTGCCCGACTCAAAGAACCGCAGAACCGAGTCGTCGAAATAGTGCGAATCCACCTTCGTCCTTGATGCGACAACGGGCACGCCCTGTGACATGTATTCCAGAATCTTCGTGCTGTAGGCCTCGTTCCCGAAGGAGTCGGCACGCTTCGGAACAATGCCAACATCGGCATTCGCCATGATATCCGGAATCTCACGCAGCGGATGCGTACCATGCAATGAAACCGACTGCTCCAGGCCGAGTTCATCGACAAGGGTCTTTAATTTTGCCCGTTCAGGACCATCGCCATAGATATGGAATTCAGCTCGGGGAAGACGCTGCTTGACCAGCGCAAAGGCGCGTATCGCCGTATCGACGCCCTGATGAGACTGGAGACCACCCGGGTAGACGATGATAATCCTGTCGTCCGTTCGCGTGCGCGGGCGGCGATAGAAGAGCCGGAGATCCAGGTAATTGACAAAAGCTGAACATTTCGACCGCGGCACCGAGCGATGCGTCAGAGTCTCGAACCAGATATCATTGGCCGCTATCACGTGAGTGGCAAACCGGGCAGAGGCGCGCTCCATCCAAAGGAGCAGTTTAAACGCTGGCGCCTCGTGCTTCACGCCGAACTTACTCGCATAGAACTCGGGTACGAGATCGTGTATGTCGAGAATCACTTTGGCCCCCGTCAACTTGGGGAACCAAGCGGCAAACACCTCGAAATCGGGGACCGAGTGGACATGGATGAGATCGTAGGGAGACTGGAGGTGCTTCCAGGCCAGTAGCGTCGATGACTTAACCCAGAAGCGAAGGATTCGAAGCAGATACGAGATCGGCCCCTTCTCGTCACGCCGCCGTGGCTGAATCCGGTTGACGGTCACACCGTTGACAACTTCCCGCCGTGTGCGCCCGCTTCCTCGGAGCGTCAAAACATCAACATGATCGCCGCGCGCGGCAAGCGATTCTGCGTACCGGATAATGCGGCTGTCGCTGTCGTAGAACGAGTACGCCACCATACACACGCGCTTGCGGGACCGGGGTCTCATGCGCGTCGGGTCCCTTTTCCAGAACCGTGACATGTTGCGCGGTTGCGCCAGCCAATAGCGCCCACCATATTCAGACTGAATATGGGCCAACATGTCCCGGTAGTGCCTGACCGAATACGTCCCTCGCCGGCTCGCGTGCTCATCGAACGACATATAGTCGGGATGCGTGTCCAACAGGGCCATGCCGCCTTTTGATGCAATCCATTTCAACTTCTTCCGCCATGGCTCGGCATCTTTCGACTGGAGCAGAATGAACAGCGTGTGGTCCTGAGCCAACGTGTATGGCAGCTCCACATAACCCTTCCGTCCGGCTCTTCCGTCCATCCAGAAAGGGAAGATGGTGCGCTCGCCGGTTGGCTGCGGCTCAAAAGGATCTGTATCAAATGTCGAAGCGTCGTACTCCAGCCCCAGCTCTCCAATCCAGTCAAGGTTCTTGACCATGGACGGCGCACGAAAGCCAACCGCCCCCCATTTCTTTAAGTACTCTCGGATGATGGGCGCCCTTCTCTCAAACACGGATCGCGAAAGGAACGTCCACCAATCGTGATAAAGTCCGTGGACGCCAACTTCGAAACCGCGGGCCTCCATCTCCCTCAACAAGCTCTCGGGAATCTCGTACCGTCCCTTGGGCACGAAATAAAACGCAGACCTGAACCCCAGTTGCTCTTCGATGTCCATCAACTCGCGACAATGGTCCAAACCGTATTGCGTATCGACATCATGAGTCAGAACCAGGGAGAAAGATCGCCCGTCCGGCCACCCGCTCCAGCCGTCAGGCAGATTGCCGGCAGACTCATCAATCGGCCACGTCGACTTGTTGGATGCAAAAACTCGCCGGGCAATGCAGCGCCTGGCGGCAATCTGCACACGACGGGGCAACCACGTCCGGCCGCTCAGAAGAAGGAAGATCCAGTGAAGTGGGCTGGTTTGCATGCGTAAAATCGGTTTGATGGGCTACGCGGCATGCCACTGGTGGTTTTCAGTCACCATGTGCCGCGAACGGGTTGCTGATCAATCTGCACGACAGGGGGCAGCCATCCGGTGAAGGGTGCCGCTCTTGTGTTTGGCAATTGACCGCGCCAAACACAAATCAACAGCTACTCTTCTGACTCGGCAGGCCGACCGGGAGGCAGCGCCGCCACGGGAGGCGGGGCGGCGGGCGGAGTCGGCGGCGGGGAAATCCAGCCCCCCAGTGGTGAAGCGAACTTGTTAAGCGCGACGCCGTACACCGGGCAATGCAGTTGTTGCATGAGCGCCAGACACGCGTGCGCCTCGGATATCGTCGTTCGGAAGGTCTCCACCACCAGGATAACCCCATCCAGATGCTCCAGTAGGCGCACCGTGTGCTCGGTGCCCTCCAACGGCGGCAGGTCGTAGAGAATGACGTCGTGGTCCTGGTGGTCAAGTTCATCCATCATGCGGGGCGTAATGGGCGCTGGCGCGGAGAACGGAATTCGGACCGGTGTCCATTCTTCCGCCTCGCCCTGCACCTGTGCCGGCTTCGATACAACCTCCTCAGCCTCAATGTCGGCACTGGCGGCTCCCACGTCCCTGGCCGCCAGCAGTCCGTTGGCAGAGACGGTCGCCAATAGCACATTCTTCGAGCCCGACATGTGAATGGCGTCTGCTATTTTGCCAGCCACAAGCGAGACGCCCGCGCCATGGTGCGGAGCTGTGATGCCCACTCGCAACGTGCGACCGGGCTCCCGATTGGCGACATGCCGGATGATCTGCGCCATGACCTCGCAGGACGCCAGCCAGCTCTGGGCCGTCCGGGCGTCCACGGATGTATCCCCCAGCAGCACCTCGGAACGACGACGCGCCCCGGGACGGCGCAGCCGAGGCAACACCGCCAGCAACGGCACATTGAGAACGCGCGGAATCGTAAACGGATGCCGAATGCTGTGATCGAACAGGAATTCACGCGCCAAGGCAACCGCCATGCCACAGGCCGAGCAAGCCGCGAGAACGCCGGCCAGGAGTTTCTGCAGTTCCTTGTACAGCGGGCGATCCGCGAACGTGGGGGCTTGAACCACGGCTATATTCGAGACCTTGCTGGCCTCCATGGCATTGTCGATGCGGGCCTGCTCCAAACGCTGACTGAAGTAGCGGAAGTTGGTGTCGTAAATCTCGCGCGTGCGATCGAGGCGCGAGATTTGTGCCTCGGACGCCTCAATCCGCCGGGAGTCTGCCTGCGCGGCCTCCATCTGTTTGCGGAGGACCTCCTGTCTCGCCACAATCGCCGTCTCTTCGGCCTTGTAACCTGCATATTCGGCAGTCAGCGCTAACGCCGGTGACACTGGATACTCTGCCGGACTCCCACCGATCCTCGGAGTGGCGGGCAGGGCTCCTGCAGGCAGGCCGAGCATGCCGCTGCGCAACATGTCGATCTGTGCGCGGACACTTCGCACCGGGATGCTGTTTGATGTATAGGTTGAAAGCAGTTCTGTCTCTCTCCGATACAGGTCCGTCAGGCGCCGGAGTGAGTCAGAATCCACAGCCGGCGAGTCCTGGACCTCATTTGTCCTGTTCGTGTTGGCGGCGGATGATGCGGTGCCGGTCAGGGCGTTGATTTGCTCACTCAGGGATTGAATGCGGGCGCGCGTGGCGGCCAGAGCTCCCTCGCTTTCTCGAATCGCCTTATCAAGATCCTGAATACGGGCCAGCACGCTCTGCCGGGTTTCGGTCAGTGATGTGATGCCGGCCTGATTCTTGATCCGCCGCAGCTCGTCCTCAGTGTCGTTGACGCGTGTTCGCATTTCGTCGGTCTGACGCGCAATGAAGTCGAACGCGCCGGGGTCCCGGTGCACCTCCTGGTGCTTCATCAAATAGGCGTCGATCAAGCGCCTCAACACCCGCTGCGCTATTTCTGGAGTTGGACCGTCGAAATACAAGCCAAGCATGTTGCTGTTCTTGGCTGCCTGAACATTGAAACTCAGGGCAATACTGTGCCCGGTGAGCGCCACGTCGGTCCTGTTCGTATTGGCCGCATTTTCGTCTGCAAGCGCTTTGGCCACCGTGCCAATGATCTCGGCGCTGGTGAGAATGTCCACCTCCGTCGTGAGGACCTCATCGCCCGCGCGGCCGGGAGTCAATACACGCTCGCCGGTAACGGACGGATCAACCGCGACCGTGTCAGAGACATAGCGCACGAGCAACTTGGCTTCGGAACGATACGTGGGAGGCTTCACCGTATAGACGACGCCGGCCGCGATCACCCCGATAATGACTCCCGTCAAAATCAGCCACTTGTTTCGGAAAAGAAAATAGAGAATTTCGTACTGCGTCACGCGCACATCCCTTCACGCTGCATAGCGGTAGAGTAGTTTACCAAGAAAGCGATTCATCCACAATGGCATGATGCGAAAAACCCCGCCGTACCAGGCCGATTTGTCGCCAGCTTCCGCCGTAAACGCCGCCCGTTTGAAATCATACTGGTGATAGTCCAACCGCTCTTCCATCGCACCGAAGCCGGCTTTAAAACGACGCAACCCTTCGTGGTGGAGGTCGGTCCGCCCCAGGCAAAGTCTCTGAATGCCGCGTCCGGCGAAGTCGCAGATCGCGCGCCACATCAGCAGATCATTGGCGCGAAGATTCTGAAAGCGCTCGTCCGAGCAGCCATACTTGAACGTGACTTGAGCCCCGTGGCGCAGGAATAGCGCGGCGCCAAGCGGCCTCCCGGCCTGTGCCGCCAGCCAGATTTCACCAATCTGGGGGCCAAGGATGACGTCATCCAGGGCGGCAAAAAACTTGGCAGGCTGCGGCGGCACCCCGTGTCGGCGTCGGGTTCTCTCGTTCAAGCGCAGAAATCGAACCAATCCCGACCCGCCTTGCGTCCGCTCAATGGTGACACCACTCGCCTCCGCCTTGCGTACCGCCGTCCGAACCGTCGCCTTGAGACGCGCGAACATCTCGGATTCATCTGTCAGAAGGCTCAACTCGTGCCGGTAATAGCGTCCCGAAGGCACCGCGCCGGGTTGATCGCAGACGCCGCCTCGCAGTTCCAACGAGCGCCAGCCCCGCGCCCCTCCTAGCGCCAAAACCTGCTTCAGCATGGAACTGGCAGCCGCGCGGTCAACGGCGACCGCAGGAACATGGTCGGAGAAGGGTAACGACACCGCCCTCGACTTAAGGCCAATGAACGGGACCTCCACGATGGGCAGCATGGCCTGCAGGTCGTGCCCTTGTTCCACCGTTGCATACTGACGAGGGAATCCGTAAGCCCGTGCCAACACGGCCGCCCACGCGCGGCTGTGAAATACCGTTGCCCCGGGCACTCCTTCCAGCCGAAGATCCCATTCCGGGTCAGCCAGCGGATCGAGAAAAACGACTGCCATAAACCACCGTGGACCGTTTCAGCCTCATCGCCCCAGCCCACGCCCCGGCGGGAGCGGACGACGTGACCGGTGCAGGCGCGCCAACGGCCGACGGTTACCTCTACGCCAACACCGCGCGCAGTTGTTCCGCCACGTACAGGATCTGCGCATCGGTGAGTTCCGGAAACATGGGAAGCGACAGCACTTCGGACGCACAACGCTCGGATACCGGATACGTCCCCTGGCGCAGTCCGAGATTGGCGTATGCTTCCTGCAAATGCAAAGGCACGGGGTAGTGGATGCCGCAGCTGACACCGCGCTCCGCCATGTGCTGAAGGACACGATCCCGCTGCGGGCACCGCACGGCGTACACGTGATAGATGTGCCGGGCGTAGGCCGCTTCGGTCGGCAGAATCAATGCGGGCACGTTACCCAGCAACTGCGCATACCGCGCGGCGTGCCGCCTCCGGGCGTCGTTGGCGGCATCGAGGTGGGCAAGCTTAACACTCAGCACCGCGCCCTGGATGCCGTCCATGCGTGCATTCCACCCCACCACGCTGTGGACGTACTTGCGCGGCTGACCGTGATCGCGCAAGACCTTGATCTTCGCGATCACATCCTCGTGGTTGCTCACGACGGCACCGGCTTCGCCAAAGGCTCCAAGGTTCTTGCCCGGGTAGAAGCTGAAACCGGAGGCATCGGCCAATGATCCGGCGGGCCGATGGCGATACTGCGCGCCGTGCGCCTGGCAGGCGTCTTCAATCACCCGCAAGCCGTGTTTTCGCGCGATGGCCAAGATGGGATCCATATCCGCCGGCTGTCCGTAAAGATGCACAGGCATGATGGCACGCGTGCGCGGCGTGATGGCCGCTTCGATCAGGGCCGGATCCATCGTATAGGTCGACTCGGTGATATCGACAAATACCGGCTTTGCCCCGGTCAGGCTGATCGCTTCCGCGGTGGCAATGAACGTGTGTGGAACCGTGATGACTTCATCGCCAGGACCAATGCCAAGCGCCAGCAGTGCCAGCCACAGAGCATCCGTTCCGTTTCCAACCCCGGCGGCGTACGTGCCCCCGCAATAGGTGGCAAATTCTTTCTCGAACTTTTCAACAAACGGACCTCCGGCAAAGGCTGTTGCATCCAGCACCGACTGAATGGCCGCATTTATCGGTTCACGAAGGCTGTCAACATGCGCCCGCAAATTTAGAAATGGAACTTTCATCTCGTACTGTCTTCCTTTGTTTAGCCACCAGCCTCCGGGGCCCTGCGCTCCCAGCGGGCTGGATGGGTCACGTCATCACCCAACCGCAGGCGACTCGGCGGACGTCGATATCTGCCGCAAAATCCGTGCCGGATTCCCGGCCACAATCACGCCCGGGGGAACATCCTTGGTTACCACGCTGCCGGCGCCGACCACGGCGCCTTCGCCAATGGTCACGCCACAAAGGACCGTCACCCCCGATCCGAGCGAGGCGCCCGCCTTGACCAAGGTGGGCGTGCAGGTCCAATCACGCTCCGTCTGGGACGTTCCATCGGCATTGACGGCGCGTGGATAGCGGTCGTTCGTAAACATCACGCCGTGCCCGACAAATACGTTGTCTTCGATCGTCACGCCTTCGCAGATGAAGGTATGGCTGGAGATCTTGCAGCGCCGTCCAATGCGCGCATTCTTCTGGACTTCGACGAAGGTGCCGAGTCGCGTTTCATCGCCAATTTCGCACCCGTAAAGATTAACAAAACTGAACAGTCGGACATTCTTGCCCAGTTTGACATCGGGCGCGATCGTGGAGAAGCGTGGCGTTTCTGGGGTCATAGGGTGTCCTCACGGTGCAACGTGGGGCGGTGAGTAGATACACTCGCGTCACGTTGATTATGCAGTCTTCCGGGCAAGATACGGCCAAATCGACCGTATTTTCAATCTCTTACTGCCCGCCGAGGACCTGCCGCGAGGCGTCAATGCAGTCCGCCCAGCCCTGTGGCGGCGGAGATTTCGCAGGCAAGTAGCAGAAGGTGTGCCGATGATCGCGCGCAGCGGTCAGGAACCGAGTGTGATCCGCTCACCCCCGTGGCGCAGGGATTCGGAGGACGCTTCCAGAATCTTGACCAGCTGGAGGCCCTGCTGGCCACTCGAGATCGGTGTCCGCGCATCCTTGATACAGTCCAGGAAATGCTGACACTCAATCCGCAAGGGCTCCTCCTGACGGATGTGCGGCGCCAAGACGTCACCGTAGTGGTAGGAGTACTGAAACTCCCCAAACGTGTCGTAGTGCGGGGGACGCTCCACGCGCTGATCGTAAATCCGTATCTTCTCGCGTGGCTCGATGTCATCGTAGACGATCATCTTCTTCGTCCCGACGATGGTCATTTCACGGACTTTGCGCGGATCCAGCCAGCTGCTCTGAATACAGGCAAAACGGCCGCTTGGGAACGTCAGCGACAGGTTGCAGATGTCTTCGATGCCGCGGGTGACGTTGGCCACCCCCTGGCAGTTCACGCCGGAAGGCATCTCGTCCATCAGGTGCAAAATGATGGAGATGTCGTGCGGGGCCAGGTCCCACGTCACGTTGATGTCTTTTTGAAACAGACCGAGATTGAGCCGCCGGCAGCTAATGTAGCGAATATCCCCGATCTGCTTGGCGGTCACGATTTCTTTGACCATGCGCACGGCTGGCGCATAGAGAAACGTGTGCCCAATCATCAGGATGAGCTTTTGGCGTGCCGCGATTTCCACCAGCCGTTCGCACTCCGAGACGGATGCGGCCATCGGCTTTTCAATGAAAACATGCTTGCCGCTCTCGAGCGCTTTCTGCGCGAGGGGAAAATGGAGCCGGACTGGCGTCGCGATGGCGAGAGCCTGCAGATTGCCATCGGCCAGCATCTGGTCGAAAGACGTGTAGGTTTCGATGCCGGGATAGAGGTCGCGGATGTGCTGCAAACGGCCGCCATCCATGTCGGAAACGGCCGCCATCGTGCAGCCGCGCAACGCCCGGAAGTTTCGAACAAGGTTTGGCCCCCAATAGCCGCAGCCGACAACGCCAACCCTAGTTTCGCTCGACATGAATTTTCTTCTCGCCGTTGACCACTCGCGAGGCCTCGGAGATGACTGCCGGCACCGTTCTTAACATGATGGAAAGATCTTTCCAAATGGATTTGTGGCTCGTGTAGCCGATATCCAGCCGCATCATCTCCAGAAAGGTGGTCCGGTTCTTGCCACTTACCTGCCACAGGCCGGTCAGCCCAGGCAGGGTGTTGAAGCGCTGCCGGTGCCATAGGGAGAACTGCTCGTACTCATATCGGATGCAGGGCCGCGGGCCAATCAAGCTCATGTCCCCCTTGAGAACATTCAAAATCTGAGGGAGTTCATCCAGGCCACTGGCGCGGATCACCTTCGCAAACGGGATGAGGCGGTTGTCGGTCTTGTTATCCAGCTTGACCATGGGGCCACCCGTGGCGATCAGCTTCTGCAGGTGCACTTGGTGCACGCCCGTGTCCGCCTGGGGCTTCATCGTGCGAAACTTCCAGCACACAAAAGGACGGCCCATGTAGCCGATCCGCTCCTGCCGGAAGAACACGGGCCCCGGCGACACCAACTTGATGAACAGCGCCAACAGCAGCATGACCGGGGAGAGAATCGTGAGCGCCAGCAGCGAAACCACGATATCCGTGACCCGCTTCCAGAACGGAATGGCGTGCGCCAGTAGCGGCTCGCACAGTTCGCCATTGTCGCTTGCCACGTGATACGTCGTCGTGGTGACGTGCGTCGTGCTCTGCGACGGCGCCGGCGGCAGATCCGACCCGGAACGGCGACGCATACCGCCGGGACCGCTCTGGCCATTCTCCTTATCCCAGCCAGGGAATAACTCGGTGAATTTGCGCTGATCCGGATTGTCCGGAGGGGCGAGTCGTGAGTAGTTGTCCGATGGATACGTGTAAACCCGGCAGACGGGGGCCTTGTGGTGCGCCACCAGCTCTGCCGCGACGCACTGCGCCAGCTTCCACGCCCCATCCTGATCGGTGCACCGCAGCAGTACGCCCACTCGCGTAGCGTCCAACCAGCCCAATTCATCCGTCGTGCGGATGCGCCGATCCAGATAATTCAACGTCACGTCAAACGCATCGTGCTCCCGTGTCGGGGATACCAGCACGATAACTGAGAAGGCATGTCCATTGCGGTCAACCAGCGTGCGTTCACGCTGAAGAATGCGCCGAAACTCGTCTTGCTCGTGCAAGGTGTGGGTTAGCCCACCTCCCAGCCGGCCCAACTTATCCAACGACAGAATTCGGGAGAGTGACTTTAGCACGGCAACCATACTCACACTCCTCTCCAAACGGGCATCTTTGTGATCGCGACCATATGTGGCGTCATGGGTACTACTTGATTCCGGCTAAAAGAAAACCATTATGTCTTCAAGTCGTCAAGTAGTTATTTTTGCATTGACGGAGCCCTGCTTACCGTGTCAGGTTTACCATCAGACCATAGCTTTGGGTAACGAAGAATGCCCCTCTTCGCCACCCCCGTTTCGGTGTCCGCGAACCACTAGCGGGAAGTCTATAGGCGTTGAGGCTTTTACTTCAATCATTCTTTGCTAAACTTTGACAGGTAAGCAGGCAACCTTTGTCCCCCTCGCGGGCCAGTTCAAACAGGACATCAGGCGCATGACTCAGAGAGAATATCTGACAACGGGTGACACCGCCGCCCTGTTGCGGGTTTCGCGCTCCACGGTTTCCCGCATGTTTGACGCAGGCGAACTGACGGGCAAACTGAACCCGCTGACCCGGCAGCGATTGATACGCCGGGACAGCGTGGAGGCCGTCATGGCCACCCACGGCCTGCAAAGCGCCCAGGAATCGGCTTCGCCCCGTATCCTGCTGGCCTCTACCGACGCCCGGATCCGTAATCTGGTGACGCAGCAGGGCCAGACTCTCGGCGGGCTGCTTGTCGAACTTGCAGAGACTGGCGCGGACACGCTCGTACGCTGTGCACGTCGCCCCCCACGGTTATTGATTCTGGATGCCTCTTTGCCGGACCTTCCCCCGGCGGACATCGTTGCCGCCTTGAGACCCAAATCCGACCAGCCCCCTTTCCCTATCATTTGCCTCGGTTTGTCCGAGCGCGAGAACGCAGCAATCCCGACTGGGACGGCGCTGATGTTGCCCGCGGGCCCCAAACTGACGGCGGACCTGCTGGAGCGAACGATCGCCGACGTTCTGGACATAAAGAAACCCCATCCCATAGGCGTCAGCCACTTCGAACATCACCGGCAGTGGTCGCGAAAGAATGTGTCTGTGAACGCCCGGGTCGCCATCTATTCGGCACGCCGCCCCCGTCGCTCGGCATGGGGTACAGGACTCTTGCGGAACATCAGTCGCGGCGGGGCTTACATCGACAATTTGAGGATCGAGAGCACCGATTTGCTGGCTAAACCGTTTCGCATGCTGGTTGAGCTCAGTGACCCGCCATGGGTTGGATGGAAGGCCTATTGCCGTGTCGTGCGCCTGGCCAGCAATGGCGAACTCAGCGCGGGTGTGGAGTTCATTCGCACACCGCGCCGCCACCAGGATGAACTTGCAATCATGCTGGGCGACGCCTAGCGACCATGCTTTGCGCCCATGCCCCATGCGTTGTGCAGGCGGGTTCGGCCCACTCCGCTACCAAGGCCAAACACTCTTCTGCGGCACATAGACAATGTCGTATGGCCGCAAGTAGAACGCCGCCCCGGATTTGCCAGCCAGCGCGTCCTTAAAATTGAACTCATACCCCTTGCGCTTGTCGTTTTCATGCCGGATGACCACGACCTTGCGCACATCCGCCCACTGCGGATCAAAGCCGCCAGCCTGCATAATGGCTTCCAGCACCGTCATGGGGCGCTCCATCTCGAAACGCCCCGGCGTAACCACGGAGCCCGTCACAAACACCGGCATGGGTGACGCGACAATGACCGAAACGGTCTGAATCTGAAGCTGTGGCTTGTAGAGCGACAGCAGCACGGCCTGCAACTCTTCCGGCGTTTCGCCGGCGGCCTTGATGTCGCCAACGAGTTTGAGGGTGATCTTGCCGTCCCGCCTGATGGTCTGCTCGGTATTCAGTTCCGGCGCGCCGAAGAACTCGACATGCAGCTTGTCGCCCGGCGACAAAACGAGTGTCTGCCTGGGGATCTTGTCCGCCTCCACGACAAGAGGCGGCGCGCTGGCACAGCCTGCGACAAGACCCATCGCGACGGCGGCCATGACCACCTGCACGGCCCAAACTCCAACCCGATAACAAATCCCGCGCATGACAATGCCCTCCGGTGCTTGACGAAGCCCTCGATCGGCCAACAGGCCGATAATCCTGCGCCGCCGCCTGCTGCGTCGAAGCATAGTCGAAAGTGGAGGGGGGGTGGCAAACGAAAAGGGATCGACGACGCCGGCGTCGCCGTCCCGCACAAAGGGTGACACGGGTAGCGCTTCAAGCGCCAGCCTGCCGCTTTGCGGCCACGGCTCATTCTGATCCGCCGGCTGGACCCTCACCCCCAAACTCCTGCATAATGCACAACGGGCAGGGAAAGGAACCTATGGCTGTTATCGCTCAAACGCACAGTGAACCGTTGATTCGCAAGGAAGAGACCATGCGCTACCGGCCTTTCGGACGGACTGGGTACAACGTCTCGGCGCTCTCCTTTGGCTGCATGCGGCTTCAAGACGACCCGGCGCTGAACGAGAAACTGATCTCACGGGCCGTTGAACGTGGCATCAACTACTTCGAGACCACGCGGCACTATCTGAACGGCACCTGCCAGCATCGTGTGGCGCCAGGATTGAAGGGGAAGTCCGGCGGGATCATCGTTTCCGGCAAAGAAGGCATCAGTCCCGACAAGAGTGCCTATCACTTCCGCAAGGAGATCGAGCGCCAACTCGACATCCTGGGGCTGGACCACTTCAAATTCTTCCAAGTCGGTTGGTTCAGTTGGGGCATGATGCCGCACCTGTTGAAACGCGGCGGCGTCCTGGATGCAATTCGCCGCGCCCAGGACGAGGGACTGATCCGTTTTGTCGGATTCACGGGACATGACACCCCCGAGAATTTCACCCGCTGCATTGAGACCGGGCTCTTTGACTCCCTGACCGTCCCCTACAACATGATCAACCGGCAGTATGAGCCGGTTATCGCCCGCGCCGCCGAACTGGGGCTGGGCGTTGTCGCCATGTGTGCCGTTGCGGGCGGCGTGCTGACGTCGCCGTCCGACACCCTGCGGAAGGCCATCGGGATGGATCTCCCGACCACCGCCATGGCCCTGCGCTTTGTGCTCTCCAACCCGAACATCAGCACGGCATGCTCGGGCATGAGCACGCTGGAGATGCTTGAGGAGAATGTGCGCACGATCGCGGATTTCGATCCCGGCCAGGTCGACTTCACCGAAATGTGCCAGGGACTCGACCGTCTAAGGGATAAGCTTGGGAGCAACTTCTGCACGGCTTGCCGTTACTGTGCGGAGTGCCCGGCGGGACTCGAAATCTGGCGCCTGATGGGCATCTGGCAGCACTGGAAAGTCTTTGGTTTGGAAACATGGGCGCGGGAAGCTTTACGCCAATTACCGGCGGAGAAGAAGCCCACCATGTGCACTCAATGCAAGGCTTGCGAGGAGAAGTGCCCGAATCGGCTCGAAGTCTCTGAAAGACTGAAGGAACTGGCTACGTTGATGTAGGAGCTCGAACGGCAAGAATGGCAAGATGCCGAGCGATGAACACCAGCTCACAAAACAAAGGGCTGATGGACGCGATGGCGACGCGGACAAGCTGTCGGGCCTATAAGCCTGAGCCGGTATCCGAGCGTGACATCCTGCACATTCTGGAGGCCGCGCGCCTGGCGCCCTCGGCTTGCAACAGGCAGCCGTGGCGGTTTGCTGTCGTGCGCGATCCCGCCGCCAAGCGGCGGATCGTGGAAGCCGGATTCCTACCGGGAATCAAGATGCGGTGGGCGCTGGACGCACCCGTGCTGATCGTGATCGGCATGGAAACGTCTTTCGCCGCCCATACACTGGGGGCCACCGTGTCGGGCGTTAAATACCCTTGGGTCGATATCGGAATCGCGGGCGAGCACTTGGTGCTGGCGGCCGCCGCCCGCATCCCGGCGCAAGCCGCTGGAAAGTCTCGTCAGGTGGATCTAATCCTGAACGTCATGATCCCGGCCGGACGAAGTGACATGCGCGGAAAGATGGTGGCGAGACGCGGAATCGAACCGCGGACACGCGGATTTTCAGTCCGCTGCTCTACCAGCTGAGCTATCTCGCCCCAAGATGAACCAGAACGGCCTGTAAGCGCGGAATAGTAGGCGCAAGCGCGGGTCTGGCGCAATCCCTTTTTCGACAGAGGCGGCCCCGCGCGCGGACACGCTCGGCCTGATTGCGGCCCCGCTCCCACCCCGAATCGCACCGACCGACCGCATTCACCCCACGTCCGGACTAGACGATGCCTCCCCTTTCTGGAAAACTGACGGCCATGCGAGGCCACTACACTAGGACTAGCCTGGTCCCCCGATTCGCTCTCGCGCTGCTTGCCTCCATGTTCGCCGCCTCGGGCTGCGCACCGCGTCACCAGGCGCCACCCGCAGAAGCCAACCCCGTTGAGGCCGGCTGGACGCACTACCGCCTCGGTGAATTCGACTCGGCCGTGCGCGCCTTCGACCGCGCCTTGGCCGCGAAGCCCCCCGCGGACCCGCAACACCTCCTGGCGCTGTACGGGTTGGCCACCACCTGGAACCTGCGTACCCCCCTCGGCGATCAGGACAAGACCCGGGCCCGCCACTATTACGAAGACATCGTCACACGCGCCCCGCAAAGCGACCTCGCCGCCTGGAGCATGCTGGCGCTGGCTCGCCTGCAACATGTCGTCCCCGTTGGAGAGGAGCCGGATTACGAGGCCGTTCGTGCCGCTTACGATGCCGTCATCGACCGCTTTCCCGAGCATCTGGCCGGGCAGGAGGCCTTCATCTACCGGCAGGCAACGCTGATCCAAACCTTGCAGACCGGCCCCACGAGCCAGGCCGTGACCGCCCTGCACGCGTTCATCGACCGCCACCCCAAGTCGGGGTTCCTCAGCGGGGCCTACTCCCTGCTGGCGTCCGGCTACGAAACGCTGCACGAACCCGAACATCAGCTCGAGGCAGAATTGAAGGCGCTCGACTCCATGGAGTTTGATCCAACCAATCCCAAATTCGAAAACTCCGGCGCCTACTGGAAGATCGCGACCATTGCGGAATTTGAGGCCGGCGACTTTGCGACCGCCCGTCGCTTCTATCGGCGCCTGATGGACGAGTACCCGCAGGATATCCGCGTCTTCGCCGCCGAGGAGGCCCTGCGGCGCATGGACGGCGTCGAGGCCCGGCTGCGCCGGGAGATGGCGGGCGGTGGCGCATGACTCGCGTGGCCGGCTTTCTGAAACGTTACTTCGCCGTGCTGGTCGTGGGGACCACCTACCTGTGGGCGGTGTCGGCCATCGTGTCGTACCGCGCCGCCGAAGCGCCCCCCGGCACCATTACCCTGCGCCTGGGGCACTGGCAGCTGGAAGCCAGCGTGCGCCAGGCGCTCGACGAACTCGCCGCCGATTACAGCGCCCAGCGCGTGGCACAGGGGCTGTCGCCGGTGAAAATCACCCAAGACGCCATCCCGGAAATGACCTACGTCCAGTGGCTCACGACGCAGCTCATGGGCGGCACGGCGCCGGACATGCTTGAGGTCGGCCTCGGCACCATGCCCTACTATCTCTGGCTGCAGTACTTCAACCGCTACTTCATCCCGCTGACGCGCGAGGTCAACCAGCCCAACCCCTACAACGCCGACACCCCCCTGGAGGGCGTCCCCCTGCGCCTGACCTTCAAGGACGGCATGCGCGAAGCCTACGTCGAAGAGATGCAGGAGTACATGAGCGTACCGCTGTCGCAGTTCGGCGTGCGCATCTTCTACAACAGGAACCTGCTCAAGCGGCTCACCGGCCTGGATGCCCCACCCACCGATTATCGCGGATTCCTGGCCGTGTGCCGGCAAATCAAATCGGCGCACGACGAGCGCGGCCAGCCCTACGCGCCAATCGCGGGATCCAAGTATCACCTGGGCTGGTGGGAAGGCCCCATGATGGACCCGCTGACCTACACGGTCAAAGATGTCGCGGACTTCAATCGGGACGGATTCGTGGACAACGGCGAACAGTTTGTCGCCATCAAGACCGGACGCCTCGATTTTCACCACCCCGCCGTCGCGGCGCGCTACCGCATGCTATGGGAACTGACGGAGTATTTTCAGGTGGGGTTCACGGGCCTGTCACGCGATGAAGCCCTGTTGCTGTTTGCCCAGGAGCGTGCCGTCTTCATGACCACCGGCACGTGGGAGGCGCGCAGCCTGCTGGAACAGGCCGAGGGGTACTTCGACGTGGGGGTCATGGACTACCCGATGCCCAGTCCTGACGATCCCGAATATGGCGCGGTCATGCGCGGCCCAAATTACGAACGCATCGGGGGCGGCGCGCGCTTCGGGATCACGCGCTCCTGCGCCCACCCGGACATTGCCCTCGACTTCCTCCGCTTCATCACCTCGCGCGCGCACAACGAGAAACTCAATGCCATCATCGGCTGGATTCCCAGCGTGCGCGAGACGCAGATGCCGCCGTTCCTGCGCGGCTTCGAACCGCATCTGAAGGGCGTCTACGGCAATTTCAACCCCGGCGGGCTGGGCGGCGAAACCGCCATCAAGTGGATGCAGATCTACGCCGAATATCAGATCAAGCGCAAGACCTACGACCAGGTCGTCGAGTCCTTTGAGCCCTTTTACAAGACGCGCGGCATGGTCGACTTCATGGACACGCAGAAGGAGTGGCGCCGCGCGCTTCATGACAACGAGCAGTTCCTCGCCGGCATCCGCGCCCAGGCCTTGCGCGCCGAGGGCGATGCCGCGGTTTCGGATTGGGTCAAGTACCGCATCCTCACGACCAACCGGCAAATCTGGCCGGAGATCTTCCACACGCGCCAGATGAAACTGGTGACGGGGGAACTCGCGCTGCCGGACCACGGACCGTATGAGTATTCCGAACGCGTCCTGAACAAGGTGCGTGCGCGGCTGGAACGGCGGGCCGACACACCTGCTCCGATCACCAGCCTCAACCCTGCCCCCGAACCCTGAACCCCGGCGAACCTTCTATGGCCGATCAAGTCATCAAATGGCGTCAGATCAAGCACCACTGGGAGATCTATCTCTTTGTCCTGCCGACCCTGCTGGCCATCGGCCTGTTCATTTACTACCCGGCGGCCAGCGGCGTTTTTCACAGTTTCTTCCGCTGGAATGGCGCCGACATCGCCGAGCCCGTGGGGGCCGAGAACTACAAGGACCTGCTATTTTCTTCCGAATTCTGGCAATCCTTCCGCAACGCCTTCATCTTCGGTTTCTGGAATGTCGTCAAAATGATCCCGCCGTTGTTCGTCGCCGTGGCCATTCACCGGTGCCGCAGCGACCGGTGGCAGTTTCTGTACCGCGCGCTGTTTGTCATCCCCATGGTGATCCCGCCCCTGATCGTGGCCCTCATCTGGCGCAATTTCATCCTGGAGGCCACCAACGGTTACCTCAACGCCCTGATCGCGGGCCTGCATCTGAAGCCCGTGTTGAACGCGCTGGCCCCGCTCTGTGGCTGGGGGGATGTCTTCGCGCGGGCCGAGCCGCCCGCATGGCTGGGAGACACCAATCTCATCTTCACCTCGGTCGTCATCTGGGGCTTTCCCTGGATCAGTTCGCTCGCCGTGCTGACGCATCTGGCGAAGCTGCAGGGCATCCCGAAGGATGTCTACGAGGCCGGCGACATCGATGGCGTCAACTGGTGGACGAAGTTCACCCGCCTGGAGCTTCCGCTTATTACCAGCTCGATCTACATCATGCTGGTGTTCGTGATCATCGGCACTATCACCGACGCCGGCATGGTGCTGGCCTTGACCGGAGGCTTTGAAGGCGGCCCCGGAGGCCGGGTCGACGTTCCCGCCCTGTTCATGCTCCGAAAGGCGTTCATGGAGCAGAAGATGGGGTATGCGTGCGCGGTGGGTATCATCCTCATGGTCATCGTCATGAGTCTGCAGAAAGTGACGGTCCTGATCCAGGAATGGAGCTCGTACGACCCCGATCGGCGGCGGGCCCTGCGCCGGCGGCTGATGGCCCTGGCGGTGGTGCTGAATGTGGTCGCCCCCTGCATGAGCATCTGGGGAGAGAACACCTCGCCCCTGCTTGCAGCCCTGCGCGCGCATCCTGGTGCGGCAATGGCCGCGTGGCTGCGGGGGTGGACCTGGTCCGGTTACGAAGCCTACTTCCCGCAGATCCTTCGAAATGGCTCCTGGCTCCTGGCGCTCGCCGCTCTGCCGTGGGGTGCCTGCTGGTCCAGGATGCGCGCCGGGGCTTCCCCCGCCAGCCCCCTGCCTGGCACATCGATCATGGCGGCCGTGATCCCGAGCCGGGGCGAGCAGCGGGCCGCGCGCATCCGCATCCGCAACCAGACGCCGGCCTACCGTGCCGCCGCGCGCGCCGGGAACGCCGTGCTCGTCACGCTTCGTCACGGCTACATCTGGGCCGTGCTCGCCTTCTCGTTTCTGCCCCTCTATCTCATGCTTATCGTCAGCTTCAAATCCAACACACAGTTCTACCGCGCGCCCGCGATGCTGACCTTCCCGCTGCACCTCGAGAACTGGAGCGTCGCCTGGCGCCTGATCACCCCGACGCTCGCAAACAGTGTCTTCCTGTCGGTCAGTTCCACGGTGGTCATGCTCGTCATGGCCCTGATGGCGGCCTACTTTTTCGCCCGTCTGCGGATGCCGCTTTCGGGCCTGTTCTGGAACGCCATCCTGGTGTTGATGATGCTGCCGATGATTGCCAACCTCGTGCCACTCTTCCGCCTGCTGCGGGACCTCAACCTCTTGAACACCCTCTCCGCCCTGATCCTGGTGGGGGCGGCACAGGGGCAGATCTTTGCCGTGTTCATGTTGCGCAGCTTTGTGGCCGATATCCCGCGGGATCTGTATGAAGCCGCCGAGATCGACGGCGCCAGCCACCTCCGCCAGATGTGGCTCATTGTGCTGCCGCTCTCAGGCCCCATTCTCGGGACCGTGGGCGTCATGCATTTCATGACCGCCTGGAACGACTTCGTCCTGCCGCTGATCGTGATGCGTGACCACGCGCGACTGCCCGTGATGGTGCAGCTGATTCGCATCGCCGGCGAATACATCAAGCTGTGGGGACCACTCATGGCGGGTTACGCGATGGCGGCCGTCCCCATCATCGTTCTCTTCATCGCGTCGATGCGACTCTTCGTCCGCGGCATGACCGAAGGCGCGGTCAAGGGGTAGCTCGCGGCATGAGGGGGGGGGGTGAACGTGGCAGGCAGCGTCCCGGTGTCGGGCGCTGCGACGCCAAGAGCCTTGGCGCCATCCAGCACTAACGAATCGCGCGGCTATTCGTCCTCTTCGTCTTCGTCCTCATCATCCTCGTCATCGTCTTCTTCGTCGTCTTCTTCGTCGCCGTCCTCGTCCTCCTCTTCTTCTTCCTCCTGCTCGACATCCTCATCCGACTCGTCGTCCGTATCCTCGACCGCGTCTTCCTCTTCCATCTCGTCCTCGTCGTCCGCGGCCTCAGGAATATCGTCCGCAGCCGTCGCTGCCGCCGCCACGGCCAACGCGGCACCGGCCGCCGCCCCTTCTCCAGCGCTCGCCGGCTCGCTCTTCTTGCTCGCCCCCAGCAACTCGCTCACTTCGCGCTGCACCTGGCCCAGCTCGTTGAGATTGAGGTGCGGGTCTCGAATGACAAACGTCTCGCCGGTCTGGCGGTGCTCATACACGCGCGTCGTCTGCCCATCCTGCACCTGCACGTCGCGCTCGATGAAAATCTTCTTCCGCTCCAGCATCACGGCCAGGATGAACATCGCATCCTGCCGGGCCGGGTTCTGCTCTTCGATCAACTTGCGCAGCAGGGATTCCGCCGTTTCCTTCTTCAGCGCCTCTTCCGCCGGCGGTGGCGGACTGCGGAAGATGCCCTGCCAGACGCTGTAGCGGGGTGCGCTTTCCGGCGTGTGGGCATTCCAGCATGGCAGGCAGAAATCCTGTCGGGCATATCCCTGATCGCCGAAGACCAGGCAGGAGCAATATGGCTGCTGATCGGTGAACGCCTTCTGGCAGGTGCCGCAGGACTCTGATCGCGGTCGAATATCCCAGTCTTGTGTCATGGCGATCCCGTTTGGTGAGGGGTTGTCGGCCAGCAGGTTTTGGCTTCGCGTGGCGCCGCGGGGTCCGGCCGCACGGGTCAATCGAAATAGGGCTCCGGCGCTTCCGCGGCCAGGCGCAATTCACCCCCCGCCCCGTGCAGGGGCCTGGCGGCGGCATCGCGCCGGTGGGCACACCGGCTCAGGCCGGAGACCACGAAGATGAGCACCAGCACGATGCCGATAACGATGGGGACGACCTTCCACGGATCCTTCTCCGGGTGCATGTCGGCCGCCCGCGTCTTGCTCAGATTCCAGTTTTCGCGCAGAGCCAGCCACCAGCGAATTACGACTTCGCGCAGTAGGGCGCGCGCCGCGGCCGAGCGCTCCTCGCGGGGAGGAGGCGGCGCCGCGGCGGCCGGGGGTGGCGCGGCCGGGGGCGTGCGTGGCTCCGTTGCATTGAACAGATCAAATTCCTGCGTCCGGCGGCGGGGTGCCTCTTCATCCGGCGGGGCCGCCGGGGCGTCGGCCCGCGGCGGAGGATTGGCGGCCGGCACTGGCGGCCCGCCTTCCGAAACCAGAGACGGCTGCTTGCGCCCGCTGGCAGCCTTCGCGTACGCATCCAGGAGCGGTTGCGGATCCAACCCCACGCACTGGGCATAGAGGCGGATGAAGCCTTTGCCGTAAATCGGCGCGGCAAACACGCTGTAGTCATCGCGCTCGATGGCTTCGATGAACTGAATCTTCGAGCGCGTGGCCGCCGCCACGTCGGAAGGACTGAGCTTCCTGTCTTCCCGGGCTTTTCGCAGTTGGGATCCGATGGTCATCGTCAGCTCCGCACTCCCGTCATCCTGTTGCCGCGGACCGGTTACGGCCGCGGTTCAGCGGCCAGGTCTTCGTCCTCTGGTGCCGCATTATTATTTGGAATCCCGCCGTCCAGATCAATGAGGATCTCCCGCGCCTCCGCGCCCCGCGGCGGCCCCAGGATGCCGCGTTCCTCCAGCACGTCCATGATGCGCGCCGCGCGCGTGTAGCCAATGCGCAGGCGTCGCTGCAGCGACGACGTCGACGCGCGCCGCGTCTCGCGAATAATCTCCACCGCGCGCCCGAGCAGCTCCTCATCCTCGCCGCCATCATCCATCATCGTGTCGCCGCCTTGCTCCGCCTTCTCAAGCTTCTGGTGGATGGACACCTCGTAGGCCGGCGTACCCTGGCTGCGCGCAAAGTCCGTGATGGCGCGAATCTCCGTGTCGGCGCACAGCGCCCCCTGCGCCCGCACCAGCCGGCTCGACCCCGGCGGCATGTACAGCATATCGCCCCGCCCCAGCAGTTTTTCCGCACCCATGGAATCGAGGATGATGCGGCTGTCGTTCTTCTGCGCCACCTGAAATGCAATGCGCGCCGGGAAGTTCGCCTTGATCGTGCCCGTGATCACGTTCACCGACGGCCGCTGCGTGGCGATGATCATGTGAATGCCCACCGCGCGCGACAGCTGCGCCAGCCGCGCGATGCAGTTCTCGATCTCCGCCGGATCCGTCAGCATCAGGTCCGCCAGCTCGTCGATGATGATCACGATGTACGGCACCCGCGCGGGCGGCTCGTCCTCCGCCTTGGGGCGCGCCAGCGAGTCCCCGAAGAGATCCGGCTGCTTGACGATTTCACGGGTGTTGTAGCTGTCGATGTTGCGCACGCCAACGCGGGCGAACAGCTTGTACCGGCGTTCCATCTCGTTGATGGCCCAGCGCAACCCCAGGGCCACTTTCTTCGGATCCGTGATCACCGGCACCACCAGGTGCGGCAGGCGGTTATAGATCGAGAACTCGACGATCTTGGGATCGACCAGCAGCAGGCGCAGCTGCTCTGGCGTGCGGGACATCAATAGGCCCGCAAGGATGGAATTCATGCACACCGTCTTGCCCGCGCCGGTGGCGCCGGCGATCAGCAGATGCGGCATGGTAGCCAGGTCCGCCACGAGATCGGCGCCGGTCACGTCTTTGCCGAGCGCGAGCGGCACTTTGGCGCGGCCCGACTGCCAGACGTCGCCTTCCAGAACTTCTCGCAACAGCACGAGTTGCGAGACCGTGTTCGGCACTTCGATACCGACGACGCCCTTGCCGGGAATGGGCGCCTGCACGCGCACACTGGTTGCCTTCAGCGACAGCGCGAGGTTGTTGCTCAGCCCGCTGATGCGCTCGACGCGCACGCCGGGGGCCGGCAGCAGCTCGTAATTGGTGACGACGGGTCCGACTTCCACATTCGTGATCTGGCCCTCGATGCCGAACTCCTGCAGCGTCTCGACCAGAATCCTGGAGGTGGTGGCCGTGTCTGCCTTGATGCCATCCCGCTTTCCATCCGGCGGGCGCGGCGCCAGCAGGTCGATCGGCGGCAGCTGAAACAGGCCGGACGCGATGGGCAGCCCGGTGTCCTTCACGTCCGCTTCATCATCGTCCGAGTCCGGAACGGAGGGGACCACGGCGCGCTCCTTGCGGCCCAACGAAAACATGGACGCCGGCTTCTCCTTCTCCGGCCGTGGCGGCGGGACGGGGGCGTCCTCAAGGTCCAGGTCCGCCGCATCCGTTTCCGGCTCCGGTTCCGGCGGCAGCGCGGTACGGCGTGGTTCTTCGCGCACGGTTGCCGCGGCAACGGCCGGGGTGGCGCCGGAGGGACGCTCACCCAGGGTCGCCGGCTCCGCCGACCGCTTGTCGCCAACGACGCGCTCCAGCCGGCGACGCTGCTTCTCGATCTGGCGCGTTTCCTTCTCGATCTGCTCTCGCCGATCCTGCCGCTCCGCCACCGACTCGCCGATCTTCTGGCTCGCACGACGCCCGATGCCGATCAACGCCATCGCGCCGCGCAACACGTTGCGGGGCTCGATCGTCATGACCAGCGACAGCAACATCACCGCGCCGGTCAGCAGGCCGGCGCCAACGGGGCTGAGCCAGCGCACCAACAGCTCGCGCACCAGGAGGCGGCCCAGCAACCCGCCGGAATCCGGAAGAATATTCAACTTCTGGCACAGGAGGTGCCAGCGCACCCCGTCGAGCTGCATGATCGCCACGACGGTTCCCAGCAGCGCCAGCCCCCAGAGCAGGCGGGGCCAGACGCGTTTCTGGCGGTTCACGATCAAGATGACGCCCAGCGTCAAGCTCATCCACGGCACAAGGTAGGCCCCGAGGCCGAACCCCATGAACAAACCAAACGACACCCACGCCCCGACCGGGCCAAACAGGTTCACGGGCGGCGCATTCGGAGGCGCCTGCAGCACCCCGATGTCGCGCCAATCATAGGAGAACAGGCTCAGCGCCAGGAACAGGCACAGCCCCGTCAGTAAAAAGCCCCATAACACGCGCCGGCCCATGTCGGGAACGCTTTCGCCGCTACCCACGCTGACTCTCCTCCCCGGGATCAAGGCTCTGGCAGCCAAACCCGGACCACTTTCGGGACCACGGTCACCGTCACATCCATATACACGGGCAGGTGTACCTGCACCGGGACCTCATTGGTCTGCCCCATCACCAGCCCGACGCAATCGACGAAGACGCTGATGTCGTGCTCTGACACGTTTTCCAGTAATTCCGACCGCCCCTCCAGCGAAATCTCCACCGTCGCCGGTTCCACCGCCAGGCGTCCCGCGGCCGTGCCCTCACGAATCGTCCGCACCGGCACCTGCTCCCAGGCCCGGATGGTGGACTTCTTGATGATGCTTACCTGGACCGTGATTTCGGCGGGGTCAATCTTCGACGCCCAGTTCCCGCCCTGCGGCCGGACCCGTACCCGCTTTGAAAACGACTCCACGCGCCCGTCGACATCCACCGGATCCGCAATCACCTGATCATGCCCTTCGGCGGTCAATTCTGCAATGCGCGTTCGGGGGCCGCGAATGGTCACGCTGGTCGGGCTGTACTGCAGCTCCGCGCGGCCCAGGAGCGGCTCGCCAATCGTGGTCGGCCGTGCCACGGAAAACGTCGTTTCCACTTCGCGGTCGAAGGTGATCATGACCTCCGGCGGATCGACCATGACCACGGAAACGCCGGGCGCCCCTTCGATATCGCGTCCCGTGATCGGCACCGGGCGGGGCAGGCCGCCCAGGTTCTCCTCGCGCACGCGGACCTTGGCCTTGAGCCGTTTCTGGTCCAGTTTAAGCAAGTCGTCCTGCGAACCGCGAAAGCGCACCTGCACCTGGTCCGGATTCATGGCCAGCACGGCCAGCCCCGGTTCCACGTCCACCTCCACCGGCACCGCGTACTCAACTTCATACCCCGTGGCGCCCCGGATGGCGTAATACGTCACCACCGCAAGCAGAAGCGCCAGGAGCTTCAGCTCCCAGTTCTGCCTCACCACGGACAGCCACCACTTGCCGCCGCTAGGTGTCATTCGACGTCTCCTGCTGCGCCAGCCCTTCGGACTTCGCAATGCCCTCGGGCGTCAAGTCCAGCTGCTCCTGCGCGCGCCGCCATGGGCTTTCCGACTGGCCGCCCTTGACCAACAACGCGTTCAGGAACCGCTTCAGCCGCTCGCGATCCAAGCCGCGGCTGAGCCGGCCGCGATAGCAGACCGATATGGTGCCGGTTTCTTCGGAGACCACCACCACCACCGCATCCGTCTCCTCGCTCAACCCCACCGCGGCACGATGGCGGGTCCCCAACTGCTTGTGCAAATCCATGTCGTGCGACAGCGGAAACACGCAGCTGGCGGCCACGATGCGATTGCCGCGAATGATCACCCCGCCGTCATGCAGCGGCGTGTGCGGAAAGAAGATGCTGGCCAGCAGTTCCGGCACCAGCGAGGCGTCCAGTCGCGTGCCCGTCTCCTGCGTGGCGCGCGTTCCGATCTCCCGCTCCACGGCAATCAGGGCTCCCACGCGATGCTCCGACAGCAGGCACACGGCCTGCACGAGATGATCGACCACGGTTCGCCGCTCCTGCGACACCGCGAAGACGGGCTGCTTGCCCAGCTCCGCCAGGGCGCGGCGGATCTCCGGCTGAAAGATCACCAGCAAGGCCACGCCGAGGAACACCAGGACGCGGCGCAGCAACCAGTTCAGTGCGTCGAGGTTGAAGACGCTCGTCAGCGCCATGAGGATCGCGAGGGTCAGCACAAACCCGACCAGCACCTGGGCGCCACGCGTGCCGCGAAAGAACAGGAAGATGTAGTAGTAGCCGATCGCCAGAACGAGAATCTGGAGGAGCGCGCCAAAACTGAACGCCGGCCAATATGCCCACACAGCGTGTTACTCCCTCGAGACTTGCTCCTTGAGCGCCATCGTCACCTGCAGGGCGTCGCGCGAGGCGGCCACATCGTGCACGCGCAGCACCGCGGCGCCGCGGTCCGCGCACCACACCAGTCCGGCCAGGCTCCCGGCCAGGCGCTCCGTCGCGGGACGGCCCGTCAGCGCCCCCACCAGGCTCTTGCGCGACAGCCCCACCACAACGGGGTGCCCCAAGTCCACCAGCGCCTCCAGCCGCGCCAATAGGCGCGTGTTGTGCGCCACCGTCTTGCCAAACCCGATGCCCGGGTCCAGCGCGATCTGACCGGCATCCACGCCCGCCTCCATCAGTGCCTGCGCGCGCTCCGCCAGATGACGCCGGACCTCGGCGACCACGTCGCCATAGTGCGGATCCAGTTGCATCGTGCGCGGGGTGCCGCGCATGTGCATCAGCACAACCCCGGCCCCGGCGGCACGCAAAACCTCTACCATATCCGGATCGGCCATGCACGCGGAGACGTCATTCACAATGTGGGCGCCGGCCGCCAGGGCCGCCTGCGCAACGACCGCCTTGGTCGTATCCACCGATAGCGCCGCCTGGCACCGCCCCCGCAGGCCTTCCAGCACCGGCATCACGCGCGACAACTCCACCTCCGTGGGCACGGGCGCCGCGCCCGGTCGCGTCGATTCCCCACCGATGTCGATGATGTCGGCACCCTCGGCTGCCAGGCGCAGCGCCTGCTCCACGGCGGCCCCGGGATCCTGGTAAAGTCCGCCATCGGAAAATGAATCGGGGGTGACGTTCAGGATGCCCATGAGCAGCGGGCCACGGCTCCAGTCCAGGATGCGCCCGCCACAGGACCAGCGGAAGGGGTCATGCCGTGCGGTCATCGACACCCCCGGCGGTGGCCTCCTGTGGCAACGGAGGCGGAACAGGGGGCGGCGGCGGGGACGGCGGTGCGGGAGGTTGAACCGCCTCGCCATGCGTGCCATTCTGAGCCTGCCGCTCCTCCTCGCTAAGGACCCGGCCAAACTTCACAATTTCTTCGACTTCGTAGCCGTCAATGGTCTCACGCTCCAGCAAAGCCTTGGCGATCATCTCCAGCTTGTCGCGGTTGTCGCTGATGATCTGCCGCGCGCGATTATGCGCCTCCACCAGGATCCGGTTCACTTCCGCGTCGATCCGGCGGGCCGTGTCCTCGCTGTAATCCTGCGTGCGGTTCACCTCGCGCCCCAGGAACATGAGCTCCTCGTTCTGGCCGAATGTCTGCGGCCCGAGGGTCTCGCTCATTCCCCAGCTGCAGACCATCAGGCGCGCGATGCGGGTGGATTCCTTGAGGTCCGAGCTGGCGCCCGACGTGATGTCGTCGTTGAACAGCTCCTCGGCGCTGCGGCCACCCATGAGGCCGGCCAGCATGCCGAGCAATTCCCGCCGCCCGTCCATGTAACGGTCCTTCTCGGGCAGCTGCATCGTGGCGCCGAGGTAGGCCACGCCACGCGGGATGATCGTGATCTTGTGCAGCGGCTGACTCTCCGGAATCATCTGCATCACCAGCGCATGCCCCGCCTCGTGATACGCCGTGACGCGCCGCTCCTTCTCGTCCAGCACGCGGCTGCGGCGCTCGCGACCCCACTTGACCTTGTCGCGCGCCTCCTCCAAATCCTTGCTGTCGATCGCGGGCTTGGCCCGCCGTGCCGCCAGCAGCGCGGCTTCGTTCAACAGGTTCTCCAAGTCCGCACCGGAGAACCCCGGGGTCCCGCGCGCGATGCGGCGCAAGTCGGCCGCCGCTGAAATCTTGAGCTTCTTCCCGTGCATTTCCAGAATGGCGACGCGGCCATCAATGGTCGGGAGATCGATCACGATCTGGCGGTCGAAGCGGCCAGGTCGCAGCAGCGCCTGGTCGAGCACGTCCGGACGGTTCGTCGCCGCCAGGATGATAACCCCTTCCTGCGTTTCAAAGCCGTCCATCTGCACCAGCAGCGCGTTCAGCGTCTGCTCGCGCTCGTCGTGACCGCCGCCAATGCCCGTGAAACGGCTCCGACCCACCGCGTCAATCTCATCAATGAAGATGATGCAGGGGGCGTTCTTCTTGCCCTGCTCAAACATGTCGCGGACGCGCGAGGCGCCAACTCCGACAAACATCTCGACGAAGTCAGAGCCGCTGATGCTGAAGAACGGCACGTTCGCTTCGCCGGCAATCGCCTTGGCCAGCAACGTCTTGCCGGTGCCCGGCGGCCCCATCAGCAACACCCCCTTGGGAATGCGCCCGCCCAGCATCTGGAACCGCTTGGGATCCTTCAGGAACTCGATGATTTCCTGGACCTCTTCCTTGGCTTCGTCGATGCCTGCGACGTTGGCAAACGTCACCTTCTTCATGTCCCGGTTCAGCAACCGGGCGCGACTCTTGCCGAAACTGAGTGCACCGTGACCCGCCGAACGGATCTGACGCATGAACAGGAAGTACAGCAACCCGAAGATCAGGAGTACGGGTAGCACACCGGACAGAATCTGCCAGAAGTAGGGGTTCTGCGGCGGCACCGAGATCGCGACGCCGTTCTCCACCAGGAAGCGGCTGAGTTCGGCGTCCACATCGGGCGGATAGACCTTGAATTTGCGGACAACGGGTGCGGCACCGCCCGCCGGCGCTTCCACCGGCGCGGCCAACTCACCCTGGACATACTGGACGCCGGTCGGCTCTCGCACGATTTCGCACTTCGTGACCTGGTGCTTCTCCACCAACTCACGAAAATCCGGATTGTACGGGATGATCTCGCGCTTCTCTGTCTGATCCCGCCACAACACCCACATAAGCAGGCACATGGCAAGAATGACGCCCCATGCCAGCAGTCCCCGCACCTGGGGCGGTGGACCGCCACCGGATTCGGTCCGCCGGTTCTCCGGGCGTTGCTCGCGCTCTTCGGGAGCCTGCTGGTTGGGTTCAGGATTTGCCATGATGCGTCACGACGATCTGTCTAAACCGCGAATCGTACAAGGGTTTCGGGGGCAAGGTCAATCGTTTCTCAGTTATTGGAATCAAAAGGGGGCGTGATGGTGCGCCGACGGCGCGCGCGATCAGAGCGCATCAACATGCAGTTCAAGCATGCGTTCGCCCGGGGCACCAACCGCCCACCCGCGTGCCACACGGTAGCCCGGAAGCCAGACGATGTCGTCGTCGCAAATGAACACCGGGACCTTGGACCTCGCCTCGCGCGGAATTTTTGCGTTCACGAAGATGTCCTGCAGTTTCTGCCGACCCGCGAGCCCCAGCGGGGCCATGCGATCCCCCGCCCGCCAGCGCCGCACCGACAGCGGGCGCCCCCGGAGGGTCTTCCACGCCAGCGTGGCGCAAGCCGGAAACACGCCAATCCCACCTGGCCGCTCGCGCCGAATCTCGCGCCCTTCCCCCGCCGTAATGCGCAGCCCGAGAGCCGCCAGCCGCGTCACGCCCGGCACACGGACCACCCGCTCCCAGTGGCCATCGCGGGCGACGCTCTGGCCTCGACCCGAGGCGCGCTCTATCTGCAGGACGCCGGCACGTCTCACAATCTGACATCCGCCCGGCAGGGCCACCGCCCCCCGCGCACGCCGACTCCCCGCCAACTCATCAAGCGCATCCACCAGTTTGAAATCGGCCGACGCCGAACCGCGCCACGTCCGGCGCAGCCACATCAGAATCAGCCTCCTGCGCGCCGCCAGCGGCTGGGCCGCCAGCAGATCTGCGGCCAGTCCGGACCGTCCGCGCCGCACCGCGGAAGGTCGCAGCATCCCCGGCAGCATGGCCTCGACCCACCCGGTCATCCACGCGTCCTCCGCGCGCAGGACGTCCGCCGTGCGCAACAGGGCTTGCGTGATGTCGGGATTTAGCCGCGCGGCAAGCTGCGGCAGAATCTCATGCCGGACACGATTGCGCCGCATCGCCGGATCGCGGTTGGAATCGTCTTCCCGCCAGTCCTGGTGGTGACGGTTGAGAAACTCCAGCACGGCGGCGCGACGGACCTCAAG
Source organism: Lentisphaerota bacterium (assembly GCA_021413965.1). Taxonomy (GTDB): domain Bacteria; phylum Verrucomicrobiota; class Kiritimatiellia; order UBA8416; family JAIOPI01; genus JAIOPI01. Next base: position 84,315 of record JAIOPI010000021.1, on the reverse strand, counting down.
CAGCGGCCTCACGATCCGCACGCCGCCGTCCATGCGCTCGACCGGAATGCCCGCCAACCCGCCCGACCCGGCTCCGCGTGCGAGCCGCAACAGCAGCGTTTCGGCCTGATCGTCGGCCGTATGTGCCGTCGCGAGCGCCACCGCAACGCCCCCCGATCGCGCCTGCCAGCGCCGCGCAGCCCCCAGCAGAAACTCGTAACGTGCCGCGCGTGCCACCATTTCGAACGACTGCCCCCGCGCCCTGGCGCGGTCCTTGACGCGCATTCGCCCCACCTCGCACGGCACCTTCAAGCGCCGCGACAGCGCCCGCACGAACCGCGCATCCTCACGCGCCGCCGCACCACGCACGCCGTGGTTCAAATGCGCCACCCGGAGGTGCAAGCCGAGGCGTGGCGCCAGATCGTGCAGCGCGCACAACAGCGCCACCGAGTCCGCACCACCAGAAACGGCGACGACAACATGGCGTGCGCGGCCAGGGATGCCGAGGCCATGCAGGGCGCGCTGGATCTGCTGCAGAAACGTCATGGGCGATTTTCACCACGAAAACACGAAGAGCACGAAGGGAAACACGCAGAATTCAGTTTTGTAACCCGCTTTGTGCCTTCGTGCCTTCGCGTCCCGGGTGGCCCGCGACCTCCGGGCGCGGGCATCGCCGGCCTTCGTCGCAGGCCGGCTTACACACTCACCGTCAGCCGCTCGACGCCGTTCATGTACGGCACGATGGCCGGCGGCAGGACGACGGAGCCGTCAGCCTGCTGGCCGTTTTCGAGAATCGCGACCACGAGCCGCGGCAGCGCCACGCCGGAACCGTTCAGCGTATGCACGAAGCGCGTCTTGCCGTTCTCGTCGCGATAGCGAATTCCCGCGCGTCGGGCCTGGAAATCCTCAAAGTTGCTGCAGGACGAGACCTCAAGCCACGCCTGCTGTCCCGGCGCCCACAACTCCAAGTCGTAGCACTTGGCGGCCGCAAAGCTCAAGTCCCCGGTGCACAGGGACTTCACCCGGTAGACCAGCCCGAGCCGCTGCAGAATGTCCTCTGCGTCCGCCCGCAGCTTCTCCAATTCGTCATAGGAAGTTTCCGGTGCCGCAAACTTCACCATCTCGACTTTGTCGAACTGATGCAGCCGGATGAGCCCGCGCGTGTCCTTGCCGGCGGCGCCCGCTTCCCGGCGGAAGCAGGGCGTGTACGCCGTGAGGTATATCGGCAGCGGACGCTCGATGATGTCTTCGCGATAGAAGTTGGTCACGGGAACTTCCGCCGTCGGGATCAGGTACAACTCGTCCGCCGCCAGCCGGTACATGTCCTCCGCCATCTTCGGCAGTTGTCCGGTCCCGGTCATGGCCGCGCTGTTCACCAGCGCCGGCGGCCAGACTTCCGTGTACCCATGGTCGCGGACGTGCACGTCCAGCATGAACTGGATCAAGGCCCGCTGCAGCCGCGCCCCGGCGCCGATGAACAGCGCAAAGCCGGCTCCTGACATCCGGGCGGCACGCTTGAAATCCATCAAGCCCAGGTGCTCGCCTAATTCCACGTGGCCTTTGGGCTGAAACGCGAATTCGCGCGGCGTCCCGTGCTGGGCGACGATCGGATTCTCCGCGTCGCTGTGCCCAACCGGCACGCTCGCGTGGGGCACGTTCGGAATCATGAGCAGAATCTGATCAAGCTCGCCCTCGACGGCCCGCACGCGCTCGTCGAGCGCGGCGATGCGGTCCCCGACCTCGCGCACCGCCGCCTGGGCCGCGCCCGTGTCCTGCCCCTTCTTCTTCAGGTCGCCGATCTGCTTCGAGGCCGCGTTGCGCTGGCTCTTCAGGCTCTCCACGTCGGTCAGCAACTCCCGGCGCGTTTCGTCCACCCGCCGCAAGTTGTCCACCGCCTCCGTCGCCGCGCCGCGCGCGACCAGACCTTGGCGCACCCAATCGGGGTTTTCACGAATCCGCTTTATATCGAGCATGCTGGCCTCTCAGGTTGCTTTGCGTCTCTCGCGCGGGCATCGTACTGTATGCGGACTGGGAGGCTAAAGGGTAAAATGGAAATGCGCCTCCGGCGCTTGCTTGAGCCTGATGCTCGGCCGCCCGGCTGAACCATCCGTCGTCGGAGATCCTATCACCATGCGTATCGACCGTTTGACTGTGGCGTGCGGCATGCTGCTCCTGGCCTCGCGCATCGGATGGGGCGAACCCGAGCCCGCGTCGCCGAGCCCGAACCAGGCGGAATCCGACCGCCTTGATAAGATCCACCTGGCGGCCTTCGCCACCAATCCCGCCGTGATGGTCCTCCCCGGCCTGGTCGCGGACCGCAACCGGCGCGAAGTCCGCATGCTCGCCGAATCCACCAAGATCACGGCCGTTGATCCGGTTGAATTCGCTCTGATTGCGCCGGACAGCGATCACGCCTACGAGTCTCTGGCCGTCGCCTTCGCTAAACCAAGCGCCGTGGATGAGGCCCTGCGCTTCATCGGCCTGACGCCCGGCCGCCCGGCAACGCCGCGCGACCTCGCCTTCTGGCCCAAAGGCGAGCGCGTGCTGATGAGCGTGACCTGCCTCGCCTCGAACGGGTGGACCGGCACGCGACCCCTGGAAGAGCTGCTGTGGGACACCCAGGCGGGTGCGCCGCCCCCGGCGACAGGGCTGGTCTTCGTCGAGGCCGGACAGCCGGTTCCGCCCGACGCCTCTGCACCCGCTGTCTTCTTGCCGGACGTGGCGGATCCGAACGCGATCGCCTCAATGTACAACGAGACCGCCACGGTCCTCGATGTCCCGCGCATCGCGCCCCAGGGCTCGGTCTACGGCCTGCAGAAACTGAATCCCGAGCTTGTGCTTCCGCCCCGGACGCTCCTGCAGTTCACCCTGCGCCCGGAGCGCCCGGCCGGGAATCCGCGCGTGCTCGATCTGACCCTCACGGTCCTGCCGAGTCCAACTTCGCCCATGTATGCACTGACCCCTGCCGCCGGCTCCGTCGCCGGGGAGCCCGTTTCGAGCGACGGGCTGGCCCAGGCTGTGTCCGCCCTGGTTCGCGATGGCCGCGATCCTTTCGTGCGCATCCGGTTCGACGACCGCCTGCATCTCGATGAGATACACGGCGCGTGCCTGGTCCTGAAAGGCCTGGAACGCGAGGATGGATTGCGCATCGAGCCGCCGGATGCCGACCAACTCTTCTACCGCGCCTTCATTCCGGACGAACAGAACCGGCGGCGTGAAGACCGCGTGGCCCAGCCGCTCGAACTCCGGCTGCACCGCGCGGACGGCGTTCTGGGAGCCTCCCTGACGAAGATCGACGAGCACTGGCGTGACGACCGCCCGGAGCCGGACTTGACGTCTGAGGACTATCCCCTCGCCTCACCGGAGGACATGCGCCCGACATTGGAGAAGATAGGGTCAAGCATGCCCGTGTTGCTCGTCTTCGCCACGCCCGAGGTGACGCTTGCCGAGTTAATGGCCTACGTCGCCCCCGCCCGCCCCACCCACAGCATCGTGCATATATACATGGATTCCATACCCGTCGGGGATCCGGCCACGAATTCCCCCACCATGAGAGAATAGGTTTCGCGTAGCGAAACCTATTCTCTCCCGAACTTGCGCTCCAGTTCCTTGAGCGACGTGAAGATCAGCGTGGGCCGTCCGCGCGGGCAGGTGTACGGCATGTCGGTCCGGGCCAGGTCGACCACGAGTTGCTCGATCTCCTCCAGCCGCAGCCGGTCGCGCGTCTTGACCGCTGCGCGACAGGCCGCCTGGGCGACAATCTCCTCGCGCCAGCGTCCCGTGCCCCGGTGCGCCCCCGCCGCCTCAATCCCCGCCGCGACCTCGATCAGCAGGGCCTGGGGCGCCGCGCCGGAAAAATAGGCCGGTAGCGCATCGACCACGAACGTATCGCCGCCGAACTCGGAGATGCCGAAACCCATATCCTTCATGAGGTCCACGTGCTTGCGCACGCGCGCCGCGTCCTGCGGGCGCAGCGCGACCGCGTCCGGCATCAACAGGTTCTGCCCGGGCACGTGATGCTGTGCCACATCGGCCAGGTAGCGCTCATAAAGCACCCGCTCGTGCGCCGCGCGCGGATCCATGATGACCAGCCCGTCTTCCGTCTCCAGCAGCACGTACCGATTCCCGATCAGCCCCACCACCCGGCACCAGGCCCACGGAGCATTCGCCTCCGGCGAATGCTCCGGTGCGGGCGCAGCGTGCCCGCGGGGACTTGCGTCGGGGTCGGGTCCCGGAGGTGGCACCCGACCGGCGAAACTGGGGCCTGCATCATCCGCGCGCGGCTGCGCGGCGCGCGGGTAATGGAACGTGCGCATCGGCGGCAGGCCCTCGATCCGCATCTGCACGTGCGGCGCCACGGGCGCCCCCGGCACCGCCGTCAACGGCGGCTCCGGCGCCGAGCCTGGCGGCGCACCCGCCGCGGATAGCGCCGCCGTCAGGGCCGCGATCAACACGTCCCGCACCTCGCCAGGATTCCGAAAGCGCACCTCGCGCTTGGTGGGATGCACATTGACGTCAACCTGACCAGCTTCCATGTCCAGGAACAGAAACACGGACGGGTGGCGATCCTTCGGCAACACCGCGCGATAGGCCTCGCGAATGGCGTAGGCAATGACCGGCGAGGACGTCGCCCGGCCGTTGATGAAGACGTACTGTTCCTCGCGATCCGCGCGCGTAATCCCCGGCCGGCTGATGAACCCGGTGATGCCCACCGGACCACCCGGCGCGCTGAGCGGCAGCAAGCCTGCCAGGGAATCGGCGCCGAACAGCTCCCGCAGACGGTCCATCAGGGCGCCCGCCGGCGCCAGGCGGTAAACCTCGCGCCCATCCACGTTCAGGCTCATGCCGATGCGCGCATTGGCCAGCGCCAGCACCAGGAACGTGCTCCGCACATGCGCGAGCTCGGTCTGCTGCGCCCGCATGAACTTGCGCCGCGCGGGAATGTTGAAAAACAAGTCACGCACTTCGATGGACGTGCCCACCGGGCACCCGACCTCGCGCACATCCTGCACCTGGCCGGCTACCACGCTGACCTCCGTGCCCGCCGCACCCGCGTCCGCGCAGGTCGTCAGCCGGAACCGGGATGCCGACGCGATGGCGGCTAGCGCCTCCCCGCGAAAGCCCAGGGTGTGGATGTGCTCGATGTCATCCACGTCACGGATCTTGCTGGTGGCCTGGCGCTCGATGGATAGCAGCGCGTCGTCGCGGTTCATGCCGCTGCCGTTGTCGCTGACGGCGATGCGCTTGCGCCCGCCCGCAACGATGGCCACGTCGATTTGCGTGGCCCCCGCATCCATCGCATTCTCGACGAGTTCCTTGACGACAGACGCCGGGCGTTCAACCACCTCGCCCGCCGCGATCTTGTTCGCGACGTGAATGGGGAGCACGCGGATGCGGGTTTCGGCGGTCATGCGGCAGAGCATAGGGGAGAACGCGGGCCGCCGTCAAAGCACCAGCACCGCGATGTCCTCCGCCGCATCGCCGACGAAAGGCCGGTCTTCCTGCGCCTCGGCCGGCGCGCGGTACGTCGCAATCTGGCGATAGTAAACCTCCAGCATCAGCGTGCACAGCGCCGTGTTGTAGACGCGGCTGTCGCAGTAGCTCTTGCCGTTCGGGGAGTTCCAATATCCCACATCGACGTCCGGCTCCGCCGCGGCCCCCGGCGCTTGCCGCTCCACCACCTGGCTCCCGGTCAGCTCTCGCGCGAACACACGGTTCCATGCGTTCCATTCGGCACCACCCGCATGAAACTTGGCCTGCGTGATGTAGTACCAATGATAGACGGCGTTGTCGGCCCACGGCCGCGCCCACCGGCAGGTCGCCCGCTCGAGCCACCGCAGGGCCTGCTGGACGTCCCGGGTTCGACCGCCTTCCAGCAATTGCAGGCACAGCACACCGGCGCTCGTGATTTCAAAGGGGCCCTGGCCGCGCGTGTATCCGAAGACCCACGTCCCGTCTTCCGCCGCCATGCCATTGCGCTTAACGCCCAGCGCCCCGCGCCTCAGCGCGTCATCCAGTCCCGGAACCGCCAACTCCGCAATGCGCGCCGCCTTCAGGGCCTGCAGACACCAGGCGGAGAAGGACAGATCGTTGCGCTCGGCCTGTCCCGCATCCGCGCGCAGATCGCGGCGCGGGTCGAAATTGTAGTTCCACAGCCCGCCGTCCGGATTCTGTCCCTGCACGATGCGCAGCACGGCGCGGCGGGCGGCGTCGCAAACCATGGGAATCTTGGTCAGGGTGGCGGCCTCGGACAAGGCATAGGCGGCAATCGGCTGCGAATAGTCGTGCGCGTCGGCGCCGAGAAACGCGCCACCCGTCGTCTGGTTTGCCAACAGCCACTTTAGCGCGCGCTCAACGGTGGCGCCGAATTCCGCAGAGTCTGGCCTTTCGCCGTGGGCCAGGAAGGCCAGCAGCGCCAGTCCGGTCATGGCGGGGGCCGCGCCGCCAAATTGATCCGGCCCGCCGCCCGAACCCGTCCGCCACGAACCATTGGGCTCCTGATGCTGCTTGAGCCAGCGCAGCGCCAGCAGCACGGCCGCTTCCGATTCCGGCGCGCCCTGGTAATGCCGCCGGGCCTGTTCGCGTCCTTCGCCCGTGCGGCTCCGGGCCAGCGCCGGCAGCGCAATGGAAATCCTGACCGGAACGCGCGGGTTCTCCGGCGCGGGCGTCGTCAGTCGCGCCGGCGCGGCCACGGGAACATCGTGATCGATCACCACATCGTCCATCGGCGCCAGCGTGTCTGCCCATTCTTCGTCGGCGCGCTCGTGCTGGAGGTCGGTGGGCTCTGCCAGCGGCGGGGCTGGATCGAGATGCTCCAACTCCGGCTGCGGGGCCAAACCAACCAAGGGCTCCGGCCGCGCGCGCGGGGCCTGGTGCCACAACGACAGCAACAGGACCATCAGCAGGACGAACAGGAGCGCGCTTGCCGGCGCGAGCAGGCGCAAGACTTGCAGGCGCGCGTATTTGTATGCTCCCGAGCGTGGATCCTCCTTCAAGCCGTGAAGAATGTTCCGCCAGCGCGCGGACCAGGATGGGCGCGGCCAGAGCAGAGAACCCGGTCCGACGGAACGGCGCCACGTGGAGTCCAGCCATGAGCCGCGCATCGTTGACATGCTCGCCTCCCTTCGGCAACCCCGGGCGGCTTGCCGCACCAATCACGCCGCCCTCTATCATTCAAACGTTCGTGCGCCCAGCAGGCTTAGAGCCCATCGCACCAGCGCTACGGCGAAGGCCGGGTATCGAATGGTGGACGCGGAAACGTGAGGCACGGGAGGTGAACGCGGAAAGGCGGAGCGTGCGCGCGCTCCGGCCCCTCGCCCTGTTCGAAGGAAAGGGACGGCTGAAAAGGCAGCGCAACGGCCCGGGCGCTGAACCGCAAACTCAGAGAATCTGGACGTCGATGTCCTTGTTCTCGTCGGAGAGTGTGGTGGCAGCTTCCTCCACCGCTTCAGGCGTCTTGTAGGTCGGCAGGTACCGATAGTAGACCTGAAGCATCAAGGCGCACAGCGTCGTGTTGTACACATAGCCCTGGCAATACTCTTTCGGTCCCGCCGGCTTCCAGTACCCGATGTCCGCCAGCTTGCCCTTGGAGTCGGCAATGGCATCCTTGACGACAATCTGATTCTTCACCAGCTGCGGGGAAAACTGCTTGTTCCATTCGGCCCAGGTGCCGCCACCGGAGTGAAACTTGACCTGCGTCACGTAGTACCAGTGATACAGCGGGCTATCCGACCAGGGTTTTGCCCAGTCGCAGTCCACCCGCTTCAGCCAGAGGACGGCTCCATTGACTTCCTTGGATTTACCCGCCCCCAGCAGCATCATGCACAGCGTGCCCGCACTGGTGATGGGCTCCTGAGCGGGGCCGGAGTAGCCAAACCCCACCGTGCCATCGGCACCGGTCGCAGAATTCTTGCGCATGCCTTCGATGGCCTTCTTCTTGGCCTCGGCCAGCCCCTCCACTTCCACGCCTGCCGTGCTGGCGGCCTTCAAGGCCTGCATGCACCAGCCCGCATACGACAGGTCGTTGCGATCACCGGGAGAATTGGCCTTCATAAGGGCCCTGGGATCAAAATTGTAATTCCACAGGAACCCGACCGGGTTCTGCCCCTTGACGATGCGTGTCACCGATTTTTCCGCCGCGGTCTTGACCATGGGGATCCGAGTGAGTGCAAACGCCTCGCACAAGGCATAGGTCGCGATGGGCTGGCTGTAGTTGTGCTCATCCTTGCCCTTGAAATCCCCGTTCTCCTCCTGATTGGACACGAGCCACTTGATGGCCCGCTCAACGGTCGGCCCGAACTCGTCGGACGCCGGCGTTTCGCCATGCGCCAGAAACGTCAGCAAGGCCAGTCCCGTCATGGCCGGCTTGGCGCCGCCGTACTGGTTCTCCGAGCCACCGGACCCCGTGCTCCAGCTCCCGTCCGGCTCCTGATACTTCTTCAGCCAGCGCAGAGACAGCAGCACCGAGCGCTCCGTGGCCGCGCTGCCGCCAAACCCCGCCAGCGCCGAACCGCGCGCGCCGGGGTTCCGGCTGCCCAGAATACCCCGCAACACCACCGGGCTCTTGGTGATGGCCACGGAATCCAGCTGGGCGGGCTGCGGGCTGAAGTCCGTCGCCGGCCCCACCGTGGTGTTCTCGGTCACCACTTCATTGTTGATGTTCGCCTCGTCCGGAACGTCCGTCTCGATCGGCTCCGGTGGCTCGATTTCCTCGATGAGCTTTTCGGTTTCCTCGTCCAGCTCCTCCATGGCCTCGGGCTCCATGACCTGGACCTCGTACTCACGCTTGCTTGCCTGCGTCACCCCAAGCGACACCATCAGCAGAATCAGGAAGGCGGGAACGGCAACTGCCGCGAATGGTGCCCATAGCCGAAGGAGCTGAAGCCGGGCGTACTTGTATTCCCCGCTGTCCTTCGGCTGCTTCAGACCATGAAAGACCTTCTTCCACTTCTCCAAGAAGGTCAGTTCGTCGAAAATCTCCATCAAACTGTGATGGCCTTCGGTGGGCTGCGGCCCGATGATTTCGTGCTTTTCGGTACTCATGGTCAACCCTTCAAGCTTCCGGCAACAGGGATGGCACGCGGGACGGCCCCGCCATCGTTATAACGAATCCCGTCGGCCGCCTCTTAGCCGGCGCACCGGCCGCGGCGATTACAGGCTGAAAACCGACAGATTCTTGAGGCCGGCTTCCGCGCATACATCCAGCAATTTCACCAGGTTGGCATGGCGCGAATCGCCGGTGCACTTGATAATCACGGAGACATTCTTGCTGAAGGAAGCCACGCGCTTGAGATGGGATGTCAAATCCGACAGGCGCACCTGGTTGCCGCGCAGCGAGAAGCCCTCGCCCCCGAGCTTGTGCTCGTTGTAAACGATAATCTCCAGCAGATCGACTTTCTCCTCCGGCTTGGCGGCAGAATCCGCGGCCGGCCGCGCCACGTCCAAGTGCGACCAGATGTCGTCCTGCTTCAGCGTCACGAGAAAGAAAATCAACAATTGGAAGACGACGTCGATCATCGGCGTCATTTCCAGCTGAACCGATTCTACGGCCTTGCGCTCGCGCTTCTTCATTAGGAGGTCGCCTTCACCTTGATGGCCACGAAGCTGACCTTCCAAAGCCCGACCTTGGTGCAAATGTCCATAACGGCGCGGATGTCGCGATGCTCGGTGCGGAAATCGCCTCGGATGAGCACCGGGAACGAGCCGTACTTGTTGTAACGCGACTGGAGAATCTCCTCGAGCCGGCCCTTGGTGAGCTGCACGTTGCGGGTGGAAATCCAGCCGCGCTTGTCGACCTCGATCTCGAACGTGCGGCTGTCCTGCTCCGAGCCAATCTCGGGCCCGTGGGGCCCCTGTTCCAGCTTGATGTCGCGGTTGAGCTCCTTCGACATCGTGACGGTGACGACGAAGAAGATGATCAACTGGAAGACCACGTCGATCATGGGGGTCATGTCGAGCGTCGGATCTTCGAGCTTGCGCTTCATGCCGGGGACTCCCGTCGCCGCGAGGCGTTATTCCTCGACGACTTCGACGTTCCGGAGATCCTTGATGAGCTCCATGGTCAGCGCTTCCATGCGCAGGATGATCGTGTTCGCATTGTTGCGCAGCGCATAGAACGTGGCGATGCAGGGCACCGCGATGGTCAAGCCGGCCGCCGTCGTGTAGAGCGCCTGGGAAATGGCCAGCGCCAGCACGCCGATGTCCGGGGCGCCGGTGGCCAGCGAGGCGAAGGCCACGATCATACCTTGCACCGTACCGAGCAGCCCCAGCATGGTCGACAGGTTGGCCACCACCGACATCCACGTCAGCTTCTGCATCATGCGTTCCGTTTCCAGATCCGCGGCCGTGGTGACGGCCTCCTGGATGACGTCAAAGCCTTCTTCCACGTGTCCGAATCCGGCCTGCAAAATGTTCGCCAGCGGACCGGGTTCGTCTTCGCAGTTCTTCAGCGCCTTCAAAACGTCGCCTTCGGCCATGGCGGCCGTGACGTTCTTCACGAGGGCGTCGGGCATGATGCGCTTGACGCGCACCGTGATACAGCTGTCAACCGCGAGGTAGACGGCAATGCCGCCGGCGGCAAACAGCGCGAACCACAGCGCCACACCCAGCCAGCCGGAGCCGAACACCACGGCCCAGAATCCACCTGTGTCCTTGTTGGCGGGCGGGGGGCTCTGGCCGTCCGCGGCCACCAGTTGCCCGGCCGCGGGCTCTGCAGCAGCATCCGCCGCCGCAGGCGCGGCGGCGTCCTGCGCCAGGGTACGCACCCCCATCAATCCGACAAAAGCCAGTGTGCACCAGAGGAGTGAGAATCGGTTCTTCATGGGTGAGCGTGTCCTTTTGTTGAACATCCCGCAGTCCGGCCCGAAAGCCCGCTGGCGGCGGTCAGCCGCCAGAATTAACCTGTTTACTATAGGTACTGTCCGGATACTCCGCCAACAGTTTTTTGCGCATCTTCTCGGCATTGCCGCTTTCGCCGAGTTCCTCGAAACACCGCGTGGCCTTGTAGAGGGCTTCCGGCTGGACCTCGCGCACGTCCTGGAAGAGGACGATCGTGCGCAGATACCCCTCGACCAGCGCATCCTTGTATTGCTTGCGCTGCATGTCCATGGATCCCCGCAGCAGCTGCGCCGTCGCGGCCAGCGGCCGGGGCCCCTGCTCGATCGCCCACGACAGCTCCTTGCGCAGTTCAGGGAACCGCTCCGCCGCCAGCAGCACATCCCAGTAAGCGCGCATCGTCTCCTGCGGCAGGGAGGCCGGCGTGCGGTCGGCCATCACCTTGTCGAACAAGGGCGCCGCCGCCTTGCCGTCCCCTCGCTTCAGGTACGCGTCCGCCACCCAGCGCATCGCCGTCAAATCGTGCTCAAGCATCAGATAGTCATTGACGATCTTCTCCAGGGCGGCGACCGGAGCGCCGCTGGTCTGCCCGCCCCGCACGGCCTGAATGGCCGCCGCCATGGCCGCCGGCGGCGCCACCCGCACCGACGCCACCTGGTTCAGCGGGACAACCGTGCGAGCGCCTTCGGCACTGACTTCGTACTGCTTCGTGCTCGCCCACCAGGCGATGGCCCCGCGGATGGACTGCCCCGTCCCCGCCTTCACGATCTCGCCCTGCACTTGCGCCGATGCCGTGCGGACGGTCAGCACGGCCGCGATCACGCACAGCGCCGTCAGTCCGCGCCGGGTTTGGATCCACGTCAAAATGGCGTTCATGTCTGCCTCCTTCTGCTGCCTTGAAATCCGCTTCACGGTGCCGCTCCGGGCGTGGCCGTCTCAGGCGCTGGTGCCGGCGTCGCGGTGGGGGCCCCTGCCGGAGCCGCCATATTCTCCCCTTGGGCGGCCAACCGCGCGTTCGCCTGGCTGCGCCACTGGCGGGCTTCCAACAGGTACTTTCCGTTCGGGAACTTGCTCAAGTAACCGCTCGCGTCGTTGTACAGATCCTGCCAGCGTTCGCTCTCCAGGAACAGGGCCAGGCAGCGATGATAGGCTTCCTCCAGGTACGGCCGGATCTTCTGATCCTTGGCATCCTCAAAAAGAATCATCGCCTGGTACGTGGCGATGGCCTGATCACGGTATTCGCTGACCTTCTCCGGTGTCCCGCCATTATCCGCCTCGGACTTGGCCTTCAACTCGCTGATGCGCCCGACCTGCACCTGGACGTCGCCGCGCCGCTCGACGGAGGTGTCCCGCGCCACCACGTTCTTCATGGCCTTGATGGATTCATTGAACAAATCAAACCGCTTGCCGCCGTCCTTCTCCACGGCCGCCTGTTCGGCGTAGGCCTTGCTCAAGGCGTAGCTTGACTCCACCGTGAAGGCCGACTTCGGATACCGCTTGAAGAGGTCCTCAAGCGTGGCGGCCCCCTCCGGATACTTGCCCAGCAGCACCAGGGCGCGGCCCTTGCCCGCCAGCGCCGGCTCGATCTTTCCGCGCTCGTCCGGCTTCGCGGTGGACAGCACCCGGTCGAACGCCTCGATGGCAATCGCGTACTCCTTGGCCTTTAACAACTCGTCCCCCGCCGTCAGGATCTGGGCGTCGCTGTACTGGCCGCCGCCGGAAAACATCTGCTTGAACACCGCCACGGCCTCATTGCGCTTGCCCAGCTCCAGCAGGCTCATCCCCAGCAGAAAGTCCACGTTCTTGGCTTCGGGAGACTCGCCGTAGTTCTGCTTCAGCCGGTTGAACGCCTTCTGCGCCTCCCCGGCGTTGCCCAGCACCGTCCAAAGCGTGCCCGCCTGGCTGAGCGCGGCCGGCGTCAGCTTGGATTGCGGGTACTTGTCCGCCAACTGCAGGAAGAACTGCAGCGCATTCTGCTTGTAGAGCGTCTCGGGCTTGTCCTTCGGCGGCACGGCACGCGCGAAACAAGCCGCCTTGTAGAACAGCGCCGCCTCCAGCAACCCCTGGTTGGTCTCGGTTTCCGTGCTGTTCATCTCGTACGCATCGCGCTTCGCGCTCAGCCGCTGTTCGATTTCACTGTAGCGCTTCACCGCCGCCGGATAGTTGCCCAGCTTGCGCTGCGCGCTGGCCAGCCGGTAGAGGTTCCGAATCAGGCTGTGATCGAGACGCGCGTTGTTATTGGTGGCAAGCGAGACGTACGTCTCCAGCGACCGGACCTGGTTGGTCACGTCCCCCGACCGCTCGTAGGTGGTCGCGATCTTGCTCTGCGCATCGAAGACGATGGGGTTCCGCGCGTGCTCCCGGACCACACGCTCGTAATACTTGCGCGCGCCCTCGAGGTCGCCCGCGGTCAGGCATTTATCGCCGGCGCTGGCCAGCAGCCGGGCCGTCAGCGGATGCTCCGTGAAATGCTTGAAGAACACCTCGTAAACCGCCTCCTTGCGCTCGGGATGCTTGCGCTCGCCGTAGGAGGTCGCCAGGCTCAGCACCGCGTTGCCGGCCTGCTGGCTGACGCGCTTGTTGTGGCTGAAGCGCTCGGCCATGTAATCAATCACCGTGTCCGCGTAAAGGTCGTTGTTCAGCTCGATGTAGCAGGTTGCCAGATCGGACAGCGCACCCACCGCGTTCTCGCCCTCCGGGAACCGCGCCAGGACCTTCTGGTACTGTTCCGCGGCCGGTTCGAACTGCTGCAGATTGAACGCCGCCCGCGCCTCCTTGAGCTGCGCCTCTTCCACCTTGCGCCAGGCTTCGGCGGGCACCTCGAACTTGACCTGCTTGCCCAGATCATTCTTTAGAATGCCCAGGGTTTCCTCGAACCGGGCGCCCGCGTCGGCGGCCCACTTGGTGTTCGGGTAGCGCACAAACACGTTCAGGAAATGCTTGGTGGCGCCCGGCAGCTGCCGCGCGGCCTTGCCGGTGCGCTGCTCCTGCTTGCCCGCCAGCAGATCCATGGCGTGCGCCTTGTCGCCCTTCGCCAGCGCCCGCTTGGCCTCTTCCAGTTCAATCGACCCCAACAGGTAGCGCGCCTCCGCCATCGGGCTCAACCGGGTGAGGTCTTCCGTCGGCGTCGACATCGCCTGTAGCTGCTGCTCGATCGATTGCAGCGTGTCCGTGTAGTCGTCGACCAGCGCCATGGCGCCGTCGATGTCGCCTTTGAGCATCAGGTTGTGAGCCTTCAGCACGATGGCCTTGCCGAACCAGATGTCCTGTATCCACAGCAGCTCGTCGGCAATCTGGTCCGCTTCGGCAAGGTACTTGTCGCGGTCGCCACCGGCACTGGCGTCGGCCAGCTTCATCAGGAGGTCAGCCAGGTCGCCCTGGATCTGGCGCTTGGTGTCGCGGTCGGGCGAGCCGATCAGGCCGAACCGGTAGGCCTTGATGGCCGCCTGCGTGTCGCCCATGAGCTGGAGCATCTGGGCAAAGGTGTAGGCCGCGTTGTAATAGAACTGCTTCAGCTCCGGCGGGGGGCCGCCATTGCTGTACTTGGCGAAAAACTCGTCGTAGATCTTGCGGGCTTCCGCATACTTGCCCCAGGCGAAATAGCCATTCGCGAGCGTGGCCCGCATGGCCCAGGTGGCGGGCGCGTTCTGGTCGGGCTCGGCGGCAATGATGCCAATCACCTTCTCGAACTCGCCCCGCTGCAGCGAGCTCTCCAGGCGCAGGGCCTTGGTCGCCGGATCGTTGCCCAGACCCTTTAAAACCAAGTCCGCATACTCGGGCAACCCAAGGCGGACCAACCCCTCCGCATAGCGCTGGTCCTCGGCGCTCTTCGCCTCCGCCGCCGTCTGGGCGAGGGCCGTCGATGCCAAGACGCCCAAGCCCACACCGAGGCCCGCCGAAAGTACGGTAAACCGCGCTCGCCACGGCCCGCCGAGGGTCCATGTTTTCATAGCAAGCGGTCTACACGGGGGGCAGAAGTGCGTCAACTCTTTTTGGGCCGCCGCCCCGCAGGCGTGAGCATTCCAGACGCCCGACACCAGCCGGACGGGCGGGACCGCACCAGCGCCTCTTGCACCGAACGCCGACGCGTGATCCTTTTCACAGGCCGCAAGTCACGCCGACGTTTTCCCGCTTGCCTTCACTCCATCCGCGGCCCTATGCTCTGATGATTCGGTCAGAGAATTTCTTTTTTGTTTCGGCACAACACCCGCTACGGCGGGAGCTTAACGCGGAGGCTATATTCAGTGAGAAAGCTCCTCCAGGTTCTCACCATCGTCCTGTTGGTTCTGAGCGCGGGCGCGTTGACCTTGGGCATCATGCTCTTCGGGAAACGCGAGCTGCTCAAGTCTCGCACCCAGTCGCTCGAAAAGGCCATTGTCGAGCTGAGCGCACTCATTGAAACCCCGACCGATCCCGAACAGAAGCCCGCGTCGTTTGCCGAACGCGATGTGGCCGAAGTCTCGGACAAGGTCATCCCCGAACCGGAGCGCGCCTCGTTCTGGAAGGATTACCCGCTGTACCTCGAGGATGCCGACAAGCCCGTGGCGACCATCCGCCGCGAGGACTTGATGCATTACTACAAGGTCGATCCCATTTCCGGTAAGCCCATGAAGGACCCCGCCACGGGCATCATGATCACAACCGGCGACGGCACCATGGACGCGACGATCAAGAAGGTGCTCGCCGCGGCTCAGTACGAATTGGACCGCCTGAACCAGACCCGCCACCAGCTCGGTCGCGTGCGCGAAGAACTGGTCAACACCATCCAGGCCCTGAACGAAGGCAAGCAGCGGCTGCGCCAGTCCCTCTCCCAGAATACCGACCAGAAGAACACGATCGCCGGCCTGGAAGACGATAAGCGCCAGCTGGAAAGCTCCGTGGCGTCCCTTGAGGAAGAAAAGACCACCTTGCAGGATGACGTCGCCGCCAAGGAGAAGCTCCTGCAGGACAAGGAAGAAGAAATCAAGCTGCGCGACGAGACCATCACATCCCAGCGCCAGCAGATCGCCGACCTGAAGAAGGGCTCGGGCCCCGGCGGAACCGGCATGGCCACGGCGGGCATCATCAAGATGGAAGCCGGCCAGAAGGGCCGCGTCGTCTCGGTGAACTCGGACTGGGGCTATGTGGTGCTGCAACTCGATGACGTTGCACTGGCTGAAATCGACACCATGCGCGAGGCCATGACCAAGGCCAACACGCCGGGATTCCCCTCCGTGGAACTCTTCCTCAAGCGCGGCGATACCTACGTGTCGAAGATCAAGCTGGTCCAGATCAAGCGCGATCAGAAGCTGGCTGTCGCTGACGTGCTCGTGGATTGGCAGCAGGCCGCCGTCAAGGCCGGCGACATCGCGTTCTTCTGAGGTTGACGCCCATGCAACGCACGCTGGCCATGCTGATTGTCACCCTTGCGGTGGCCCTGTGCGCCGCCGGTTGTGCCTCGACGGAATCCGACATGCCGTGGAATGCCCCCCAGCCCTGGGAAGGCAGCCCCTCAATCCCCGGCATGAGCGCGCCCGGCGGCTCGGGATACTAATAAGTCCGGCACGTCCGCATCGCACAGCCTGCACACGCCCCAGAACCACGCCGCGGCTCGCCCTGTCCGAGGTGGACGAGGCGTCCCGACGAGCCCTCGTCCTGTCCGACCCCCCGAACTTAAGCCTGCGTCTGGATCAGCACTTCCGCAATCTGGATGGCATTCTGCGCGGCGCCCTTCCAGATGTTGTCACCCGCGCACCACAGCACGAGCCCGTTGTCGCAACTCTGATCCTTGCGGATGCGCCCGACTTCCACGTCGTAGTGCCCCGAGGCGTTCACCGGCATCGGATACTTCGCCGCCTTGGGGTCGTCCACCAGCTTCACGCCCGGCGCCTTCGCCAGCAGCGCGCGCGCCTGCTCCACCGAGAGCGGCTGCTCGAACTCGACGTTGATCGCGATGCTGTGCCCGTTAATCACCGGCACGCGCACACAGGTGTTGCCCACGCGGATCGACGCATCGCCCAGTATCTTGTGCGTCTCCTTGCGCATCTTCACTTCCTCGGTCGTTTCGCCGGAATCATCCTTGAACGAACCGACCGCCGGAATAACGTTGAAGAGAATCTGGTGCGGGTACACCTCGCGCGGCAGCGGCTGCCCCGCCGCCCACGCCTTGCCCTGCGCCTCGAGCTCCTTCACCGCCGGGGCGCCCGTTCCGGACACCGCCTGGTAGGTGCTCGCTACGATGCGGGTGATCTTGACCGCCTTGTGCAGCGGCGCCAGCGGCATCAGCGCAATGATCGTGCTGCAGTTCGGGTTGGCAATCAACCCCTGGTGCTGCTTGAGCGCCTCCGGGTTGATCTCCGGCACCACCAGCGGCACGCGCGGGTCCATGCGGAAATCGTCGCCGTTGTCGATCACGATACAGCCGTGCTTGACCGCCTCCCAACCCAACGTCTGCGAGGCGCCCTTCGCACCCTCGGTGCCGGCGAAGAAGGCGAAATCCATGCCCTTGAACGCGGCCGGCTCGGCCACCTTCACCTGGTACGCCTTGCCGTCGATCACTTCCTGGCGCTCGCTGCGCGCCAGAATCGTCAGGGACTTCATCGGGAACTTCCGGCGTTCCAGCAGCCGCACCATCTCGGTCCCCACGGCCCCAATCCCAACCACACACACGTTGTATTGCTTGCTCATGATCGGCCCCATCTTCCCTTTGCGATACGTACAGCGTACAGGGCGGAAAGGCCTGTGAACCGCTTCAGCCGGCCCCGCCTCCTGAACCCTGCCTCCTGAACCCCGAACCCTGCCCCCGCCCTACACCCTCGCCGCCACCAGATCCCCAACTTCCGTGGTCGAGAACCCCATCTGCCCGGCGGCCAGGCTCTTCAGCTTGTTGGCCGTCACGTCCATCACCGCGCGCTCCACGGCCGCCGCTGCGGTCGCTTCACCCAGCGTGTCGAGCAGCATGCCGCCCGCGCAAATCGCCGCCAGCGGATTGATCACGTTCTTGCCCGTGTACTTCGGCGCGGAACCGCCGATCGGCTCGAACATGCTCACCCCCTCGGGGTTGATGTTGCCGCCTGCCGCGATCCCCATCCCGCCCTGCGTCATGGCGCCCAGATCGGTGATGATGTCGCCAAACATGTTGCCGGTCACGATCACGTCGAACCACTCCGGGTTCTTGACCATCCACATGCACGTCGCATCGACGTGGTAGTACTCGCGCTTGATGTCCGGAAACTCCTTGTCGCCCATCTCGTGAAACGCGCGCTCCCACAGGTCGTACACGAACGTCAGCACGTTCGTCTTTCCGCACAGGGCCAGCGTCTTCTTCTTCCCGCGCTTGCGGGCGTATTCGAAGGCATAGCGCAGGCAGCGATCCACCTGGAAGCGCGTGTACACCGCCGTCTGCATGGCCACTTCGTGCGGCGTGCCCTTCATCGAAAACCCGCCCGCGCCGGTGTACAGATCGCCCGTGTTCTCGCGCACCACCACGTAGTCGATGTCCGCCGGCCCCTTGTTCTTGATCGGGGTTTCAACGCCCGGGAACAGTTTGATCGGCCGCAGGTTGATGTACTGGTCCAGGTCGAACCGCAGCTTGAGCAGGATCCCCTTCTCGAGGATGCCCGGCTTGACGTCCGGATGCCCGATGGCGCCCAGCAGGATCGCGTCGAACGCGCTGAGATCAGACACGGCGCTGGCCGGGAGCACTTCGCCCGTGCGCAGGAAGCGCTCGCCGCCAAAATCGAAATCCTGCAGCGCGAGGGTGAACCCGTAGCGCGTGGAGGCCGCCTTCAATACCTTGATGGCCTCGCGGACCACCTCCGGCCCTGTTCCGTCGCCGCCGATTACCGCGATCTTATGCGCCTTGCTCATGCTCGCCCCTTTCCATCCGGTATCTCACACAAAAAGCCCGAAAACATATCATCCGGCGCGCTTTCATGCAAGCACCGGGTATCGCCGGGTGGAGCTCGCCGGCCCCATCCGTGACGGGGGGTGAAACCGCGACCGTCGCCTCGCCGCCGCCGGACGCATCCGCCAGCCATCCCGCGCGCGTGACGGATTGGGCAGACACGCCCCCGGTTCACGGCCCTTCCGTGTGATAAAACGGCAGGTAGCGGTAGTAAACTTCCAGGCAAAGCGTGGCCATCGTCGTCGAGTAGAGGCGCCCGCCACGCTCGCCCAGCTGATCCACCGGGTCCCAACTGCCCTTGGCGGGGCCGCTCGTGCGTTGCCCCTTGAGCAGAGCCACGCGCAGCGCCTGGTTCCACACCTCAAATTCCGGCACGCCGGACAGATGCATGGCGAGCGTGGCGTAGTACCAATAGTAATAGTGAATCACGCCGCGCGTGCCCGGATCCCATACCGGCAGATTTTCCATGACGTAGCGCATGGACTCGTCCGTGCCGCGTGTGCGCTCATCCTGCCCCATGAACAGCTGGCAGAACCAGCCTTCGGCGGTCATCACGGGAGTTGGCCCGTGCCCTTCCTTGTAGGCATACAGGCCGCCCGCCGGCCCGCGCCGCACCTTTTCAAGCCATCTCGCCGTCCAGGCGAAATGCTGCGGCGGAACCGTGAAGCCCGCGATCTCGGCACTCTTCAACGCCAGCACCTGCCACCCCGTCACCGACGTGTCGCTATCCTCGCGCGGCTCGTAACGCCATCCCGCCTCCGGATTCTGCGCCTCCATGATGAACTGCACCGCGCGCCGGGCCGGTTCGCGCAGGCGCTCGTCGCCCGTCAGCGAAAACGATTCGCACAGCGCCGCGGTCGCCATGGCCTGCACGTACAACTGCCCCCCGCGCCGCAAATCTCCGTTCGCCTCCTGGCCCGCGATCAGCCAGTCCAGCGCCTTGCGGATCGGGTCCCGGTAGTCGCCGCGATCCTGTGTGTAGCCGGCGCCCAGATAGGCCAGCAGGGCCAGGCCGGTCACGCCCACGTCGCCATCCGTCCGGTCCCCCGCCCCCCCGCATTGCGCCACGCCCCGAAACTCATTCACGTCCCAGTGTCCATCCGCGCTTTGCACCGTGGCCAGCCACGTCAGCGCCCGCTCCACGGCCCGCTCCGTGTCCTCACTGCCCCCCAACTCACGAATCAGCGCCCGCCGCTTCTCGGGCGAGCGCAGGGAGTAGATCAGCTTCTGGCGCCGAAGCTGGGGCGAGGCCGTCATCTCCGCCGCCGCCACCGACCGATACGTCTGCGCCCGCGCATCCGCCGGCAGCGCGTCCGGAATGCCAACGCGCGCCGCCCCCACCACGCCAGCCGACGCCTCCAGCACGCGCGCCGGCGCCCGCGTGGATGTCGCCACCGCACCCGCTCCTGCCGCGGCGCCCACCGGCAGAGCCGTGCCCCCGCCCTCCCCCTCCTCCTCGAGCGACGCCTTCGCAACCTGCATCGCCTGTCCACGGCCACCCCTCGCCGTACCCGCACCCGCCGCCGGCGCCGCCAAGACCGGCTCCCCGCGCGCATCGACCCCGGGGTTGAGCGACAACGGGATCCGCTCGTCGGCCATCCCCGCCCCCGGTTTCACAATCGTCCCGGTCGGCAGGCCCGCCACCTCCACCGCGCCCATCCGGGCCGTCGGGACCGCTTCCTGGACCAGCGTCTGTGCACCGCCACCCGCCGTGCGCATAACCCCGGATGCCAGCGCCGGCCGCGCCACCGCCTCCCCGTCGCTGCCCGGCTCCGCCATCCCCGTCGCCGCGCGCTCAACCCGCGCCCCGGCCCGCCCCGCCGCACGCCCGCTTCGCGCCTCCTCACCGGGCGCTGCTCCCGCCGCCGCATCCGTCCAATCCGCCGTCGCCGCGCTGCGCGTCACAACCGCCTCCGCTGCCGCATCCCGGGTCCCGCTCGCACCACCGGTCACGCGCACATCCGCCACTGCCGGCACCGACACGCCAGGCGCCGGAACCGTGGGTGCCTCACCCGCCAAGGTGCGCGCACCGCGCCCGGGCTCCGCACCCGTCGTGTGCTGCACGGGCGCCGAGGGCCGGGCCGCGCCTTCACCTGCGGACAAGCCGGCCTTCACCCGCCCCGGATTCAGCGCGGCCGTCGCCAGTGCGGCAGAAGCCCCCGGCGCCGCCGATCCCCGCTCCGGCGTTGATACCGTGGCCGCACGAGCGCGGCCGGCCATCCCGTCCACCGCCTGCCGTACCGGGGTTGGGGTCGCCTGCAAATCCCCCGCCACCGCCAGCGCACTCGCCGCCATCCCCGACGCCTCCGAGAGCCGCTCCGCATCCACCAGGGTCTGGGCGGCGCGCGCCTCTGCCGATTCGTTCAGATGCGGCCCCGCCGCCGGGCGTGGGACGTCGTTCACCATCGCCGAAATCTCATCGCGGGTGATGTCGACGGACCGCGCGCGCGCCCCGCGGCTGTCGGCGCGGGCCCCGCTGGCGGACACGTCACTCACCGGAAGCTCGGCCACCTGGCGCACCAGCCCAACCCGGCCCGCATCGGCCGCCGGTACGCTCCGCGCGGATGTCACAGTCGCCCCCCCCAGCCCCATGGCCGCCGACCCAACTGGCGGCACCGCCGCCGTGTCGTCCGCCAGGCTGCTGGCCTCCACGGCACCGCCCGCGGCCTGCAGAGGCGCGGCCGGGCGGGCATCGACATCGCCGGGTTCGGTTGCCGTTCCTGCGCGTCGTCCCGCCGCCAGCGTCGCCGGGCCCGGTGCCGATCGCCCGCCCGTCTCAGCAACCGGAGCCTCGACCGATGTGGCTTGGCCAGCCAGGCGCACAGGCTGGCCGGCACGCTCCGCCGCCGCCGTACCGCGCGCGCCAGGCGCGACCGCCGTCTCGACAACGTCCGCCGACGGGGACTGGCCGACGGGTGCCGCGGCGGCCGCCAGGCTCGTGCGCGCCTCCGCCACCACCGTCCGCGTCAAGCTTGCCGCAGGCGGCTTGCGGCCTGTCGCGTCAACCGTCGGCACGGTTACGCGCTCCAAGGTTAACGCGGCCGCGCCTGGCGCCGCCGGAGCGGCGGCCATCGCGGGCGACTCCATTTGTGCCTGCTCTGCGGCGGCCAGCCTCTCCGGTTGCACGCGCACCGCCGCCGCCGGAGCCGGGTTCGCCACCTCGGGGCGCGGGGCCGCGGCGCCGGCCTTTGCCTCGCGC
Organism: Lentisphaerota bacterium; assembly: GCA_021413965.1. GTDB lineage: Bacteria > Verrucomicrobiota > Kiritimatiellia > UBA8416 > JAIOPI01 > JAIOPI01. The sequence goes on along the minus strand of JAIOPI010000021.1, from coordinate 62,419 downwards.
ACCGCCTCGCGCAGCGGCGCAGGCGCCGCCGGCGATGCCGCGGCCGGTCTTGCCGCCGGCGCATCCACCCGCGGCTCCGCCCGGACCACGGCTTGCTTCGCAACCGACACCTCTGCCCGTGCGGCCGGCGCGGGCGCATCCACCGGCGCCGCCTGCTCAACCGGCCGCGCGGGGGCGACCAGCGGCTTGGACACATCGGGCGCCTCAACCGCTCGCGCGGCGACCAGCGACTCCTCGATCCGCGTCGCGGGCGTCGATGCCGCCGGCGCCGGCACGATCGCGCGGGACGGCGTCGGCATGTCCGGTTCCGCCACCGGCAGCCGCCTCACGTCGGCCTTGGGAACCGGCAGCGGACGCGACGCCTGCCGCCCCACCAGCGCCCGCGTGTCGGGACGGCGCAGCGCCAGCACATCGTCGCGCACCTGCTCGCTCGCCGTGCTCTCCAGCAGCGACGGCAGCCCGTAAACAACTTCGGCTCCCGATTTCGGAGGCGGTTCCGGCGGCGTGACCACCTGGAAGTGCATGAACTGAAAACACAGGATCAGCAGCGCATGCAGGGCCAGGCTGAACAGGACGCAGGATGTCACCGGCCGCCAGCGGCGGCTTTGAAGGTGAAGCACAAGCGTGAGCACGCCCAGCAGCGCCAGCCCGCCGACCAGCCCCGCCGGGGCGCCACCGGTCAGCCGCCATACCGCCCGCGTGTACGCCTCGCCCACCGCGGGCAGGCACAGCGGCAGCACCACGCTGGCCACCAGCATGAGCCAGAGCGTGAACACCAGCCACCGCGACAGTCGTTGAGTGTCAGAATTCACGGTGCGGTCTTGCTGGTCGTCAGGAAGGTCCGCTCGATCCCGCGCTTCTCGCACAAATCGAGCACGTTGACCGCGTACTGCAGGACCGTGCCCCGGTCGCCGCGCACCACCACCGCCTGGTGCGGGTTCTGCACCACCGCCTGCCCGAGCAGGGTGTCCAGCGCCGACAGCGTCTGCTCCTGCCCCGCCACAAACAGCCGCCCGTCAGGCGAAATGTTGACGATCATCTCCTGGGGCAGCGCGGTGATCGGCCGCGCGTGCCGGCTCGACGGCGGCTTGACGCGCACGTCCCGCTCGATGTCCGCGAATTTCGTGGCCACCAGGAAAAAGATCAGCAGCAGGAACACCATGTCGATGATCGGCGTCATGTTGATGCCGACCTCCCCATCCACCGGCGGCCGCTTGATACGCATGCGAATCTCCAGAAGGTCAGTGCCGCGCCGGAATCCGGACCACCAGTTCCTCGGCGATGGAGTCGATCTCGGAGACGAACGACTCCACTTTCTCCACGTACAGGTAGTAGAAGACGAGCGCCGGGATGGCGATCGCCAGGCCCACCGCCGTGGTCACCAGCGCTTCGTAAATGCCGGCAGCCAGCAATTCCGTGCGGCCCAACGCCTCCGCCTTGGCCGCCACCGTCATGAACGACCGCATCATGCCCGTCACCGTTCCCAGCAGCCCGAGCAGCGGGGCCACGCTCGCGATCATCGACAGCACGCGGCAGTTCCGGCGCAGGGTGGACGCCTCGCGCGCGCCGGCATCCTCGATGGCCTTTTCGATTTCCGGCAGCGTGCGATTGGCGCGCCGCAGCCCCGCCAGCACCACGCGCGCCAGCGGATCCCGCCGCGGCTCCATGTCGCGCAGCAGGGCCTCCGCATCCAGCATCGTCGGCACGCTGCGCATGGCCTGGTTGACCCGTGACAGCGTGTCATCCGGCAGCACCTTGAACCGGCGCAGGCCAAGCGCGCGCTCGATGACGAATGCCACCATGACGATGCTGCACAGGCCCAGCGGGTACATCAGCGGCCCGCCCTTCATCAGCAACTGCAGCAGCGTCAGCTTGTCCGTCCCGCCCGGGGCCGGGGCCGCCTCCGGCGTCACCGCCGCCTCATCCGGCGCCGCGGCCGGCGCGTCCGCCTGCGCCATCGCCAGGCTGCCGAATCCCACCGTCAGCATCACGCCCGCCACCGCGATCCATCGCATCCGCATCGTTGCCGCCTTCCTGTTCGCGCGCCCTTACTTCAATTCGGCCAGCCGCGCCGCGGCCAGCTTGGCCCAAGAGGTGTCCCGGTGTTTGTCCACGACCTCGCGGTAGGCCTTGCGGGCGTCGTCCTTGGCGCCCAGTCCCTCCTGGCATTTCCCGCTTTCAAAGGTGGCTGCGGCCACCCATTCGTCGTACGCCCCGTAGATCGCAAACACGCGCAGATAGGCCACCAGCGCCTGCTTGAACTCGTCCTGCGCCTGGTGCACCTGGCCGATGTAGAACTGGGCCCGAGCCGCCACCTCGCCGCGCGTCAGCGCCGTCACCTGGTCGAAACTCTTCAGCGCCTCCGCGTGCTGCTGCAGGTCAAACTGCGCCTTGCCCAGCAGGAAAAACGCCTCCGGCGCCGTCGCATGGTCGCCGTAGTCGCGCGTCATCGCCTCGAGCGTCTTGACCGCCTCGGCGGGCTTGCCCAGCACGATCAGGCAGTCGCCCAACCCGACGGCCGCATCCGGCCGGTATTGGAACTTGGCAAACTTGGCGTTGTCGAGCAGCGCCCGGTAGCGCTCCACGGCCACCGCCGCCTGGCCGGCCTTGGCATAGGACTGCCCGGCCTGGAACAGCGCGTCCGGCAGTAGGTCGCTATTCGGAAACTGATCCTTCACGCGATCGAAGGACGCCGCGGCTTCCGGGTATTTCTCCGCCAGCCACCAGCACCACCCGATGCGGTAGTGCGCCTTGTCCGCGAGGCGCGTGTCCTTGCCCGCGGCGAGGACCTTGTCGTAGAGCGCCCGCGCCTCGTCCAGCCGCGCCGTGCGCTTGTCCGCCGGCACATCCGCCGCGGTGGCCTCGGTGTAGCTCGCCTCGGCCAGGTGGAAGCAGGCGTCGGACGCCAGCGGGTCCGCGGGGAACTTGTCCGCCAGCGCGCGGAAGGCCTGCAGGGCCTCCGGCGCCTTGCCGGCCTCCTGCCAGGACCAGGCCTGCTCGTAATACAGGCGCGGCAGGTCGTTCGTCCCCGGGTAACGTTCAACCGCGTCGCGGAAGGCCGCCCCCGCGTCCGCCCACTGCTTCTGCTCCTGCAGACAGTAGCCCAGCGACACGGCCGCCGCGCGCCCCGCGTCCTGTTTCGCGGCGTCCTTGATCAAGGCCCGCAGCACCTCGGTCGCGTCGGGCCAGCGCTTCAGGCTCATCAGGCACCGCGCCTGGCGGTACCGCGCCTGCGGCGCCAGTTCGGAGGCCGGGAAATCGCGCACGACGCCCTCGAAGCGCTCCGCCGCCTTCTGCCACTGGTTCTGGTCGGCGCGGCACAGGCCAAGTCCGAATGCCGCGAAGGGCGCGAGCGGGCCCTTGGGCTGCGCCGCCAGCACGGCCTCGTAGTGCGTCGCCGCCCGGTCATATTGCTTCATCTCGTAGCAGGTCTCCGCCAGTTGGTAGCGCGCCTGCGCCGCCAGTTCGCTCTGGGGGTATGCCTTCAGAAACCGCTCGTACGCATCCGCCGCCTGCGCCTTCTTGTTGCGTTGCGCGTAGGCCGTCGCGAGGCGCAGCAGGGCATCGTCACCGTAGCGGTGTTCACCCGGCGATTTGCCGTAGGCCTCCAGCGCGGCGGCCGCCTCGTCCGGCTTGCCGGTCTCGGCCAGGCACACCCCTTTCACGTACAAGGACTCTCCCGCAATGGCCTCGCCCGCGTCCGGCGCCCGCATCACCGCCAGTTCCTTCAGCGCCTCATCAAACTTGCCCCCATGCCGCGCCACCCACGCCAGCCGGAAATGGGCGCGGGCCACGTCCTCCTTGGACGCGTCCTTTCGCTCCAGCAACTCCCGGTAGCGCTGGGCGGCCGCCTCGTACGCGCCCTTCAGAAACCGGTTCTCGCCGCTCAGGAACACGACCTGCGGCGCGAGGGCGTTCGTGGCAAAGGCCGTCAGAAACTCCGCGCACGCCGCGTCGGCATCCTCGTACCGGTCGGCCCGGTGCAGCGCGACGCACGCCGCATACTGCGCGCGCGGCGCCTGCTCCGCCGATGCCTGCTCGCGCGCGTACTGGCGGAAGTCCTGCGCCGCCTCCGCGCGCTTGTCCTGTGCCAGCCGCGCGTCCCCCCGCCCCAGGCGCGCATCGCCCGCGCGGCTCGACCCCGCATGCTTCTCCAGCAAGACCGTGAACGCCGCTTCCGCCTCCGCCGCGCGGTTCTGCTTCAGCATGCTCATGCCCAGCCAGTACCCCGCCTCCTCGGTGCCCGCCGCGTTGCCCTCGACGAGAGGCTTGAGCCCCGCCTCGGCCGCTGCAAAATCCCCGGCCTCGAACAGGAACATCCCCGCGTACAGCGCGGCCTGGCCGGCCTTGTCGCTCGCGGGAAAGCGCTTCGCCATGTCGGCAAACGACGCCGACGCCTCGCGCACCTGCCCCGCCTTGTACTGTGCCAGGCCGAGCTCGAACGCCGCCCCCTCCGCGAACGTGTTGGTGCCGGCCGCCACTTCCCCGTACGCCGCGGCCGCTTCGGCGTAGGCCTTCTCCTGGTAGCGTGCCTGCGCCAGCCGGAACTGGGCTTCCTCACGCAGCGCGCTCTGCGGATACAGGCGCAGAAAGCGCTCCAGGCTCTGCCGCGCCTCGGCGTAGCGCTCCTGGTCAAACTGCGCGATGCCCAGGTAGAACGCGCTGCGCTCCACCAGGCTCAGGAACGCGTCCTGCGCCTTGATCCCCGCCTCGTCGAGCTTCTTGAACAGCGCCTGCGTCGCGGGAACGGTCTCGGGCTTCTTGTCCCCGGACGTGTACGTGCCCAGGAAGGTGTTGAGCAGGTCCTCCGCCGGCTTGAACTGCTCGAGGCTGATCTGGCAGGCTGCCTGCCGGGCCGCCGCCCAGTCCGCCAGGTAGTGCGTCCCAAAGCGCTGGCGCACGTCGCCAAACCGCTTCTCGGCCTCGGCGAACTGGTTCAGCGCCACGCGGCACTGCGCCAGCTGAAAGAGCACCTCGGCCATCTGTGGAAACTCCGGCGTGGCGGCCCGCAGGGCCTCGTAGGCCTCGGCCGCCTCCTTGAACTGGTCCTGGTAAAAAAGGGCCTGCGCCTGGCCGAATCGGGCTTCAGTGGCCTTCTCGTGATTCGGGTAGGTCTGCAGGAATGTGCCGTAGGCGTCCGCCGCGAGCGGATACTTGCCCTGGTTGTAGAGCCAGGCCGCAAAATTGTAATCGTCGATGGATTTGTCGTGCGCGGGCGTCTGCGCCAGCGTGGCGCCCGCCGCCATCAACCCCAACGCGACGAGCCCGGCGACCATGCGAAGCGTCATGCGTTTCATGCCCTGCCATCCTCCTCTGTGGGCTGTCTGCCGCGCTGGATCATCCGCCTGAAGGCGCGCGCGGAAACAGTCGCGCCCATACTATCCCCGCCCACCAGCCGGAACAAGGATCGATAGCGCCGCCGCCTCCACTTCCGGGGTTTGCCTTGCCCCCTTGGTCACACGTGCTAGATTGCTTCGCGACGAACGAGCCGATTCTTTTATTTTTCGGTCGCGATCCTTCCGCTGAAGCGCGACCGGAACCAGGAGGCCTTATGCGTATGGCACGAGTCACGCAGCTGTTGTGTCTGGGTGTGAGCGCGGCAACCCTCTGCAGCCCCGTCTCCGGCCGCGCCGAGCAATCCACCGCGTCGCCCTGGAGCGTCTCCCTCTCCGCCGGCTGGCTGGATGTCGAAGGCGACGAACCGGTCGACGACGCCGGCCTGGCCGAAGTCCGCATCGCCCACACCTGCGGCGAGCGTTGGGCAGTGGAAGGCACGTTCGCGCTCGCGCCGGACATGGACGAACAGTTCCGCCACGAATGGAGCACGGGCGAGCGCGTGTCACGCCTGCAGGAAGCCGCCGGCCCCGGCGTCGACGACACCTGGTCCGCGCGCGCCACGCTCGAAGCCCTGCTCTTCCTCAAACCCCACGGCCGGTTCGATCCCTTTCTCGCCATCGGCGGCGGCGCCATGTGGTACGCCGACGGCTTCTCGGACGATCTTCAGCCAGTGATCCTGGGCGGCGCCGGCTGCCTCTACAACCTGACCGACGCGTGGGCCCTGCGCGCCGACGTCCGCGGCCTGTTCATCGGCGCGGACACCGAAGCCAATGCCACCTTCACGCTGGGCCTGTGCTGGACGCCCGGCGAATCGCGCGCCGCCCCCGCCCTCGCGCCAGTGTCCGCTCCGGTCGCGGCGCCGGTTGTCGCGCCCGTCGCCGCCGTTGCCGGGAAACCCGCGGAAGTCGCCAAGCCCGCGCCCACCGTGCCCGTCGACTCAGACTGGGACGCGCTCAGCGACGAAGACGAAGTCAACCGGTACGGCACCGACCCCTTGAAGCGCGATACCGACGGCGGCGGTGTTTACGACGGGCACGAAGTGATCGAGGACGCGACCGATCCCAAGGCCCGTGGCGACGATCTGCAGGTCTTCGAACTGCGCATCCCGTTCGATGAGGGGGACGCAACGATCAAGTCCGAGTACTTCTCCGAGATCGGCGTGATCGGCAAGCTCCTGAAGGACCATCCCGACGGGACGGCCCGCATCGAGGGGCACGTCGATCCACTGGCCGTCCCCGACGCCAAGGCCGCCAAGCGCCTGACCGAGCGCCGCGCCGAAGCGGTGCGCGATGCGCTGGTCAACGACTGGAAGATTCAGTCCAGCCGTCTCACCCCCGTGGGCTACGGCGCCACCCGCCCCAAGGGTCCCAGCGCCCCCCCGAAAGGCAATGCCGAAAACGAACGGCTCGAAATCTATCTCCGCGGCACGGTGGAAAAATAGCGCGAGCTCCTGGAGCCGGCGGTCCCCGCCGGTTTCAGGAACGGCCTTTGTGTCGTCCTGGCCTACTTGGCCCGCCGAAGCTTCTGAGCGAAGGCGGCTCACCAGTTCGGGCCAAATAGATAGTCTTCTGTGTCGGTCTCTGCGTGAAATTTCCGATCCGAAAGTGTCAACCTATAGCCGGACGAGACACGCCGCCCTGAACCCTGAACCCCCAACCGTTCCGACCCGTCGCAACCGAATCCCCACCAGCGGACTAGTATCTCGCGCGAAGAGCACGTAGAATCCCGACTTGTGAGCGTCGTCTCCACATCGCCCGCCGACCGACAGGCCATGCTGCTGGCCATCAACCTGTCCTTCTTCATCGGCCTGCTCATGTTCTGCATGAAGGTCGGCGCCTATCTGCTCACCGGGTCGGCCGCCATTCTGAGCGATGCCGCCGAATCTGTGGTCCATGTCGCCGCCGTCACCTTCGCCGCCTATAGCATGCGCCTGTCGTTCCGCCCGGCGGACGATTCGCACCTCTATGGCCACGCCAAGATCTCGTTCTTCTCGGCCGGCTTTGAAGGCGGCATGATCATTGTCGCCGCCGTCTACATCATCTATGTGTCGATTCACAAATGGTTGCACGGCCTCGCACTCGAGAACCTGGGCTTCGGCACGGCGCTCACCGCCGTTGCCGCCGCGTTGAACGGCGCCCTCGGCGCCTACCTTCTCTGGACCGGCCGCAAAAGGAAATCACTGATCCTCGTGGCCAACGGCAAGCATGTGCTGACCGACTGCTGGACCAGCCTCGCCGTGCTCGTCGGTCTCGGCCTCGTCATGCTCACCGGCTGGCTGCCCTTCGATCCGATCTGCGGCATCCTGATGGCCCTCAACATCCTGGTCTCCGGCGGCGGGCTCATCAAATCGGCGTTCCAGGGCCTCATGGACCAGGCCGACCCCGCGATCCAGAAACAGCTCCGCGACTTGCTGGATCGCGAAACCGCCCAGCGCGGAATCTCCTACCACGAACTGCGCCATCGCAATCACGGCGACGCGCACTGGATCGAACTGCACTTGCTCTTCCCGCCCCATACGAGCCTTGCGGAGGCCCACCGCGCCGCCACCGCAATCGAGCAGGTGATCGAAACCACGCTGGAGCCCCGCGCGTACGTCACCTCGCACCTCGAGTGCGTGTCCGACCACGACGAAGTCCACCGCCATGAACCGCCCCCGCCGGCGCCGGCCGGACTGCCGGCGCCGTCTACAGTCTCGACGCCCCCCCCCTCCCCCGCGTAGCCTCCTCCGCCGTGCACGCGCTCAAGATTATCGCCCGACACCTGCGCCCCTATCGTGTGCGGCTCCTGCTGGCTCTCATCGGGACGGCGCTGTTCACTTTCTTCAGCCTGCTCTCCCCGCTGCTCCTCCGGCACTTGTTCGACCGCGTGATCCAACCCGGCCACTGGGAGACCCTGCAAGTCACCGCCCTGCTGATCCTGCTGGTGCCACTCACCTCCGGCGCCATCCGCTTCTTCAACGTGCACCTGATCATGCTCACGGCCAACCGCTTCGTGTCCGGCCTCCGCCTGACGATGTACAGCAAGATGCTGACGCTGGGGCCGCGCTACCACGGGGAACACCCCTCCGGGGTCCTCGTCGGGCGGCTCATGGACGACGTGAACATGGTCCAGCGCCTGCTCACCGGTGAAACCATTCAGCTCCTCGTCGATATCATCGTCTTCGGGTTCGCCATCACCGTGCTCTTCGTTCTCGCCTGGAAGCTCGCGCTGATCTTGTCGGTGACCCTGGTCCTGTACGTCGTCGTCTACAAGGTCTTCGCCGGGCGCATCCGCGGCGCCAGCCAGGCCTATCGCCAGCTCTATGACGAAATTTCCGGACGCCTCCAGGAAACCATCCAGGGCGTTCGCCAGGTGCGCATCTACAACCGCGAGGAATCTGAAAACGCGCTGTTCCTCAGCCGGACCGAAAGCAGCCTCGAAAAACTGCTGATCAGCAACATGAGCTCGACGCGCCTGAGCGTCTGGTGCAACGGGATCGCCGGCTACGGCTCCACCGTGATCGCCGCCACCGGCGCCTACCTCGTCCTGCGCGGAGAGCTGACCTACGGCGATCTCTACGCCGTCGACAACTACGTCTGGATGGCCGTCAACCCGGTCATCCGCCTGACCACCGTGGTGGCCCGCCTGGCGGAAACCTTCGTCTCCCTCGGCCGCATCGCCGAGGTGTTGGAGGCCGCACCCGACATCCAGACCCCGCCCGCGGCCCCCCGCCTGCGCCGCGGCCGCGGCGCCATCCGCTTCGATGGCGTCCACTTTGGCTACAGCCCTGACAAGCCGCTGTTCACCAACCTCTCGCTGGATATTCCCGCCGGCATGACCGTGGCCCTCGCCGGCCACACGGGCTGTGGCAAGAGCACGCTCACCACGCTGCTCATGCGCTACTGGGACGTCACCGGCGGCGCCATCACCATCGATGGCGTGGACATCCGCCAGGTGAACCTCCAGAGCCTGCGCGCGCGCTTCGGCGTGGTCCCGCAGCAGCAGCTGCTCTTCGAGGGCACACTGGCAGAAAACATCGCCTACGGCCTCCCCCGCGCCCCCCGCCCGCGCATCGAGGAGGCCGCCCGACTGGCCGAGGTCTACCAGCTCGCCATGGACCTGCCCAATGGCTTCGACACCATCATCGGCCCCGCCGGTGTCCAGCTCTCCGTCGGCGAGAAGCAGCGCGTCGCCATCGCCCGCGCCATCCTGCGCGACCCCATGGTCCTGATCATGGATGAAGCCACCTCGGCCCTCGACAGCGAATCGGAAGCGCTGATCCAAAAGGCCCTGCGCCGGATTCAGCAAGGGCGCACGAGCCTCGTCATCGCCCACCGCCTCTCCACCATCGAGAACGCCGACCGCATCGTGGTCATGGACCAGGGCCGCATCGTGGAAATCGGGACGCATACGGAACTGCTGGCGCGCGACCAGGGCCTGTACCGCGGCTACGTCATGCAGCTGCGCAGCGGGGGGGAGCCGGCCGCATGAGCGACGCCCCGCCCACCACCAGCCCGCCCACCTCCGGTTCCCGCGACGGGCTCGATCGCACCAGCGCCATCATCCGGCGCCTGCTCGCGGAGGAAACCGAAACCACCGCGGCCAACTGGCGCGCCGATGTCCGCCGCCTCTGGCACACCTACCTGCGCCCCTTTCGCGGACGCTTCCTGGCCGCCGCCATCGTGACCATCGCCTGGAGTTTCGTCCCCTTCGGCTTCGCCCTGACCTGGCGCTTCCTGATCGATCACGTCCTGATGCCCGCCCACGCCGGCACGCCCGGCGCCGGGCTCGGCGAACGCGGCGTCCTGCTCTTCTTCCTCATGAACAGCGGCATCTGGGCCGCCCACCTGGCCTGCGACCGCACGCGCTCCTGGCTCGTCAACACCACCAGCCAGAACCTCGTGCTCGTCCTGCGCCGCGACCTGCATCAGAAACTCGCCGCCCTGCACATCGGTTTCTTCGACCGCACGCCCGTCGGGCGCCTGATCAGCCGCGTCATGGACGATGTCAACGTCATCCAGCAGACCGCCGTGAGCTCGCTCGTCTACATCACCGGGCCGATCGTCAAACTCGTCTACGGCCCCGCCATGCTCCTGTACCTGGACTGGCGCCTCGCCGTGCCTTCCATCCTGATGCTGCCGGTGTTCGGCCTGGCCTTCCTGACGCTGCGCCGCCGCATCCAGCGCACCAACATCGCCCTGCGCCGCATCAACAGCCGCACCTACTCCCGCGCCGCCGAACGCGTCAACGGCGTGCGCATCGTCCAGGCCTTCACGCGCGAACGCGGCGAAAGCCGCGCCCTGGCCCACCTCATGGCCGAGTTCGTCCGCGTCGCCATGCGACTCGTTAACTACGAGCAGGGCCTCGGTCTGATCCAGCAGGCCCTCTCAGCCGGCACCACCGCCGGCTTGCTGTTCTTCGGCGCCCTCGCCGTGCGCGACGGCACCATGACGCTGGGCGACCTCGTGGCCTTCATCGGCGCGCTGGGCAGCGTCCTCGGCCCCGTCAACGAACTCATGAGCTACTGCATGCAGATCCAGTCCGCCCAGGTGGTCGTGCACCGCGCGTTCAACCTGCTGGACGAGGAAGTCACCGTGAAGCCCGGCCAGATCAGCCTCGATGGCATGGTCGGCGCCATCGCCTTCGAAGGCGTCACCTTCCGCTACCCCGGCCAGAAGCGCCCCGCCCTCGACGGCGTATCCTTCGCCATCCAGCCGGGTGAAAAAGTGGCGCTCATGGGCCCGTCGGGCAGCGGCAAGTCCACCATCTTCCACCTGCTCCTGCGGTTCTACGACCCGCAGCAGGGCGCCGTGCGCGTCGGCGGCGTGGACCTCCGGCACGCCCATGTGAACTCGCTGCGCCGCCACGTCTGCCTCGTCCAGCAGGAGCCCATGCTCTTCTCCGGCACCATCGCCGAGAACATCACCTACGGCCGCGCCGACGCGCTGCCCATCGACGTCGCCCGCGCCGCCAAGGCCGCGGATTTCCACGACTTCGTCATGGCCCAGCCGTTCTTCTACCACACGGAAATCGGCGAAGGCGGCCTCAGCCTCTCCGGCGGCCAGCGCCAGCGCCTCGCCCTCGCCACCGCCCTCCTCACCCAGCCCGAAATCCTCCTGCTCGACGACACCACCAGCGCCCTCGACGCCGCTACCGAAGCGCGCATCCGCGAAACGCTGCGCCAGGTCCTGCAGTCCCGCACCAGCCTCGTCATCACCCAGCGCGTCATCACTGCCCGCGACTGCGATCGCATCCTCATCCTCGAGCGCGGCCGCCTCGTCCAGTCCGGCACCCACGCGGAACTCCTCGCCCAGGACGGGTTCTATCGCGCCATCTGCGAACAGCAGGGTCAGGTGTGAGGGATCGCGTCCATGCCGGGGAGCCTCTGCGCCGGTCGCTTCTGGGGACGGCCTGAAGACCGTTCGGCCGCGCTGACCGATGGCGCGCCGCCGCGCCCCGTCATCCCCGCCAGACGCGGAGCGCGAGTTCCTGCTTGACGCGCCGCCACGCGGACGCGCGCGGCACGGCGGCGCGGGCGAGCAATCCTGCCAGCGCGCGGTTGCCGCGCTCGATCTGCTCCCGCGCGGCGGCGACCAGTTCCCGGCGATCGTCGTCGCCGCGCGCGGCCGCCCACGCCAGGGCGTCCGCCACCCCGGCGCCCGTCGGATCGGCATCCAGATCGACCCGCCGGCAGCCGGGCGCAAACCAGCGGGCCAGTCCCGCCATTTTGGAGTGATAGAACGGACCCGCCGACAGCACCACCGTGGGGACGCCCTGGGAGAGGGACAAGACGGCCGCGTGATACGAGCCCGCCAGGACGACCCGGCAACGGCCGGCCTGCGCCATGAAGTCCGCCGGGGATTCGGCCAGCACGCAGGGAAATCCCAAACCGGACAACGTCGGGGCGTCACCGCAATCGATGGGCAGGGGCACGACGCGCAGGTGCTCCCGCTCGGCCAGCCGTTTCGCCATCGCCACCACGTGCGGCGCCAGCTCCGGCGTCATGCCGTACCCCAGTCGCCATGAAAGCCCGAGACCGCTGGCGGCTGGCGCCCGGCGGGATGCCGTCCAGGGCGGCACGCAGATCCGGGTCGCGTCATCGCCCGTCACCACCACGCGCTCCGCGGGCACGTTCAGCTCCGCCAGCAGCGCCGGGGCGTCCTGTTCTTCGCGCACACACAGCAAATCCAGGGTCGGCAGGACGGCCGACGCCACCGCCCGCAGATGCGAGTGGCTGAACGGGCCGAGGCCGTGCCCGAGGATCGCGGTCAGCGCGCCGTGCTGGCGGCCCGCCGACAGGACGCGCAGCATGTTGACCGAATCGTCGACGATGAAATCCACGAGTGCGCCATGGCCGGTCGTCGCCACCACGTCCGCCCGCCCGAGCGCCTCCGCAAAGCGCCGGCCGCCGGCATACGCGGGATCGCGCAGCCAGTGCTGGCGCGCACTCGACGGCACCGCCTCGTACCGCACTCCGGTGAAAGCCAGGACACGCGGATCATCGACCACCACGAACAGCGTGCAGCCGGGCGCCAGTTCGCTGACCCGCAGCATGGCGGCGGCGCACATCGCCACGTCGCCAAGGTTTTCGCCCACGTGCACCCCGCGCGGGGTGTCGAGCAGGACGCGCAGGGGAGGCTCGCCCACCGGCGGCGACCACAACGGCGGGGCCTCAAGCAGATATTGCAGCGCCGGATGCAGGCCGTCGTCCGCGGCGGCCTCCGCGCCCGGATTGCACCCCGGCTGGAATCCGCGGTGCGGGTGGCGGCCCTCCGCCGCGCCGGACAGCACAAAGTGCCAGAGGGGATCCACGCGCGCGGCGGCCACATCCGGATACTGCAGGAGATAGAAGCGGCCATCGAACCGGCTGCTCCGTCGCAGGCGCGCCAGGTCCCGGCTGTTCGGCCGGCGCCAATGCCGCGCTGCCACGTCGGGCGTTCGATCCATCTCCGTCATCCCGCATCCTTGGCTGAAGCGGAATAGGACGTCAACAGACGATTCCCTGCGGCGCCCGCTGCATCGACAATACCCGCGCCCGGCGTTATGCTGGTAGAATGAAAAGTCTGTTGAGGCGACCACGTCGCATCGGCGCGTGGCGCGTGTCAGCCCTGGCGCTGACGGCGCTGTTGCTTGCCGGCCCCCGCCTCCACGCCGCGCCACAGGCCGGATTCGGCGCCACCAATGTCGTCGATCGCTTCGCCTCGCGCTTGGTTCTCACCAGCCTGGAGGGCCCTGCCGGATTTGAATCCAATTTCTCCGGCTGCTGCATCGACCCCATCTCCGGCGACCTCCTGGCCGTCCTGCGCGGCCCGGTGCTCTCGTCGTATGCCATCCAGATCTACGCCCCCGATGGCACCTACCGCCGCCAGATTCTGCTCAACGATTTCGACGACGTGGAGGCCATCTGCGTCTATGACCCGGCCAGCAACCTGTACGCCGTCGTGGAGGAGGCCCGCAACGACATCGTCATCCTGCCCGTGACCACCAACACGACCAGCCTCGCCAAGGCCGACGGTCATGTCATCCACATGGGCCTCGGCGGCCTCCTGAACGTGGGCATCGAAGGCCTCACCTGGGATGCCGGCCGCCGCTGTTTCTATGCCGTGAAGGAATGGAAGCCCGCGGAGATCTATCGCGTGACCGAAACCGGCACCAACGTCGACACCGACATCCTCTACGACGCCGCGCTCATCACCAATCTCTGCACCGACCTCTCCGACGTCCACTACGATGCAACCTCGGACCATCTCCTCCTCCTGAGCCACGAAAGCCATCGTATCGTCGAAACCACGCTGGACGGCCGCGTGCTCGATACGCTGCCGGTGCAACTCGTCCAGCCGGAAGGCCTCACCCTTTCCGCCGCGCGCGAAGAGCTGTATGTGATCGGCGAGCCCAACCACTATCAGCGCTTCGCCGCGCATTGGCGCGTCGTCACCGAAGCCGTTCCGGCGTTGGTGCCGGTGGTGCTGTCGGAGCCGCCGGAGCCCGCCACCACCACCGCCGTGCAGGTCGTTTCCGCCGGCGCGCCACCCCTGGCCTTTGCGCCGCCGGACGCCACCGTCCACATCGCGAGCGGCGCCACGGGTGCCGTCTCTTTCACCGTCCTCGCCGACAACACCTTCAATCCGCCGCGCGATTTCGCGCTCGCGCTGACGAATGCCGTGCAGGCCTCCCTCACCGACGACCAGATCGCCCTGCTGCGCGTGGTGGACTCCGGCCGCTTCCACTGGTCGGTGGATACCCTGCCCGGCGTCGGACAGCCCTTCCGCGTTACCGTGACGGCCCAGGACACCAACGGCGCCACCCTCACCGGCTACACCGGCCCGGCCACGCTGAGCCTGACCCGGGATGCCCTGCTCACGCGCTCCATGCTCCCCGATACGGCGGTGCTGAACCCGACGAACGCCAGCAACCTCACCACGCGCGGGCTGCGCTTCCGGCCATCCGTGGACGTGGTCGTCACCCACCTGCGCTACACCTTCGGCGACCTCGCCGGCCTGTGGACCGAAGCCGGCGCGCTGCTCGCCGTCGTGTCCGGCCCTCCGGCGGATGGCGACTGGGAGCAAGTGGCCTTGACCAATCCCGTCGCGCTGACGGCCGGTTCCACGTACCGCGTCGCGGCCTCCAGCTTCCAGCATTTCCCCCGCTGCTACACGGTGCCCGTCTCGCTCGCCGCCTCCTTTGCGGACGGCAGCATCCGGAACGGGTGCGAGACCAATGGCGTCGGCTTCCCCAACGCGCTGTCGGGCACGGCCTACGCCGTGGACATCCGCTACCAGGTGGTCGGCCGCGCGCCGGGCGAGGAGACGCCCGCCAGCGCCACCGCCTTCACGGCCGGCCAGTGGTCCGGCTGGCTGACCATCACCACGGAAATGGCAAACGCCATCTTGATGGCCACCGCCGGCTCCGGACACACGGGCCAGAGCCCGACGTTCGATGTCCTGCCGCGACCCGTGGCGCGGATCGACCTGCCGCCCGTCCTGCAGGAAGGCGCCGGCGACCTGGCGGGGGCCGGCCTGGTCACGGTCGCCTTCGACCCCACCAACGCGCGCGTCGTGGACTTGTTCTCCTCCGATACGAATGCGCTGGTCCTGCCCGCCTCCGTGACGGTCACGGGCGGCACGGACAGCGCGACCTTCGACCTCGTGGTGCCCGACAACACCGCACGGGCCCGCGCCTCGTCCACCGTGTTTGTCTACGCCACCGCCACGAACCACGCCGCCGGCACCAACGCCGTCTCGATCACCGACGACGATTTCACCAAAGGCCTCCTCCTCCGCGTCTCCCAACGCGCCCCTCTCAATCCCCCCCTGTAGGCACGCCGCCCGCGGCCGCGGGCGCACATCTCCGAGGTGGCCCGCGACCTCCGGGCGCGGGCATTGTCGCCGCCAGCCAAACGCCGCGCCCGGAGGTCGCGGCCCACCTCAGCCGTCTAAATCGTTCCGACATCGGCTGCCCGCCCGCCGCAGGCGGGATGCGCACCAAACGCACACCACCTTCAAGTCAGGCGCCCTTTTAAACCTTGCGCCACCCGCCCAGATCGATACGCTGGCGCCCGTCGTTAACCGGAGCGCACCCCATGCACCTGCTGACCCTCGAAAACCTGGTCGCCCTGCTGACCTTGACCGGCATGGAAATCGTGCTCGGCATCGACAACATCGTGTTCCTGGCGATCCTGACCGGCAGGCTCGAGGAGACGAAACGCGCCCGCGCCCGCCTGATCGGCCTCAGCCTCGCGCTTGGCCTGCGCATCGCGCTGCTGCTGACCATCCAGTGGATCATGGGCCTGACGGAACCGCTGTTCGCCGTACTCAAGCACGACGTCACCGGCCGCGACGTGATCCTGCTCCTCGGCGGCCTCTTTCTCGTCGCCAAGGCGACACATGAAATCCATGAGCGCGTGGAGGGCGCCGGCGTCCACGCCCCGCCCGCCACCGGCCGCTCGGCCTTTGCCGCCACCATCGTCCAGATCGCCCTGATCGACCTGGTCTTCTCGCTCGACTCGGTGATCACCGCCGTGGGTATGGCGAAGGAAATCGCGGTGATGATTGCGGCCGTCATCATCGCCGTGGTCATCATGATGCTGTTCGCGGGCGCGGTCAGCACCTTCGTCGAGCGCCACCCCACCATCAAGATGCTGGCGCTGGCGTTCCTGATGCTGATCGGCGTGATGCTCGTGGCGGAAGGCGCCGGCAAGCACATCGAGCGCGGCTATGTCTACTTCGCCATGGCCTTCTCGCTCGGCGTCGAGATGCTCAACATCAAGACCGGCGCCCATAAGGCCGCCGCCAAAACGTAACGCCCGCCCCGCCAAAGAAAACGGCAAACGGAGGCCGGCTTTCCGATCAACCCGGCCGCCCCCGTTTGCCGCTGCTCACTCGTTACGCGACGATTCGCGCATCGTCCCGAGTCAGAGCTTCGTGCCGCTCATCGGCACGTGCTTGTAGGGCGTGTGCCAATGTTCGATGAAGTCCATCTGCATCGTTTTGCCATCGTCACTGATGGTGCAGTCAATCTCGCCCGTGCCAACTCCGGGGTTCGAGAAATCGCCCGTGACGTGCGCGCCGTCCTGCTTGTAGGTCCCGCCAAGCTTGCGCGAGGTGTGCGCCGCGTCGTTGTACCAGGCAAACGTGCCGTCCGACTCGAACCCCCACTGCGTCGGACCGCCTGTGCCGCCTTCGCGCAGCTCCCACGACCCCACCACATTCCCGCCACCGCCGGAATCTCCGCCCCCGTCACCCTCGCAGCCCACTGTAAACGCCAGGGCCATGGCAACCACCGCCATCGAGAGGACGCCCACCCACCACTTGCCAATTTCTGCGCGCATTCGTGTTGTCCGTTGTTGCTGTTCGGTTGTTGTTGTAACGTAATAACTATACGTGTTGATTTGTTTTTACGCTGAAACACGGCGCGGTGCAACGGCTTTTTTCTGTCGCGGTCACACGCGCCACCCGCGATCGCTACGCCGGCAGCGCACGCCCCGGCCCGCTCCCGTAGAACCAGCGCAGCAGGAAGGGCGGCACCAGCGTGGTGAGCGCAATCACGATCAACAGCGCCGCGTAGGTCGACTGGTCGAAGATGCCCGTCGTCTTGCCGAGCTCGGCGAAAATCAGCCCGACTTCGCCGCGCGGAATCATCGCCAGCCCGATCGCCCAACGCGCGGCCGGCGATTCTCCACGCACCAGGCAGCCAGCCACCAGCTTGCCGGCCGTTGCCGCCACCAGCAATGTCCCTGCCAGCCCCCAGACGCGCAGCGATCCCCAGTCCACTTCGCGCAGGTTGAGCGAGAGCCCGACCATGACGAAGAAGATCGGCGTGAACAGGTGCACGATCGGCCGCATCTGATGCTCGATCTTCTGCGCGAACGCGGGGTCGCGGTTCAGCTGGGCGCCAAACGGGAGAAAGAAGTAGCGCGAGAGCGCCAGCCCGGCGGCAAAGCCGCCCAGCAGTTGCGGCGCCCCAACCTTGTGCGCCACCCAGGCGAAAAACAACAGCAGCGACACGATCGTCGTCGGCAGCAGTCCCGGCAGCGTGCTGGCCTGGTCGAAACGCTTGATGTTCTCCGCGATGGTCTTGGCCGCGACCGGCGCCAGGACGAGAAAGACGCCGATGCACCCCATCACCTTGCCCGTGTGCACCAGGCTCACCCCGCCGCTCTTCGCAAATTCATACAGCACGGCCAGCAGGATCACCCCCAGCACGTCGTCCAGCACCGCAGCCCCCAGCACGACCTGCGCCTCGTTGGATTGTTGGCGTTTCAGGTCCGCCAGGACGCGCACCGTGATGCCAATGCTGGTGGCCGTCAGCGTGCCGCCAATGAACAACGCCGCCAGCACGGGGAGCCCGAACAGCCAGCGGCTGGTGCCGTACCCCAGGACGAACGGGAGCACAAATCCCGTTGCCGCCACCAGGATGGGCTTCCAGCCCGTCTTCACCAGTCGGCCAATGTCGGTTTCGAGGCCCACCTCAAACAAGAGCAGAATAATGCCGATCTCGGCCAGCAGCTTGATGATGTCGGTCGGCTCCATGAGCCCGAACAGGCTGGGGCCGATCAGGACGCCCGCCAGCAGCTCGCCGATCACCGGCGGCGCGCGCAGGCGCCCCGCCAGCTCGCCCAGGATCCGGGCCG
The DNA here is from genome assembly GCA_021413965.1 of Lentisphaerota bacterium. Classification (GTDB taxonomy): domain Bacteria; phylum Verrucomicrobiota; class Kiritimatiellia; order UBA8416; family JAIOPI01; genus JAIOPI01. The sequence continues at coordinate 43,974 of JAIOPI010000021.1, read as the reverse complement.
CCAGCAGAATCACCACTAACTGCAAAAAGAAATCGTGCACGTGCATGACGAAGTCTTCTTACCTGCCACGCGCCCTCCGGTCACGCCAAACCGGCCAGCTATCGCATGCGGCCGCAAGCCCGTCCACCCGCCTTCGGATGCCTGCGGCCGGCGTTCAGCGCAAGCCCCGGCCCGCCGGGGTCCGGGATCGGCCGAACTTAGCGTCGGCGCACCAGAAAACCATCCGTGCGGGCTCGACAAATCCCGCCATTTCTGAGAGTTTTCGGAGTTCACGGTCTCAAACATGCACCGGATGAGGAGTCCACGATGGCAGCAAAACTTTCCCATGATGATTTACGTTTGGCAGCCCATACCATCCGCGGCCTCGCGATGGACGGCGTCCAGAAGGCAAAGTCCGGACATCCCGGCATGCCCCTCGGTATGGCGGATGTCGCCGCCGTGCTGTGGTTCCACCACTTGAAGGACAGTCCCGCCCGCCCCGACTGGGGCGATCGCGATCGCTTCGTGTTGTCCGCCGGCCACGGCTCGATGCTCCTCTACAGCCTGCTGCACCTGTCCGGCTATCCGCTGCCCATGGAGCAGCTCAAGCAGTTCCGCCAGTGGGGCAGCCAAACCCCCGGCCATCCCGAACACGGCCACGGCGACGGCGTCGAAACCACCACCGGTCCGCTTGGCCAGGGCTGCGGCAACGCCGTCGGCATGGCCCTCGCCGAACGCATGCTGGCCGCGCGCTTCAACACCGACGCCGCGCAGCCGGTCGACCATCATACCTACGTGCTCTGCGGCGATGGCGATCTCATGGAAGGCGTCAGCCACGAAGCCTTCTCCCTCGCGGGGCACCTCGGCCTGCACAAGCTCATCGCCCTCTACGACAGCAACCGCATCACGATCGAAGGCTCCACCGACCTGGCCTACAGCGACAACGTCAAACGCCGCTTCCAGGGCTATAACTGGAACGTCCTCGAAGTCGACGGCCACGACTACGCCCAGATCGACAAGGCCATCCGCCGCGCCAAGCGCGAGCAGACGCGCCCCACCATGATCATCTGCAAAACCCACATCGCCTGGGGCAGCCCGAACAAGGTGGATACGTCCGGCGCGCATGGCGAGCCCCTGGGTGATGACGAAGTCGCCGCCACCAAGCGCGTCCTCGGCCTGCCCGCCGACCAGACCTTCTATGTCTCCGACAAGGTCCGCGACCTCTTCGCCGCTCGCGCCAAGCGCGGCAACCGTCGCGCCGCCCAGTGGGATCGCGCGTTCGCCACCTACGCCGCCGCCAATCCGGACAAGGCCGCCGCCTGGGCCCAGGCCTTCAGCGGCGCGCTGCCGGAAAATCTGGACAGCCAGATGCCCTGCTTCGACCCGGCCACCCCGGTCGCCACGCGCAACGCGTCGGGCACCGTCATCCAGGCCCTCGCCAAGGCCATCCCGAATTTCGTCGGAGGTTCGGCCGACCTTGCCCCCAGCACCAAGACCCTGATCAATAAGGTCGAAAGCGTCGGGCCGCACCGCTACGACGGGCGCAACCTGCACTTCGGCATCCGCGAGCACGGCATGGGCGCCATCCTCAACGGCATGGCCCTGCACGGCGGCTTCCGTGTCTTCGGCGCCACCTTCTTCGTGTTCGCCGACTACTTCCGCCCGGCCATCCGCCTCGCCGCCATCATGAAGCTGCCCATCGTCTACGTGCTGACGCACGACAGTTTCTACGTGGGCGAAGACGGGCCGACGCACGAGCCGATCGAACACCTCGCCAGCCTGCGCTGCATTCCCAACCTCACCATCCTGCGCCCGGCGGATGCCACCGAAACCACGGCGGCCTGGCTGACGGCGCTGCGCCACACGACCGGCCCCACCGCGCTGTTGCTCACGCGCCAGAACCTCGCCACCATCGACCGCCGCACCCATCCCGCCGCGGAAGAATTGGCCAAGGGCGCCTATACCCTCTGGCAGTCCGCGCCGGGCACGCCCGACCTGATCCTCATGGCGTCGGGCTCGGAAGTGGAACTCGTCCTGCAGGCCGGCCACAAGCTCGCCGGCGAGAAGATCGTCCGCGTCGTGAGCTTCCCGTCCTGGGAGCTGTTCGAGAAGCAGCCCCAAAGCTACCGCGACGCGGTCCTGCCGCCCGCCTGCACGCGCCGCCTGGCGGTCGAGGCCGGGTCCCCCATGGGCTGGGAGCGCTATATCGGCACCGCCGGACACATGCTGGGCATGTCGCGCTTCGGCGCCTCCGCGCCCTACAAGGTCCTCGGCGAAAAATTCGGTTACACCGTGGAGAACGTCCTCGCCCTCGCCCGCAAATTATAGGAATGCTCCCGCAGGTGCACGCGGCGACTCTGCGGGAGATTCCCGCCTGAACCCTGACTCCCTTATGGCTCGCTTCATCATCCAGGGCGGCAAACGACTGTCCGGACGGCACCGCGTGCTGGGCAACAAGAATGCCGTCTTGCCCATGCTCGCCGCTTGCGTGCTGACAGACGAACCCGTCGTCATCACCAACATCCCTCTGATCGAGGACGTGCTGACGACGCTGGAGATTCTCGCGCACCTCGGCGTGCAGGTGGATCTGCACGGGCACTCAGTCCGCCTCTGCGCCGCCGGGCTGCGCCGCACGCGTCTCCCGCCTGAACTGTGCCGCCGGGTCCGCTCCTCGATTCTTTTTTCCGGTCCGCTGGCCGCCCGCCACGGCCGCGCGACGCTCTTTCCGCCGGGCGGCGACGTCATCGGCCGGCGGCGCGTGGACACGCACTTTGAAGGGCTGCAGCAGCTTGGCATTGCCATCGAGGGCCGCGAGTTCTACCGCTTCCAGCGGCGCACCCTCCACGGCGCGCGAATCCTCCTGGATGAGGCCAGCGTCACCGCCACCGAGAACCTGGCCATGGCGGCGGTGCTGGCTCCGGGACGAACCACGATCTTCAATGCCGCCTGCGAGCCCCACGTGCAGGATCTCTGCCGCATGCTCAACGCCATGGGCGCGCGCATCGCCGGCATCGGCACCAACTTCCTGCGCATCGAAGGCGTCGAGCGCCTGCACGGCGTCCGCCGCCGCGTGACGCCCGACCATGTCGAGGCCACCAGCATGCTCGCCGCCGCCGCCATCACGGGCGGTGACCTCATCCTGGAGCACGCGCCGGTCGAACACCTCGACGTCATTTCCCGCCCGCTTCACAAGCTCGGTCTCGTCTGGACCACCGAGAACAGCCACCTGCTGCACCTGCCCGGCGGCCAGCGCCTGCGCGTCCAGAACGATTTCGGCGCCGCCGTGCCCAAGATCGAGGACGGCCCCTGGCCCAACTATCCGTCGGACATGATGAGCGTCGCCATCGTACTCGCCACCCAGGCGCGCGGCACCGTGCTGTTCTTCGAGAAGATGTTCGAGAGCCGCATGTACTTCGTCGACCGCCTGATCGACATGGGCGCGCGCATCGTGCAGTGCGATCCGCACCGCGTGGTGGTGGACGGGCCCGCGCGCCTGCACGGCTCGCACCTGAGCAGCCCGGATATCCGGGCCGGCATGGCCCTGTTGATCGCGGCCTTGAGCGCCAAGGGCGAGAGCATCATCGAGAACGCCCAGTCCATCGACCGCGGCTACGAGAAGATCGAACTCAAGCTGCGCCGCCTCGGCGCGGACATCGTCCGCGTGGTTTAGGCGCCCGGTGCCTGAAAACCAAAAGGCCCGCGACCATGGCTGGCCGCGGGCCATCGGCTGGCACTTCGTGCCGTCCGTGGTTCCGGTCCCACGGGCCGTCGTCACTCCCCGGGTCCCTGCTCCGGCGGGGGTGCGTCCGGCGGCGGTGCGTCATCGCCCTCGGGACGGTCGTTCGGTCCCGCGCCCGGCCCGCCCGGCCCGCGCCGGTCGTGTTCGCGCCGTTCCATGCCGGCGCGAGGACGATCGCCCTTGCCCTGGCCGCGTTCGTCGCGCGGACGGTTGGCCATGTGCTTACGCATCATCTCGCGCACCTTGTCGCGCTGTTCGGCGCTCAGGGTGTTGCGCATCAGCAGCAGGCCCCGCATTTCCGTCTTGGCCAGTTCGGTGCGCACGGCACCAGTCTTCTCGACTGCCGCCATCAAGGCCTTCTCATCCAGCGTGTCGCCGGTGAGCAGGCGCGCCTGCTGGATGGCGGCCAGTTCCAGGTCCGCCTTCAGCTTCACCCGCTGCTCCTGGATATCGAATGCGCCGTTGCGCAGCGTTTGAATCTGCGCCTCCGTCAGGCCCAGATCCGCCGCAACCTTGGGGCTGTTCAGAATCCGCCCCAGCAGCGCCCCTTCCATGCCGCCACCCGGCCCCATGCCCGGCCCGCCACCCTGCGGTTGCGGTCCATCCGGTCCGCCCCCTGGCGGTGGTCCCGGCGGTTCAGCCAGACTTGCGGTCGCAAGCCCCATCGCCAGCAACGCACCGGCGATCAGTGCCGTTTTCGTTCTCATTGATCCGACCTCCTTGTGTGATCCCGCCGCATCCGTGCGGCTGTGGCCATACAACGCCACCGCGCCCGCCTTTATTGTATCCGAGCCAAGGACCGGCAGCCGCGCAAGGATTGGCCGGGGCCCGTGACGGCAGAGACGGCGGAGTGGCACCAGCCAGTTTAAATCTCGAACACGTGCGGACAGCGCGCGATGACATCCCAGCCACGGGCCGTGACGTGCACCGTATCCTCGATGCGAACGGCGCCGAGCATCGGGTAGTACAGCCCCGGCTCCACCGTCACCACCTGGCCGCGGCGCAGCAAGGCCGTCCCGGGCGCCAGGCCGGGCGCCTCGTGGATCTCCAACCCGAGCCCGTGCCCGGTGCTGTGAATAAACCCCTGCGGGCGCCCGTCGACCTCCCGCGTGTCGTACCCCCGCCGCACAAACTCTTCCTGCACCACGGCGTGCACCCGCTGGCACGCCACGCCCGCCTTGATCAGCCGCAGGGCCGCAGCCTGCGCCGCTTTCACCGCCGCGTACATCTGCCGCAGCGCCGGGCTCGCACGACCGCGCACCACCGTGCGCGTCAAATCGCCCCAATAGCCGTGCGCCAGATGCTGCGGAAAGATGTCGAGCACGATGGTCTCGCCGGCGCGGATCGGCCCGTGCCCGCGCTCGTGCGGATCCACGCCCTGTTCACCCGGCGCCACAATGACATCCCGGCACAGCGTCCCGCGCCGTAGCAGTTCCAGCTGGATCACCTGCTTGACGTCCTCCGCGCAGAGTCGCCGTCGACCATGGCCAAGATAACCACCTGCTGAAACGGGTGCCGCGCGCAGGCAGCGAATGGCGGCCCGCATCGCGGCCACCGCGGCCCGCTGGCTTTCCGCGATCCGCGCCAGCTCGCCAGCCGTCTTCAGCTCCCGCTCCGGAAACAGCGCCTCCTCGGCCACCTGCACCGTCACCCGGTGCCGCGCCAGCCGCTGTGCGATCCCAATGGGAAAGGACGTCGGCACCTGGACCCGCCGCACGCCCTCGCGCTGGAGCAATGCCGCCGTCCATTCACCAAGTTGCCGGCGCCGTGCACCCGTGAGCTGCACATCGTCCGGCGTCAGCACGGTCATGGCCTTTTCCGGGTGCTCCGCCGCCAGCTGCCGGGCGCGCCCCGCTTCAAGAGCGGAGACAAACAAGTAGCTCCGTCGGCTGGTGATCAGAAAGACGACCGGATCCGGTGCCCAGAAGCCCGACGCGTGGCGCAAATCGGCGTTCCGTTCCGGTGCATCCACGATCAGAATGGGGGTTGTTAACTTCTTCATCCTATTCCCTCACGGGTTGCGATCGGACGCGCCGCCATTCACATCGGTTTCGCCGGTCACGTGCCACCGCCGACGGACGGAATAGGCCGGACACCCCGCAAATAAAACCCTAACATGGCGCAGCTTATGACGATTTGGCAGGGGATTCAACCGCCCAGATCCACCGGGAAGGCGCGCAACGTTGTCATTATAATGCGCTTGTTATAAATGCCTTACAAGAGTTCCAAACCAAGACTCCGCTCCCGGATCAGGCGGTCTGAACCGCCGCCTGATGATAACGACCCCTGCTCTGCCGGAAACCTGCTTGCACCCAAACCCGGGGCGCGACCTGTGAACATGCGGGTGCGGATCACCACCATCAGCCGTGCGCCGAACGACTTACGCCCTCAACAGAATGCCTGTTAATAACCTGTCAGTATGTTTCTTTTTTTTTCCTTGAGTTAGGTGGGCGCTTGTTGTGATGTGTGGCCACTGTGCATGCGATCGAATGCGTGCGCGCAAGTGGCTGTTTTCGCGCCGTGTTCCTGCCGCTTCACGCCCTTATTTGGAGACCGATTTGTGAGTACGTTGAACGGGGTCGAATTGTGGAAAAAGGCGTGCAAGCACCTGCAGGAAGTCTTGCACCCCGACGTGTACTCGCGCTGGATTGCGGTCATCGAAGCCACGGCCCTGGAGGGGAACCAGCTTATCCTCTCGGTCGACAATGATTTCTACCAGACCTGGCTCGAAGAGAACTACCTGCCGCTGATCCAGAGCGCCATTGCCTCCGTCGTGGAGGAGCCGATCCAGCCGGTCTTCCGGGTGAACCAGAAGCCGGTCGGGGTGCCCGAGCCCCAGGCGGCGCCTCCTGCCCGGGCCCAGATCGATGCCCCCTCCTCCCGCTCGCGGCCGGCACCGCGCGTCGACCTGAACGCCAAGTTCACCTTCGACCAGTTTATCGTCGGGCCTTCGAACAGCTTTGCCCACGCCGCGTCGCTGGCGGTGGCCCAGGCGCCCGCGCGGGCCTACAACCCGCTGTTCATCTACGGCGGCACCGGGCTGGGCAAAACGCACCTCATGGAAGCCATCGGACATCATGTCCGTTCCACCTCCCACTCCCGCATCTGCTACATCTCGTCCGAGGCCTTCCTCAACGAGTACATCGATGCCCTGCAGAACCGCGGTTTGGTCGCTTTTCGCAAGAAATACCGCAATACCGACCTTCTGCTGATCGACGATATCCACTTCCTCGCCAGCAAGGAGCGCCTCCAGGAGGAGTTCTTCCACACCTTCAACGCCCTGTTCGACGCGCGCAAGCAGATCGTCATGACCAGCGACCGCCCCGCCAGCGAAATCACCGGACTGGAGCAGCGGCTGGTCTCCCGCTTCGAGTGGGGCCTGGTCACCGAATTGGAGCGCCCGGACCTCGAAACCCGCGTGGCCATCCTGCGCCACAAGCAGCAGCAGGCCCAGGTGGAGCGCCCGCTGGCCGACGATCTCCTCATGTTCATCGCCCAGCACGTGTCCTCCAACATCCGCCGCCTCGAGGGGGCCCTGATCCGCGCCATTTCCTATGCGTCGCTGACCGGCAAGGAGCTGACCCTGGAGTCGCTGCAGTACCTCCTGCGCGACACGCTGGAGCAGGAGCAGCAGGGCGAGGTGACGGTCTCCTCCATCCAGCGCATGGTGGCCGAGCATTACGACATGCGCCTGACGGACATGACCAGCAAATGCCGCCAGCGCTCCATCGCCACGCCCCGCCAGATCGCCATGTACCTCTGCCGGCGCATGACCAATAACTCCTTCCCGAACATCGCCAATGCCTTCGGCAAGACTCACGCCACGATCCTGCACGCCTACAAGACCATCGACAACCGCATGGATGTCGACCCTGAATTGCGCCGCAGCGTGCAGCAGATTTCCCAGAAACTTGGTCGCGCGCTGGGCTGATGATAAGCCTGTTGATGGCCTTGATAACCAGATCGCCTGTGAATAACGACCCGGTTACCCGGAAGTTCTGAACGGGTTATCCACAGGCTGGAGGGGCAGCCCGAGCCTGTCACGATAGGGCCGGCGTGAGTTTTCGGGGTTGTGAACATGGTATAATACGGATAGTCTCCTAATTCATTAAGAAGAAGTATCAGTCCCATCCTGTTCATGATGGCGACGTAGAGGTTCCGGGAGGACGAGATGAAGCTCGAGATCACCAAGACCGTTTTGCTCAATGCGCTGCAGAAGGTTCAGAACATCGTGAGCCTGCGCAGCACCCTGCCAATTCTGTCCAACGTCCTCCTCCAGGCGGACAAGAAGAACCTCACGCTCACGACGACGGATCTCGAAGTCACCATGCGTTGCACGGTCGAGGCCAACGTGCTCAAGGCCGGGGCCACCACACTGCCCGCGCGCCGGCTGGCCAGCATCATCCGCGAGCTGCCCGAGGGGCTGGTCGAAATCGAGGTGGACGACAAGGACGTGGCCTCGGTCACCTGCGGGTCGTCGTTCTTCAAGATCATCGGCCTCTCGGAAGATGAATTCCCCCCGATCCCGAAGGCCGAGGGCAAGTTCGCCTACACGATGGACCAGAGCGCCTTCGCCGAGATGCTGCGCAAGACGGCCTACGCCGCGTCGGCCGACGAGACCCGCTATGTCCTCAACGGCGTGCTGCTGAGCTTCAAGAACGGCAAGCTGACGATGGTGGCGACCGACGGGCGCCGGCTGGCCCTGGTGGAGCAGGAAGTGGAATTCCCGGCCGAAGCGCAGGCCGACTACATCCTGCCCACGAAGCCGGTCAACGAGCTGATGCACGTCCTGCGCGACGAAGGCACCCTGAAGATCCACGCCAGCGACAGCCAGCTGCTGCTGGAATTCGACGACATCGTCCTGGCCACCAAACTCATCGACGGCACGTATCCGAATTACCGCCAGGTCATCCCGGCGCAGTCTGAGGAGCGTGTGGCGATCGAGCGCGAGAGCCTGCTGACGGCCCTGCGCCGCGTGTCCCTGGTGACGACGGACAAGTCCAACGCCACGAAGCTGACGTTCACCAAGAACAAGCTGTCGATCACGATGACGACGCCGGACGTGGGCGAGGCGCGCGAGACCCTGCCGATCAAGTATGCCGGCAAGGACCTCTCCGTGGCCTTCAACCCCGAGTACATGATGGACCCGCTCAAGAACCTCACCAACGACGAGGTCGTGCTGGAGCTGACGGACGAGCTGAGCCCCGGCGTGATGAAGGCGGACATCCCCTTCCTGTACGTCCTGATGCCGATGCGCGTCGGCTGAGCCGTCCGCCACGGCAGGCAGAAATCCCGTTGATTAAAGCCAATGCCGAGCGTATGTTCTGCGTTCGTCTTGGCTTGGCTCAGCCCCATGGACCACAGACGAATGACCGTCCGCGACTGCCCGATGGTGTAACGGTAGCACAGCAGACTCTGAATCTGCTTGTCTAGGTTCAAATCCTAGTCGGGCAACCACTCGACGCGGCCGGCCACGATGCCCCACGGGGCCGTGGGGTCTGAAGGTCATTCAAAGCTGCGTTGGTGCAGCAGGGCCCGCCCCTACCCGTTCCGGTGCGACGCCGCATCGCGTCCCAAAGGAGTCATCCGGAAGAGCGAAATGAAGAGATCCTCCCGAATAAGGGCGCGTAGCGTGAGCGTCCCGTGGCACCTGATCTCGGCCAGCGCTTCATGCTTTGCCGGAGTGTTTGACCGCGGATGGTGCGGATGCGCGCGGATGCGGACATCTCCCCATCCGCGTCCGCCCGCGTAATCCGTGGTTCACGGCCTCGGTCAAGTGGTTGACGACGTCACCCTTCCCTGGGTTCATGCTCGGCAGCGCCCCCGATTGAAGGCACATTGTGTCTTGTCGTTGGGATGACATGAGGAGCCTTTATGGAGACGATCACCCGGATCCCGTTCGAGCTTGATGTAAAGACCCTGATGGCGAGGGTGCATGTGGTGCCCGGCTCGGACGATGAGGCTGCGTTCACGGCGCTCGTGGACCAGGCGCGCGCGATCGCCAACCCCAGGGCCGTCTACCGGGAGTGCTTCATTGAGGCGAAGGGCGTGGACGCGGTCACCATCGAGGGCATCACCTTCACAAGCCGGACGCTGCGGAAGAATCTGGAGAAGCCGGAGCGGGTGTTTGCCTATGTGGCGACCTGCGGTCACGAACTGGACGAAATCCCCCTGCCTGCAGGGGATATGTTGATGGAGTTCTGGCGGGACACGATCAAGACTGTCCTGCTTTTCGCGGCGACCCAACATCTGAACCGCCAGATTGACCGGCGCTACCGACTGGCAAAGACAGCCTCCATGAGTCCTGGCTCTGGCGATGCCGACACCTGGCCGATCCAGGAACAGGCCGCGCTGTTCGCCCTGTTGGGCGGACGAGACGAGGTGCGCAAACAGTCCGGCGTCACACTCACCGAATCCTTCCTGATGATCCCGAACAAGACCGTGTCCGGCTTGCGATTCCCTGTGGACAAGGATTTCCGCAGTTGCCAGGTCTGCCATCGCGTCGAATGCCCGTCGCGCAGCGCGCCCTTTGACAAGACGCTGTGGGAGATGATGCAGCACGAGTAAGCCCGATTCACGGCCGGCGTGATTGGCGTCGGCCGCCGGTTGTGCGAAAGTGGACGGGTGGCACCGCGTGCCGGGCACCCGCCCGCACGACGCGGCCCGGGGAGATCAGACACATGCGCAAACGCGATTACATCAATGACGGCGTCGAAGCCGTGCGGCGCAGGGGCAGCCGGGTGGTGTGCGAAGGCTCGCACATGGTGCCGGCCGCGGCCCTGATGCGGGCGACGGGAACCATCCGCGCCCTGTCGGATCGGCGGCGCCCGTTCGTCACCATCGTGAATTCCCACACCACGCACATCCCGGGGCACGCGCACCTCGACCGCCTTGGTGCGGTCCTGCGCGCCGAACTGCGGCGGCTCGGGTTCAACGTGTGGTACTGCAACATTGGCGGGGCGGTGTGCGACGGCGTGGCCATGGGCCACTTCGGCATGAAGTACTCGCTCGCCAGCCGCGAGCTGATCGCCGACCAGATTGAAACCGTGATCGCTGCGCATCCCTGCGATGGCTGGATCGGGATCGGCAACTGCGACAAGATCGTGCCGGCGATGTACAACGCGATGGTGCGGCTGAACGTGCCGGCGGTGTATGTGTCGGGCGGCCCCATGCTGGCAGGGCGCGACGGCTCGGACCTGATCACCGTCTTCGAAGGCGTTGGCAAGCACGCCGTGGGCAAGCTGTCCGAGGCGAAGCTGCAGAAGCTGGCGTGCCGCGCCTGCCCGGGGGCGGGCTCGTGCTCCGGCATGTTCACCGCCAATTCGATGAATTGCCTCGGTGAGGTGATCGGGCTGGCCCTGCCCGGCAACGGCACCATCACCGCGGAGGTCTGGGCGGACCGGCGCAAGACCCGCACCCGGCCCAACCCCGCGCGCACGCGCCTGCTGCGCGACGCCGCCCGCGCCCTGAAGCGCTGCATCGAAAAGAACATCCGCCCGCGCGACATCGTCACGCGCGCATCCATCGACAACGCGTTCATCTGCGATATGGCGATGGGCGGCTCCACCAACACCGTGCTGCACACGCTGGCGCTGGCCTCCGAGGCCGGCATCCCGTACGACCTCAAGCGCCTGACGCCGCTGTCCGCCCGGACCCCCTGCGTCTGCAAGGTCAGCCCGTCGCGCCCGGATGTGCATATCGAAGATGTCCATCGCGCCGGCGGCATCGCCGCGATCCTGAAGCAAGTGGCGCGCCGCCGGGGGCTGCTGGACCTGCGGGCGCCGACCGTCACAGGCCGGCTGGGTGACATGGTGCGCGCCGCGCCGGCGGCGGACGGCGACATCATCCGCCCGATCGGCAAGCCGTTCAGCGCCACCGGCGGGCTGGCGGTGCTGTTCGGCAACCTCGCGCCGCACGGCAGCGTCGTCAAGGCCGCCGGCGTGGCGCCGGACATGCTGCAGTTCGAGGGCCCCGCCGTGATCTTCGAGTCGCAGGAAGACGCGCTCTTCGGCATCCTCAAGGGCAAGGTGAAGCAGGGCGACGTGGTGATCATTCGCTACGAGGGTCCGCGGGGCGGGCCCGGGATGCAGGAGATGCTCAGCCCGACGGCGGCCATTGTCGGGGCCGGACTGCGCGTGGCGCTGATCACCGACGGCCGCTTCTCGGGCGGCACCCGCGGACTGTGCATCGGGCATGTTTCGCCCGAGGCCGCGGCGGGCGGCCCCATCGCGGCGCTACGGGATGGCGACCGCATCCGCATCGACGCCACCCGCGGGCGCCTGGACGTGCGCCTGGGCCGTGCCGAACTCGCGCGGCGCCTGAACGCGCTGCCCCCGTTCACCCCGAAAGTCGAGCGCGGCTGGCTCGCGCGCTACGCGCGCATGGTCACCAGCGCCGACACCGGCGCCGTGTTCGAGCGCTGAAACGGACGCACCGGGCGTCGCCATCATGTGATCCCTGGCGCGGCGCCGAGCAGGGTCTCGAGGATCGTGTAGGCCGCGCGCGGCTGCGCCAGTTGCTTCATCCGGGCACGCATCCCGGCCAGGCGCTGCGGTTCCCGCAACAGCAGATCCACCTTGTAGGGAAGCGTGACGACATCCGTGGGGCTCACGGCCACGCCCTGTTCGAGCATCGTGGCGGCATTGATCTCCTCCTGTCCGGGAATCGGGTTCAAGAGGATCATGGGCACGGCGCTCGCCATCGCCTCCGACAGCGTCAGCCCGCCAGGCTTGCCGATCAGGAGCGTGGCGATGGCCATCCATTCGTGCATGTCGGCGGTGTAAGGCAGAGCCTTGAAGGCCAGATGCGCCGGCGCGGCTTCCGTCGCGTGCACGACTTCCGCCAGGAGTTCGGCGTTGTTTCCGCACAGGGCCACGATTTGCGCGGGCCGCTCCATGTGCATGAGGGCGCGAATGGCCACGATGCTCGAGTCCATGCCGAAGGTTCCCGCGGATAGCAGCACCACGGGAATGGCGGGGTCGATCTGGTGTTTGCGTTGCAGCGCCGTCCGATCCATGGGGCGTGAAAACGCCGGATGAATGGGAATGCCCGTCACGGTGATGCGCTCGTCGGGAAACCCGATCTGGCGCAGGTAATACAGCGATTCATCCGTGGCCACGAAGTAGCGTTCAAACTGGTGGCACAGCCACATGGCGTGAACGTGCAGATCGGTGACGACGACGGCATGCCGCGTGGCGAGCTGCTTTTGCTGCAGCATGTAGGCGACGATATCGGACGCGAGAAAGTGGGTGCAGATCGTGATGTCGGGCGCCTCGGCTTTGAGGCACTCCATGAGCGGGCGCATTTGAAAGCGCTCGAGGGCGACGCGAAAATGTTCGCCCTTCCACGGGGCATCGCTCTTGTCGTACCACCAGCCCCACAGGGCAGGGGTTTTGCTGACCAGTTGCTTGTAAAGGTCCGCATAGACGTCGCCGAGCAGGGTCGAGGCAAATTCCAGCACATCGATGTGCCGCACCGAGGAAAGGCCGGGCATGTCCGCGGCGGCCGCTTCCAGCGCTTCCGCCGCGCGGGTGTGCCCGCTGCCGGAGCTGGCCGATAGAATCACCAGTTTGGATCCCCGGTTCACGGGCATGCTGGTCATGGCATCGGTGGTCGAGGCCTGATGTTGCGTTTCGTCGGTGCTCATCGTGATGTCCTTTCTGGCGCAAGGCGTCCGCTGTCTTCCAAGTCTTCGCCAGCGCCAAAGACCGCCGCGACGGACTGGGGCGCATAGGCCTTGACGGTTTCTTTTGTGACCGCGTTCTGCTGCGCGATGTCGGAGTACAGATACGCGCTGCGGCGGGGCGCGCGTGTGAGATCCGGGTCGTCGTGCCGGACGGCGATCAGGCCAAACCGCTTCGCAAATCCTTCCCGCCACTCGAAGTTGTCCAGGAAAGCCCAGTGGTAGTAGCCGAGGATCGGGATGCCTTCCTGCAGGGCCCGGTGCACCTGCGCGAGATGCTCGACGATGTAGCGCGGCCGCTGCTCATCCGCATCGTCGGCGATGCCGTTTTCCGTGATGAGGATCGGCTTCCCGAATCGTTTCCAAACCGCGCGGATGGTCTGGTAGAAGCCCTCCGGATAGATCTGCCATCCCGTCTGGGTCATGGCGGTGCCGGGGGGCGCCTGGGCGTCGTCGATCCGGTACTGGTCACATCGGCGCCGGTCGTATTTCAGGGACACCCGCATGTAGTAATTGATGCCGCAGTAGTCGTAGGTGTTCTGGACGCCGGCCGTGGCCGGCCCGCCGTGGATCCAGTGTGGTTTCCCGGTGCGGATGGTATGATCCCAGCCCTCAAAAGCGGCGCGTCGGGCGATGCCGGCGGCGGCGCGCTCATACCAGCCCGCGGGCCCCGGGGATTTCCAGGGCTCGATCCAGGGATACGCCATGGCGACGCCCACTTTGGACGGAGTCCCGTCCGGCGCGAGCGGTTGCACCTGGTGGATCAGGTGGTAGGCTCCCGCATGCGCGCGGAGATAGGCTCTGGCGACGGCGCGGTACGCCCGGAGCGACCGGCGCTGCGGCGGAAACCGGCCCAGCAGGTTGCCCATGATGGCCGGCACCATCGGCTCGTTCAGCGTTACCCAGTAGTCGGGAAACGCGCCCAGCGCTTTGACCACGACGTTCACGTACCGCAGGAACTGGCGCACCGTGTCGGGATTCAGCCAGTCGTTCTGGTCGGCGACCCAGCGCGGGATCACCCAGTGGTGCAACGTGAGGCAGACGGCGAACCCGTGGTTGCGGAGGGATTGCAGGATGCACCGGTAGTGCTCGATCACGTCGCCGTCGAAATGCCCCTTCTGCGGCTCGACGCGGGACCATTCGATGCCCAGGCGGAACCCTTTGTAAGCCAGCTTGGCCATGAGGGCATGATCCTCTTCGTGGCGGTTCCAGTAATCCATGGCGCGGCCCGAGACCGTGCCGTCCGCGATCAGTCCCTTCTGTTCCCACGCCCACCAGTCGGAAAAGGCGTTGCCGCCCTCGACCTGATGGCCCGCGGTTGATGTGCCCCAGATGAAGTTGTCCGGAAAAATGAGGCGGTCTTTGGGCAACGCGGCCTCCATGCGAGTTCGATCCCGCCACAGACTACGGTGTGACGCGGCCTTTCACCATGGGGTGTAACCCTACGAGCAACGCCCCGGGCGAGGACCGCGGCGGCATTCGCAGGCTTTACGGGTAAGCGATGGCTTCCCTATAATGGCAGGACGGTTGCGGCACATGATCGCAAGCCCGAAGCGATCACCGCGATCAGCCAGTCACCCGCAAGAAAGGAGTCTCCGATATGAAAGGCGTTGAACCAAGGAAGGCCTTGTCGGCCGTGCAACGTGAAGCGTTGTTCAACGTCTTGAAGGCCCGTTTTGAGAAACACATGAGCCGCCATCCAGGGCTTGAGTGGGCCAACGTCAAGGCGAGGCTCGAAGCGAGGCCCGAGAAGCTGTGGTCGCTCAGCGAAATGGAAAGAACGGGCGGCGAGCCGGACGTTGTGGGACAGGATAAGGGAACGGGCGAGTACATCGTGTTTGACTGTTCCGCGGAAACGCCCAAAGACCGCCGCAGCGTGTGTTACGACCGCGAAGGGCTGGAGTCCCGGAAAGCGTTCAAGCCCGAAACCAGCGCGATGGAGATGGCCGCGGAACTGGGACTTGAGCTTTTAAGCGAAGAACAATATCGCGAGCTGCAAAGCCTTGGGCCGTTCGATCAGAAGACGTCGAGCTGGTTGAAGACACCGGCTGATGTTCGCAAACTCGGCGGCGCCCTCTTTGGCGATCGCCGCTTCGGCCGCGTCTTCGTGTACCACAACGGCGCGCAGTCCTACTACAGCGCCAGGGCCTTCCGGGGCGCGCTCAGGGTGTAACCGGGCATCGGCCTGCAGGAGTTGATGGCCCAAAGCCCGGCGCCCGCGACGATCAACGTGGCGTTATGAGCTTGAGCAGCCTCAGGCTGGCCCTATAATCCGACACTTCGCCTGACCGTGAACAGGGTTTCCGTTTTGTGCTCGCAGGCCCGATGCCTGGACGAGATGTCAAAAGGGTAATAAAGGAGGAAAGGAGTGAGTAGCATGCGAACGACACACATACGACAGTACCTGGCGCCCCTGGCGGGCATCATGCTGGCGGGGCTGGCCGTGGCGGCCACCGCGGCGGACAAACCCAATATCATTCACATTGTCGCGGACGACCTCGGCTGGAAGGATGTCGGGTTCAACGGCTGCACGGACATCAAGACGCCCAACCTGGACGGCCTGGCCGCGGGTGGCGCAAAGCTGACGCAGTTCTATGTGCAGCCCATGTGCACGCCAACGCGGGCGTGCCTGATGACCGGCCGCTATCCGTTCCGCTATGGCCTACAGACAGCCGTCATCCCTTCCGTGTCCGCCTACGGGCTCGACACCAGCGAATGGCTCATGCCGGAATGCCTGAAGGCCGCCGGCTACCGGACGGCGATCATCGGCAAGTGGCACCTGGGCCATGCCGACAAGAAGTACTGGCCCCGCCAGCGCGGCTTTGACTACCAGTACGGCGCCATGATCGGCGAGCTCGACTACTTCACGCACGAAGAGCACGGCGTGCTCGACTGGTACCGCGACAACGAGCCGGTGAAGGAGGAGGGGTACACGACAACGCTGATTGGCCAGGATGCGGCCCGGCTGATCGAGGCGCACGACACCGACACCCCGCTCTATCTGTATCTCACCTTCAACGCGCCCCACACGCCCTACCAGGCCCCGCAGGCGTACCTGGACCGCTATGCCGGCATTGCGGATTCGACGCGCCGCACATATGCCGCCATGGTTACCTGCATGGACGACGAGGTCGGCCGCGTCCTGGCGGCGCTCGATAAGAAGCACATGCGCGAGAACACGCTCATCCTCTTCCACAGCGACAACGGCGGTGTGCGCAACGCCATGTTCGCCGGCGTCATGGCCGACATGTCGAAGGTCACGCTGCCCAGTGATAACGGGCCCTATCGCGACGGCAAGGGGTCGCTGTTTGAAGGCGGGACCCGGGTGTGCGCCCTGGCCAACTGGCCTGGCCACATCAAGGCTCAGACCGTGGATGGCCTCATCCATGCGGTTGATCTCTTCCCGACGCTGGCCGCCGTGGCCGGCGCTTCGACGGCGAAGAGCAAGCCGCTGGACGGCGTCAATGTCTGGGACACCATCGCCGAGGGCAAGCCGTCGCCGCGCACGGAAATTGTCTACAACATCGAGCCGTTCCGCGGTGCGGTGCGGCAGGACGACTGGAAGCTCATCTGGCGTACCATGCTGCCCTCCAGTGTGGATCTCTACAACCTGGCCCAGGATCCGTCTGAGCAGAACAACCTCGCGGCGGCCAATCCTGAGAAGGTGGGCGCCCTGCAGGCGCGCCTTGACACGCTGGCGAAGGAAAGCGTCAAGCCGCTCTTTCTCGTCGACCAGTTCAAGGTCGTCATGAAGAACATGAATGGCGAGCCGGTCCTGCCCATCGACGAGGCGTATCACGAAGGCGAAACTCCCTGAGCCGGAAGCGCCGGCATCGATGTGACGGCGTGCTTCGCCGGGGATGGCGTCCTGCCATCCCCGGCCTTTTTTCTGCATGAATGGCGAGGTGGGGCGAGGCGTCCCTGTCGAGCCGTGCCGCCATGGCATGGCAGGCAGTTCCGGAGTGCGAATCCCCGCTTGCCCCCGGCTGAATCCTTAGTATTCTGGATCGGTCGAACTGACCGTCACCCCCTGCACGGGAAGGGATTCGCATGTCCAACGTCTCTGCCGCCCTGAGCGAAGCGTGCCATCGGCTGGACGCGTGGCACGGGCGGACGCGAGCTTCCCTCCGCGCGATTCCCCCCGTGGTGTCGTGTCTGTTGCTGCTCACCCCGACCGCCGGCTGTCGGGTGGTGCAGACGGCCGTCGACGCTCCCGCCCAGGCCATTCGCGCCGTCACACCGGGCCAGACGGGCACCCCTCCCGTGGACCCGGTGGATGTGCAGCAAACCCTTCTGCGGTTCACGGACGAATTCACCTCGCGCGCAAATGCCGGCATCGATCAGCTCCAGCGCGGCACGAATGCGCTTTCGCGCGCGGATGTGCTGATGTGGAAGATCTCGCTCGGCACGGAGGCTTGCTCCATCGCCTCGGGGCCCAATCCCGTCGTCAACCTGCTGGACATGACGATCTTCGTCACCGTCATGCGGCTGGCGCTGGAGGAGCACTGGCAGCCGAAGGTTTTTGGCGATTCCGGATTGCCGCTGCTGGACAGCTGCCGGCAAGCGGAGGCGGAGATCTGGCGCCTGGCCAGCAAGGTGCTGACCCCGGAGCAGCAGGCCGAGTTGCGCCAGGCCATTACGGACTGGCACGGGCAGAACCCGCTGCCGGATGGCGTCCTGGCTCCGCGCGCGGTGGGCTTTGCTCCTGAACTCGCCAAGGCGAGCAAGACCAGCAGTATCCGGCTCGGCAGCGTGTTCGAACTGCTCAAGGTCGATCCCCTCGCCAGTCTGGATCCCGCCGTGCGTGAGCTCGCGCAGACCCGGCTGTTTGCCGAGCGCGCGCTGTTCGTGACCCAGCGGATGCCCATGCTGCTGAGCTGGCAGACGGAACTGCTGAGCATCAACCTGATGGGGCAAGCCACCGTCCAGCAGTTGCTCACCAACACCACGCAGCTCACCACGTCCGTCGAGCGCTTTGCCCGGGTGGCCGAGCAGTTGCCGCCGCAGCTCAGCACCGAGCGCGAGGAGATTGTGAAGGCGCTCCAGTCGCAGGAAGCGGAGCTGACGCCGCTGGTCAGCGAGGTGCGCCAAGCGCTCGTGGCCGGGTCGCAGATGTCCACGTCTTTGACCACGACCATCACGACGTTCGACGCGCTGATGGAACGCTTCGGCGTGGGCGACACCACCAACGCCGCGCCGCCGGAGACCAATGCCGCGCCGTTTCGCATCCAGGACTACACCGCCAGCGCCGCGCAAATGGAAGCGACCGCGCGCCAACTGACGGAGCTGCTCCTCACGCTGGACCGCACGATCGGTTCGACGAATGTGTCGCAGCTGGCCGCGCAAGTCGGCCCGGTCGTTCAGCAAGCGCAGTCCGGCGGGAAGGACGTGGTGGACCACGCCTTCTGGCGCGGCGCGCTCCTCGTGCTTATCGCGCTGGCGGCGGCCCTGGCCTACCGCTACCTGGCGGGACGGATGGCGGCCCGGTAGCGGCGCGCCGCCGCGCCTCGCCCGGCGTTACAGCAGCGTGCCGGTGAGCATAAGCTTGGCGACCACAAAGTAGATGATGAGGCCGGTGACGTCGACGAGCGTGGCCACGAACGGAGCCGAACTCGTGGCGGGATCGAAGCCGAGGCGGCGCAGCAGGAATGGGAGCATGGAGCCGCACAGCGACCCCCATGCCACGACGCCGATTAGCGCCCCGAAGACGGTCAATCCCACCAGGAACCAGTGCGGTCCGTAGGCGCTGGCGGTGTGGCTGCCATGCGCCATGGATTCCACGTCCGGCGGCAGGGCGCTGGATTGCGGCAGCAGCATTCCTCTGCTCACGTGCGCACCCGCGGGAAGGGTGAAGGCGGGAACGTCCAGACGCTGCGACAGCTGGGCGTCGGCCTGGATGATTTTCATCCCTTCAGGAATGCGGGCAGCATCCTGGGAGGCCTGGGTCTGGAAGAAGTGCCCGAAATGGGGCATATGCGACAGCGCCTGCCAGGCCCCGATGCGGCAGAAGCCCACGGTGCCGAGCAGCACACCCAGCGCAAGGCCGGTGCGCAGCTCGCGGCCAAAGACGCGCCACCAGTCCCGCAGCCGGAGTTCGTTCAAGGCCAGGGACCGGATGATCAACGACGTGCCCTGTGAACCGCTGTTGCCGCCGGAACTGATGATGAGCGGGATAAAGAGCGCCACAACAGCCGCGCGCTCAATTTCCCCTTCGAAGTATCCCATGGCTGTGGCGGTCAGCATTTCACCCAGGAACAGGACGCCGAGCCACCCGCCGCGCTTGCGGACCATGTCCCAGAAGCCGACGTCAAGATACGGCTTCTCCAGGGCCGAGGCGCCGCCCAGCTTGTGGATTTCATCCGTGGCCTGTTGCTGCGCGAATTCCAGGACGTCGTCGGCCGTGATGATCCCCAGCATGTTGCCGGCAGAGTCCACCACGGGCAGCGCCAGACGGTCGTAACGATCGAAGGCGGCCACGACGTCCTCGCCTCGTGCGGTCGCCGGGATACAGACGGGGGGACGTTCGTCGATGTCCTTCACCTTGGTCTCGGGGTCGGCCAGCACGAGAGCGCCAAGCCGCAGATCGTCGATCAGCTTGCCATCCTTGCCGACGACGTACAGGACGGCGAGCGTTTCCAGCCCGCGCCCCGTCTGGCGTACGATGTCGAGGGCCTCGCGCGCGGTGACGTCGGGGGGCAGGGCGCAGTAATCCGGCGTCATATAGCGGCCGGCCGTGCCTTCGGGGTAACCGAGCAGCAGGCGAGCCTTGCGCAGTTCATCCGGCGGGAGCGTGGCCAGACAGCGGCGGGTGACGTCGGCCGGCAATTCTTCGAGCAGGCGCGTGCGATCGTCGGGCATCATGCCCCCGAGGATGGCGTGCACGGTGTCGTTGCTCAGCGTTTGGACGAGTTCTTCCTGGCGGTCAAGCGGGAGATACGAGAACACGGTCGTGGCGCGATCGCGCGGCAGGACGCGGAAGATCACCCCTTCGTCTTCCGGTGGCAGATCAATCAGGACTTCGGCGATGTCCGACGGATCGAGCCCCGCCAAGACCTCGCGCAACACCGTCCAGTTCTTGGCCTTGATGATCTCCTCGAGATCAACCTGAAGCACGTTCCCGATCATAGACGCCTCCCTGGGCACAGCGTGCGCTCATCGTGGCATTAGGATCGCGCAGAGGGCAAAAAGCTTGGAGTAAGCTGGAAGTGCAAGCAAGCCGGTTCGACCTCCAGTTGCGGAAGGCGGGCCACGAGACCTGTTCTGCAACGCATGATCCGCAACACCACCAGCTGTATGAGGGGTAAACCACGACCTGACTGAATGTTCAGGCGCGAGTGCTGGGCAAACGCGACGGCGGCAGTAGAGTATGGTCAAGTCCTTGATGAAGAATGCGCGGAAGACCGTCGGGGCACCCGTCTTCGCGCAATGAGGGAACTCAGGCGGTGCCCGTGGAGGTAGGCGTCATGCAGATGTTCATGTCCATGGTGCGACGCGCGCTGATTGCCGTCGCGGTCCCCTTGTTGATGGTCGCCCTATCGCCTGCGGCGCGGGCCAGTACGGCGTATGGCACGCTCAATAACTTCGATTGTGTCAACGATACGGGTGTCGAGGCGCACGGGTTCGAAATCGAACTCGATGACTGCCGCAGTACGGACATCACGTACACGTACGACTACAATCACTACGGCATTCCGAAGATCACTGAGGACACGAGCGACCCGCTGCATCCGAAGGTCTTCATTCGCTACGCCGCCGTGCGGCTCACCGACGGTTCCTGGTCGGCGTTCACGGCGATTCCATCCGGCCCCATCAGCCCGACCGATGGGCACCAGTTCACCAACCCATCGGTGAACTTCGGCGGCGAGCATTTCGGAGCCGGCTACTACGGCGCCCCGACGGCGGTGAAATACAACTGGCTGATCGATGACGGCAGCGGCAACCTGGTCCATGGGCCGCCGGTCTATGTCTCGACGCCGACGTTCACGTACTATCCGCCGGTCCTCGCGCAACCCGCCCAGGTACAGGCCGTGATCGTGCCGCCTCCGCCTCCACCGGAGCAACCCGTGATGCAATTTGGCGAAGCCACCTGGGTGAAAGACATCAAGACGACCACCCACAACACCAACAAGGTGGAACTCACTGATCTCGTTGATCCAGACCCCGAGAAACCCGAGGCCCACAACTGGGCCAACGGCGAGCCCGCCGAAGTCGAAACGGAATGGCGCATTCTCCAGACGGAATTTGCCAACCCCGACAACCCCAAGGGCGAACTGGCCGGCGTGCCGCAGGAACTGCCCGAGGGCGACGAAGTGGTGACGCGCCGCTATGAGTTCTACAAGTACACCGGCCCGATCGATGCCGAATCCGGCGAGGCCATGGCCGACCAGGTGGGGCCAGACGGCATCCACGGCGTGGGCACGGTCACGTTCAACGATCACATCGATCCCGATACGGGCGAGTGGGTGACCGCGACGGTGGACCTGTCGACCGTCGAAGTGGTGGGCGATTTCTTCGGCGCGCAGATGGCGGGCTTTGACCTCGCCCCCGCGCTGGGCCTGATCGACCACATCCCGGATGGCGAGCTCGGCGTTCCCTATGCGGATCGCACCGTGGTGATTTCCGGTGGCGGCGTTTTCCTGGCCTCGGTTGCGTCTGGCGCCCTGCCCGATGGGACGGCGTTTGATGGCGTGACGGGCGTGTTCTCGGGAACGCCAACCGCTCCGGGTGTGTTTACCTTCACGATCAACGCCGCGGACATCGGCGGCGTGGTGGTGTCGAACACCTACACGGTGACGATCCCCGGGGTCGTGCCGGCCACGAGCACGATCACCACGAGCGCCGCGCCCGGCGATGGCGGCACGACCGAAGGCGGCGGCGTGTTTGACAACGGGACCCCCGTGACGGTCGTGGCCACGCACAACCCCGGCTACGCTTTCGTCAACTGGACGGAAGCCGGCGTCGAGGTCAGTGCCCTACCCGTCTATCCGTTCACCGTCAGCGGGGACCGTGACCTGGTCGCGAATTTCACGCGCATCACGCACATGATTGAGGCGACCCCCTCCCCCGCGGCGGGCGGAAGCATCAGCGGCGGCGGCGTCTACTATGATGGCGACAGCGTCACGCTGACGGCGACGGCGAATGCTAGCTATGACTTCGTCAACTGGACGGAGGGCGGCGTCGAGGTCAGTGCGTCGGCCAGCTATACGTTCACGGCAACCGCCAACCGCAGCCTGGTGGCGACCTTCGTGTGGGTGAACGTCGCACCGGTCGCCGATGCTGGCGTCGATCAGGCGGTGCGTGTGAACGCAACGGTGGCACTGAATGGCAGCGGCAGTTCGGATGCGAACGGCGATGCGTTGACATACCGGTGGTCGATCACGGGGATGCCGGCGCATAGCAAGGCCGCGCTGAGCAGCGCCACCGCGATGAATCCAACGTTCAAGGCCGATAAGGCAGGAACGTACGACGTGAGCCTCGTGGTCAATGATGGCGTGGTGGACAGCGCGCCGGCGACCGTGACGATAACGGCCACCAAAGGGAAGAAGTAGCCGACCGCCGGATGGCCGTACTGATTCGGCAGAGACCGGGGGCGTCCCGACACCGTTCGGGACGCCCCTTTTGTCCTTCTGGCCCGCATCACGCGGCGGGCAATCGCGCTTGCCTGCCTGCGGGTCTCCGCATAATGTCTCGCAGGAACTCAAGCCGCACGCCGAACGCACGGCAACACCGGTCACGGAGACGAACCTATGACTCTTCGCCTGCCTTTTCTTTGGTCGTTCGCCCTGCTCGCCGTCGTCCTTGGGTGCGTGAGTCCCGAGGCCTCGCGTACCGAGCCAAGCGGCAAGCCCGTACTGCGGGTCGGCGTCACCCCGAACTACCCTCCGCTGATCGACAAAGTCGGCGGCGAGATGGTGGGCCTCGAGGCTGATCTTGCCCGCGCCGTGGCGGGGCCGCTGGGGCGGGAGGCCCGCTTCGTGTCGCTGAAGTGGGGTGACCTGCTGCCGGCGCTGAACGAAGGCCGCATCGATGTGATCATGTCGGGGATGTCGGTCACGCCGGGGCGCGCGGCGCAGGCACGGTTCACGAATCCGTTCCTGGCATCGGGCCAGATGATCCTGGTGCGCGCCAATCAGGCGTCCCGCTACGCGGTGCTGCGCTCACTGCCGCTGACGTCCGATCGCATTGCCGTGGAAAAGGGCACGACCGGCGACATGTTCGTGCAGCGCCGGTGTCCGGTGGCGAAGCGCGTGGCCTTCCGCTCGATCGCCAAGGCTGTGGCGGCGCTCAAAGCCGGCGATGTCGACGTTGTCTTGCATGATGCGCCCGCCATCCTGGAGCAGGCAATGCGTCACGAGGCCGACGGGCTGGTGCCCATTCGCGGTGTCGTCACGGAGGAGTGGCTGGCGTGGGCCGTGCGCCGCGACGACGAGGCGCTGGCGACCGCGCTGAACGCCGCGCTGGCGGATCTGCAGGCCGATGGCACGCTGGACTCCCTGAATCATCGGTGGATCCCGCTCTACCGGACCTACTGGAGTCCGCCGTCCGACCAGGCGCCCTGAACCTCGAGTCATCCCCCGGGCGCCATCCTGGCTTTCCCCCGATCCTTGACATAGGCTGCAACTGGGGGATACAGTCGGGCTTTTGTAATGCAGGCCCCGGAAGGGGCGCAGGAGGACGAAAAGTCATGGCGACAAGCGCGAAATCCCAGAAGTATGTGTACACGTTCGGCGGCGGCAAGGCGGAAGGCAACGGCGGGATGAAGCCGCTGCTCGGTGGCAAGGGCGCGAACCTCGCCGAAATGGCCCGCATCGGCCTGCCCGTTCCCCCCGGATGCACCATCACCACCGAAGTCTGCACCTATTACTACGACAACAAAAAGTCCTATCCGAAGGAGCTGGACGGCCAGGTCAAGGCTGGCGTCGCCTTCATCGAAAAGATCATGGGCACGAAGTTCGGCAACACGAACGCGATGCCCCTGCTTGTGTCCGTGCGCTCCGGCGCCCGCGATTCCATGCCCGGCATGATGGACACGATCCTGAACCTCGGCTTGAACGACGCCACCGTGCTGGCGCTGGTCAAGGCCACCCAGAACGAGCGCTTCGCCTGGGACTGCTACCGCCGCTTCGTCCAGATGTACGGCGACGTCGTCATGGGCGTCCAGAAGGGCAAGGACGAGGACCACGAGCCGTTCGAAGTGGTGATCCACACCTTCAAGCACGAGAAGTATCACGCGGACATCGAAGATTCGAAGCTCACGGCCGAGGACCAGCAGGAGCTCGTCACGCGCTTCAAGGCCCTCATCAAGGCCCGCACCGGCAGCGAATTCCCGCAGGATCCGTGGAAGCAGCTCTGGGGCGCGGCCGGCGCGGTCTTCGGGTCGTGGATGAACGATCGCGCGATCGTGTATCGCCGCAAGTACGGCATTCCCTCCGAGTGGGGCACGGCCGTCAACGTGCAGGCGATGGTGTACGGCAACACCGGCGACACCTCCGGTTCGGGCGTGGCCTTTACGCGTAATCCGGCCAATGGCGTGAAGGAATTCTACGGCGAGTTCCTGATCAACGCCCAGGGCGAGGACGTCGTGGCCGGCGTTCGCACCCCGGAGCCCGTCGCGCAGCTCGACAAGCAGATGCCCGCCGCCTACCGCGAGCTCGACAATATCCGCAAGACCCTGGAGACACACTTCAAGGACGTGCAGGATTTCGAGTTCACGATCCAGGACGGCAAAGTCTTCATGCTCCAGACGCGGAACGGCAAGCGCACCGCGATGGCCGCGCTGAAGTTCTCGATGGACATGACGCGCGAGAAGCTGATCGACTGGAAGATGGCCATCCGCCGCAACCCGGCCGACCAGCTCGACCAGCTGCTGGCCCCGATCTTCGAGGCCAAGGCCGAGAAGGCCGCCCGCATCATCGCCAAGGGCCTGCCGGCGGGCCCCGGCGCGGCGTCCGGCAAGATGTACCTCAACGCCGATCGCGCGGATGCGGCTGCCGCCCGCGGCGAGAAGGTGTTGCTGGTGCGCAACGAGACGACGCCTGAAGACCTGCGCGGCATGATCGCCTCCGAAGGCATCCTCACCGCGAAGGGCGGCGTCAGCTCGCACGCCGCACTCGTCGCCCGCCAGATGGGCAAGGTCTGCGTCTGCGGCGCCGGCGCGCTGCAGATCGACTACGCGTCGAAGACCCTCACGGCCGACGGCGTGACCTATCAGGAAGGCGACTTCCTCTCCATCAACGGCACGCTCGGCAACGTCTATGCCGGTCAGCTGCCCACGGCGGCCTCGGAGATCGTCCAGGTGCTGGTGGAGAAGTCGCTGGACCCCAAGGCCAGCCAGACCTACCAGATGTACGAGACCCTGATGAACTGGTGCTCGAAGGTCACGAAGCTGCAGGTGCGCACGAACGCGGACACGCCTGAGCAGACGGCAAACGCGCTGGCCTTCGGCGCCACCGGTATCGGCCTGACCCGCACGGAGCACATGTTCTTCGAAGGCAACCGCATCGACGCCATGCGCGAGATGATTCTCGCGGACAACGTCGAGGCGCGCAAGGCGGCCCTCGCCAAGCTGCTGCCTTACCAGAAGGCGGACTTCGTGGGGATCTTCCAGGCGCTGAAGGGGTACCCGGCCACGATCCGCTTCCTCGACCCGCCGCTGCACGAGTTCCTCCCGCACGAGGACGTCGCTCAGCAGGACCTGGCGAAGAAGATGAACGTGCCCGTGGAGAAGATTAAGCAGCGGGTGAAGGAACTGCACGAGTTCAACCCGATGCTGGGCTTCCGCGGTTGCCGCCTGGGCATCGTCTATTCGGAAATCTCCGAGATGCAGGCTCGCGCCGTGTTTGAAGCGGCCGCGGAAGTGCAGAAGTCCGGCATCAAGGTGAAGCCCGAAGTCATGATCCCGCTGGTGGGCTTCAAGAAGGAACTCGACCTGCAGGTCGCCGTCGTCCACGCCGCGGCCAAGGCCGTCATGGCTGAGCAGAAGGTGAAGCTCAACTATATGGTTGGCACGATGATCGAGGTCCCGCGCGGCGCCCTGACGGCCGACGAGATCGCGCAGACCGCGGAGTTCTTCAGCTTCGGCACCAACGACCTGACGCAGACCTGCCTGGGCATGAGCCGGGACGATTCGGGCAGCTTCCTGCCGCCCTACGCCGAACTGGAGATCTGCAAGACCAACCCGTTCGCCTCCATCGATCAGGCGGGCGTGGGCCAGTTGATGCAGATCGCGGTCGAAAAGGGCCGGATCTCGCGGCCGGGCATCAAGCTGGGCATCTGCGGCGAGCATGGCGGCGACCCGAACAGCGTGAAGTTCTGTCACAAGCTGGGGCTGACCTACGTGAGCTGCTCGCCCTATCGCGTGCCGGTGGCGCGTCTTGCGGCCGCCCAGGCGGCGCTGGAAGAAGAGGCGGCTACGGCCGCCGCGAAGCCGGTGGTGAAGAAGGCCGTCGCGAAGAAGCCGGCCAAGGCCGCCAAGAAGGCGGTCAAGAAGGCGGTCAAGAAGGCGAAGCGGAAGTAAGGCGGCGTGGGCAGACAACGTGCCGGGGCTGTGGCTCACACCCACCCCGGCCGTTGGCCACCCCTTCTGGGAGGGGGGCGCGTCGCGTGGGGTGGGTGGGAGCGCTCAATGGATCAAGCCACAATCCAACGCATCAAGACCGCGATCCGGGATGTGCCGGATTTTCCCAAGCCCGGTATTCTTTTCAAGGACATCACGCCGGTCCTGTCCGACCCCACGCTGTTCCGGGCCGCCGTTGACCTCTTTGCGGAGCGCCACCGCCAGTCGGGCGTTCAAAAGGTGGCGGCGATCGATGCGCGAGGTTTCTTCTTTGCCAGCGCCTTGTGTGACCGCCTTGGGCTTGGCTTGATTCCGGTCCGCAAGCAGGGAAAGCTGCCCTATAAGACATACGAGCTTTCCTACGACCTGGAATACGGATCCTCCACGGTGGCGGTCCATCAGGATGCCTTTGTGCCCGGTGAGCGGGTGGTGCTGGTGGATGACCTGCTCGCGACGGGCGGGACGGCTTCCGCAGCGGCACGGCTCATCGAGCGCGCGGGCGGCAAGGTTCTCGAAATCGATTTTCTGGTCGAACTGGCCTTCCTGAAGGGCCGCGACAAGCTCAAGGGCTATCCGATCTTCGCACCCGTTGTGTTTTGACCGGGCGCCCGCGGCACTCCCTGTTTCTTCCCCCTGACTGCGTCTTCCTGCCCGTCAACACCTGTTGGGGACGGGGCAAGAAAGGCGGCGGATCCCCCTGCGTTGACGCTTCCCCGTGGATTTGGGACAATTCAAGGGAACCAAAGCGCCACGCCTGGCCCAGATGATCCGCAAAACCCATATACTTGGTGTTGTCTGTGTGTTGCTGCTCGTCGTGGCCGGGCGCGCTTGGATGCACGGCGATTCGTGGCTAAGTCTCTACCATTCAAAAAGTTATGCCACTCAGCCCCTCCCCTCGGCCGCCGTGGCCCCATTCGTCGCCTCAGGCGTTTCGGCCCCTCCCCCGGCCTCTGGACGTGCCGTTGCCACACCCAGTGGTGGACGCCCATCCCTAGCCCCTCCCGCCGCTCCCGGGGCGCCCGTCACGCCCGTACCCGCCGCCACGGTGGTGCAGGATCTGACCGACCCGGCCGTTCGCCAGGCTTGGAGCGACGCCACGCGGACCGTTGAGCAACGCGAAGCCGCCGCCGCAGAGTCCATGGCCGCCAAGGCTGGCATCCCCCCGAACGGGGACATGAACGGCCACGCGTACCAATTCGTGGCCGTGCGCGATGGCCGCGTCTACATGCGCGCCACCCGCAACCAGAACGCCGCCATCAGCACGGCCGTCTCCCCGGTCCGCCAGCCCCCCTACTCCCTCACCGGGACGGGACTGACGGTTGCCGTCTGGGATGCCGGGTCCGTCCGCTCCACTCACCAGGAATTCGTCGGGCGGCTCTCGCTGCGCAACAGCGTCTCTGCCAACAGCCACTCGACACACGTGGGAGGAACGATCGCGGCCGCCGGCGTGACCCTGTCGGCCATGGGCATGGCGCCCGCCATCCATCTTGACTCGTATGACTGGAACTTCGACACGTCGGAAATGATCGCCGCCGCGATGGCCGCCGACGGGCAGACCAGCAAGATTCAACTGTCCAATCATTCCTATGGGTTCCAGGCGGGCTGGTTCGGGACGACGTGGTATGGCACCTGGGGCAACCGGGAGTCCGACAGCTTCGGGATGTATGACACCTTTGCCCGCGAGCAGGATCAGATCTGCTTCAATGCGCCGTACTACCTGCCCTTCAAAGCGGCGGGTAATGACCGCAACGACGGCTCGCCCGGTGAGGGGCAGACGTTCACCTACTTCGATGCACAGGGGTCCCACACCAAGACGTACGACCCCGCCGAGGATCCGCTTTCGGACAACTGGGAGCTGGGCGGATACGACACCATCGCCCTGGAAGCCAACGCCAAGAACATTGTCACGGTGGGGGCCGTGAACGACGCCGTGTCGCTGGGTGCGCGTTCGCTGGTCGATGCAACCATGACAACCTTCAGTTCGTGGGGGCCGGCGGATGACGGGCGCGTGAAACCGGACCTCGTGGCCAATGGCGCGTCGCTGTACTCCACGGTCGCGTTTGGCGACGCCGCCTACGGCACCTCCAGCGGCACGAGCATGGCCAGCCCCAACGCCATGGGGTCGGCCGCTCTGCTGATTGAAGCCTATGGCCGGCGGTTTCCGGGCCGGCACCTGCGCGCCAGCACGCTCAAGGGGTTGTTGATTCACACCGCTGATGACCTCGGCCGCGCGGGCCCCGACTACCAGTTCGGGTGGGGCCTGATCAACACCCTGGCCGCCGTGCGGCAAATCGAGTCGCATGCGGCGCAGACCAACGCGCAACGCATCGTTGAAGCTGCCCTGGCGGATGCGGCCACCACCAATCACCACCGGATCCTGTGGGATCGCACGAGCCCGATCCGGGCCACGCTCTGCTGGACCGATCCGGCGGGCCCGGCGCGCATCGATCTGGATGACCGTACGCCGGTGCTGGTGCACGATCTGGATTTGCGGATTGTCGCGCCCGACGGCGCCACGGCCCTTCCCTATGTACTGGATGCCACCAATCCTGCCGCACTGGCAACCCTTGGCGACAACCATCTGGATAACGTCGAGCAGGTGGCTTTTACCGCCGCCCCCGTGCCGGGCGAGTATGACGTTTGCGTGAGCATGAAGGGTGTGCTGACCACGCCGGGCGGTCAGTCCTATTCTCTGTTAATCAGCGGCAGCACCGTGCCGCCGTCCATCAATCACACGCCGCTGCTAAACACCACCAACAGCGCCACCCCGTACGTCGTTACGGCGCAGATCACATCCGAAGTTCCCCTCAACCCCGCGAGCCTGTGGCTGTTCTGGAATGCGAGCGGCAGCACCAACGTGTTCGCGTCGAACCAACTGGTGCGCGTCACGAACGATTGGTACGCCGCCGTCATTCCGGCGCAAGCGCAAGGCGGGCAGGTGTCCTATTACCTGCAGGCCGCGGCCACCAATGGGGTCAGCAGTCGTGACCCCGCCGGGGCGCCGGCACAGGTGCACCACTTCGAAGTCGTGAAGTCCCTGACGCTCTTTATCGGCGGACAGCCGGTGCGCGTGCCGGGCGTCGTTCCTGACTACGGGTTCTCGACGTATCCGTCGGGCGTGACGGTACACGTGAGCGCGCCTTACTACGGGCCGCCATCGGGCGGCTCTCGCGACGTATGCCTCGGTTGGGTGGGCTGTTGCAGCATACCGGCAAGCGGGACCAGCAACGCATTGGACTTCGCCATCGGTGAAGACGTCTACCTGGCCTGGCAATGGGGAAAAGCCTACAGCCTGACCGAGTCCGGATCGGTGCCTGGCGTGGTGGAGCCCGCCACAACCTGGTGGGTGAGCGGCACCACCGGCCTCACCGCCGAGGCCGCCGCCGTCGTGAACGTAGATGGCGTCGACTACCGGTTCACCGAATGGCAGATCAACGGCGCGCGCATGCCGGATGCCACCCAGCGTGCCGCCAATCCGGCCGCCCCCCTCATGGCGGCGCCAAGCACCGCCGTGGCGCGCTATGTGGCCGTGACGACCGATGCCGATGGCGACGGGGTCTCCGATTGGTGGGAGCAGCACTACTTCGGCGGCACGAATGCCGCACTCAATCTCGACGCCGACGGAGACGGATTCTCGAGCCTGAAGGAATTCCAGGACCAGACGGATCCGCTCGATGCCGCCTCCATGCCGACGCCGCCCTCCATCGCCCACGTGCCCATCGCCAGCCCGCGCCGGCAGCCCGCGCCCTGGGGCCTGACGGCCATGGTCACGGATAACGATCGCGTGGCCTCCGTCAGCCTTGAGTGGCGGCGCAACTACGGCGCCTGGCTCTCCGTGACGGCCATGCCGGTTGAAACCACGAGCGTCTACACGAGCGCCATTCCGGCGCCCGGCGTCACGGGCGATCAGTTCCAATATCGCGTCGTGGCGCGCGATGCCGCGGGGCTCCTGTCCGTGAACGGCCCCTATTCGCTGGCCGTGGCGTACCCCGTGGCAATGGTGACCCCCACGAATTTCGGTACGCTCCCGGTGCCCATGACCGCCACGGATCGGCGCCTGCTGACGATTGAGAACGACGGGCACGAGGATCTGTCCTGGTCGCTGCGCCTCCTGCCGGCCGGGCTGCGCGATGATGCGGAGCGGGGCACGAGCGGTTGGACACATGGCGGCACGCAGGACGTCTGGCATTTGGCGTCGTGGCGCACGCATTCCGGCTCCAATGCCTGGTACTTCGGGAACGACGGAAACCGGCAGTATCCGGACAGCGCCAAGGCGTGGCTGCTGTCGCCCCCCGTGTTTCTGCATGGTGATGCCCAGTTCTCCTTCTGGCACTGGATCAGCACGGAGGCGCTCAAGGATGCCCAGCACGCCTGGGACGGCGCCATCGTGGAACTGTCCACCAACAACGGGGCCACGTTCACGCAGATTGCGCCCGTTGGCGGGTATCCGTACGCGATCTACGGGCACTCGGCGTCGGCCTTCACGAATGAAACCCCCTGCCTGGCGGGCACGGGCGGCTGGCAGCGCGTGCAGTTCGATCTGAGCGGCTATGCCGGCCAGACCGCGCGGCTGCGGCTGTTCTTTGGCGCGGACGGCTTTGTGGTGAACGAAGGCTGGTACGTGGATGATCTCGAGATCACGCCCTATGGCGGCGCGGCCGATTGGATCTACCCCGCCTATTCCAACGGGCTCGTCGTCGCGCAGGATACCGTGAGTGTTCCGCTGTTCGCGAGCGCGGCTTCGATTCCGTTGGGAGAGACGCGGCAGGCCACGGCCTATCTGGAATCCAACGATCCGTTCGCGCCGCTGCTGGCCGTGCCCGTCGGCATCAGCAACATCACGCGCAAGATCCTCGTGCAGATCACCGGTGCGGGAACGGTGGTGCCGGCCGGGCCGGTCTTCCTCAACGCGGGAAGCTCGACCAACTTCTGGCTCACGGCTGCGCCGTATCACCATGTGGCCGACATCCGGACGAACGGTCTGTCGGTGGGCGGAAGCTTTGGCGGCGTGTCGGTGAATTTTGCCTGGACGAATGTGGCGTTCGCCAACACGGGGCGTCTGGATGCGGTGTTTGCCGAGAATGTCACCACAAGCGGGGTCCCGGAGATGTGGCTGGCCGCCTATGGACTGACGAATGCCCAGCCGGAATCCGAGGCGCAGGCGGACCGCGATGCCGACCAGATGGCCGCGTGGGAGGAGTACATCGCGGGGACCGATCCTACGAACCCGTCGTCGCGGTTCGAGATCTCGGCGATCCGGTCCCTGGGCACCAACCGGCAGGAACTGGCCATGTCGACACAGACCGTGCTGCTGGTGAGCGGACACGTGCTGGAATGGCCCAGCGTGTCGGATCGCACCTATCGCGTCTTCTACGCCACGAACCTTGCCGCGGGCTTCGTGAGCTTGTCGCCTGACCTGCCCGCCACGCCTCCGGTTAACCGCCTGACCAACGCCCTGCCCGCCGGGCGCGGCTTCTACCGGCTCGACGTCAGTTGGCCCCGCTAGGAGCCTGTCGGACTTCGGCATCGGCTTCGCCTTGCCTGCGCCCGCCAGGCTCCTAATGGTGTCGGATTATCTGCGCGCGTGGCGCGCGAGGCCCGGAGTTCGGGCGTCGTGCTTTACGCGGCGGCCCGCCTGAGTCCTGTTCACGGGCCCAGCAACTGTGCGCGCCCGCGGTAGTAACGCGGGATTGTGTTTGTGGCGGCCGGCGCCGTGTAGAGGACCGTCTGGTGGTCGCCAAGGATGTTGGTGTATCCGGGAACGCCACCCCAAACGGCACTCTTCAGATTGGTCGCCGCCTCCAGCGCATAAAAGCGTGCCACGCCCGCCAACTGGTACGGCCCCGCCACCTCCGTGGCGATGCTCACGGTCACGGTCGGCTCCTCGCTCCAGGCGATGCCAATCTCGAAGGCGGAGTTCTCGTTGGTCGGATCACTTCCCGCGATGTACTCGTCCAGGTTGCGGGAGCTGTCACCGTCGCCATCCGCGCCAGCCTGGCCACCCACGGCATTCGTGCTGCCGAAGTACCGGATTTCCCACTTGTCCCCCATGCCATCGCCATCGGCATCGAGATCGGGACCGATGCTGGTCAGCATGCCCGCGCCGGTGAAGTACGTGTCGTCCTTGTGTTCGGCACCGCTTGCCGACGAGCCCCACGTGCCGGCGACCATCTGCGTGCCGCTGAGATACAACACGCCGATCGTTTCGTTGACGCCGTTGGTGAGATCCACTTTCCCGCTGCCGGTTGCCACATGGAGCAGCACCTCGTCCCGCAGGGAATCGCTGTGCGCCAGGCGAAGCGCGGCCCCGGGGGCCACGGTTAACCGGAAGGTGGCGCTCAGGCTCCCGTTCGTCACCACCTCCAGCATGCCGTTGTTCACGAGGGTCTCGCCGGTATAAGCGTTCGTCGCGGCAACGCTCAACGTGCCCGCGCCGGTCTTGCGCAGATCACCCGGTCCGGTCACCGGTCGCGCGAGGGTCAGTTTCACCCCCGGGCCTGTTTCAATTGTGCCGCCCTCGGGCCCCAGCAGGAGGTCGCGATTGGGATTCTGAATGGTGAAAGTCGCGATGGCCTCGAGCGTGCCGCCGTTGAGTGTCAACTGGTCGGCGGTCGGGGTAGCGGGGTTCGCGCCCAGACGGTTCTCGGCACCAATCCGCAAGGTGCCGCCGAGAACGGTCGACTTGCCCGTGAACGTGTTGTTGCCCAGAAGCGTCACGGAACCACCGGCCGCATCGACCGTCAGGTTAAGCAGGCGGCCAAGGCCGTTGCTGATGGCGCCCGTCACGGTCGTGCTGCCGCTGCCGCGGAAGGTCGCCAGCGTGTCCGCGAGTGACGAGCCTCCCAGGGTTGAATTGAACAGGAGCGCGGCGGGTGCCGTCACATCGAAGGTAGGATCGCCGGTCAGCGAGGCCGGTCCGAACGCTAGCGTCGGCGTTCCCGAGGCAACGTGGTCACCGGCGAGGACGGTGAGGCGTCCTGCGCCAATGGACAGCGTGCCCAGCGTGTTCGTCGGGCCGATGCCCGACGTAGCCCGATCCACCACAACCGTCACGGACGAGGTGCCGCCGACGGTCACGTTGGCGCCCATGACAGCGCCGCCGGCATCGATCCCGAGTGACAGAGTGCCGCCGCTGATATTCAAGGGTGACGGGGCGTTGTTAATCGCGCCGGTTGACCCCACGCGCAGGGTGCCGGCGGCCAGTGTGGTCGTCGCCGCGCCGCGTGCCCCGGCGGGCGTGTTCAACGTCAGGGTGCCGCCGCCCTGTTTGGTGATGGGGAATCCCGTCGCGCCCAAGGCGCCGAGGGTCAGGGTGGCGCCGTCCGCCACCGCAAACGAAACGGCGCTCGACGGCATGGTCGGGCCAAAGGTCACCCCGGCCGCCGCGTTGACCACATTGCTGCCGAGCAGGATGTTGAGCTGATTGGCGACGGTCAGCGCTCCCAGCGTGTGCGTGATGCCGGAGCCCGGGGTGGCCCGGTCAGCCACGACCGTGGCACCGCCCGCCCCGACGATGGTGGGATAGGCGGTCACGCTGGTGTCGGAGGCCAGCACCAAGGTGGAACCGTTACTCAAGGTCAACGTCACGGCGGTCGTGCCCAAACCGTCGGAGGCTGCGAGTGCCAGCGTTCCGGCGGAGATCGTGACTGCGCCGCTCGTTCTGCCGCTAGTTCCGTTCAACGTGAGGGTACCGGTCCCCGTGACCTTGCTGAACGGCACATTGCCGCTCAGCGATCCAAGCGCGAGGCTGGCATTGCTGGCGATGTTGAGCACCGGTGTGGCGGCGGTGAATGTCGTCGCCCCGAACGACAGACCCGCCACCCCGTCCGTGACGTTGGTGCCTGCCATGACGGTGACGGTGACGTTGCCCAGGCTCAGGGGGCCCAGCGTGTGCAGGATGCCAGGCCCCGGCGTGGCCCGATTCGGGATCATGGTGACAGATGCCGCTAGCGTGGTGTTGTAGCCGTTCACGCTCGTGTCCGACGCCAGATCCAGAATGCCGCCGTTGATCTGCAGCAGGGCTCCGGGCG
Source organism: Lentisphaerota bacterium (assembly GCA_021413965.1). Lineage (GTDB taxonomy): Bacteria > Verrucomicrobiota > Kiritimatiellia > UBA8416 > JAIOPI01 > JAIOPI01. Next base: position 8,989 of record JAIOPI010000021.1, on the reverse strand, counting down.
CCCCAAGGGATGAGGCACGCCCGACTTGCAGTGTGCCCTGGTTCAGGGTCGTACCCCCGGTAAAGGCGCCGTCGCCGGCCAGCGCCTGCGTGCCGGCGCCATTCTTGACGAGCGCGATGCTGGCCACCCCTCCGTTTCGAACGGTGCCGGCGAAGGACGCGGTGTTGGTCACGGTCACGGTCAGCATGGCGCTCGCCACGTCGCTCCCATTCTCGACCGTGGCCATCCCATCCGGCCCGCTGATGCCAGCCACCACCACGGCATTGCCGTTGAGTTGGAGCGTCGCCGAACTGGCCGGTGCGAAGGTCACGCGGGCGCCGGCGGGTGCCCCCAGCGCCGTCGCGTTGCCCAGGACGAGCATTCCCCCGTTGATCGTGGTGCCGCCCGCGTAGGAGTTCGGCCCGCTCAGCAGAACCGTGCTGCCCGTCTGCTTGGTCACGCCGGCGGATCCGCCGAGGATGCCGCTGACCGTCCCGCTCTCGAGTACAAACGCATTCGTGCTGCTCAGGATGCCGGACGTCCCGATGATGGCGCCGCTGGTCAATGTCACGGTGCCGACTGTATCCGCGAAGGTGGCGAGGTCGAAGGTGCCGCCGTCGATGAGCACATTGCCGGCTCCCAGCGCGTTGATGGCTCCGTACTTGAGAACGCCGGACTGAATCTCGGTCAATCCCGTGTAGGTGTTGGTCGCCGCCAGCACGGCGGTTCCCGCGCCATCCTTGGTCAGGGCGCCCGTCCCGGTGGCGATGGCGCCCCCGGCGAAGGACACCGTGCCGGCGCCACCGACCGTGAGGTTCAGCCCCGCGCCCGCCACGCCACCGGACAGGGTCAGCGTCCCCGCATCGGCGTTGATGCGGCTGTCGCTGGTAAGCGTGATCAAGCCGCCGTAGCTGTTGGCCCCGCCGATGTTCCGCAGCGCGCCGTCATTGGCCATTCCTGTTCCGTCGAGCGTGAGCGCTTCCGCGCCGACAGCCGCCCCGCCCTGCATCTGCAGCGCGGCATCGGTGGCCACCAGCACGCCGCCCGCCGCCGTCCCGAGCCCGGTGGCGTGCTGCACGTTGATGGCGCCGGAGACGATCAGGGTCGCGCCCGTGTACGTGTTGGCTCCCTGCACCGTGAGCGTGCCCGTGCCCTCTTTGATCACGCTGCCCGAGGCCACGGCGATGGGGTCTGCCACCACGACGTCGCCCGCGCCGTCGAACGTCACGGTCTGCGTCGTGCCCGTGATGGCATTGCCGATGGCCACGTCCAGCGTCAGCCGTCCGGCATCGCTGTGAATGCGACTGGTGCTGGCCAGCGTGATCGTCCCGCCGAACGTGTTGGACCCCGCAAGGTTTCGCAGCGCGCCGCCACTGGCAACGCCGGCGCCGTTGAGCGTGACAGGCTCCGCGGCGGTGGTGATGCCGCCCCGCAGCTGCAGGGCGGATCCGTTGGATACGGTCGTCCCACCGGCGGTTGACCCGAGGGCATAGGCGTGCTCCATGTTCAGCGCGCCGGCATTGACGGCCAGCATGCCGCCGAAGGAATTACTGCCCGCTAGCGTCAGCGCGTGGAGTCCGGTCTTGTTCAGCCCGTACAACTGCCCGCCGTCGCTGATGGATCCGGTCACCCGCAGATCGCCGTTCGAGGCGCTGAACTCACGCCCGTTCGAATCGAGAATCAGCGGCAGGGCGACCGTTTGCAGGTTGGCGCTGTCGTTGACCACGGCGCCGGCCAGTTTCATGGGCGCACCCGCGAGATGGAACGGCGCGGCTTCGGGCGCAAAGGTGAGGCTGCTCACCGGCGTGTTGGCCGGCAGGTCGTTCGTATTGCTGGTGCGCTGGGAGCCTGCGAAGAGCAGCGCCGCGAGCGCTTCGGGCGCGGCATCGTCATCCCAGTTGTCGCCGGACTGCCAGTTGTTGTCCGTCGCGCTGCCGCCGTCCCACGTCTTGCGGGACCCGATCGTGAGCATGACCTTGCCGCCGGAGAGGGCGAAGGTATACAGCTTGTTCGGCAGCGGATTGGCGACCGAGAGAACGTTCACGCCGCCCCCGGCGATCGTGCCGGCGTACTGCATGAGCGTGTAGGTGCCGTCGACGGTCCAGGCGTTGGTCGTTCCCGCTTCGTAGAGGGCGAAGGCACAGCCCTGAATCGTGAGCCCGTTCGTGCCAGTGATGACGATCCGATCCTGCGCGGGCAGCGTGTTGAACTCCACGAGATTGGTGGCCCCGGCAAGGATCGTCAGATTCGTGCAGGTCAGCGTCCCGACGCTTGCCCCTGGCGCCAGCATGCCGCCTGCGTTGACGGTCACGGGGCCGCGAATCGTTCCGCTGCCGCCCAGCGTGCCGCCGCTGTTGACGGTGAACACGCCGCCGGGGGCGGACGCGCCATTGACGGCCAGCGTCCCGGCGTTAATGGTGGTCGCGCCCGTGTAGGTGTTGGTGGCGGCGAGCGTGAGCGTGCCCGCGCCGTCCTTGGTCAGCGTGGCGGTGGTGCCGGTGATGGGGTCGAGCACCGCGAGATGTCCCGCGCCGCCGATCGTCAGGCCGAACGTCGTGGCGCTGATGGACGCGGCGCCAGGGCCGTCGAGCGTCAGCAGATCGTGATCGGAATTCATGCGTGCGGCGCTGCCCAGCGTGATGAGTCCGGCGTATGTATTGGTGCCGGAGAGATTCCGCAGCGCGCCGTCGGCGGCCATGCCGGTGCCGTTCAGCGTCAGCGGTTCGCCGGCGGTGGTGATGCCGCCCTGGATCTGGAGGGCGCCGCCGGCGGTGACCGTGGTGCCGCCGCTGATGGCGCCGAGGGCGTTGCCGTGCTGGATCGTCACGGCGCCCGCGCTGATGGAGGTGATGCCGCTATAGGCGTTGGAACCGCCAAGCGTGAGGACTCCCGTGCCGATCTTGCTCAAGGCCACCAGGCCGATCCCGGTGCCGTTGTAGAGGGTGCCCGTAAAGGTGCCGTCGGCGTTGTTCCCGCCCGCGGTCAGCGTGACGCCCGCGACGCCATTGGTCACGATTCCGGCGCCCGAGAGGCCATTGATCGTTTCGGCCAGGCCGTTGAGGTCCAGGATGCCGTCCACCACGACATTCCCGCCTGCCACGCCGTCCGGTATCTGGTTGGCCACGCCGAGCCGCAGCGTGCCCGCCGCAATCGTGGTGTCGCCGCGATACTGATGGCCATTGGCGGGCGCGCTCAGCGTGGTCATGCCCGTGCCGATCTTCGTGAGCGCGATGGTTCCCGCGCCGTTCTTGATCACGCCCGTGAAAATCTGGCTCGCGTTTCCATCGCCGATCGTCAGCGTCGCGGGGGCGGGCGCGGTGTTGGTGACCACCCCGGCGCCGCTGAGCCCGTTGATGGTTTCGCTGAACCCCGCGAGATCCAGGCTGGCGCTCAAGATCACATCACCCTTGCCGGCGCCGTTCGGCAGAATGTCCGCCGCGCCCAGCTTCAACGTGCCTGCCGCGATGGTCGTGGCGCCGCTGTACGTGTTGGTGCCGCTCAAGGTGAGGGCACCCGCCCCGGTCTTGATGAAGGCCAAAGCCGCCGCGCCGCCGTTCTGCAGGACGCCGGCGAAGCCGGACGCCACCAGGTTGGTGACCGTCAGGGTCACGTTCGTCGTCGCGTTGCCGTTCTCGACGATGGCCTGGCCGTCGGGCGCATTCAGCCCGGCCAGCGCGATGCTGGTGCCGTTGAGTTGCACGCGGCCATCGCTGGCGGCTCCGAAGTTCAGCACCGCCGTGGCGACGGGCCCGAGCGCTTGCGCGTTGCCCAGCCGCAGCGTGCCGGCGTTGACGGTGACGGAACCCGTCAGGGTGTTGGCGGTGTTCAGGGCAACGGTGCCGGGGGTGTTCTTGATCATCGGCGCGCCGCCCGCCAGGTTCGCGCTGACCGTTCCGTTTTCGAGCACGAACGCGTCCGTGCTGGACAGGGCGCCGCCCGCGCCGGTGATGAGACCGTTGACCAGGGTCACGGTGCCCACGCTGTCGGCGAAGGCGCCGATGTCCAGTGCACCGCCCGTGATCTGAACGTTGCCGCTGGCCAGCGCGTTGGCGATGCCGAACCGCAGCGTTCCGGCACGAATGTCCGTCAGGCCCGTGTACGTATTGGCGACGGACAGCAGCGCGACGCCGGAACCATCCTTGGTCAGACCGCCGGTGACGGTGGCGATCGGGGCGGTCACGAAGGTAAGGTTGCCGGTTCCGCCAAGGGTGAGGTCCAGCCCGGCTCCCTGCACGCCGCCGGACAGGATCAGCAGGCCACCGGCATCGGCGTTGATGCGGCTGGCGCTGCCGAGTGTAATCGCACCGGCGTAGCTGTTGGTGAGCGCGACGTTGCGCAGCGCGCCGTCGTTGGCGATGCCGGAGCCGTTGAGCGTCAGGGCTTCCGCGCCGATGGCGATGCCGCCCTGCAGGCACAGGGCCGCGTTGTTCGCCACCTGCACGCCGCCGGCCACGGTGCCCAGGCCGCTGGCGCTCCGGACGCTCAAGACACCGGAGTTGATGAGCGTGGGGCCGCTGTACGTGTTGACGCCGCTCAGGATCAGCGTTCCGGTGCCGTCCTTGGTCAGGCTGCCGGTGGTGAGGCCGATCGAGTCCGGCACCGTCGTGTCGCCCGCGCCACCGAAGGTCACATGCTGTGCGGTGCCGGTGACGGACGCGCCGGCGGCGACATCGAGGGCCAGCAGGCCGGTGTCGCAGTTGACCCGGCTGGTGCTGGCCAGTGTGATCAGGCCCGCATAGAGATTGGTGCCCGTGGCCGCGCTGCGCAGCGCCCCGTCATTGGCGACGCCCGAGCCGTTGAGTGTCAGCGGTTCCGCGCCGATGGTCACCCCGCCCTGGAGGAAGAGGGCCGCGCCGCTCGCGACTTGTGCGCCGCCGGCCACGGTGCCCAGGCCTCCGGCGCTCCGAAGGTTCAGCACGCCGGCGTTGATGAACGTGGGACCGCCATAGCTGTTGGTGCCGCTCAGCACAAGCGTGCCCGCGCCGTCCTTGATCACCATCCCGGACGTGATGGCAATCGGGTCCGGAATGGCTATGTCGCCCGCACCGCCAAAGGTCACATTCTGGGCGGCGCTGGTGACGGCGTTGCCCGCGGCCACGTCGAGCGCGAGCAGCCCGGCGTCGCTGTTGATCCGGCTGGCGCTGGCCAGCGTGATCAGGCCGGCGTAGGCATTCGTGCCGCTCACGTTGCGCAGCGCCCCGTCCGCGGCAGCGCCGGCGCCGTTCAGCGTCAAGGGTTCCGCCGCCGTCGTGATATCGCCGTGCACATGGAGCGCCGCGCCGTTGGATACGATCGTGGGGCTGGCGGTCGAGCCGAGCGCGTTGGCGTGTCCGATGTTGACGGCACCGGCATTGACGGCCACCGTGCCGCCGAAGGTGTTGCTGGCGGCGAGCGTCAACTCGGCCGGGCCGATCTTCACGAGGCTCCAGGTGCCATTGGTCTGGCCGATGGATCCCCCCACGACAAGGTTGCCGGCCGCCGTGTCAAACGTACGCGAGTTGCCGTCCAGCACCAGCGGGAGCCGGATGGTCTGTTCGTTCGCGCTGCGGTTCACGACGCCCGCCGTCAGGTTCACGGCGTTGCCATCCAGCGTGAAGGATCCTCCATCCGCCAGGAAGGTGATGCCGGCGAAGGGCGTGTTGTCGGCGAAGGTGTTCTCATTCGCCAGGCGGGTCGTGCCGCCAAACTGCAATTCCGCGCCTGTCAGGGGCGCCGTGTCGCCATCCCAGTTTTCCACCGTGAGCCAGTGGCTGTCGGTCGCGCTGCCGCCATCCCACACGGTCGCGCTGCTCATCGTCAGCAGCACCCACCCGCCCACGGCGCTGAAGGCGTACGTCTTGCCGGGTTGCGGGTTGGCGACGGAGAGCGTATTGATGCCGGTCCCCCCGAGCGTGCCGGTGTACTGGATCAGGGGGTACGTGCCGTCCACGGTCCAGGCGTTGGTTGTGTCCTCCTGATAGAGGGCCAGGGCGCAGGCGTTCAGGATGAATCCGTTGAGACCCGTGATCACCATCTGGTCGTGGGCCGGGGTGGTGTTGAATTCGAAGACGTTGGTCGTGCCGGCCTGGAGCGTCAGGTTCGTGAAGGTGAGCGTGCCCACGCTGGCGCCGGGCGTGAGCGTGCCGCCGGTGTTGACGGTGACCGGCCCGCGAAGGCTGCCGGCGCCACCCAGCGCCCCGCCGCTGTTCACGGTGACGCTGGCGCCGGGCGTCGTGGACCCGTTGATGAGCAGTGTGCCGCCGTTCACCGTGGTCGTGCCTGCGTAGGTGTTGGTAGCCGCCAGCGTGAGCGTGCCGGCGCCGTCCTTCGTCAGGGTGGCCGTGGTCCCGGCGATGGGGTCAATCACGGCCAGGTTCCCGTCGCCGCCGAAGGTCACGCCGAAGGTGGTGACGTTGATGGCCATGGCTCCGGGAACGTCGAGGATGAGCAGATCGCTGTCCGAGTTGAACCGGGCCGCGGTGCCCAGCGTGATGATGCCGGTATAGGTGTTGGTGCCGGCGATGTTGCGCAGCGCTCCGTTCGTGGCCACCCCGGTGCCGTTGAGGGTCAGCGGTTCGGGGCCGGTCGTGAGGCCCCCCTGCAACTGGAGTGCGCCACCGGCGGCGACAACGGTGCCGGCCGTGACGGCGCCCAGGGCATTGCCGTGCTGGATCTTCAACGCCCCGGCGTTAATGGCTGTGGCGCCGCTGTAGGCGTTCGAACCGCCGAGAGTTTGCACGCCGGCTCCCGTCTTGCTCAACCCCACGACGCCCCCACCGGACCCGTTATAAAGCGTTCCGTTGAACGTGCCGTTGGCGTTGTTGCCGCCGACGGTCAGCATCACGGGGGTGATGGCGGAGTTGGTCACCACGCCCGCGCCCGTCAACCCGTTGAGGGCCGGGGCAAAGGCATTCAGATCGAGCGTGCCGTCGAGCAGGAGGTTGCCCTTGCCCGCGCCGGACGGGATCGCGCCGACCGCGCCCACGCGCAGCGTGCCCGCATCGATCTCGAGATCGCCGGCAAAGCTGTTGGCGGCCGCCAGCGTGAGGGTTCCGGCGCCGGCCTTGATCAGGCCGTTGGTCGTGGCCACGATTCCGCCACCCACCGTCAGGACGCCGGCATTGACGGTCACCACCGGGGTGATGTTCAGCGTCACGGCACCGGCGCCGAACGCCAGGTCGCGCGTGCCGGTGAACGTGAAGCTGGCATTCCAGTTCTGCGGGTAGGCGGCGGTCGTCACCAGCGCGGCGCTGGTGTTGTCCAGGACGCCGCCGTTAATGACGAGCAGCGTGCTGGCCGCACCCGTGGCCGTGGGCTTGTTGAGGTTCAAGGTTCCGGCGTTCATGGTGAAGCTCTTGCCGGGCCCGCCAAAGGAGCTGGCGGCACCGCTGAGAGTCAGCGTGCCGGGACCCGCCTTGGCCAGGTTGGCCAGGCCGGCGATGCTGCCGGCCACGGTCAGGGCGCTGCCGTTTACTGTGATCTGGCGGTTGGTGCTGAGCGTGACCGTGCCGCCGCCGAGATTGAGGTCCTGCGTACCGGTGAACTCCACGTTCGCATTCCACACCTGCGGGTTGTTGTTGGTCAGCGTGATGGGGCCCCCGCTCGTGTTGTCGATCACGCCGCCGCCCAGAGTGAAGACGCTCAGCGCGCTGCCGAGGGCCGAGGGGTTGTTGATGTTCAGCGTGCCCCCCGACAGGGTCATGCCACCGGAGAACGTGTTGCTACCGGACAAGGTCCAGGTGCCGCTGCCGGTCTTCAGCACAGCGGTGTTGCCGATGCTGTTGGAGACGGCGCCCGCCAGTGTATTGGGACCGGTGTTGGAGCCGCGCAGCGTGAGCAGCTTCGGTCCGCCGCCGCTGATATTGAATCCCGCCAGGCTCAGCACGCCCGTGCCATTAGCCGTCACGGTGGCGCCGCCGTTCGTCCCGGCCATGTCGATCCCGCGCGACAGCACCGCATCGGCATCGCCGATGTAGATCAATTCGCCCGCCGTGTTTGCGCTGCCCAGCTTGATGTTGCCCGAGCCGTTGATCGCATCGCCCAGGGTTGGCAGGACCAGAGCCCCGTTCTGGACCCACAGGGTGCCGCCAAAGGTGTTGGTCGCGTTCAGTGTCAGGGTATTGGTCGCCTGCTTGATGACGCCGCCTGACCCGGTGATCAGGTCGTCGAAAGCGAAGGCATCGCTGCGGTTGAACGTCAGGGTGCCATGGTCGAGCACGGTGCCCGTGATGCGGCCACTGGCGCTGTTGGAGCCCACTTGCAGCGTTCCGGCGCCGATCGTCGTATTGCCCGCATACGTGTTGTCGCCGAGCAGGACCAGCGTGCCCGCGCCTGCCTTGGTCAGCATGCCCGGCCCGGAGATCAGGTTTGTAACGGTCAGCATCAGCCCGGCGGGGACCTCGAATCCGCCGCCGCCGGCGCCCAGCGTGACGCCGCGGTTGGCGTCATCGATGGCGCCATTCTGGCCGGCGAGCAGCGAGCCGCCATCCAGCATCAGCTGGTCGGCCGTGTAGGTCGCGGGATTGGGGCCGAGGGCGGTTTCGGCGTTGATGCTGAGCCGGCCCGCATGGACCGTGGTGCGGCCCGTGTACCCGTTGCCTGAGGGCAGCGCCACCGTATTGGTGCCGGTCTTGGTCAGGCCAAACGCGCCGCTGATCACATTCGTGCCGAGCGTGAGGTCGCGGCGTCCGCCGAGGCTGCTGTCGCTGCCGAGCGTGATCGGACCGCTGAGACTCGCGGCCGTTGCGCCGTTGTTGATCAGCGCCCCACCGTCGCTTCCCGCGCCGTTCAGCAGGACCGGCTCTGCGCCCACGGCCTGGCCATTGAGATCCAGCGCGCCGCCGTCGGCCACCACCGTCCGGCCTGTGACGCTGCCAAGCGCCAGGGCGTTGCCTAGGAGCCTGTCGGCCTTACAACAGCACTTATGAACGGTTTTCGTGACATGTTCTTGCGATTTCGCGGTTCGTCTGGCTCGGCGTCGTTCGCGGCAAGGCGATCAGTTCATCCGCATCGTCGTGTCGCCGTTTGCGTG
>JAIOPI010000004.1 GCA_021413965.1 Lentisphaerota bacterium | reverse complement strand
CGTAGAGCGATAGGGCATCCAGCACGGCTTCGGTCAGGATGATATCCTCGAACACCTCCGCCGCTTTGGCGTTCAGCACGCCCCGGTGCGGTCCGGGCAGGTACAGATCTCGTGAGCCCTCGATGCTGCGGCCGTACATCTCTCCCAGCGTGCCGTCGGTTGCGATGATCGGCCCGACCACGCAACCGATGACGTGGTCCTCTCCCGTGTCGTTGAGGATGCCGACGCGTTGCAGCGGTTCGATGGCCGAGGAGGGCAGCAGCTGTTTCAGGTTGCCGTTGACGAAGCCGACCCGGAACGTCTTTAACGTTTCGGGGTCGGCCAGGCCTTGGCCTTCCAAGTATTCCAGTCCACGGCGGTCCTCGCCGCCCAGGGTCTGGTGGTAATGCTGGATGACCCCTTCGACAAGCTCCATGGCCTCATTGCGGGTGTGCGGCACGGGATCTCTGACTTGTTCGACCAGGTGTTGCACACCGCCCCGTATGCCAGCAACGGCGCGAATCCCCAAGACCGGGCATTCGTTCGGCCGTCGCGATCGATGGCGCCGACACCTAAACCCACGGTATGACGAGGAGAATGCACCCGCCGAGGGTACGCTGGGAATGGGGGAACTGGCTGGGCGCATGGACAATCCGGCTTGGAGGGGACAATGAAGACCATCTACGACCCGCGGTATGTACGTCTGGTTCAGGCACTGAAGGCGCAGCGCCGTCGGGCAGGCATGACCCAACAGGCTGTCGCGATCGCGCTCGGCTGTTGCCGCACCCGCGTCTCCAAGCTTGAGCAGCGGGAGTTGCGAATCGACGTCCTTGACTACGTGCGCCTATGTCTCATCTACCGGACAAGCCCAAGCCGACTCCTGCCGCTGCTGAAGGGGGAGGAAAAACCGCCTGAATCGTGAGGCGGCGGCGCTCGGGGTCGGTCAGCAGGATGCGGTTTTTGATTTGGTTGCGCAGGACACGATTCTCCTCCCGCAGGTATCCGAATCGCGCCAGTGACTGTCTTGTTCTCTGCTCCTCTTCGACGCGCGTCATGGGCCCCACTCACGAAGGTTCGATTCCCAAGGCGGCAATGGCGTCATTCCAGGTGTTCAGTAGCGCGCTGGCTTCGGCCACGATGTCATTGAGCACGGCACGGTCGCCGGCTGTGAACTCGGCGGCACGGGCTGCGCGCCGAATGTTGGCGCGTGCGACAGCGAGGGGCCGATGAAGAGGTGAACGTCCGATGCCCCCTGCGGGGTAGCGCTTGCCGTCGCGGCCGGTACGCCGCTCCGAGGTGGGCAGCGTGCCACGGGCGATGTGGCGGCGTGCGGTGCGGATGCTTACGCCGTGCTCCGCGGCCATGATCTTGGCGGTCAGGGTGTGTTTAACGGCGGGTGTCATCGCGTGCTCCTGGGTTGAGATACAGCAGTCTTTGCATCCGCCCGGTGTCGCGGCGCAGGTGCCCAGGCACCCGCCCATGTACTTGGACCGCCGCACGTAAGCGGAACTCCGGCAACAGCCTGAGCCTGGCCCCTCCAACACGCATTGCGCTTACCGCAATACCGCTTCTACCGTCTGGCCGCTCATCCCGGGCTGTAGCGAGCCGATTTCTAATCCTGCGCCTGCTCCACGAAGCCGCTGTTACGCGGACACGGAATGAATTTGGCCTAGCTGGAGGTCGGCCAGGAATGACCCCTGCAGGTCCCCCGCCGCCGCCTTCACACCCCACCGCCATTCTCGTTGGTGGTATTGGGTGGTGATTCTCCCCACAGCTTAACCGCTGTACGGGCGTGAAACCCTGTCGTGGTTTTCCCCACAGCTTAACCTGCGTGTAGCGACTCCGCTTGGACTTGTATAGTCAGTCCGACTTCACGCGCGCGTTCGCTCAGGAGCGCCTTGACGATCTCGGCTTTTTCGCGCGGGATAACAACATAGACGGCATCATGCACGGGCAGGACAATGCGGACGGAATCCAGCAGGCGGAGGCATGTCGCATTCACGATGTCAGCAACCGTGCCTTGCACCCTCCAGTTCATCGGGATCCCGGGATGAAGGCGGGCGCCCTTTTCCGCGAAGATGCTGCGCCCGGTGAAAGTGGTCACGGATCGGGACTTTCGTGATTCGGCAAATAGCATCGCTTTGTATTCGGAAAGCTGATTCACGTAATCAGCAAGCATGGTCCTGGCTTGGGGCGGCCAGTGGGTAAAACATGCCAACGTGTTTTTGCAGTAGGCGAGCGTGTTGATGGCCCTTTTCGCGTCCACTCTGGAGCATGCAACCGCGTCCATGTACTCCTGGTAGAGGTCGCGTTCCAGGGGGATTCTCAGCAGGTGCTTGATAACGGTTGGTTCTGCTTGCCGCACGTCGGCATGAACCAAGCACTCACCACGGCTCAGGCCGGCTGCCAACCCCGCTCGGCGATCTGGGGCCGCAAGCCCTTGAAAGTTCGGCCTCGATGAACACACCCGGCCGGTCCGGGCGACGGTCCAGCACGGTTTGATGACCTTGCCCGAGAAGCGGAAGTCGCGTGCGGACAATTCCGTTGCAAGCCGGTGTGCATCATCATCGCCCTCTGTGAAATGCGTTTTGATCTCATCGAGGGTTCTTCGCCGGATGGATGTCGCCTGTCTCTCCGACTTGATCGGCCGGCCGATGGTTACCTCGCACAGACCGCTGGCCTGAAGTTCCTGCAATGCCGATTTCACACTGGTAACGTCTATAGCGGACTCGTCGGCAATGGTGCGGTAGCCGGCGAACACAGGCCGGCAAAATCCGGACTTACCCGCCTCCATCCAGCGCAAAGCAGCGTAGACATGACGCGCCTTCCCGGAGAGGTTAACGCGCCTTCTGACGAACAACTCCAGCGAATCAGCTCTGGCGGATGGGTAGTCCATCACCATCGCTCCGCAATGTCCACCAGCGCCGCGCGCAATCGTCTTTCGGCGTTGTCTTGGCGTTGCTGAACGTCGTCCAGTAAGCTCAGGTCCGCGAATTCCGAGACGCAATCCAGAATGAGTTGGCGCGCGGATTGATCGTCCAAGGCCTCCCACTGCCAGCAGCCGGGCCGCTCTATGTTTGCCGGTATCTGATAGTGCGCCGGATGCTCGGGATTCAGGCCAGCCCGCACGAAACGGAATTCCACCGAACACCATTTACGAATATCGCGCGCGGCCGATTTTGGGATTTGTAGCCCTTTCGCGTCCAGATCACCAAAGTAGAGGATCACGATCGGCTTGCCGGGGTAGCGCCTTGCCAATCGCTCAAGGTCGGTCGCAATGGTCCACTTGTAGTGGATACTGGCGTCACCCTTGAAGGGCCGGAGTGTCACGTGCTGCAGGTAGTGCTCGAATTGCCCTTGCATGGCGGCCGCCTCGAACCAGCATTCCACATATGCCGGTTGCTCGGCCCAGCAGTCCAATTCACACCGCACGCCATATTCCGCAACGCGACGAATCCAATCTTCGGTGCTGCCGTCTCCTTGCCCGCGCACAACGGCTCGCCTGGTGTCGTCCGCCAGGGTGTCGGGCGTCCATCCGTTCCAAAATGCTTTGCGGGCACGCGCCGACAGTCCCTTGAACGATTCAAAATCGTCCTTCGATGACAGCATGCCGTCCTGCAGGAGTCGGTAGCAGACCCATCGCAATGATACCGGGTAGGGCACACTGTGAACATACGCGAGAGCCCGATTCAGCAGGTCCGCAGTATCGGCGCTTGGCCTGTAGTTGCGGTCGACACCAGCCCACGCGACGGTTTCGACAATAGCGTCTATATCATTCACCCTGCACCTCCTTGAGCAGCGCCGCCACCATGGAGCCAAGGTCGCGCCTCCGATCCGCCGGGCATCGGGAGAACAGCTTGCCAAACGCCTCCCGCAGTTGCGCGCGTACGTTTTCCAGGTCAAAGGCGGTCGGTTTCGAGGTGGCAACGTTGCCACCTGAGTACCGTTTGCCGTCCGCTCCGATTCGGGTGGCGGAGGTGGCAACGTTGCCACCTGATCGAACGGTCTCGACGAACGTGTGTGATACGTCGCACAGCTCGCTGATCTGTCTGCTCGACAGGTCGGAAAACTCCGCCAAAGCCAGTGTTACCGCCCGGCGCTTGTCCGCCTTGCTGCGCTGCTTCCCGTGACTGGAATTCGCCTTCAGCGCATGCCGCAGCGCGTCAAGCCGGTTACCGGGTCTGAGTATGGCGTCGATCTCCTTCAAGCCGTTCTTGCGGTCGGCCTCGATCCGGTGCCAACCGTCGCCAATCCAACAGCACGCCTTGGTGCCGTAGAGTTCTGGCGGAGGGAAGGTCGCGCCATTGCGCTTGTCTTCCGCGTACTGAACGACGGTGGCCGGGTCGATGCCGGTCCGACACTGCGTTGAAACATCAAACTTGATGGCGGACATCCTGATGCGAAAGGCTCCGCCGACCGCGCCCGGTCCCGCAAGCGGACCAGCATCTGCCGCCTCCGGGGCGGGGGCGGAGTTCGTGGAACCCGTTGCGCTCATGACTGCCCCCGTTCCCGTCCAGGGCGGTGCGTCCATAGCGAACACGCGGGCGCGGTGCATGCGCGGACGGCGGCGGCGTCAAAGCCGTTACACTCGATGCAAAACGCGTTGACGGCGGTGCGCAGGCTCTTGCCGCCGTACGCGCGGCGAAAAACGCCGGCGTACTTGGGGTGGTGTGTTTCTATGGTCGACAGCCTTGCGGCCCGATGGCGGTCGATTTCGGGCGCGCCAAGGCCTCGAAATGGGGCGGCGCTGAGTTGGTCGCTGATCCTATGGCCGCGGCGTGCCGGGCCACTCAATCCATCTCCAATAGGCCAGCGGCGAGAAAAGGGGGCTGCTGATGTGTTCATCTATCACGTCCCCTCAATGCCGCGTTGCGCAAACGCCTCAACCTCGTGCAGCGGATAGCGCACTTTTCGCGGCGAGAGATGCACGCGCGAAAAGCAACCGGCACGCGCGTACCTTTCCACGGTACGCGAGCACGTCCCGAGAATCTGCGCGGCCTCTCGCGCCGTGCCCATGTGCACTTTGTCGCTACCGGTTGCAGCCGCGCGCAGGATCGCGGCTTTGCGGGACGGGTCGGTCGCGGCCCCAAGCACCAAGGCGAGGAAATGCGCGTCCGTGGCGGTCCCTTCAGCGTGCAGGTTCGTTGGCCTCATACGATCTTTGCCTTTCTGGCCACATGGGCCCTTACCTTACGCAAAAAATCGACACCCTTTGGTCCGGATGTGCACAGATGGGCCGTCGGTCTAGCGCAGGGAAGGGGGGGCTTCCTTCTGAGGAGGTCGGGCGTCGCGTCGGATCGCGCTCAGCAGGTCCGGTAGCTGCGGCAGGGGGGTGCGCAGGCGGTTCGGGTTGAGCAAATGCCTTGCGTGCAGAAGGTTACGGAATGTGGCCTGTCCGGCCGTTGATCACTGCAGCAATGCCGCCTTGACGCTGGCCATGTTTGTCGCTGACATGCCTTCAATAAGCGCCCGCGCCCACGCCGGTAGCGGTTCGCGCTTAGGCTTTACATCGCCACCAACCAGCGCCGGAATCGCGGCCACTGCGCGCGCCGCTTCGCCTTCGCTGGTGTGCTGGTAGTGCCGCGTCATGGCCGGAGATCCGTGTCCAACGAGGGCCTGCACCGTGGACAGAGGTGTGCCCGCTTCGCTGCACATGCTGACGAAGGTATGACGGAGGGAGTGGAAGCCCACCGCCACCACCGCACGCTTGCCTGCCGGCGCGAGCTTGACGTGACCGCGATCATCGCGCACCGGAAGCCCGGACGCTTCGCGGATGATCTGTGAACCCGTCCCAGGCGCGTGCACGTCGATCCCGTTGTCCATCAGATGGCGCTGAACGGCATCCGTGATGCGGGTGCGGTCAGCCGCATAGTCAGCCGCCATGCCCGGCAGCACATATTCCGCGCCGGTGGTGAGCGCCGCTTCCAGCATGGCGCGCAGCGTGGGGTGTAGCGGGATGCGCACGAGCTTCCCCGAAGTGCGTGCCGTCTTGCTGGGGACACGGGCAATCAGGTTGCGTTTCCAGTCAACCTCTGTCCACCGCAGGGTAGCGGCATCGGCCAACCGCAGTCCGGCATAAACACCCAGCGCCAGCAGCGTGCGCAGTTCACCGCTCGCTGACTCGCATACCCGCACGAGTTCCTCGCGGGTGAATTCACGGCGGCCGCGGGCGCGATGCTTGCGGGGCATAATCCCCGCCCAGGGATCAGCCACGATGCTGGCCGCTTTGGCCAAATGCCGGAAAACCAGTCGCACCAAGGCTACATGCTTGTTGGCCGTGCCGGCCGTTATGCCCGCGTTGCCTAAGTCGTGCGCGTAGGCTTCCGCATGATTTGGCGAGACGTCCCGCAGCGTGGCTACCTCGGGGTGTGCGGTGGCCAGCCAGGTGGCGAACCGTTGCCACTGGAATCGATATTGGCGCAGGGTGGCATCGCCGGAATCTGGCCGCGTGCGGCAGGCTGCGAATGTCTGCCATGCGTCGCCGATGGGCACACCCGGGGTGGCCGCGCTGGTGGCGGTGGCGAGTTCGGTTTGTGCGGCAGTCAGCTTCTCTTGAATCTGTCGCAGTGTTTGAACCTTGTCAGCGGCCAGCGTCGGCGCGATGGTCCGGAGACGTTCACGTTCCGCTGATTCCCGGTCGGTGATGGGGGTTCCGTCGGGCGTTGTCAGCGCCTTGATGATGCGTTCTCCGGAGAGCGTGTAGGCCAGCCAGAACTCGCCGGGACCTTTCCAGTCGGCGGGGTATTCCCGCCCGGCGTGCACCTTGTACAGGCGACCCGTTCCGCGCTTCGCGCGCTTGCGTTTGGCGGTGATAGGCTTCATGTATGGCCCCCGTTGTCGGCGTTCGTTCTCACCTGTCGGCAAGTGTACGAATACGGGTTTGGGTCAGTCAAGATAAGCCGTGGTAAGCCGTGCAAGTGCTGCAATAGTAAGGCCGGCATTGAAAAGTAAGCAGACTGTAAATCTGCCGGCTTACGCCTTCGAGGGTTCGAATCCTTCCCCCACCACCACTTTGAATTCCCTGGCTGCGTCGCGCTGTGTTCACCCCCGCCAAGCCCTTGCCCCTGACGGAGAACATCGGACATCGGGCAGCGGTCTACATGGAGCAATTCGGAATGTCACATGGCCTTCGAGCTTGGGGCGCCATCATTGCGGCTACCGCAGCCGAGACCAACCTTGCTCTCTCACGAGCAACGCCAAGCACGTCAAGGCGATCGCTGAGATGCCCACCTTGTCGATGGACTCAACGAGATCACTAGCGCACGAGCACGATCAGGCCGTGGGGTGGGGGCGGCGGGGGCGGGGCGTATTGGATGATGAGCTCCGGCGGGAAGAGGCCTTCGCGGGATTGGACGTCGTATTCGACCCAGCCCTTGCAGGTGACCACCAGGCCCTGATTCGTGCGCCCGCCGCTGTGCCAGGCGGCGGCCAGCGACGTGATCGTGAACGTGAGATAGGTGTTCGCCACGGACACATCGTGCGGGAGGCTGCGGGACGCGGCGGGCGACGTGTCATAGTTCGACGCCGATATGTTGATGTTCCCGCCGTCCCAGGGCGTGACGCCGTTGCAGGTGTTGAACGTGGCGCCGGACCCGGCGCTCGAATTTCCTTCCGTCCAGGACTTCAGCGCCCCCAGCACGTAGACGGTTCGCGCGAGGGTCAGCGAGCTCCTGCCGTCGTTGAGCCAGTACAGTCGCAGGGTGGCGTTGGTGATGGTCGACCCCGCGGGAAGCGATGACAGATCGAAGCGCAGGAGCATGTCGCTGATGGCGCTCAGGCGAATGGCGGGGCCGTCATTGTCGCCGTAGACATGCATGGTGGCCTGGCTGCCGAAGTTGACGGTTTGCCGGCTGTTGCCGCCATCGCCATCCACCCAGGTATCGGCGACGGGGTGAAGGAGCTGTTCGCCGAGGGCAACGCGGGGCGGTGTTTGCGCACAAGTCAGGCTGGCCAAGCCGGCGGCGGCGGCCGCCAGCGCGAGTCTGCGCCAGTAGGTCCGCTGTAGGTTGTTGCGCACGATGATTCCCCTGGCACGGCAAGCCTACACCCGAAGGAGATGCAGGTCAATTTAAGGACCCGGATGTGGCGGGGACTTTGGCGGGCTTGCCATGGGGGATGGCCCCGCCTAGAGTGTCTGGCCGCGCGGGTTGCCGGATCAAGGGAGTGGCATGGATATCATCGCGAAGTATTTTGCCGAGCTGAGCGAGCAGCAGCTTGGCCAGTTTCGTGCGCTGGACGCGGTTTACCGCGAATGGAACGCGCGGATCAACGTGATCTCCCGCAAGGACATCGATTTTCTGTACGAGAAGCATGTGCTGCATTCGCTGGCGATCGCGGCGGTGGCGCCCTTCGCCGCGGGGGCGCGGGTGGTTGATGTCGGCACCGGGGGCGGCTTTCCGGGCATCCCGCTGGCCATTGCATGTCCGGAGGTGCAGTTCTGGCTGGTGGAGAGCATCGCCAAGAAGATCACGGTGGTGAAGGCGGTGATCGAGGCGCTCGGGCTGAAGAACGTAACGCCCGTGCACGGCCGGATGGAGGCGCTGCGCGGGCATGTATTCGATTGCGCCGTGGCGCGGGCGGTGGCGCCGTTGGGCGAGCTGTGGGCTTGGACGCGGCCCGTCCTGCGCCCCGGCGTGCAGGAGGAGGATTTCGCCAACGGCCTGATCTGCTTGAAGGGGGGCGATCTGAAGGCGGAGATCGCGGAGAGCGGATTGGAGCCGGAGCTGGTGAGTGTGGAGTCACTGTTTCCAGAACCGTGCTTCACGGAGAAGTACGTCGTGTACGTGGCGCGCTAGCCTGCGGGTTCGCCAATCGGCTGGTGTCCTGCCCGGTCACCAGACACGCGCGGCGGCGAGGGTGGCGTCGATGGCGTCGGCGGCGACTTGATGGCCGGCGGGATTCCAGTGCGGGTCGTGCGCAAACTCCAGAGGGCCGGCCGTGCGGGCGAAGGCTTGACTGAGCGGCACGCAGGGGACGTTGAAGTCGGCGGCAAATCGGCGGAACAGATCGTCAACCACGGGTGGAAGTGGCGTGGTGACGAGCACGGGCGTGGCGCCGGCGGTGCGCGTGGTGGCGATGATTTCCTTGATCTCTCGAAACGTCAGGCGGCCGGTGTAGTGGAAGTCGCCGAGGCCGCCGTCGTTGCCGTGGGCGAGCCCCAGCCGGGCGTAGAGTCTGCCCCACACGTACGTGTGGCCGAGCAGGAACCGTTCGAGGCGCATGGCCCGCGTGGGGGGCGGCACGGGCACCTGGCGCAGGATCAGATCTTCGTCGACCAGATCGAAATAGGGTTTGAAGTACGTGTAGGCGGCCGGGGCCACGTTGTTGCCAAAGTCGTTGGCGGAGAACAGGAGCAGCACGACATCCGGCCGCAAGGCCAGGCCGTCGCGCCGGAGGTAGAGCAGTTCCTGGTCCGTGCCATAGCCGCTGCATCCGGCGTTGATGATGTCCCACTGCGGGTGACGCTCCGCCAGGAGGGCACTGAAGCGCGCGTCGGCATCGACGCCCATGCCCCAGGCGAAAGAGTCACCGATCACGAGCAGCCGCTTGCGCCCGGGGGCGGGCAGGTCTGGAAAGTCCCGGTCGCGCAGCCCGCGTGCATTGGTGCGTACGTCCACGGAGAATTCCGGGCCGTGGAGTCGTCCGGTGTGGTTGGGTGCGTTCGCCCATCCGAGCAGCGGGTCGTGGCGCCACAGGAGGCGGTCCTGGTGAACGGGGGCCCACCCGGGCCGGAATGGCCGCAGGGCGAATTCCACCGCGACGGCGAGGGCGCAGGTTACGCCGATCGCGAGCGCAAGCCGGGCGAGACCGCGCGCGAGGCGCGTGGGGGCGGGAGCGGGAGTATCGGGCGGTGTGCGCATGAGTTGTCGATCCGAATGAATCACGAAATCGCGACTCGCATGCTATCCTGTCCCACGTGCAGCCGCGATGGGGCATTGTCTATCGGGCTTCCCGAGCTTGTCAACGTCAGTGGACGCTTGTAGGTTGCGGGCGGGTTTTGGTGCGAAGGGATGAGGGGCATGGCGATGGATCTGCAATCGAGTAGACGGTTCACCCGCGGATGCTTGTCAGGTCTCCGGTGGTCGACCTGGCTGTTCGCTGGCGTTTGTGCGGCCCTGGCGTGTGCGTCCACGGGCTGGTCTGGCGGTGCGTCCGCGCCTGTCGCCCCCCCACCTGCTACCCTCACCATCGTGCAGTGGAATGCCGAGAATCTCTTTGATACGCAGGACGACCCCAACAACGAGGGCGATGATTCCTACACGCCTGGTGGTGCCGAGCGCTGGACGGAGGGCCTGTATCGGCACAAGCTCACGCATCTGGCCGAGGTCCTGGCGTCCCTGAAGGCGGATGTCATCGGGCTGGAGGAAATCGAGAACCGGCGTGTGCTTGAAGATCTGGCCGCCATGCTGCGCGATGAGCATGGCCAGTCCTTTCCCTTCATCATCCACCGCGAAGGACCGGACCACCGGGGGATCGACGTGGCGCTCTTGTCGCGGTTGGCGCCGGTGACGAACCGCTGGCTGACGACGATCCCCCTGCAGCGTGAAATCCTGATGGCGCGCTTTGAGGAGGCGGGGTGCCCGCTGACGGTGGTGGTGAATCACTGGAAATCCCGCCGCGGGGCGCCAGAGTTGTGCGACCGGTTGCGCCTGCAGGAGGCGGAGGCATTGCGCCGCGAACTGGACCGCCTGGTGGAGGAGGATCCGGATCTGGCCGTCGTCGTGCTGGGGGATTTCAATGACAACTGCGACGGGCCGGCCTTGCGCGAGGGGTTGCGCAGCATCCTGGACCTCAAGGAGGTCCGGCGCCAGCCCAATGGCGCGACCTTGTACAATCTCCACGGATTGCTGCCGCGCAGGGATCGCGGCAGCATCTATTTCCCGGGAGACCAGGCCTGGCTGTCCTTTGACAGCATGAGTGTGAGCCGCGTGCTGGTCGATCCACGTCCCACCCGTTCGGCGTGGGCGGTCGATCTGAAATCCTACGCCGTTGTGCGCCCGCCGAAGATGGTGGGCGATGGTGGCCGTCCCCTGCCGTTCAGGCGGGTGGGGCCGACGCGCGCCGGTGCGCCTGTCGAGCGGATCGAGGGGTACTCCGACCACTTCCCCGTGCGGGTTCAGTTGGTGCTGCGCCCGTGACCGGGCGACGCACCGCGACGGATTGAATCCGGTGCGCCTGATCGGGACGAACGGCGGGGACCGCCGTCTCCAGGGGATCGCATGACTCAGCCTGGGGCTGGTCCCGCTGCCTGACGATTATCGCACGAGCAGGAGTGCGCCTGTCGGGAGGCTTGGCGGCAGGGCCTCCAATTCAAGCGCGCCGGACGTCTGACCGAGGTTGATGGCTCCCGGCGTCGCCAAATCCTTGACCCAGTTTTCGCCCGTGTCGCCGCGGATGTTGTTGGGGGCCTGGACGCTGTCGTCGCTGGCGGCGAAGACGGGGAGGACGTGCAAGTAGTTGGGCGCGTTCGGATCGCCGTCGCGAGTGATGAAGAATGGCCCGGGGTCGGCGGACAGCAAATCGCCGAGGTCGTTGGTGCCGGAGGGGCTCCACGCCACGGCGTCGAGCACGTTGCTGGCGGGATCGTAGAGCACGAGGCCATCCGGCCCATTTTGCATGGCGCCCGACAGGAGGAAGTCCGTGTTGGTCACGGCGCTGTTGGTGAGGGCGATGACGATGAAGCCGAGCGCGGCGCCGTTGGTGTCGAGGATGCCATCATCGGGCACGACGGTGCTGGGGAAGGTGAAGGTCCAGATGGGGGTCAGGCCGGCGGTGCCGTTGTGATGGACGAGGACGCAGGATTCCAGATTGGTGCCTGCCGGGGCGACCAGTTCGATGAATTCGGCGTCATCGGTGCCGAGGTCATCAAAGCGGATTTCGTTGAAGTGAACGACGACCGACTGGTTCGAGATGATTGGCGGCGTCACCGTAATGGTGACGGCGAGCGTGTTGGTGCCGTCCGCGTCCACGGCGGTAAAGCGCGAGGTGTGGACGCCGGAAGGCGAGACGCCGACCCAGTTGAAGGTGCCGGTCACGGAGGCCGCGTTGGTGACCGTCGGGAACGTCGCGCCCGCGGGGAGTTCGGTGGCGGACAGCGTGATGACGTCACCATCGACGGGGTCAGCCGCGGTGACGTCAAACTGGACCGTCTGGCCGAGCGTGGCGACCTTGGCGGCGACGGGATTCAGCACGGGCGGAAATCCGGTTTGAGGCGGGAGGCCGTCCATGGTGTGGAAGCCGACGTTGGTCCAGGAGTCCTGGGGTAGTTCATCCCACTGGTTGGTGTCATAGACGGCAACGGGCGCGACCACGGACGGCTTGCGGATAAGGGTGACGTTATCACCCCAGTTGGCGTTGGTGCCGACAAAACCCAAGAGGTCGAGCGGCGCTTCATTCTTGAACAAGGCCACGGCTCCGTTGCCAGCGAAGCCGACGGCGAGCGAGGAGGTGACCAAGTTGGCTTTAGCCAATAGCGCAGGATTGGCGCGGTTGTTGACGACGACGTAGGTGCGGTTGTGGGCGAGCGTCCCACTGAGTGCCAGGGAGTACTGGAACGTGTTGGTACTGCTGGTGTTTCGCCGCAGGGAATACGGAGCCAGATCCACGTCCTCTCCGGTAGCGTTCAAGATTTCTATGTACTTATTGTAGGAGCTGCCTTCGCCATATTCGGAGATGATCAACTCGTAGGCAGGTCCGACAAAGCCTTCGACGTTGACGGTGGTGACCTGGCTGTTGGTGCCGTCCTTGTCGGCGGCGTAGAAGGTCACGGCGTAGGTGCCGGTGGGCGAGGCGGAGGTCCAGACAAAGACATTGGAGACGACGGCGGTGGCGGTGGTGGGGGCGAAGATGGCCCCGCTGGGGACGCCGGTGGCCCAGAGGGTGACGTCGTCGGTGCCGTCGGGGTCGCCGGCGCTGACGAGAAACTCCAGGGCATTGGACTCGGCGCCGGAGATGTCGGCGGGGGCATTGAGCGCCGGGGGCTGATTGGGGACGACGTAGTCGGTCATGGTGATGTCATCGACGTTGACGTGCTTGTCATTGGTGCCGGCGGTGGTGCCGGAGACGGATCGGATACGGATGCGGACGGAGCCGGGTTGGTTGATGGTGGCGGTGAAGTTGGTGAGTTGATCGACGCCGCTGGAGCTGAAGGCGCTGCCGGCCTGGGTCCAGTTGGTGGTGAGCCCGGGCGCCCATTCGAGGGCGAGGGTGGGGGTGTTGACCTCGGTGCCGTAGCGGGCGTAGAGCAGCGTGACGGTGCCAATGCCATTGGTCCTGGGCGCGTTCATGGTCAGGGCCACGAGGGCGTTGGCATTGGTGTCGTGCTGGAACTTGCCGGCCTTGAGGCCGTTCTTCTTGTCATTGGTGGTGGTCCCGATGACCATTTCGGCGAGGTTCCAGCTGACGCCATTCAGGGTGCGATCGGCGGCCGCGTAGGTGCCCTTGGTGCCGTCCTCGAAGTCGAGCGTATAGTCGGCGCGGGCGGCGATGGCCGTCAGCAGGCTGGTGGCCAGGGCGAGTGCGGCCATTCCCTGGCGGGGAGACGGGCGGCTATGTTCGGATCGACGGCACAGTGGCTTTGAACGCATGGTCTTAATTCCCCCCACAGAACCCGCAGAAGCGCGTCTCCGTAGCGCGGGTCAGCGTACCTGCAACCTCCTGCCAGATCAAGCGCGTTGGAGGCTGGCGAGTGGTCAAACGTGTCCCGACCCGCTATAGGATGACACGTTCCGGAGGCTTTGCCGGTTGGGCGAAGCGGCGTACACTTGGGGCGATCGAACTGCAATCGGAGGAACGCATGGACCTGTTGCTGGTGGGACTTTGTCTGGCCGTCGTGATCGGCCTGTACTTCTACAACAATCCGTTGAAGCACGGGCGCTGGTTCATGGTGCGGCGCTTCATCAACTGGTTCCCGCTGGGGATGACCTACGCGTTCCTCTACATGGGGCGCTACAACCTCAACGTGTCGAAGAATGCGCTGGGCACGCTGATGACAAAGGAGGATTTTGGCATCATCTTTGGCACGGGGACGATTGTCTACGCGCTGTCGTTTCTGTTCAACGGGCCGCTGGTGGACCGGATTGGCGGCAAGCGGGGCATCATCATTGCCGCGCTCGGGGCGGCGACGGCCAACGTCATGATGGGCGTGCTGACGTTCCTGGCGCTCACGGGCCGGATGCCGATCAAGCTGACGCTGGCCTACTCGATCGTGTACGGGCTCAACATGTATTTTCAGAGCTACGGCGCGGTTTCGATCATCAAGGTCAAGGCGTACTGGTTTCACGTGCGCGAGCGGGGCGTGTTCGGTGCGATCTTTGGCACGCTCATTTCCTTTGGCGTGTATTTCGCCTTCGACTGGAGCAAGGCCATCGTCGACATGACGAAGGCCAGCGCCACGGCGGGGGCGGGGTGGCTGCAGGGGGTGCTGCAGCGGGTGTTTGCGCTCGAGGGGCAGGCGGTCGACGCGACCTGGGCGGTCTTCTTCATACCGGCGGCCATCCTCGTGTTCTGGGCGGCGATGGATGCGTGGCTCATTCGCGACACGCCGGAGGAGGCGAACTTTCCGCACTTCGACACGCATGACGCCTCGTCCGGCGAGATGCACGTGGACCTGACGCCGCGGCAGTTGCTGGGCAAGGTCTTCCGGAGCCCGGTGATGCTGCTGATTGCGGTGGTCGAGATGTGTTCGGGCGTGCTTCGCAACGGGGTCATGCAGTGGTACAGCATTTTTGCGCACGAGCTCAAGCAGCCGGGCGCGGAGATATTCGACAACCACTGGGGGCTGTGGCTGTGCGTCTTCGGCATCGTCGGGGGGTTCACGGGCGGGTTGCTATCCGACAAGGTTTTCCGATCGCGGCGCGGTCCGCCGGCGGCGATCCTGGCGGGCTTCATGTTCATCCTGTGCGTCACGATGGCGCTGTACCTGTTCTCCTCGCCGTTCACGATTGCCCTGTCGGCGCTGCTGATCACGATGGCGGTGATCGGGGTGCATTCGTTGATGTCAGGCACGGCGGCGGCGGATTTTGGCGGGCGCAAGGCGACGGCGACGTGCTCGGGCATCGTGGACGGGTTCGTCTACCTGGGCAGCAGCATCCAGTCGTTCGGCATCGGGTTCCTGACGCCGAAGGAGCATGTGGTGACGGCGGCGACGGCGGCGGGGCAGATCTCCTTCAACGTGCATGATCTGGCGGGGCGCAGCTGGCTGTGGTGGCCGCTGTTCCTGGCGCCGTTTGCGTTGCTGGGGATGGTGTTGTCGATCCGCATCTGGCACGAGTTGCCGGCGGCGACAAAGCGCTACATCGCGCGCGTCGAGAGCCCGCGGCAGCCGGAGCTGGCGATCGAGTAGGGGGAGGGCGGAGGCGGCTCGGCGGGACGCCTCGCCCCACCTTGCAGGCCGTTGAAAGAGCAGGAACAGCCCTTACGGGCTTAACGACAAGCGTCGAAATCCGTTGAAATCGGTTCGGCGTCTTCGTCGGTGTGGCGGCCGGCGTGAGAAGGCACGCCGCTCCACTTTTGGGGCGGGGCTTTTTGTCTTTGCAGCGGGTCAGAGGCGCGGTAAACCCCTTGATTCAGATTGGGTAAAGCGGAATTTGTGACACCTCTGCTGTTCATCGTGCTGTGTTTTTTCGTGTCGGTGGTGGCCGGCACATTCGGCTCCCTGCTTGGGCTGGGCGGCGGGATCATTGTGATTCCGGCGCTGACGCTGGGCCTGGGCATTGACATCCGCTACGCCATTGGCGCGTCCATTGTGGCGGTCATTGCGACCTCGAGCGGGGCGGCGGCGGTGTACCTGCGCCGCGGCATGACCAATTTGCGGGTTGCCATGGCGTTGGAAGTGGCGACGACTTTGGGGGCGGTCAGCGGCGGGTACCTGGCGGGGCATTTGCACGGCCGCTGGCTGCACCTGGTGTTCGGCGTGGTCATGGGGTACTCGGGGCTGATGATGCTGCGGCGGCGTGAGACGGGGACCGGCGGGCCGCGCCGGGCGCCGTGGGCGGATTTCCTGCGCTTGCACAGCAGCTATTTCGAGCCGGCCACTGATGGCGAGATCACGTATCGCGTCGTGCGGGCGCGTGTGGGGTTGGCCTTGATGTACTTGGCCGGTGTCATCAGCGGGTTGCTGGGCATCGGGTCGGGGGCGCTGAAGGTCCCGGCCATGGACCTGGCGATGCGCCTGCCCATCAAGGTTTCGAGCGCCACGAGCAATTTCATGATGGGGGTGACGGCCGCCGCCAGCGCGGGGCTGTATTTCGCCCGCGGGGACATCCAGCCGTTCATTGCCGCGCCGGTTGCGGTGGGGGTGGTTGTCGGGGCGGCGCTGGGGGCACGCCTGATCGCCCACGTGAACGGGCAGGTGCTGCGCCGGACCTTTGTGGTGGTGTTGCTGGTGGTGGCGGCGCAGATGGTGCTGAAGGGAATTCGCGGATGACGGACGAGACGATCGCGTCGCCCCCCGACGAAGCCGCGCGCATGCGCGCGGCGGAGCAGTGGCTCAGCCGCGTGCTGACGGCGGGCGTGCGCCTGAGCCTGGCGCTCATCGTCTGCGGCGGCTTGCTGGCGCTGGCGCGTCACGGGCATGGGCTTTTCGACCGTGAGGAGTTCCATCGGTTGAGCGGACAGTCGATGACCTATCCGCACACGCCGTCCGAGTTGGCCTCGGGGGTGTGGCACCTGGACGGGCAGGCGATCGTGGCGCTGGGTTTGGCGGTGCTGATTCTCACGCCGGTGGCGCGGGTGGCGGTTTCTGTCCTGATCTTTATCCGCCAGCGCGACCGCACGTACACCTTGCTGACGCTGGCGGTTCTGGTCGTCCTGGTGGTGTCGTTCTTCCTGGGCCACGCGGAGTAGGGGCGACCGCGTCAGGCTTCCACTTGTTTCACGGCGCCAGCGAGGGCCCAGCCCAGGGCGGCGACGACGGCGACGACGGCGGCGATGAGCATGCCGCGGGTGTTCCACCAGCCGCCGCTGCGGGAGAAGGCGGGATTGTCCGCCTGCGGCCCCAGTGTGAAGGCGGCCGCGTCGGCGGTGTCGGCATCCATGAGCATGGCGCGCACGTCGTACTGCGGGAGGGAGGCGCCCTCGCCGCCGTAGTAGAGCTGGTAGGTGGCGCCGCGCTCGGGAAAGAAGACCAACTCGTGCGTCTCGCCGCGGGCGAGGATGCGGTCGATCACAAGGGGCGGGCTGTCGAGATTCTGGATGGTCAGGCGGAACTCTCGATAGCGGGCGAGCCCGGGCAGCGTGAGTGTCAGGTCTTCCTGGCGGACGCGGCCGACCTGCACACGGCTGAGCGAATCCGACGCGATGAAGGCCCAGTGGGGCGGCGATTCGCGATTGCCTTCGACGGTGACGGTCCGGCTGAAATTGGGCGTTGTGCATTCCAGGATGATGTCGGTCAGGGGGGCGCGCGCGGCGGTGAACGTGATCGTGGTGGCGCGGGTGGTGGCGTCATCCTTGATCAGCACATCGGCGACGGCGTAGGCGCGCTTGAGCAATTCGCGCTGTTCGATGACGGCCCGGCGGCCCAGCAGGCGCACGCGATCAATGCGGAAGTCCTGTCGCTGGAAGCTGCTGCGCTCCACCTCGCTGAAGACGGCGCCGCCGCGCTGGTCGCGTTCAATCTGCGTCAGGGGGGAT
This sequence comes from Lentisphaerota bacterium, assembly GCA_021413965.1. Classification (GTDB taxonomy): domain Bacteria; phylum Verrucomicrobiota; class Kiritimatiellia; order UBA8416; family JAIOPI01; genus JAIOPI01. Next base: position 449,161 of record JAIOPI010000004.1, on the reverse strand, counting down.
TGCCGGGCTTCCGAGATGTTGCCGATTTCGATGCGGTAGAAGGGCTGGGAGGCGGGGGGGAACTCGACGCGCAGGTGGCGCACGGCCATGAAGCGCGCATAGTCGAAGATCGGCTGGGCCTCGGTGAGCGTGGTCCAGTTGGTGCCGTCAGGGCTGGCCGCGACGGTGACCTGCTTTTCGAAGTTGTCGAGCGGCGTGTCGAAATCAACGGCGATCGGGACGTCGAGGGCGTTGGTGCGGTGGATGACAAATTCGAGGCGGTTGTCGGCGAGGAGGCGGAAGCGGTCCTGGACAAAGCCGATGGCGTAGTCGCGGGTGGAAGTGCTGGCGCGGCGTCGCGGGCGAACGACGCCGGGGACTTCGGTGCCGTTGGGGTTGAAGAGTCGCAGGTTGGCGTAGGCGTCGTCGGTGGCGGCGAGGACGGATTCGTCGAGTTCGGCGGCGGCGACGGTGGCGGCGGAGCCCTCGGCGGGAGGGAGGAGCGGGCGAGTAAACTGGAAATCGGCGGGCTTGGCGGCGTGGGCGGCGAAGGCGACGAGGAGGAGGACGACGAGGGGGGGAATCGGGGAGCGGGGGGGGCGGAAGCGTTCACCGTTCAACTTCGAATGTCCCATCCGGCTGTACACATTTGGCAAGGGGGTCTCCCGCAGAGTCGCTGAGACAACGGAGGGAGGGGATCGGCGTTTGACGAAAGGCATTGGGATCCCCTCCTTGGGAGGGGTGGCCGAAGGCCTGGGTGGGTGGTGGGCGTGCATATCAGGTAACTGGCGGTGGGGGTGGCGGCTGGCGGGCGAATTTCTTGCTGGAGTACATGTAGGCGAAGGAACTGAGGAGGAGGAGGACGCCGACGACGAGGAAGGCGACGACGCGGACGATGGTTTCCATGCCGCTGAGGTCGAAGAAGAAGACCTTGGCGATGACGATGACCATGAGGGCGAGGCCGAGGAAGCGGAGGGGGCGCCGGTTGCGCCAGATGCCGCCGACGATGTAGGCGATGCCGAAGAGCGCCCAGAGGATGGAGAGGCCGCCTTCCTGGAAGCGGCGGACCTTCCAGTAGAGCAGGGTGTGCCACTCCAGCGTGGTGTAGAGGAACAGGAGGGCGAGGGCGGCATAGCCGAAGAGGGGGGCGGTGGCGCGCGTGTCGGCGCGGCGCCGGACCATGCGCCAGACGAGCAGGTTGGCGAGGAGGAGGGCGCCGAAGTCGAGGCCGCGCGCCGCGGCGTCGAGGGGATGGTAGTCGACGCCGTAGACGAGGGAGGGGCGGCAGTGCCAGAAGGCGAGGTCGACGCCGAGGATTTTGACGGCGGCGATCGTGAGGGCGCCGGTCATGGCCCAGAACATGGCGCCGGGGCGGGCCTCGGCGGCGTGTGCGCGCAGGAAGTAGACGGCGGTGGCGCACCAGACGATCGTGAGGGCCGGGTAGCGCCAGGGCGGGGCGCAGGCAAACATGGCCCAGAACTCGAAATTCAGGAAGGCGACGAGGATGACCGCGGTGGCCCAGAAGAACAGGCGGCGGGCGGTGGTGGAGCCGAGGAGCAGGGGCGTGTCCGCCTTGGGGGGAACGGCGAGGGTGGGGGCGGGCGCGGGCTGGCGGCGCTGCAGGATGAAGGCGCCGGTGACCGAGGCGAGCGAGATGCCGAAGGTCCAGAGGCGGTGCAGGGCGTGGGACCAGTAGGCGTGGAGGCTCGGATCGCGGTCAGCGGGGCCGGTGTAGTTGCGCTCGAAATCCCAGACGCCCAACCGGAAGAGCACGACCAGATAGAGGGCATGGGCGAGGTTCTGGAGGAAGCGGCTGCCCAGCTTGTGGCCGAGCCAGAGGAAGGTGAAGGCGAGGAGGGCGAGCGCGATGGTGAGCGACTCATTCTCCATGACGAGCGGGAGCGCCCAGGTGGCGAAGGCGCCGGCGAGGGCGATGAAGGTGACGACGAGGGGGCGGTCGTCGATGCGGCGGCGCAGGAGGAGGAGGACGTGGAGGGTGAAGAAGGCGCCGAGGCCGAGCGCGAGAAAGGCGGGGTAGGGGCGGCCGTGGGCATCGAGGATGAGCCAGTAGCCGATGGCCGCGAAGAGGAGCGCGTTGGCCGCGGTGTGGATGATTTCCAGGGTGGTGGAGGGTTTGCGGCGGAGGATGTTGTAGACGTAGACGAGGGAGGATTGGATGGCGAAGAAGGCGCAGAGGAAGCCGAGGGCGATGGGGAAATTGCGGGTGCGATCGTAGGCGTCGAGGGAGGCGATGAACAGCGCGTAGGTGCAGAGGAAGCTGAGGTAATTGAGGAGGCGCCACTGCTTGCGGCAGGACAGGGCCAGGATGGCGACGCCGAGGAGGAGCATGTAGGCATAGAGGATATCGAGGCGCGGGACGTCGGAGTGGAGGAGGACGGGGGTGAGATAGCCGCCGGCGAGGCCGATGATGGCGACGAGCATGGAATCGAGTCGCAGGGCGAGCAGGCCGGCGGCGACGGAGACGAGGGCCATCAGGCCGAAGGCGGCGGGGATGGAGACGAGGGCGTAGCGCGGGCCCATGGCATAGACACCGAAGTAGAGCACAAGGATGCCGCCGCCGAGCAGGCCCTGGCCCATGACGTGGTATTTCTTGCCGAGGAGCCGCACGCCGCCGACGAGCATGGCCACGCCGGTGAAGAGTGCAATGGCCACGCGGCCGATGGGGCCGATGAGCTGGCGTTGCGAGGACCAGACAAGCAGGAACGCCACGCCGAGGACGAAGATGAGGATGCCCAGGCGCATGGACCAGGTGGTGGCCACGGCGTACTCGACGGTCACGCCCTGCGGCCGATGCTCCTCGCCCACGACGATCCAATTCCAGAGTTTGTGCAGGACCTCGCCGGCCGATTCGACGAGGCGGGATTTGGGTTTGGGAGGGGGCGGGACGGCTGGCGCGGTGGCGGGTGCGGTTGGGGCGTGGCTCGCGGGGACGGCTCGCTCCACCTGGGGCGGGACACCGGGAAGCGGGGGGGGTGTGGCGGCTGGTTTGGCGTGCGGCGGGGGAGGCATGACGGCCGAGGGCACGGTGGGCACATCGGAAGGACGGCCAACGGTGGCTGCGGGTGCCGGGGCGAGGGCGTCCACGCGCAGCGGTGACGGGGGGGGAGGGGCGGCGGGCTTGGGCGTCGCGGCGCCGGCTGTTCCGGGGCTGACGGCGGTTTCGATCAGGGCATGGATCTGCCGCCGCAGTCCGTGGAGTTCATCGGCCTGCTTCTGTATGTCAGCCTGGATCTGGCGCAGGCGTCCGATGGAGGCGGCGACCAGGACGAGGACGATAATCAGCAGCAACGTCGCAAAGGCCAACATGGGCGTTATTAGAGCCGCAGCGGCAAGGCCGTGTCAATCAGGACCTTGGGGACGGCGGGGGCGAGGGGTGGGGCGGTTACCCCGTGCTCTTCATGCCGAAGGCGATGCCATTGACGGTCAGGGCCAGCAGTCGGCGCAGGCTTTGATTTCCGGTGGCGCGCCGCCAGCGGGGCAGAAAGCGGATCTGCAGGTAGTTCAGCGGGTCAATGTAGGGGTTGCGCAGGCGGATGGATTCCGCGAGGACCGGCTGGGTGGCGAGCAGGCGGCTGCGCTGCGTGACGCGCAGGACCATGCGCACGGCGCGCGCGTGTTCATCGGCGATCAGGGTGAAGATTTTCTTGCGCGCCACGCCGTTGCGCACGAGGGTGGCGTAGCGGCCGGCAATGTAGAGGTCGGTCTTGGCGAGCGAGAGTTCCGCGTTGTCCAGCAGCGCGGTGAAGTAGGGCCAGCGGCGGTACATGTCGCGCAGGTGTTCCAGGTCGCCGTGGGCGTCCAGGGCGTGGCCGATGCCGTACCAGGCGCTGAGCAAGTGGCGCGACTGCGTCCAGGCGAACACCCAGGGGATGGCGCGCAACTGGCGGACATCGCCGTCGGCCGATCGCCGGCTGGGGCGCGAGCCGATGCTCAGGTGCTCGATCAAGTCGATGGGCGTCGCCTGACGGAAGTACTCCAGGAATTCGGGCGTCCGGTAGACGAGGTCCTGGTAGAACGTGAAGGAATCGCGTGCGAGCCGTTCCATCGTGGCCTGCCAGGCGGGGTCGGCCACCGGCGCTGGGAGGCAGTGGGCGGCGATGACGGCGGTGGTGAGCTGTTCGAGGTTGCGCTGTGCGATGACAGGGTTGGAGTACTTGAGGGAGACCACCTCGCCCTGTTCGGTAATGCGCAGACGGCCGCCGTGGGCCGCGTGGGGCTGCGCGCGCAGGCTTCGGTGGCTCATGCCGCCGCCGCGGTCGATGGATCCCCCCTTGCCGTGGAAGAAGCGCACCTTGACGCCCAGCTTGTCCGCCAGTTCGGCCAGGCGGTCCTGTGCCACGTGCAGGAACCAGTTTGCCGCCAGGTACCCGCCGTCCTTGTTCGAGTCCGAGTAGCCCAGCATGATTTCCTGGACGTTGCCGCGCCGTCGCAGGTGAGCGCGGTACGCGGGGTCGTTCCAGGCCGCGTCCATGATGCCGGGAGCGCGCTCGAGGTCGTCGATGGTTTCGAACAGGGGGACGAGATCCACGCGTGCGCCGGAGCGGCGGGCGAGGGCGAAGAGGGCCTTCAGGTCGTCGACGCCACGGGTCATGCTGAGGATGAAGTGGTGGGCGGCCACCTCGCCATGTTCGCGTTGGATGGTGCGTAGCGTCGTGAATTCCTCGAGCATGTCCGCGGGTGCGCCGGACAGTTTGCCGCTGTGATCGCGAAAATCGATCTGGGCCAGATGGAAGCCGGCGGTGCGTGCCTGTTCAATCAGATCGGCCAGGCGGCCGGTGGCGGCGCGGTGCGCGCCCTGCCGGTGCAGGCCGGTCTGGATGGCGGTCAAGTCGCGGACGAATTCCCCGCCATGGCGGTAGCCGCCCTTGAGTTTGGCGCGGATATCGAGGAGCTTGCGCCGGTAGGTTTCCCCGCGTTGAAACGGATCGGTGGCGGCGGTGGACGGGCGGCCGCGCACGGGTTGGGCGTGGGTCAGTTCACCGATGAGCACGTCGCAGGCGCGGTCGTAGAAGTCGAGGGCACGAGCGCGCTGGCGTTCGAGGGTGGCCAGGCTGATGGCCGGGGTGACGAGGGGATGGCCGTCGCGATCGCCGCCGATCCAGCTCGCGAAGGTGAGGAAGGCGCGGTCGCGCGTTACGGACGGGTATGCCGCGCGCAGTTCGGCGTCAAACGTGGTGTAGAAATTGGCGACGGCGGGCAGGATGGTGCGTTCGAAGAGAAACAGGCCGGTTTCGACTTCGTCCAGCGGCCCCACGCGGCGCTCGCGGATTTCCTCGGTTTGCCAGAGGGCTTCGAGGATTTCATCGGGCTGGTCGAAGTGCCCGGCGAGCCGCAAAAGATGGTTCATCGTCGTCCGCCGCTTGGCTTCCGTGGGGTGCGCGGTCAGGACGGGTTCGATTTCGAGTGCGTTCAGGCACTGCTGGAGGGCGTCGGCGGGCACGCCGGCCTCCTTCAATTCGCGGAACAGGCGGCGCAGGGATTGCGCGGGCTCGGGGTGGGACTGGAGGTGGCGGACGCGGGCACGTTCTTCGCAAAGGTTCACGAGTTGGAAGAAGAGGCTGAAGGCGTGCGCGACGCGGTAGGCCTCCTCGATGCCCAGCCGGGCCACGAGGCGCCGCTTGGCGCGGATGGTCTGGCGGTCGGGGTGGTTGCGGATCGTCTTGGCGAGCTGACGCAGTTGTTCGGTGTGCGTGAACGCGAGTTCGCCGGCCTGTTCGCGGACGATGCCGCCCAGTCGCGTCGTGATGAACCGCACTTCCCGTCGTAGTCGTTCGTCCATATGCGTGGATTCAGGGGCCAGACATGCGTTGGTCGCTGCGTTATCGGGCGGCGGCGCCCGGCGAACGCGGGCTGAAGATGCCAGAGCGGGTACGGGGAACGCAAGCTCCGCATGAGGCGACTTCAGGCGGCGGGCGTAGCGGGGCGGGTGATGCCGAGGGCCTGTTCGACTTCGGAGATGCGGCCGAGGGTGAGCAGGAAGGCGGCGCGGGTGCGGGCCTCGGCGTAATTCAGGCGGGCGAGTTGCTGGCGCACATTGGGAATCTGCCGCGGCTCGACGCTGAGCCGCCGGATGCCGATGCCGATCAGGAAAGGCAGCAGGCGCGGATCGGAGGCCATTTCGCCGCAGAACGACACGGGTTTCCTGGCCGCCAGGGCGGCATCGGCGATGCGTTTCAGGGCGCGCAGGATGGCCGGGTGATAGGCGACGTAGTGATCGGAGATTTGTGCATTCGTGCGGTCGACGGCGAGGACGTACTGCACGAGGTCGTTGCCCCCGATGGAGAGGAAGTCCGCCTCGGCCACGAGTTCGGTGACGACTTCCACGGCGGAGGGCATTTCGACCATGGCGCCGAGGCGTGGGGTGGCATGGTGGGGGGTGCGCTCATGCTCGAGCTGGCGCAGGCATTCGCGGACCACGGCGCGGGCGTCGACGAAATCGTCGACGGAGGAGACGAGCGGGAACATGATGTGGAGGGCGCGGCCCTCGCCGGCGCGGAGCATGGCGCGCAGCTGGCGGGTGAAGATATCTTTGTAGCGCAGGGAGAAGCGGAGGGCGCGCAGGCCGAGGAACGGGTTGGCCTCGTTGACGCTGGGGAAGTACGACAGCATCTTGTCGCCGCCGACGTCGAGGGTGCGCATGATCACATCGCTGCCCTGCATCTGGTCGAGGAGGGAGCGGTAGATGCGGTACTGTTCCTCCTCGGACGGGAAGTCATTGCGGACGATGAAGGGGAACTCGCTGCGGTAGAGGCCGACGCCGGCGGCTCGGAAGCGGTGGGCGATTTTGAGTTCGCTCAGCATGTTGATATTGGCCATGACGTCGATGCGCTCGCCGTCACTCGTGGCGGAGGCATCGCTTTCGGGGATGGGGATGCTCGCCACTTCGCGGCTGGTCTGCTGCAGGTCGCGGTAGCGCTGGCGCACTTCGGGGGTGGGGTCCACGTAGATGGTGCCCTGGTCGCCGTCGAGCAGGACGTCAACCGTCTCGTGCAGGTCCAGCAGGGCGCGGTTCTCGATCATGACCATGGGGAGCTGGAGGGAGCGGGCCAGGATGGCGATGTGCGAGGTGGCGCCGCCGCCGACGAGCAGCAGACCGGCGGCGCGCTGGGCGACGAGTTTGAGGATGTCGGACGGCAGCAGTTCGCCGGCGATGATGACGCGGCCGGCGTGGTCGGCGGCGTCCTTGGCATCCGGGCGCAGGTTGCGCAGGAGGCGTCGGCCGAGGTCCTTGACGTCCTGGACTTTTTCGCGCAGGCGGGGATTCTCGCTGGCGGCGAAGAGGCGGATGTAGTCGGTGGCGATCTGGACGATGGCCTCGCGGGGCGGGGAGCCCTGTTCGATGAGGCGGGCCATGGCGCCGGAGAACATGGAGTCGCGCAGGATCAGGATGTGGGCGCTGAAGATCATGGAGGCCACGTCTTCAAGGCGCTCTTCCATCTGGGTTTGCAGGGCGGTGAGCTGGGCCTCGGTGTTGTGCAGCGAGCGGTCGAAGTCGGCGCGCGAGTAGGCGCCGGCGGGAGCGGATTCCTCGATGTGGAGGTCGTCGTCGGGGCCGCCGAAGACGGTGGCGCGGCCGAGGGCGATGCCCGGCGAGACGGACAGGCCGCGGAGGAATTTCAGATCGGGGGCGACGGTGACGGCGGGCGGGGCGGGGGCGGTGGAGGCCTCCATGCGGTGCAGGGCCATGAGCAGTTTGGCGTTTTCGATGACGGAGGCGAGCTGGGCGGCGATGGCCTGCAGGGCGCGGGTATCGTTCTGGTCGAAGTAGTCCTGCACGGGGTCCTGGACGACGAGGACGCCGACGCGGGTGAGGCCGCGGACGATGGGGACGGCGAGGAAGGCTTGGAAGTACTCCTCGTTGATGCCGGGGATGTGTTTGAACCTGGGATTGCGCGGGGCACTGCCTTCCCGGATGGGGCGCAGTTCCTTGAGGGCGGTGCCGACGAGGCCCTCGCCCAGCTTAAGTCGGAGTCGGCCGATGTAGTCAGGGTTCAGCCCCTGGTTGGCGTGCAGGACGAGCTCGCCGAGTTCTTCCTCATAGAGGTAGACGGAGCAGACGGCGGCGCGCATGTGGTAGGCCACGACACTGACGGCCGTCTGGAGGAAGTTCTCCAGGCTGGTGCTCTTCTGGAAGAGCCCCGCCAGTTCTCCAATGCTGCAGATCAGTTCGACGTGTTCCTTGGCCATAAGATGCCGTGCCCATCATGTGTCTCGCCCCCCACAGCCTGACAAAAGGCTTGTGTATGGTCAAGCGGCTCGGCGGGACGCCTCGCCCCACCTCGGATACGACGGGCTCCTGTTCTCAATCGCGTTGGGCTTGGCCGACACTTGGTTGTTTGCGCATCGTTGCGGAGATGAGGCGACTACAAATAGACGACTAAGAGTGGGTGGAGGGGTTACAGCCATTCTTTGCGCTTGAGGATGGCGTAGACCAGGATGGTGACGAGGCCGGAGAGGCCCAGCGTCCATAAGTAGGCGAGCGGCCACGAGGGGCCGTCGGTATTGGGGAAGTGCCGGATGTTCATGCCGTAGAAACTGGTCACGATCAGCAGGGGCATGGACAGCGTGGCGAGCACGGTGAGGACCTTGATGACCTGGTTGGTCTGGCTTTGCTGCAGGTTGAGCAGGATCTGAATGGTGTTGGACAGCGATTCGCGATGGGTCTCGGCCATGTCGAGGATGTGGCTGAGGTGGTCGAGGAGGTCGCGGTAGTAGGGCAGCATGGAGGCGCGCACGGGCGTGAATTCGCCGTGGGCCACGCGTGCGATCACTTCGCGCTGGGGCACCATGATCTGGCGCATGGTCTGGATTTGCGTTTTCAGGTGGACGATTTCCGCCAGCGTGGTTTTGGATGGGGCCGCCAGCATGGACGCCTCGATGTCCGCCATGTCAGAGGCGAGGTCCTGAAGTGCGGGTTCGTAGTTATCCAGCAGCAGGTCGAGAATGTAGTAGGTGAGCCGGTCGGGGGAGCGGGCCACGAGCGACGGGTTCTTCAGCACGCGGTCGATGGTTATCCCGATGGAGCGGACGGGTGCCAGGTGATAGGTGACGAGGAAGTTTCGACCGATGAAGAGGTTCAACTCGGAGGTGGCGAACTGATGTTGGTGGCGGGAAAAATCGAGGGCGTGCACGACCATGAAGAAATAGCCGTCGTACTGGTCGATCTTGGGGCGTTCGGAAACGGCGACGCAGTCCTCGATGGCGAGGGGATGGAAGCTGAAGATTTGTTCAAGAACCTGGCGGTTCTCCTCCGGCGTCGGCTGTTCAATGTCCACCCAGATATCCACGCCTTCCTCGTAGAGTGCGACCTTGAGGAAAGGAACGTCCGAGGATTCCTGGATGAGCCGGCCTTTGCTGAAGATGAAGTAACGAACCATAAGTCCTACCCCGCGCGTTAATCGCGCTGGTCGTGGCTAAAGTAGGCTGAATTGGGAGACGGCGCAAGCACGGGGTGAAGCTGAACGTGCGGGAAAGCGCGACTTAAGGTGATGGGCATCGCTCGTCCTTCACCCGCCCCGTTCTGCGGGCACCCCTCCGGTGGAGGGACACTCGTCTTCACGGGTTGCGGGGGCCGCATCGAGGTTGGCGAGCCACTGCTGGAAGGCGGCGCGGTAGGAGGTGTCGGTGTCCATGCCGCCCGAGTTATGGTCGCCCGGGAAGGAGACGAACTGCTTGGGTTCGGCGGCGGCGGCGAAGAGGCGTGGGCCGTGGGCGAAGGGGATGGTGGCGTCTTCGGTGCCATGGGCGATCAGCACGGGGCAGGCGACGCGGGCGATGCGGCCCATGGTATCATAGCGATAGCGCGCCAGGAGGCGGATGGGCAGGTAGGGGAACATGGCGGCGCCCATGTCGCCGGCCGAGGTGAAGGTGGATTCCAGGAGCAAGGCGCCGGGGTGGACCTGCTCGGCGAGCCAGGCGGCGACCGCGCCGCCCAGCGAGTGCCCGTAGACGAGGATGCGGGCGGGCGGCACGTGGCGCTGCTCGACGAGGTAGCGCCAGGCGGTGAGCGCATCGGTATAGGTTCCCGCTTCCGTGGGCTTGCCCGTGCTGGCGCCGTAGCCGCGATAGTCGAAGATCAGGACGTTCAGGCCAAGCTGGTGGAAGGTGCGCAGGGGTTCGATGCGGTCGCCAAGATCGCCGGCGTTGCCGTGGCAATAGAGCAGCGTCCAGGCGTTGGTGCGGTCGGCCGGGGCGGGGACGTACCACGCTTGAATCTGTTCGCTGTCGGGCGTGGCGAGGACTAGGTCTTCGAACGGGAGATTGGCAAAGGCCGGCGTCTCCTCGACGTGGCGGTCGGGATAGTACACGAGGCTGGTCTGCCGCAGATAGACCAGCAGGCACAGGCCGGCGTAGGCGAGAGAGGCGACTTTGATGATCAACCAGACGTAATCGTACACGGATCTCCTCATATGTCATTCGGTCGACGGCGTGGCCAGCATCCGATGCAATGGGGCACCTGTCGAGCCTGCCAGGCCCGCCCCGGCGGGCGCAGGCCAGCGTGTAGGGGGTGCCGCTAGCTCCTGCCCTCGCGTTCCGAAATCCTGCCCTTCGCCATGTCCTTCACGCGGCGGATATCCAATTTTCCCGAGCCCAGCATGGGGAGCGAATCGATGCGGAGGAAGTTGTCCTCGCGGGGTTTCCAGAGGTTGGGGAGATCGCTTTCGCGCAGGATGCGGCGCAGCACGTCCGGTTCGCCGGCGGCGGGCGTAAAGAGGACGACGAGTTGCTCGCCCTTGCGCTCGTCGGTCACGGCCGTCACGGCGACGGCGGGCTGGGCCAGTTGGAGAGCCTCCTGCAGGCGTTCTTCGATGGCCAGGTGCGGCACCATTTCGCCGCCGATTTTGCTGAAGCGTGACAGGCGGTCCACGATGAAGACAAAGCCGTCCTCATCAACGTGGGCGATGTCGCCCGTGTCGTACCAGCCGTCATGCATGACGGCGGCGGTCTTCTCCGGGTCGGCGAGGTAGCCGCGCATGACGTTGGGGCCCTTGACCTGGAGCAAGCCGTCCACCATGGCGCCGAGCGGGGCGCCCGTTTCAGGATCGACGATGCGAACGGCCACGCCGGGAATGGGGTGGCCGATGCTGTTCGGTTTGGTGCCGATCTGCGAGACCTCGCCGAGGGTGACGTCCGCCAGGTTGACGCCCACGACGGGCGACAGCTCCGTGGTGCCGTACCCCTCCTGGGGGCGCAGGCCGAAGCGGTCTTCAAAGGCGTCCGCGACGCGGGGCTTGAGTTTTTCGGCGCCGGTCACGACGCAGCGCAGCGAGGCGAAGTCATCGCGGTTGGCCTTGCGGATGTAGGAGAGCAGGAACGTGGGGGTGGACATCAGGATGGTCAGGCGCTCGGTGCGCACGATTTCGGCGATCTTGGCGGCATCCATCGGGTTGGGATGGAAGTGCGAGTTGAATCCCAGGACGAGCGGGCACCAAAGGGTGGCGGTGAATCCGAACGAGTGGAAGAGCGGCAGGATGGCGCAGACGCGGTCGGTGTGCTCGAAGCCGAACACAGAGCCGAAGGACTCGATGTTCGAGAGGATGTTGTGGTGCGTGAGCATGACGCCCTTGGGGATGCCGGTGCTGCCCGAGGAGAAGATGATGGTGGCGAGGTCGTCGGGGCCGCTGCGGCGGTGCGTCATCATCTGCGCGGCGGGGAGGAAGCGCGCGGCGGCGAGGGCGCGCAGTTTCTGCCCGGGGGTGATGCGGGGCATCAGGTCTTCGAGATACAGCGTGCCGGGCGGCGCCTCGAAGCCCTCGATTTTTTTGAGAAACGCGCGGGAGGAGATGACGGTGCGCAGGTCCCCCTGGGTGATGGCGATCTGCACGGCTTCGCGGGCGACCGTGAAGTTCAGGTTTACCGGCACGCGACCGGTGAGCGTGACGGCGATATTGGTGAGGGCGCCGCCCACCGAGGCGGGCAGCAGGATGCCGACGCGATCCTGGCCGCGCAGCTGGACCTCCAGCGCGCGGCTGAGGGCGATGGCGCCGGCCAGCGCGCGGCCGAAGGTGAGCCGCCTGCCGCTGGTGTCGGAGATGGCGGGAAGGGACCAGAACTTGCGGGCGGTGCGGACGAAGGTGTCGGCGAGGGTGCGGGAGGGTTGCTTGCGCATGTCGTAGGCGGTGCCGGAGATTTCGGCGATGGCCTGGCGCACGGCGGCCGATGAGGACGACGCGGGCATGGGCGGGCCGATGACCAGCCAGATCGGGTAGGGCAGGGTCTTGGGGAGGGAACTGAGCAGCCGGCCATGGTAGTAGCTGAAGATGCTGCCCCAGGCGCCGCCGATGTAGATGGGGATGATGGGGTAGTTGGAGCCCTTCATGATGCGCTCGAGGCCGGGGCGAAACGCGCGCAGGTTGCCGTTTCGCGTGAGGGCGCCCTCGGCAAAGATGCAGACGAGGTAGCCGTCGTCCAGCGCGGCGCGGGCGGCCTGCAGTGCGGCGATGATGCGGCGCGGCGGATCGTCCGAAGAAATGGGGATGGCGTTCATGATGCGGAAGACCGGGCGCAGCCAGTGGCGCTCCATGATTTCACGCGACATGACGAAGCGGATGCGGCGCTGCGTCAAGACGGAGAGGAGCACCGGGTCGGCCCAGGTGACGTGGTTGGAGACGAGGAGGGCGGGGCCGTCGAGCGGAAGGTGTTCGGCGCCGTGGGCGCGGATGCGGTAGAGGCCACGGGTGATGATGACACCCACGAAGCGCACGAGGAAATCCGGCAGGAGTTTGCCGGCGGCGATGGCGAGCAGCGCGGTCAGCAGGCCCATGAGGAGGAAGGAGGTGCGGGGCGGGAGGTGGCAGGATTCGCAGAGCAGCGATACGAGCAGGGTGGCCATGACGAAGCCGAGCGCGCACAGGACACTGCCGGCGGCGAGGATCTGGCCGCGCTGGGCGGGGGGGCAGCGGTGCTGCAGGAACGCGAGCAGGGGCACGAGCAGCAGGCCGGCGAAGAAGCCCAGCGCGGTCAGCAGCGCGCAGACGGGGCCGAGGCGGGGCGTGATGAAGCCGAGCATCAGGCACGCGAGGGAGGCGCCGACAGCGCCGACGGGGACGATGCCGAACTCGATATTGGGGGCGGACAAACGGCCGGCGGCGAGGGCGCCGAAGGCGAGCCCCAGGGCGGCGAGCGGGAACAGTCCGCCGGCCAGGAGGCCGTTGAGGGCGAGGTGCTCGCGACCGTAGAGCAGCAGGTTCTGGTGGAGGAAACCGGCAAAGAGGAAGACATAGGCCAGCGCGAACACCGTCAGGAGCGCGTACCGGTCGTGGCGGATGCGGCGCAGGGTGCGGACGGTTTCGATGAGGAAGAGCGGTGAGGCGCGGAGTGGGGGGCCGGCGGGCGGAGTGTCGGGGAGGCGGCGTGCCGCCGCGTAGCCGGCGATGGCGAAGGCGAGACAGAGCCCGGATAGCCAGGGAAGCGGCCACGCGAGGCGGTGCATGGCCGATGCCGGCAGCATCGCCCCCAGGGCGATGGCCACGCCGGACACGCCCATGAGCAGGCCGTTGGCACGCGCGAGCTGGGATTCCTTCACGAGTTCAGGGATGACGGCGAAGGTGGCTGGTGCCAGCAGTGCCCGCTGGGCACCGAACAGGAACAGCAGTGCGTAAAGGGCCGGCGGATGGCGCCAGAAACCGGACAGGCAACCGGCAGCCATGATGGCGATTTCCAACAGCTTCGCCCGGCAGATCACCAGACGCTTGCTGGCGCGATCGGTGAGGACACCGGCCGCATTGGATAACAGCAGAAACGGCAAGCCGAGCAGGATCATGGCATTGGCATAGGCCGCGGGCAGCCCCAGGGTGTGCTGGTGTTCCATGAGTTGCAGCACGATGAGCAGGAGAAAGATGCGTCCGCCCATGACGCCCAGACCGTGGGCGACATTCAGCCAGGAGCATGATCGCGGCAAGGGGTCGACTTCTGCGGACATCAGCATCGCCTTTCGCTTGCCTGGCGATACTAGCGTTGGGTTGCCCGGGGGTCAAATTCGGAGTCCTTGCGGCAGCGGTTCAATCGCCCTTGCCTGTGCGCAGGGGCCTGTTCTAGGCTTCGGCAGCCACGCCGCCGTGCGGCTGCCCGCACCCCGGCGCCAGGACCGTGTCCGTTTCACGCACGATAGGCACAGGGGGTTGCCTTGCGCCAAGAGGAGTCACGTGACGCAGAACAAGAAGACCGTTGAAGCGTACATGGAGGGCTTCAGAAGAACCGATCGCGAGCAGATTCTGTCATGCCTGACGGATGATGTTGAGTGGGTTGTTCCCGGTGCCTTTCACGTCAAGGGTAAGGATGAGTTCGCCACGCACATCGTCGACGAGGGGTTTGTTGGTCATCCGGCCATCACCGTCCTTCGTTTGGTGGAGGCCGACAATGTCGTTGTAGCCGAAGGGGCTGTGCGAGCTCCACAACAGGATGGGACCGATCTGGAGCTCGTCTTCTGTGATGTCTTTGACATGCGGGGCGGGAAGATTCGGCGGCTGATAAGCTATCTGATGAAGGCCACGTGATCGTGGCCCCCGTATTTTTGGCCGCAGGCTGCACGCACGCGAAAGGCGTGCGTGTCCTGCACCCGCGATTACCGGTCACTTGAACGAGAAAACGGTGCCGCGGAAGGGGGCGGCGCTGGCCGTGGTGGCGCTGACGGATGTTGCAGGCGCATAGTAGTCATTATTCTCCGTGAAGATGGCGTAGGTGTACAGGGAGTCCGGTGAGAGGCCGGTATTCACCACTCCGGACGTTGCGCCCCTGTGGACCACAACACCGCCGCCGCACGGGTCGCCCGTGTTGTAATGGGTGCCCTGTTGCGGGCTGCCGGGGGGCGATCCGCCGGCCATGCGCACGACCATCACCGGGTGCAGGCCGTCCCGGATCCAGGTCAGGGCGATCGTGTGGGCAGGGTCCGCGCCGCCCGGGGTGGCGGTCGGGCCGGTGGCGGCGGAAAGGGCCAGCACGGTCAGCGTGAGGGTGGGTGTGTCAGGCGTTGCTTGCAGGCCCTGTGGGGCGGGAATGTCGCGGCAGTACCAGAAGTCAGTGCCATAGGTGGCATACTCGAGCTGGATGCCCCAATACCAGGTGCCCGTGCTGGTGAACGGCGGCGAATGCACGGTCCGGTGGACGATGTCCGCATAATCCGACTGTGGACCGCGCGACCCTGCCGCCAGGTTGGCGTCCGTGCTCGCGACCATTTGTGCGCGTCCCTGGGCGCCATCGAGCGTGGCCCACGCGTCGACACCGAACGTCAGGTTGGTGTCGCCGAGGTAGACGGTTGCCGGTTGCTCGGGCGGGCCGCCGCCGGTGTTGCATCCCTGTGGCTCGCCGCATGTGGCGCTCACATCCGCGCCCGCCGAGTAGTAGTTCCCGTTCTGCGAGTAGAGCCGGTAATAGTAGGTCGTGCGCGGCCGCCGTCCGAGATCCGTCAGGCTCGTTGCCGCGTTGCTATTGTAGATCACCTCATCGTCATCACGGGTATAACCCGCGGCATAGGGGGTGCCCTGGTCGGGAGTGAAGAAGGTGTCGTTGGTACTGCGGACGACCATCACCGCGTGGCCAGCGGCATTGAGGGCCCACTCGACGTCGATGCGCGAGGCGGGACGAAGGGCGTTCGCCGCGGCGCTGACCGAGCCCGGGTCCGGCAACGGCAGCACGGACAAGGTGACCTCGATCACGGGTGCCGCGTTGGTCTGGTTGCCGTTGACGGTGACGGAGGCGGTGTAGTCGCCGGGCGCGAGGCCGCTGGCAGTCACCGCGAGAGTGTTCGTTCGCCCCGCGCCGGCACCGGTCATGGTGTGCGAGACCGGCGTGACCGCGAGCCAGTCGCTGGCGCCGGGTTCGTACGCGAGGTGATTGGTATAGACCAGTGTTCCCCCGGCGCTGTTGGTTACGTAGAAGCGCTGCGAGGCTGGCAGCGAGCCGAGATAGGCGCTGAAGGCCAGCGTCTCCGGCGTGCAGCTGATGTCAGGCGCAACGCCGATGCCGACCAGGGTATACTCTTCATAGTCGATGGTGTTCAAAATCGTGCCGCCGCCGGTGTAGTGCCCGGTGGGATCGGTGGTGGCGATGCGCACCTTGCACGTGTAGCTGCCGGAGTCCGGTGGCGTGAAGCGGATCGTCACGTATTGGGGTCCGCCCACGTCGTTGGTCGCCACCAGGTTCTCGCCGGACACGATCTCAAAGGCATCAGCCGGGTCGCTGGCCTCGAACCAGGCTCTCGCCGTCCAGTCCACATTCGTCAGCTCTGCCGGATCGGTGATATACGCCCCGTAAAGCACGGTATTGGCTCCGCCCCCCGAGCAGCGCGCCCCCAGTTGGACGTCACGATACGAACCGATGCCGGTGGGCTCGAGCGTGATCATGCTGGCCGGGTCATGCGTCAGGTGCAGCCGCGGCAGCAAGGCGACCAGCGTGAGATCGTCCGCGTTGTAGACACTGTCGCCGGCAGACTCGCGCACAAATTCGGGCTGGAAGCGCTGGTTGACGGCGCTCACGGCGAGCGGATTGGCGTTGCTGATCGCGAGTGGTATGGGCGTGACGTCGTCGAGGCTGACGGCACGTTCCATCCAGACGGCCAGGGTGTCGACGTTGCGCCAGCGATAGCGGAACTGGGCGGCGGTGGTGTTGTTCTTGGACGCGCGCACGTAGGCGGTGCCGGACATGACGAAACCCGGCCGGATGCCGCCCAGCGGGTGGGTGACGGTGCCGCCCTCGGCCAGCAGCCCGTTCCAACTGGAGCGCAAGCTGTTGCTGGCGACACCCGCGAGCGTCAGTCCCGCGGTCGCCTGGTACTCCGCGGAATAGGATCCGGTGCGGGCATTTCCCCGATACCGTTTCAGCCGCGCCGTATCGGACCGGCTCCAATTCAGGGCGTCATCGGCCGTGGCGCCCGCTTCCTCGAGGCTGGGATTAAACATGAGCGATGCCGTGTCCGGATCCTCGGCGGCGAAGTTCTCCGAGTAGGGGGCCCAGGCTTCGCCGCCCGAGTTTGTCGCGTAGCAGCGGTAATAATAGATGACGTTGGACACCGCCACATTCACGTTGGTGGTGAAGTCCGTCAGCCCGAGCGTCCCCATGTCGAGCCGGTTGCTCCAGGCGGTCTTGTCCTTCTCGCCATTCGTGGGGCCCCAGTAGACAAACACCAGCGGATTC
Source organism: Lentisphaerota bacterium (assembly GCA_021413965.1). Taxonomy (GTDB): domain Bacteria; phylum Verrucomicrobiota; class Kiritimatiellia; order UBA8416; family JAIOPI01; genus JAIOPI01. The sequence goes on along the minus strand of JAIOPI010000004.1, from coordinate 432,031 downwards.
TCACCGCCCGTGTTCGTCACCGCACCGCGCAAGGTGGCGGATGTCGCCCCGATGTGAATCGCGCCGACCGCGTTGTCGACTCCAGGCAGGCCAATATCGTCGTCGCGAATGGTATAGACGTGGGTCGTCTGCAGGCCAAGGGCTCCGGCGCTGGGGGCTGACAGGGAGACTTCGAGGGTCTCGTCAGGCTCGTCCTGTGGATCGTTGGCGACGGTGAAGGCCACACCCGTGGCGGTGACGCCCGCCTCGAAGGTCAGCGTGCCCTCGGCCAGCGAGTAGTCATCGCCTTCACCGGTGGCGCTGCCGCCCGTCACGGCATAATGGACGGTCACGGCGTCAGGCTGCACGGGCGTCAGGCTGACGAGCAGGTTCGTGGCGGTGATTGACTCCGGGCCGCTGCTGGCCGGCGCAGCGAAGCGGATCGTCGGGCTGCCGTCGTTATCCGTGATAACGACGGTGGCGGTCGTGACCCCGCTGATCGTGGCATTGGTCGGCCCTGATAGCACGACGTACAGCACTTCGTCACTCTCGTCATCGGAGTCGCCGGAGACCGTCACGGCAAACGTCTTGGTGCCGGTTTCCAGAGCCGCCCACGTCAACGTCCCGGCCGAGGCCGTGTAATCGGACCCGGCCTCCGCCGTGCCATTGGACGTGGCGTAGTTGACGGACACCGGCACGGCGGACGTGATGTCCAGGCGCACGCCGATGAGTTGCTGCGCATCAGCTTCGTCGAGTACGAAAGTCGCGCCTTCCAGGAAAAGGGGCGGCGATGCGGTGACAAAGTTAGTCGTGTCATCCGCCCAGGCTCCGTCGCTGACATTGGTGACGAAGCAGCGGTAGTAATTGGTCTGGTTGGCCAGCAGCCCGGTGATGGTCGTGGAGAAGGAGCCGGCTTGCACGCCGAGATCCAGGGCGTTGCTCCAGGCGCCAGGCGTTGTGAGGCCGTCAGTGGGCCCCCAGTACAGGCGTGCGACCGGCGTGGGGACGCCGGCTGTGACGGTACCATTCAAGGTGGCGGCCGTGGTGGTCACGCTAGACGCGCCGCCATTGTTGTCAACCGCAGGCGGGGAAATGGCGTAGTGGATGCGGACGGCGAGCCAGTCAACATCGAGGGGTGACTTGGTTTGCATGGCTTCAAGTCGCACGCGAAAGACCGTGTCGGTGAAATCGGTGGCCGCCCATTGGCTGCGGCCCCACGTATAGGTGGCGTTCCCGAAGGTGGAGCTGGCATCTGCCGTGCTTTGCCGCGTGTCGTTGTTGCCGGTCAGCGTGTAGCTGATGCCGCCATCGCTCGACAGTTCCACGCCGAGCTGGCAGAGCTTGGCGTTGTTACCGGCCCACTCCACGACGAGTTCAATGCCCTCAATCGTGGCGCCGGACGGGATGGAGACGTGGAAGCCGCCGAAGTCCTGCACGGCCCAATTGTCACTGCCATTGCAATCAGCATTGTCGCTGGTGAAGGCGTTGGAGGGGTTCTTCCAATCATTGTGAGGCCCATAGCTGCCGGGACTGAGCCAGCCCGTGTGTGCGGCGTGAAGGGTGGAACAGGTCGCGAGCAGGGCCATCGCCAGGGCCATGGCCTGCCATCGGGCGTTGCGAAATCTGGGGTTGCGCCAGCCGCATGCGCCATCGCGGTCCGAACCTGAAAGATCACGGCCGCGCGAACATCCGTTGACCTGTGAAGCAGAGGCATACGCGTTCATCGAAGCGCCTCCTTGAACTTATTGACCTGCCTCCTTCCTCCACCCGGTTGCTATAACTCTCCGTTGTCACGGAAAGGTTAATCGTGAATGGCGCTGCCGTCGATAAAAACTTTAAAAAAAGTGGCGTGCGAGCGGGTGGAAATCGGCAGGCCGGCGGGGGTGTTGACAAGATGATCAAAACCGTTCTGGTGCGCGAGGAGAGGCTTGCACTGAGTCGCGTAAACCCTTATAGGCGAATGGTCAATGGCGAGCACAGGATCAGGAGCAGGGTGGGCGGAGCGCGGGTGGCGCCGCTTTGTTTATCTGGCCGCTGTTCTGTTTGGTGTGCAAATCATCATGGGGCTTACGGGCATACCGCGCGGGGTGGTGCGTTGGTTCGAGGCTGCCGACGCGCAGTTGAGCGGGCCGCCGGGGATCATCGTCGTGCTGGGGGGCGAGGGCATTCCGAGTGAGTCTGGATTGATTCGCACGTACCATGCGGCTACGGCGGCGCGGCGCTTTCCGGAGGCGCGCGTGATCTGTTCCCTGCCGGCGGACGGCGATCCGGACCAGAGCAGCGTCGGGCGCATGCGGGATGAGTTGGTTCTGCGCGGGGTGCCGCGCGAGACTGTGATGCTCGAGTATCGCGCCCACAACACGCACGCTCAGGCCGAGGCGATTCGCGCCATGCTGGATGAGGCGGCGCTGGCCAGTCCCCTGATGATCGTCACGTCCCCCTCGCACGCGCGGCGCGCCGTGCTGTGCTTCCGCAAGGCCGGGTTTCGCGAGGTGGCTTCACTGCCGGCGGTCAGTCAGGATGTGGAGGCGGACATGGGGCAGGGGCTGTTTCTGCGCTACGGGTTTTGGAACGCACTGGAAACGGAAGTCCGCTTTGCCCGCGAGCTGGTGGCCATGATCTACTACAAATTGCGGGGATGGATTTGATCCCGGTGCCAGGGCGGCGAGCGGGCGCAGGTCCGGCAACCGCCACCTCGTTCCAGACGGGTTCGGTCAGCGGTGCCAATGCGATTGACCGAGGCGTGCGGTCCCCTTTAGAGTCGGCACGCACATGAGAGATCCTGAACTTGTCGACCATACCGCGTGGGTGCCCTGTGACCTGCTGGAGCGCTTCACCACGGATGTCTTCCGTGGCGTGGGCGTGCCGGAGGACGAGGCGCGCATTTGTGCGGACGTGCTGATCACGGCGGACCGGCGCGGCATCAGTTCGCATGGCGTCAGCCGGCTCAAGCCCATCTACTACGATCGCATCGTCAAGGACCGCATTCAGAAGGCCGTCACGGAATTTGAAGTCGTGCGCGACTTCAAGTCCACGGCGCTGGTGGACGGGCACCACGGCATGGGCATGGTGATTGCCAAGCGCTGCATGGACATGGCGATCGCCAAGGCGCGCGAGTACGGCACGGGCGTGGTGGTGGCACGCAACTCGACGCACTTTGGCATTGTCGGGTACTACACGCTGATGGGGACGCAGGCCGGCATGGTGAGCCTGGTCTCGACGAATGCGCGGCCGGCCATCGCCCCGACGTTCGGCGTGGAGAACCTGCTGGGGACCAACCCGGTCGTCTTTGGCTTTCCGACGGACGAGCCCTTCGATTTTACGAACGACTACGCGACCTCGATCATCCAGCGCGGGACGGTGGAGCTGTATGCGCGCGAAGGGCGCCCGTTGCCGGAGGGCGTGGTGATGGATGAGAACGGCACCGTGCTGACCGATCCTGGGACGGTGTTGCGGCACCTGCTGGCGGGAACGGCGGCGCTGGCGCCGATCGGCGGCGTGGGCGAGGAGACCGGCGGCTACAAGGGCTACGGGTTCGCCACGGTCGCGGAACTGCTGTCCTGCGCGCTGCAGCAGGGCGCCTTTCTCAAGGCGCTGTCGGGATTTGCGGATGGCAAGAAGGTGCCGCACAGCCTGGGGCACTTCTTCATGGCCATTGACGCGGCGGCCTTCGGCGACGTGCAGGCGGTGCGCCGGCGGGTGGGGGAGGTGCTGCGGACGCTGCGGAACTCACGCAAGGTTCCGGGCTGCACTCGCATCTACACGTGCGGCGAGAAGGAATACGAAAACTCGCTTCAGCGCGCCAAGACGGGCATCCCCGTTGATGCCAGCATTGAAGCCGAGCTGATCGCCATGCGCGATGAGTTGGGGCTGACGCAGTACCGGTTTCCGTTTGAGTGATTTTCGCTGAGCGGAAATCATCGCGCCCGCGGCACGGGCGGAGGAATTCGCATCCATGACGGCCGCCGGAATCCTCACCTGCATCTTGTATGTTCTGATCCTTCTGCTTTGCCTGGCGGGGTTGCTGCTCTCGGCGGTATCCCTTTCGGGCACGTGGCTGGTGCTGGCGGCGGCGTTGGTGGCGCGGTGGCTACCAGGCACGGCAGGTCCGGGGTGGGGGACGGTGGCCGTGTTCGCGGCGCTCGCGGTTCTGGTTGAGGTGGGGGAGGCGCTGGCGGGAGGGTGGGGCGTGCGCCGGCGGGGCGGGTCGCGCCTGGCGGGCGTGGCGGCGATTGTCGGCGGGTTGGCGGGGCTGGTGCTGGGCGGGCTGATTCCGATCCCGATCGTTGGCAGCCTGCTGGGCATGTGTGCGGTGGGCTTTGTGGCGGTGTATGCCGTGGAGCGGCATCGCCTGCAGGCGACGGGGGCGGCGGCGCACATTGCGTGGGGCGCGGTGCTCAGCCGCCTGTTCGTCATGCTGCTCAAGGCCGGGGTCACGCTGGGGATGATCGCGTGGTTGGTGGTCGCGTTGATGCGGGGGTAGACGGGCGCGGCTCGGGACGGGCGCCTCGCCCCGGCTCGGCAGGGACGCCTCGCCCCTGCCGAGCCGCGCCACTTGCGTAACGGCCTTGGCGCTCCTATAGTTTGGATTACTGGGGAGGGATGCATGGCTCAGAATCATCACAAAGACAAACCGGACGTCCTGCCGCCGGATCATGGCTCACAACCACCGGAAGAGGGGCTGGTGCTGGCGCGGCACATTTACCCGGGACAGCTGCCGATCCTGCCGTTTCAGCAGCGCCCGCTCTTTCCCAAAATGACGGTGCCCATTCACCTTGACGATCCGGCGATCGTCAAGATGGTCATGGACACGGCGCAATCGTCCGCGCGCTTCCTGGGGGCCGTGCTGGCGCGCGAGTCCGTGCCGCTGGCGGAGGATGCGCGGGTTACCGGCGCGCATTTGCACGACGTGGGCGTCATTGCCGAGATTGTCCAGGTCAGCCAGTTGCCGCCGCCCCAGGGGATTGGCGTGATTCTCAACGTGCTGGACCGCTTCCGGATCACTGGCATCGTGCAGGAGAAGCCTTACATCGTCGCCAAGGTCGAGCACGTCATCGAGTCGGAGATGGTGGACAACCCGGAGCTGAAGGCGTACTCGATCGCCGTCATCAAGACGATCAAGGAGCTGATTCAGCTCAATCCGCTGCACAAGGAAGAGCTGAACTTGTTCATGTCGCGCTCGAACCTGCACGAGCCCGGGCGCCTGGCCGATTTCTCGGCGGCGCTGACCACCGCTTCGGGCCCGGAGTTGCAGGAGATCCTGGCGACGCTCAGCATTCGCGACCGGTTGCGCAAGGCGCTGGTGTTGCTGAAGAAGGAAATCGACGTCTCCAAGATCCAGGCGCAGATCGGCAAGCAGATTGAGGAGAAGGTCACGAAGCAGCAGCGCGACTATTTCCTGCGCGAGCAGCTCAAGGCGATCAAGAAGGAGCTTGGGCTGGCGAAGGAGGGCAAGGAAGCCGAGGTCGAGAAGTTCATGGAGCGTCTCGCGAAGCTCAAGCTTACGGAGGAGGCGCGGCGGCGTGTGGACGAGGAACTCGACAAGATCAAGCTGCTGGAGCCCGCGTCGCCGGAATATCACGTCAGCCACACGTACCTCGACTGGCTCACGTCGCTGCCCTGGGGCGTGCTGACGCAGGACCGGCTTGACCTGGTGAAGGCCGAGCGCGTCCTGAGCCGGGACCACTTCGGCCTCGACGACGTGAAGGATCGCATCCTGGAGTTTCTGGCGGTCGGGATCATGAAGGGCCGCATGACGGGGTCGATCCTGTGCTTCGTGGGGCCCCCGGGCGTGGGCAAGACCTCCATCGGCCAGTCCATTGCGCGCAGCATGGGGCGCCAGTTCTACCGGTTCTCGGTCGGTGGCATCCGCGATGAAGCCGAGATCAAGGGGCACCGGCGCACGTACATCGGCGCGTTGCCGGGCAAGTTCATCCAGACCATGAAGCTGAGCCAGAGCGCCAACCCGGTGATCATGCTCGACGAGATCGACAAGATCGGCGCGAGCTATCAGGGCGATCCGGCCTCCGCGCTGCTGGAGGTGCTGGACCCGGAGCAGAACCGCGACTTCCTCGACCACTACCTCGACGTGCGCTTCGATCTGTCCAATGTGTTCTTCGTCTGCACGGCCAACCAGACGGACACGATTCCGCGCCCGCTCCTGGACCGCATGGAGGTCATCACGCTCTCGGGCTACATCCTGGAGGAGAAACTACAGATCGCGAAGCGGTACCTGGTGCCCAAGCAGATGAAGGAGCACGGGATCGCCGGCGGGCGCCTCTCGATTTCCCCGCCGGCGATGCGCGCCATCATCGACGGCTACGCGCGGGAACCCGGGGTGCGCAGCCTGGACAAGTGTATACGCAAGATCATGCGCAAGTCGGTCAAGCGCATGGTGAAGGACCCCCGGCTGGTCGTGAAGGTGGATGCGAAGGATGTGAAGGGCTACCTGGGCAACCCGCCCTTTGCCGAGGAGACGCTGTACGCGCAGCCGCGCATTGGCGTCATGACGGGGCTGGCCTGGACGAGTATGGGCGGTGCCACGCTGCACATCGAGGCGGCCGCGGTGGCCGCGGACAAGTCGGGCTACAAGCAGACCGGCCAACTGGGGGCCGTGATGGTGGAGTCCTCGGAAATTGCCTACACGCACGTGCGGGCGATGCTGAACCGCGACGCCAAGGCGCGCGAGTTCTTCGAGAAGCGCTTCATCCACCTGCACGTGCCGGCCGGGGCAACGCCGAAGGATGGGCCGTCGGCCGGCATCACCATGGCGGCGGCCTTGTATTCGCTGGTCAAGAACAAGGCCCCACGCAAGGGGCTGGCCATGACCGGTGAGCTGTCGCTGACCGGGCGAGTCATGCCCATTGGCGGCCTCAAAGAGAAGACCATCGCCGCCAAGCGCGCCAAGGTGAAGACGCTCATTTTTCCGGCGGACAACCGTCACGACTGGGACGATTTGCCGGCCCACATCCGGCGCGGCGTGCAGGCGCACTTCGTGCGCACGTTCGATGAAGTGGTGCGGTTGACGTTTGCCTGAAGCCGGCGCAGCCCGTCAGGCATAGCTGGAGCGTGCGGCGCGGCGCTCCAGCGGTTCGGCGTGATCCAGGAGGCGGTGCAGCAGGCGTTCGCGAATGCCGCCGTGGGCCGACGAGGTCCACAAGTTCCGGAGTTCGCCCGGGTCCGCCACCAGGTCGTACAGCTCCCCGTCGTCGCGCCCGTGATACATCGTCAGCTTGTGTTCCGCGGTGACGATGGTCTTGAGGCGCAGCGCGGCGGGATCGTCTGTGCATTCCACGATGGCGGCGTCGCGCGCGGCGGGGGTCTCGCCGCGCAGCAGGGGCAGGGCGTTCACGCCGTCGAGCGCCGCGGCGGCGGGCAGGCCGCAGGCCGCGAGGAGCGTGGGCACGAGGTCGACATGGCTCAGCAGGCCGTTCACGCGTTGCCCGGCGGGCAATCCGGCCGGCCAGCGCACGATCAGGGGCACGCGCACGAGTTCCTCGTAATGGAACGGGCCCTTCATCCACAGCCCGTGATCCCCCAGCAGTTCCCCGTGGTCGGTGGTGAACACGACGATGGTATGCTCCGCCAGCCCCTGGTCGTCGAGGGCGGCGAGGATGCGATCGAGCTGTTCGTCGAGCAGCTTGCACATGCTGTAATAGTAGGCGCGCCCGAGCCGGGCCTCTTCGGGAGACACGGCCGCGTAATTGCCGCCGCGCCCCTGGCCAGCCACCATGAACGCCCCCTCGACCCCGTCCTCCTTGAGGCGCCCGTGATGGGCCGACAGGAAGTGCGGCGGCTTGTCGTCCAGTTCACCCGGCGTGAAGCGCGGCAGCGGGACGGTTTCGGGCGGCAGGCGGCCGGGGTAGTCGGTGGGCAGGCAGTGGGGGTGGTGGGGATCCTCGAAGCCGACGGCCAGGAAGAAGGGGCGCGCCGGATCGCGCTCGCGCAGGAAGGCGATGGTGCGGTCCGCCGTCCACACGCTATTGTGCAGGCGCGTGGGCAGATTCCAGTCATAGGCTTCGCCGCCGAAATAGAAGCGGCTGTGCTGGGTCATCGAGTTGAGTGCGGCCACGGCCTCAAGGCCGCCGGCCTGCGCTTCGACCCACGCGCCGTAATGGCCCGCGATGCCGAACTCAGTGTGGCCCAGGGCGAGTTCCACGCGCTCGAACCCGTAGTAGGGGCCGTGATAGGCCGGAAAGCGCTCGCGCCAGCCGAGGAGGGCTTCGACGCTCTGCGCATCGGGGTTCTTCATGCCCATGGGCTGGAAATGGATCTTGCCGATGTTGTGCGTCTGGTAGCCCGCGCCGGCCAAGCGGTGCATGATCATCACGGTGTCGTCGGGCACCGTCGTGCCGACATTCCAGGCCCCGTGCCGGCTCAGGTACTGGCCGGAGAAGAGGCTGGCCCGCGCCGGGGTGCACACCGGGTTCGTGCAGTAGGCGCGTTCGCAGACGACGCCCTCGGCGGCCAGGCGGTTCGTGCCCGGCGTGCGGGTGAACGTGGCCCCGTAGGCCTGCAGGGAGTCGCGGCGCTGCTGGTCGGTCGTGATGACGATGATGTTGGGCGTGACAGACATGGCGGCCATGGTATCGCATGAATCCATGGCGCGACAAGGGGGGGCACCTGACCCTCGCGTCGGCCACCGCGAGGCTGTCCGAGCGCGCGCGTGGGTCAGCGTGGACGCGGCTGGGCGGGACGCCTCGCCCCACCCTCGGGTGCGATCGCGAATCTCGATCCCAATGGGAAGAGGCGTCCCTGCCGTGCCGCGCCGGAGGGTCCATGGAATGGAGGGCCTACCTGACGCCGGAGGTCCGGAGGATGCCGCGCGCGTTGACGTCAGGAGGCGGCGGCGGGGGCGGTGACATCCAGCATGTGCGCGCCGCCGGAGGCGCGGATGGCGCGAATGTCGCAGGGGTGCCCGATGACCTTCTGGTAAGCCTTCTGCAGGGCGACGCTGACAACCTCGACATCGCGCGGATGGATGAGTACCACGGCGCTGCCGCCAAAGCCGCCGCCGGAGAGCCGCGCCCCCAGCACAAGTGGAATCTGGCGCGCGGCGGCCACCACGGCATCGAGTTGCTCGCAGGAATTCTCAAAGTACTTCTGCGAGCTTTCGTGCGATTCGTACATGAGCTGGCCGAAGGCTGCCAGATTGCCGTCGGCGAGGCATTGCCGTCCGCGCCGCACGCGGTCGTTCTCGCCGATGGGGTGGGCCGCCCGGCGGGCCGCCAGCGGATTGAGGCCGTCGCGGTGCTGCTCCCACTCCGCCCAACTCACATCGCGCAGCGCGGTCACGGGATGGGGCAGCACCGTGGCAAAGTGGCGCGCGGCTTCCTCGCAGTGGTGGCGGCGCGCATTGTACTCGCCATCGACGAGGGCGTGGCGGGCGTGGGTGCGGCACATCAGGAAGGCGGCGTCTGTTCCCAGCGGCACCGTCTCCACCTTCAAGGAACGGAAATCGGTCATGACGAGGCGGTCCGGCTCGCCGAACAGGCTGGAAATCTGGTCGAGCAACCCGCATTTGACCCCGGCGTAATCATGCTCGGCCCGCTGCCCGATGCGCGCCAGATCAAGCGCGGAAGGGGTTACGCCGTGCAGGGCGGACAAGGCCATGCCCGCCGACACCTCCAGCGCGGCGGAGCTGGAGAGTCCGGCGCCCAGCGGCACATTGCTGAGGAAAAGGCCGTCGAAGCCCTTGGGGCGACGCTGCATTGCGCCGACGCCGGCGACCACGCCGATCACGTAGTTGGCCCAGGAATGTCGGCGCGAGGGAGTGGGGCGCTCGGCCGAAAACGTTGCCATCTCCATCAGGTCGCCCGCAACCAGGCGGCACGTGGTGCCATCGGTGGGCGCGGCGATGAAGCAGGTGCCGCAGTCGATGGCGGCGGAGAGGACGAAGCCCTCGTTGTAGTCGGTGTGGTTGCCGAGCACTTCCACGCGGCCGGGCGCATAGGCCGCCACGGCGGGTTCGCGCTCGAAGGCCTCGCGGAACTTCGCGGCGGCTTTCTGATGGAGCGTGTCTTTGGTCATATGGCTGTGTGCTCAGTGTCGGGTTTTGTGGCCGATATGGCTTGCCGACGTCTCCGGCCGGGACCCGTGTGCTATGCCTGCCGGATCAGGGCCAGCAATTCGTCGCGCTTCTGCTCCATTCGGGAACGGGACTTGGCTTCGAGATTCAGCCGGATCAGCGGTTCCGTATTCGACGCCCGCACGTTAAACCACCAGTCGGCGAACTCGACGCTGACGCCATCCAGTTCGAGGAGGCGGCCCTCCTTCTGGAAGCGGTCGCGGAGGAGGTTCAGCACCTTCGCCGTGTCGTGCACCTCGGAATTGATCTCGCCGCTGGCGAAGTACTTCTGGATCGGCTTGACCAGCTCTGACAGGGGGCGCTTGGAGCGGCTGACGATGTTGGCCACGCAGAGCACGGCCATGCTGGAGCTCTCGGTGTAGTAGTTGTGCTTGAAGTAGTAGTGGCCGGAGAGTTCGCCGGCGAACAGGCCGTCGTGGTCGCGCATCTGCTGTTTGATGAAGGCGTGTCCGACGCGGCTCATCATGGGCGTCCCGCCGCTGGCCTGGATGACTTCCTTGACGGCCCAGCTGCTGCGCAGGTCGTAGAAGACGACGCCCTTCGTGCGGGCCAGCAGGTCCTCCGCGATGAGGGCGGTGATGATATCCATCGGGATGATTTTGCCGTTTTCGTCCGTGAAGCCGACGCGGTCCGCATCGCCGTCAAAGGCCACGCCGAAGTCGTACGTCTGGCCGCGCATCTTGGCTTCCAGGGCCGCGTACGTTTCGTGCAGGAGGGGGTTGGCCTCGTGATTCGGGAAGGTGCCGTCGAGCGTGTCGAAGAGCTTGTCCATGGCGATGACGCCATCGAGCACGCGCGCCTCGACGATGCCCATGCCGTTGGCCATGTCGGCGGCAATGCGCAACGGGCGCTGCAGGGCCGCGACGGGGCGGATGTGCGCGACGTACGCCGAGACGATGTCGTGCTTGTGCACGGCGCCGGCGCGCGTCGCGGCGGGCGCAAAGGCATTGGCGTTGACGATGCGCTCGATGTCCTGGATGCCGGTGGCGCCGCTGATGGGAATGGCGCGGTCGCGCGTCATCTTCATGCCGTTCCACTCGCCGGGATTGTGCGAGGCCGTGATCATGACCCCGGCATCGGCGCCGAGCGAGCCGACGGCGAAGTAGGTCATCGGCGTGGAGCAGACGCCGAGGTCGATGACGTCGACGCCCTGTTCGGTCAGGCCGCGCGCGAGGGCTTCGAAGAGCGGGACGGAGTGGGGGCGCATGTCGCGCCCGACGACCACGGTGCGGCACTTGATGAACGTCGCAAACGCGCGCCCGATGCGGTACATCAGGTCGTCGGTGAGTGTCTTGCCGTAGATGCCCCGGATATCGTAGGCCTTGAAGATGCCAGCCACGTTGCCCTCCCTTTCCTGATAAAGTCTGAACGCCTGTCTCGCGTGCGTGAAAAAAGCCGCGGGGCATGCTAAGGTATGCCCCGTTCGCATTCAAGCAGGATTGGACCTATGTTAAAGAAGACGCTGAAGGTTGCAGGTGCCGTCGTGGTGGTGCTGCTGGCCCTGGTGCTGGCGCTGCCGGCGATCGTGTCCACGCGGGGTGTCCGCCAGGCCCTGGTCAAGCAGGTCAATGCCCGACTCGCGGGCGGCTCGCTGGCGGTGGATGACTGGTCGCTGGGCTGGTGGCGCGGCGTGCGGGTGCAGGGCGTGGCCTACCAGGACGGCGAACAGCGATTCGGCGGCACCGTACGCGAACTGTCGATGTCGTCCGGGCTGTGGCGTCTCCTGGCGCCCGGGAAGAACCTGGGGACCATCGCGATCGTCGAGCCGCATGTCTGGTGCGACGTCAGCCGGCTGGAAGGCCGGCCTCCGCCGCCGAAGCCGGAATCGGGCAAGCCGAGACCCAAGCCGGCCCCGCCTTCCGGCGAGCGCATGCCGCTGGCGCTTGACGTGGCCGCGAAGCTGAAGGTGCAGGATGCGCGCGTGGACGTGCGCAAGCCCGGGCAGCCGACCACCACGCTGATCGTGGACGCCACCGTGGATTGCCCGAGCCTCAGGTCGTCCTTGGCATTCGACGTGCAGGGGCGCTGCCGTGTGGGCGAGGCTGACGCGACCGCCCGCACGGCCCCGGACTTGACCCTCGCGGGCACGGTGAACCTCCTCAGGGACGGCGTGTTCGATCCGGCCGCGCTGGTGGCCGATGTTTCCCTGCAGACGACGCAATTCGACCTGGGCAGCCTCGCGCTGGCACGGGCGTTTGTGCCTTCCCTGCCGGTGATCAGCGGGCGCCTTGACAGTTCGCTCACGCTCAAGGCCGATGGAACGAACGCGCTGGCCGTGACCGGCGGGACCGTCGTGCACGGGTTGCAGATGAATGGCGGCGCGCTGGGGCAGGACCATCTCCGGCTCGATTCCGTGCGTCTCGATGTGGACGTGACCCGCACGGCAGGCGCGCTGACCGTGAAGCAACTGAGCGTGACGTCCGCACTGGCCACGCTCAAGGCCGCCGGCGACTTGACGCCCGTGGCAGGCGCGCCGTATCCGCGCGGACAGATCACCGTCATCGGCAACATCCATGTGGCGGACGTGGCGGCGCAGTTGCCGTCCACGCTGCATCTGCAGCCCGACATGCGCGTCACTGGCGGCCAGCTGCGGTTCGATGGACGTGTGGAATCCGATGCGCACCGCCTGGGGGTGCGCGCCACGGCCGGGCTGAGCGACGTGGGCGGCACCCAGCATGGGAACGCCTTCCACCTCGCGGCGCCCGTCGCCCTGGGCGTGCAGGCCGCGCTGACGGCACAAGGCCCCGTCCTGGAGTCCTTCACCCTGCATTCATCATTTGCCACGGCCACGGGCAGCGGTAGCGCCACCGGGGCGGTCGTGCACGTGGAGGCCGATCTCGCCGCCGCGGCGAAGGACGTCGGCCAGTTTGTGGACCTGGGCGACCTGCGCGCCGGGGGGACGCTGCGGGCGACGGTGCAGGCGGACTTGCAGGCCCCTTCGTCGAAGACCTTCGGCATCGACCTGTCCTTGCAGGGGCTTTCGCTGGCAGGGCTGGCCACACGGCCGGGGATGAAGTCGGTTCCCGACGTGGAGGGCAGTCTGCAATCCCGGGCAACGGTGACACTGGGCGAGGCCGGGGCGATCACGGCCAAAGGCAATGTGCAGGGGACGGACATCGGCCTGCGCGGGGGCGCCCTCGGCGCCGATCATCCGCGCCTCGCCAGCCTGACTCTTGACCTGGATGTCACGCGAGCCGGATCGCAGATCGTGATCCGCACGCTGACGCTGAAGTCGCCCCTGGCGCAGATGGACGCCTCGGGGAATGTCGAGACCGTGACGGGGGCGACGCTGCCCCGCCTCAATCTGCAGGCGGGGATTGACGTGAACCTCGCCATGCTGGCGGCCCAGATTCCGCACCTGCTGAACGTGCAGCCAGGCGTGAAGATAACGGGCGGGACGTTTGAGGCCGACAGCAAGCTGGGCGCGGATGGCGACACGCTGACGTGGAACGCCGGGGCGCGGATCGAGCAGGTGGCCGCGATGCGCGGTCAGCAGGCCTTGACGCTTTCGGCGCCCATCAGCCTGGAATCGCGCGGCTCGAAGGTCGGGCCCAAGGTGCATGTCGAGGTGGCCAAACTGAGCGCCGGATTTGCGCAACTCGAAGCCGCGGGCGATCCCGGGCAGGGGCACCTTTCGATTCAAGCCAATCTCGATCGCGCCATGGCGGAGCTTGGCCAGTTCGTCGATTTCGGCCAGCGGCAGGTGGGGGGGGACCTGGTGGCGACGGTCGACATGAGCAGCCCCACGGTAAGCGAGCGGCAGATCAAGCTGGAGGCACGCGTCAAGAAACTGCTGGTCGCGGGGATGACGCCGGAGCCCATCCGTCGCGACGAGGTGCATCTGGTTAAAAGCGGGGTCATCCAGTTCTCGCCGGATTGGAGGATCACCGGCCTGCGCGCGCTGCAAGTGGCCGTTGACGGGCTGCCGCTGGACCTCAAGGCGCAGGTGGCCCTGATAGAGATTCCCAATGCGGCCGCCAAGACCGCGCTGCGCGTGGGCGATGCCCATGTCGAGTCGTCGGGCACGATGGAAGGGCTGCTGGCCTTCTGCCGCGAAGCCGGATGGGTGAAGGCGAAGGACCTGCCGCTGGCGGGGCCCGTGGCGCTGGATGTGAAGGTATCGAGCACGCCCGAGCGCATTCAGATTCAAACGTTTGCGCTGACGTCATCGCCGTTGTCCATGCAGGCCGCCGGTCAGCTGACGGATCCTGCCGCCAGACGGCACCTCCACCTGCAGGGCGATTTGAGCAGTGACTGCCGCCAGATCGCCCTGCTGGCAGACGCGTTCGCCGGATATCGCCCCGACATGGATGGCAAAGCCACGCGGGCCTTCAGCCTTGATACCGACTTGGGCGCGGGTGACTGGCAGGCCATCCTGCGCCACACCGAGGCCAAGGCGGGGCTGCATGCGGATCGTTATGCGTCGTTCGGCATGTTGGCCAGCAACATCGATCTGGCGCTGAGCGTGCACGGGGCGCGGGCGCAGGTTATTCTGGATACGGCCGTCAACGAGGGGCGGGTCCACGCGGAGCCGTACCTGGACCTGAGCGGCGCGCAAGCGGTGCTCACGATGCCCACGAACGCCCAGCTGCTGACCGATGTCAGGCTCAACGGGGACATGGCGTCCGAGCTCCTGTCGCGCATCCATCCCATTTTCTACGGGTGCGCTGTCGTGGGCGGGCAACTCAGCCTGACCATGGACCGGCTGAACGCGCCGCTCGGACCGCGTCTGCAGCAGGAAACCACGTTTGCCGGCGAGATGCGGCTGCACAATCTCGTCCTGGGCTCGGGCCAGGGGCTGATGGGGCAGCTGCTGGGGGCCCTGCACGTATCCGCGCAGGAGGTCCAGGTGTCCAATCAAGTCGTGCGCTTTGAGTGCCGCGACGGGCGCATCACGCCATCGCCGCTGACGTTCAAGGCGGATCGCAACAAGACCATCATCGTATCGGGTTCGGTGGGGCTGGATCAGACGCTGCAGTACCAGGCCGAGCTGCCGGTCACGACCAATCTGCTGGCGGAGCTGGGACTGTCGCACGCCGCGCCCTACCTCAAGGACACCAGCGTCAAGGTGCCGATCGGCGGCACGGTGAGCTCGCCGCGCTTTGACCGGCAGGCGTTTGCGCGGGCGGTGAAGGACATGGGGGCGAAGGCGGCAAAGAACGCCGTCATTGACCAGGGCGGCAAACTGCTTGGCGAGTTCCTCAAGCAGCGCGGCGGGCCGGCGAAGGAACCGTGAGCAGGGACGTGGCGGGGCCGCGCCGTCCCTGACGCGCGACGTTGCGCTTGAATGTTCCGCCACGAGCGCGTTAAATGACGCGCAACGCCGGGATTTATCGTAAGGGAGGCCGAATGAGAATCAGACCACATCTGCTCGCTGTCGCCTTGGCGATGGTGATGGCGGGCGGTGCGTATGCCGCCGTGTCTGCCGACATGAGCGTCCAGATACGCAATGCGCAATTGCGCGCCACGCCGTCGTATCTCGGAAAGGTGTCGGGCAACGTGCCCTACGCCCAGCGCGTGCAAATCATGCAGGTGCAGGGCGACTGGTTCGAAGTGCGCAGTGGCACGGCGACGGGCTGGCTGCACAAGTCCGCCCTGACCACCAAGAAGATCGCGGCCAAGTCGGGTGCCGCCGATGTCGGGGCCACGGCCTCCGGGGAGGAACTCGCGCTGGCCGGCAAGGGGTTCAACGCGGATGTCGAAGCCGACTTCAAGAAGAAGAACGCGAAGATCGACTTCGGGCCGATTGACCGGATGGAGAAGATCAAGGTCTCGCCGGGCGACGCGCGCGCGTTTCTCGAGCAGGGCGGCGTGAAGGCGGCGACGGGAGGTGCACGATGAGTCGCGCACGCAACCTCACCGGCATGCGGATCCTGCTGGCCCCGGCGCTGGCGGTCCTGCTGGCCCTGCCGTTCGTCGGGTGCCGCGCCATGGCGCGAGCCGGCCAGGCGGCCGGGGTCGTCACGCCCGAACAGGCGGACGCCATGATCAAGACGGGCGACTCGTTCGGCAAGGCGCTGGAGCAGATCACGCCGGAGCAGGAGTACTACGTCGGCCGCGCGGTGGGCGCCACGCTGATGAGCACCCACAAGGGCTATGACAACGCCGCCGCCACGCGCTACGTCAACCTGGTGGGGCAGACGCTGGCCATGGGATCGGACAAGCCGGAGACGTTCGGCGGGTATCACTTCCTGATCTTCGATTCGGACGAGATCAACGCGTTTGCCGCGCCGGGCGGCCTGATCTTTCTCTCGCGCGGCATGCTGCGCCTGTGCAAGACGGAAGACGAGCTGGCGGCCGTGCTGGCGCACGAGGTGGCGCACGTGAACCTCGGCCATGCCATCGCCGCGATCAGCAACAGCCGCTGGACGCAGGCGTTCACCATCCTGGGCACCGAGGGCGCCAAGAGCTTTGGCGGCGAGCAGCTGTCCCAGCTGACGACGGCCTTCGAGGGCAGCATCGATGACATCACGTCCAAGCTGGTCACGAGCGGATACGCCCGCGGGCAGGAGCGGGCCGCGGACGCGCTGGCCGTGACGATTTTGCGGCGCGTGGGCTACGACCCGGGCGCCCTGGCGCGCGTGCTGGGGAACATGGCCCACGATTTGAAGCCGGGCGGGGTCGATTTCGCCAAGACCCATCCGCCACCCCAGGCGCGCATCGCCGACCTGTCGAAGATGAAATTCGCGCCGCCCGCGCCGGCCCCGGCGGCCCGGCAGCAGCGGTTCCAGCAATCCATGCGGGGCGTGTAGCTCACCGTCCCTGGCGGCAGGCGGGACGCGCGAGATCCGAAGTCGGAATCAGCGCCGGCAGGCCGGGCATGCCATCGCGGCGAGCGAGCAGGCGGTGGCGGCGCGCCGCGGTGTGCGAGTACCAACGCGAAATGGAGGGCGCCGCGCTCAGGCGCCGCTGAATGTTCCGTAAACTGCTTCATGCCTGTCTGCTGGGATCGGTTGCCGGGCTGATCGGGCTCGGGGCCTGGTATGCCGGGGCGCTGCGCGGGTTGGAGGCGCTGTGCTGGGGCCTGCGCGTCGACGTGTTCGCGGCGCGGTCCGCCTCGACGGACAAGATCAAGGTCATCCTGCTGGACCAGGCCAGCCTCGACTGGGGCGCGAGCGAGCAGGGGTGGTCCTGGCCCTGGCCGCGGCAGGTCTATGCACCGATCATCGATTTCTGCAGGCGGGGCGGCGCCAAGGCCATCGCGTTCGATGTGCTGTTCACGGAATCCAGCGCCTATGGCGTCGAGGATGACCAGATGCTGGGCCAGGCCTTCACCGGCCTGACCTCGGTGGCCGCCGTCTTCCTGGGGCGACAGGCCGAGCAGCAGCGGAGCTGGCCGGCGTTTGCGGCGCGCCCGACTTGGCTGGCCGGCCTGCCGCCAGCAGAGGCGGCCGCCTTGTCGGAGCCAGGCGCGGCCTTTCCCGTGCCGGAAATTGCGACGAACGCGTCCGTTTTGGCCAACGTGAAGGACATTCCCGATCCCGACAGCATCTTCCGCCGGGCCGGTCTCTTTCGCGTGTTCGACGGCGTGGCGCTGCCCTCGCTCGGGTTGGCCGCGCTGCTGGCCGCCGAGCCGGCGCCCTGTTCGCTCCGTGACGGCTGGTTCAGCGTCGGCACGCGCCGGGTGCCGGTGGACGGGCAGGGCCGGCTGATCCTGCGCTTCCGCGGCCCGTCCGGCACGCACGGCGTGCGCGACGCCTCCGGCCAGTCCGCCAGCCTGCGCGCGGCCGCCGTTATCCAATCCGAGCTGCGCCTGCAGGAGGGCGGGACGCCGGTGGTGGATCCCGCCGTCGTGCGCGACTGTTATGTCTTCGTCGGCTTCAGTGCGCCGGGGCTCAAGGACCTGCGGCCCACGCCGATCAGCGGAGACTATCCCGGCGTCGAGATCCACGCGACGCTGCTGGACAACCTGCTGGCCGCCGATCCGCTGCGCGACGTGCCGCCGGCGGTCAATGTGCTGGGCACCTTGCTGATGGCGCTGCTGGCGGCCATGGCGGTGATGCTGTCGCGCAATGCGCGGCAGAACGTGGTGGCGTTCGCCGGCTTCGTCCTGGTCGTGACGGGCCTCGGGCTCGGCACGTACGCCGCCGGCTGGTGGTGGCCGGTGGCGCCCCCCGCGCTGGGCGGCGCGCTGGCCCTCGTCGGGGGCGTGGTGTGGAACTACGCCACGGAAGGCCGCCAGAAGCGGTTCATCAAATCCGCGTTCAACCAGTATGTCGGCCCGGCCGTGCTGGACGAACTGGTGGCGCATCCGGAGAAGCTTTCGCTCGGCGGCGAGAAGCGCGAGCTGACCATGTTCTTCTCCGACCTCGAGAAATTTTCCAGCTTTTCCGAGAAGCTTGAGCCGCCGCGCCTGATCGAGCTGCTGAACGTGTACCTCACGGAGATGGGCGCGATTCTGAAGGAGGAGGGGGCCTATCTCGACAAGTTCGTGGGGGATGCCATCGTGGCCTTCTGGAACGCGCCGGTCCGCCAGGCCGACCACGCGGCCCGCGCCGTGCGCGCCGCGGTGCGATGCCAGCGGCGTTGCGCCGAGATGCGCCCTGCATGGGAGCGGCAGTTCGGCGCCGTCGTGCGCACGCGCATCGGCCTCAACACGGGCGATGTCGTCGTCGGCAACATGGGCTCGCTCGACAAGTTCAACTACACGATGCTCGGCGACGCGGCCAACACCGCGTCGCGCCTGGAGGGCGCGAACAAAGCGTTTGGCACCTTCACAATGGTGGCCGAGGCCACCTGGCTGCAGGTGAACGGACTCGCGCAGGGGCGTGAGTTGGGGGCCATCACGGTGGTCGGCCGCAAGCAGCCGATTCGCGTGTTCGAGCCGCTCGTGCTGGCGGGCGAGGCGCTGCCGGCGTGGGTGGCGGAATTCACGGCCGGGCTTGAGGCCTGTCGCGCCCGCCAGTGGACGGCGGCCCTGGCCTGCTTCATGCGGCTGCCCGATGATCCGGCGGCGCGGGCCTACGCCGCGCGCTGCCGCGACCTGGTGGAAGGGCGCCTGGCGCACTGGGATGGCATCTGGAACCTCACGGAGAAGTAGACCATGCACGTGATCATTGGGGGCTGCCGCGGGACGCATCCCGTCGCCCAACCCGGCTACATGCGGTACGGCGGCGAGACGACGTCGTACCTGGTGGAGGGGGCGGCGGGCGAGCGCGTCATCGTGGATGCCGGCACGGGCGTGCGCGCTCTCGGGGCGCGGCTGCAGAAGCAGCACGGGCCGCGGCGTGTCCACCTGTTGCTGACGCACTATCACCTGGATCACACGATGGGGTTGCCGGCGCTGGGCCTGTTGTACGATCGACGCTGGACGGTCACCATGGCGGCGCCCAGCCGTGGGCGGCACGTGGTGCGCGACGTCATGCCGCGCCTGCTGCACGCGCCGTTCTGGCCGTTGCAAGTTGAGGATATGGGCGCGGCGGTGCGGTATCGGAACCTGCCGCGCACCTGCGGCACCCACCCGCTGCGGATCGGGGCCTTGCGCGTGCGCTGGTGCCCGGTCCAGCATCCCGGCGGCTGCACCGCCTATCGCCTTGAGGAAGGTCCCAAGGCGGTCGTGGTGGCCACCGACGTGGAGTGGGCGCGCTCGACGCCCGCCGCGCAGGGCGCGCTGGCTGCGCTGTGCCGGGAGCCGACGCCCGCCCGCGTGCTGATCATGGACGGGCAGTACTCGCGCGGCACCTACGCTGCGCACGCCGGCTGGGGCCACAGCACGTGGGAGGAGTGCGTCGCGCTGGCCCGCGCCACGGGCGTCAGGCGGCTGCTGATTACGCACCACGCGCCGGACCAGACCGATCGCGCGCTCGACCGTCTCGCCCGCCAGGTGGCCCGCGCCTGGCCCGACGCCACACTGGCCCGCACCGGGGAGCGCGTGCGGGTGGCGTGAGGGTGCGCGGCGGCGCGCGATGGCCGCCGGCGGTCGCAGGCTTGCGGGGGCGGGGGGCATCCGATAGCATCACGCGCATGCTCACGGTTGTTGCCTTCAACTTCGAGACCCGGACCGAAACCACGCTTGCGCCCGCGGACCTTCCGGCGGCCCTCGCGACCGGTGCGTATGGCTGGGTGGACGTGGACTGTTCGCCCTGCGCGACCGCGTCGACCGCGTGCGCGGAGTGCCGGCTATTGCTCGCGGCACTGGGCATCAATGCCATGGCCCTGGATGAAGTCATCGGCCCGGACCGCGAGGGACGTTACGACGTCTACGAGGATTGCCTGCATTTTGCGGTCAGCGAAGCCCGCTTCGAGCAGGGGCGCCTCGTGGCGGCGCATGTCGACATTATCCTGGCAGAGCGCTTCATCGTCACGTTCCGGCGTCGCGGGGCCGAGTTCCTGAAGCACATGCGGCGCACCTACCGGGACGATTTCATCAAGTTCGCCAAGAGCCCGGGCTTTCTGATCTATGAAATTGGCGACCACCTGATTGAATCCTACCGCCGCACGCTGCGCGGTTTTTCGGACGCCGTGGAGCAGGTGCAGCTCAACCTGTTCAGCACGGTTGACGACACCATTTTCCGGCATGTGGCCGACCTCACGCAGGATATCTTGCTGTTTCGCAAGATCGTGCTGGCCGCCCGCGAGTTGATGCACGAGCTCTCGTCGCGCCGCTCGCCTTTCGTCAGTGAGTCGACGCAGCCGTTCCTGCATAACATGGCAGGTACGCTGGAGCGCCTGGGCAGCGACATCACCACGGAGCGCGAGGTGCTGAACGAATCGCTCAACCTCTACATGGGCATGGTCAGCCACCGCACGAACAAGGTGGTCAACCGGCTGACGACCATCAGTGCGATCTTTCTGCCGCTGAGCTTCCTGTGCGGCGTCTACGGCATGAACCTGCCGAACATGCCGGAAATGTCGTGGAAGTACGGCTACGCATTCTTCTGGGCGGTCGCGCTGACCATCGCCGGCACACTGTTGGTCGTGATGAAGCGTCGGAAGTGGATATGACGTGGCTTGGAACCATCGGCAGCGTCACCCTGGCGAAGTGGCGGGACGTGCGGTATCTGCTGGCCGTGGCCTGGAGCGCGTTGCAGGTGGCGGCGCGTGCCGGCACGTGGCGCCGCACGGTGCGCAACGTGCTCGCGCGGCAGATCCTGTTCACCGGCTACGATGCCACGCGGTTCGTCTCTTTCATTGCCTTCATGGTCGGCGTCTCCATCGTGGTGCAGACCCAGGTATGGCTGACCGCCGTGGGCCAGGGCCATCTGCTGGGGCCTGTGCTCGTGGCCGTGGTCATCCGCGAGGTGGGCCCGCTGCTGACGAACTTCGTGGTGATCGGGCGCAGCGGCACGGCCATCGCCACGGAGCTGGGCAACATGAAGGTCAACGGGGAGGTTCACCTGCTGGACGCGCAGGGCCTCGATCCGTTCATCTACCTGGTGGTGCCCCGCGTGCTGGGCGTAGCCATTTCGGTCTTCTGCCTGACGATCATCTTCGTGGGCGTGTCGCTGCTCAGCGGCTATCTGAGCGGCGTTCTGCTCGGCGCCACGGATATGGAGCCGATGCGTTTTGTGGACACCGTCTTCGGCGCGCTGACCAAGGCCGATGTCTTCAACCTGCTGGTCAAGACGTTCGTGCCGGGCATTCTGACCGGCGTCACCTGCTGCACGGAGGGGCTCAGTGTGGGCGCGGCCACCACGGAGGTGCCGCAGGCCGCCACCCGCGGCGTCGTGCGATCGATCTCCGCGCTCTTCGTCACGTCGCTCCTCGTGTCCCTGGTGACCTACCTATGATGCTCCAGTTCCAGAATGTCCGGTGTGCCGCGTCGGATGCCTACGACGGCGGGCTGGACGGCGTCGACGTCGCGCTGGATGCCGGTGACCTGCTGCTGTTGCGCGTGCCGGCTGGCCACCACCGCACGCCGCTACCCGATCTTGCCCAGGGGCTGGTGAATCCGGAGGAGGGGTCCGTCACGTTCAGCGGCCACGATTGGCGGGGGCTGTCGCCGGGCCGTGCGGCGGCCCTGCGCGGCCGGATCGGGCGGGTTTTCGATGCCGGCGGCTGGCTCAGCAATCTGGATGTGGACGAGAATATCACGCTGTCCCAGCGCTATCACACCACCCGTGCGGAGGCGGACATTCAGGATGAGGCGCGACGGCTGGCCCGCGAGTTCGGGCTGGCCGATCTGCCGACGGGACGGCCCCACGCCGTGGATCGCAGCACGCTGCGTTGTGCGCAGTGGGTCCGTGCGTTTCTGGGGCAGCCCGCCCTCCTGGTGTGCGACCATGCCGCGCACGAACTCGAGGCGCCGTGGACGGCGGCGCTGCTCGCGCAGCTCCGGGCGGCACGGGCGGGTGGCGCGGCGGTGATCTGGCTGACGTCGAACGCGGCGGACGCGCGCCATCCGGGCTTGAACCCGACCTTGATCTTCGAGTTGAAGGAAACGAGAATGTGCCCATGGCGAAGCCTTTCAAATTCCGGTACGTAAACGAGATTGTCGGGACGTTTGTCCTGTTCATCGTGGCGTTGCTCATGGCGGGCATTCTGCTGGCGGGGCATGCCCAGGAGTGGTTCACCCCCGTCCGTCGCTTCCATGTGGATTTTCCGGTGGAGGGCTCGCTGGGCATTCAGAAGGGCGCGGCCGTGGAAATCCTGGGAACGTCCGTGGGCAAGGTCGAGCGCATCGTGGTTGAGGACGATGGACACATGGCGGGCGTGCTTTCCGTCAAGGGCGATTTCCTGCGCTTCGTCCGGTCCGACTCCAAAGCCATCGTCAAGAAGCGCTTCGGCATTGCGGGCGACGCGTTCATCGAGATCACGAAGGGCCAGGGGGATCTGCTGGATCCTGCCGCCCGGCTGGCCGCGGTCAAGGATACGGAGCTGACGGAGATGATGGAGGACCTGCTCAAGCAGATCCGCGAGACGACGGTGCCGGCCATCGAGGAGCTGCGGCAGACCGTTGGCGAATACGGCAAGCTGGCGGCGGACCTGCGCAATCCCGACGAGCCGCTGATGAAGCTGCTGGCGAATCTGGAGCAGATCACGGCGGGCCTTGGGCGGGGCGAGGGCGCCGCGGGCAAGATGCTTCGCGATCCGCAGGTGGCCGACGATCTCAAGGGCATCCTCGACAAGATCAACGCGGCGCTGGATGACCTGAAGCGGACGACGGCGCAACTGCCGCCGATGGCGGCCAAACTTGGCGATGAAGTGGACGACCTGCCCGGGCTGGTCCTCCAGACCCAGGAGACGATTCGCGAGTCCGAGCGGCTGATCGAAGGCATTCAGCATCACTGGCTGATCCGGTCCTATGTCCCGCAGCCCGAGCCATCGGCGCTGATCCCCGCGTCGGAGGTGCGGGCGCCATGAGGCACACCCACTCCCTTCACCTGCTGCCCTTGATGGTCATCCTCGCCGCCGGATGTTCGACGCGGGCGCCGGTGGCGGTGGATGCGCGCACCGCGCAGTTGGCGTCCAGTGGCCGCGCGGCCTATGACCGCGGCGCGACGTTGCAGGCGGCGCGTTTTTACGAACTGGCCATGCAGCGCGCGCGGGCACGCGATGACGGGCCGGAGATTGCACGCAGCGGCTACAACCTGGCGGCCTGCCAGCTGTCGCTGGGGCGACCGGCCGAGGCGCGGGTCACGCTGCGCGAGGCGCTGGCCGAGTTCGGCCGCTGGCGCATGGATTCGCAGCCGGCGTTGCTGCTCGCCGCCCGCGCGGCACAGGCGGCCGGGCAGGGCGATGAGGCGCGCCGCGCGCTTGACCTCGCCTTCGCGGCGAGCAAGTCCGATGCGCAGCGAGTCGAGGTCTGGCTGGCGCGCGGGGAATGTGCCGCCGACGGCGGCGACCAGGCCGGTGCGGCCGCCGCGCTCCAGGCCGCCGACGGGTTGCGTAAGCAGGACCAGGGGCATGCACTCGACGCCGCGCATGCCAGCTTGTCGGGCAGGGTCGCGATGCTGGCGGGCAACGCGACCCAGGCGACCAGCGACTTTGATGCGGCCGCGGATGCCTGGCAGCGCGCCGGACAGCCCCGGCCCATGGCCGAGGCCCTTGGGCGCGCGGGCGAGGCCAGCCTCCAGGCGCAGGATGCCGGAGGCGCGGTGGACCGCTTCTACCGCGCGGCCCGCAGTCTGCAGGCGCAGGGCGATCCCGTGGGGGCACTGACACTCGTGGAGCGCGGCCTCGCGGCCAACGCGCAGGCCGCCAATCCGGAATTGCAGGAACTTCTGAGCGACCTGCTCGGCAGCATCACGATCTCCATCGCCGAAGCGCGCGCCGCGGCTGAGGGGCATGTCAGTCCGCCGGCCAAGTGAAATCGCGTGATTGGCGCGGTTCGTCAGGACGTGCGTCGACCATGGTCTGGCTGTCACGGTGTCTTCACCGTGCCGGGTGTGTGCGCGGAACGTGCATTAGCCGCTTTCTCCTTGCCGCCCGGTGTCAGGCCTCGGCACTATGCCGTCCCATGCCGACCCGTGAAGCAGAACCGCCTGTGATGCCCGCCCGTGACCAAGCCCCCCCGGGGCGGGCGCTTGGCGTGGTGCTCCTCGCCGGGTTTGCGCTTTGCCTGATGGCGGTCATCCCAAGTCCTGCCAAGTTTCATGGTGACGAGCGCTTCTACACGGATGCGGCGCTGCAAATGACGCAGACCGGAGATTACTGGACGCCGCATTACCCGGACGGCCAGATTCGCCTGCTGAAGCCGATCCTGACGTACTGGGCCACGGCGGTTTCTTTTCGAGCCCTGGGCATCCATCTGCTGGCCGCGCGCCTGCCATTTCTCCTTGCCGGTGTCCTGATGGTGGTGCTCACCTGGCGCTTGGCGTTGACGGTCTGGCGCGATCGCCGTCTCGCGTTCCTGGCGGCGCTGGTTCTGGCGTCCAACGTCGAACTGCTGACGCTGTCCACGCGCGTGACGCCCGACATGCTGGTCTGCCTGTTCGTCCTGGTGAGCATGTGGGGCTTCGCTCGCATCTGGTTTGGCGATCGCCCGTCGTGGGTGGATCCGCTGCTCGTGTATGGGGGCATGGGGCTGGCGGTGCAAAGCAAGGGGTTGCTCGGGCTGTGTCCGCTGGCGGCCAACGCGTTGTTCTGGGCGCTTGCCTGTCCCGAGCGCGCCCGCACCGCGCGGCTGCTGAACGTGCCGTGCATATTCCTGGGGGTGGCCTTGGGCGCGTTCTGGTACGTGGCGATGCTGGAGCGCCACGGGCTCGAGGCGTTGCAGGCCTGCTTCGCGGACCAGGTGGGGGCACGCGTGGCGCGCAGTCCGTCCTTCGTGTTCGTCAACTTCTCGAACTACGCGTTCGCCATTATTCGCCACGCGTTTCCCTGGACGCTCCTCCTTGCCGTGGGGCTGGTCTGGCGTCCGCGCGCGGTGGTTGCGTTCTGGAGCCGTCACCGCGCGGCGTGCATCTTCCTGTTCAGCCTGGCCGTGGTGCTGGTGATCTTCTTCACGTTTGGCAACATCCGCCGGACGCGCTACCTCGTCTCCGCCTACCCGTCGGTGGCGGTCCTGCTGGCGGGCGTGCTGTCCTCCTTTGCATCCGAGCCGCGCTGCCAGGTGTGGATGGGCCGGCTGATCCGCGCGTTCGCCATCCTTGCGCTGCTCGCCGGCGGTTTGCTCGCGCTGGCTGGCCTGGCGACAGACTGGCGGCTGGCGGCCGGCGGGCTGGTGTTGACGGCGTTGGGGGCCTATGGGCTTGTGGCCTTGCGCGCGGCGGACGACCAGGTGCGCTGGACGTGGGTGGCCGCGGCGGGCGTCCTGGTGTTCGCGCTGGTTGGGGCCTGTATCCGCCCGGTCTTTTCCCCTTCGCCGCTGACAGCGGTGGTGAGCGCGCTGGACCAGGTCCGTCCGGATGAGCGGCGAGTGTTCACGCTGGGGTTGGCGAGTTCCGCCACGGGCCAGTTGCGCGTGCTCGCGGGCGGCCGGTACGCCGTTGTGGAACTGGGCGAGTCGCCGACGCTTGGCGTGGACGGGCTCCCCAGGCCGGTGCTGGCGACGGCGGAGCACCAGGCGGAGCTGGCGCGCGCGGGTTATCAGTTGCAGCCGATCGTCGCCGCGAATCCGGTGATTGCGAGTCCGTGGCTGCAGCGACTGCCCGGGGCCTACGCGGCCAAGGTCCACGTCAAGCCGATCACGACGTACTGGCTGGCCGACGTTCCGCCCGCGCCGGCCGCGGTGCGGTGACGTGCGGGCCAGGGCCCGCGTGTGATGTCATTGGCGGTTAACACCCGGGCGACGCAAACGCTGGACGGCGCCCCTTGCATGAACGGGGCGGCACGCATGCCTCGACCCGCGCGGGGGCGATCTGCTAGGGTGGCCTGCATCACATTCAGCGAGTCGAGCCGGAATAGGAGTTTCACGCCATGTCCGTACGCGTACGTTTTGCACCGAGCCCGACGGGACAGGTTCACATCGGCAACATCCGCGCCGCCATTTTCAACTGGCTCTTTGCGCGGCACGCGGGCGGGCAGTTCCTGCTGCGCATCGAGGATACGGATCGCGAGCGCTCCACCCCGGAAGCGGTGCAGGCGGTGCTGGGCGCCATGGAGTGGCTGGGGCTCACGTTCGATGACGTGCCGCTGTACCAGTCCACGCAGCGCGAGGCGCACCTGGCGGCGGCGGCCCGGCTGCTGGAGCAGGGGGATGCCTATCGCTTTGCCAAGGGCGGCGAAGGCGCCGAGGCCACCGTCTTCCGCCTGCCGTGGGATGCCGAGCGCGTGCCGGGCGTGGTGGTGACCGGCACCTGCGAGATTTCCGTTCATCCGGACGAGCCGGTGATCATCGGCCGCGAAGGCGTCCGTTACGCGCAGATCTCGTCCAAGGGCAAGCCCGTGGCCGAACACAAGTGCCTGGCCGGCTTCCGCGACCTCGAGGTGCTCGATGCCGGGGAGTCCGTCCGGTTCCGGCTGGCGGACAAGATTGACGAGATCCTGGCGGGGCGGCACACGGAGTCGGTGGCGGGCGCCGCGCGCCTGCGCTTCACGCGGCGCAGCATCACGTACCAGGATCAAGTCAAGGGCGTGCTGGCGAAGCCACTCGACGGGCTGGCGGATTTCGTCATCGTGCGCTCGGACGGCCATCCGGTGTTTCATCTCGGCAACGTGGCGGATGACGTCACGCAAGGGGTGACGCACATCATCCGGGGCGACGATCACGTGGAGAACACCTACCGGCACCTGTTTCTGTTTCACGCGCTGGGGGCAACGGCGCCGCAGTATGCGCACCTGCCGATGATCGTCAACGCGCAGGGCAAGCCGTATTCGAAGCGCGACGGGGCGGCCTACGTGGGCGACTTCCGCGAGAAGGGCTACCTGCCGGAGGCGCTGTTCAATTATCTCGCGCTGTGCGGCTGGTCCCCGGGCGACGACCGCGAAGTGATGACGCGGGCGGAGCTGGCGGCCGCCTTCACGCTCGAGAAGGTCTTGTCGTCTCCGGCGCAGGTGGATCTGACCAAGCTGGCCTGGATGAACGGCGAGCATCTGCGCCGCCGCCCGGTGAGCGAGCGCCTGGCGGGCTGCCGCGCGGACCTCGTGGCCCACGGATTCTGGCAGGAGGGGATGGACGAGGGGTACCTGCTGAAGGTGATTGATGCGATGGCGGAGCGGATCAAGCTCTACACGGACATGGCGGCGCAGGCGGGCTTCTTCTTTACGGAAGATTATCCGTACGACGAGAAGGTGATGCAGAAGCGGCTGCGCAAGCCGGGCGGGCGCGAAGGGCTGCTGGCGTTGCGCGAGGCCTGGGCGGCCTTGCCCGTCTTCACGGCCGCCGCGCTTGAGGAGGCGCTGAAGGCGGCGGCCGCCGCGCACAACCTCAACCCGTCGGATCTGATTCATGCGGCACGCGTGGCGGTGTCCGGCATGGGGGTGGGACCCGGGCTTTATGTCATGCTCGAGGTCCTGGGGGCGGAGCGCGTGCGGCGCCGCCTGGAGCGCACCCTGGCGCTGGTTCCGGCGGCGTAGCGTTGGGCGCCGAGAGGCGTGGTCATGATCGGCCCATACGTACACAGCATCGACCCGATCATCGGGTCGATCGGCGGCGTATACCTCTGGTGGTATGGCCTGAGCTATGCGCTGGGCTTTCTCAATGCGCACCTCTTTATCCGGCGGAAGCGCGCGGCGCTTGGGCTCGCGTTGCCGACGGTCTACGACTTGAGCCTCATGCTCGCCGTCGGCGTTCTCCTGGGCGGGCGGGTCGTCGAAACGATCTTCTACGAGTGGCCCTTCTACCGCGCGCATCCCGGATTGATCCCGGCGTACTGGCTCGGTGGCATGGCGACGCACGGCCTGATGGCGGGGGGCTTGGTCGGGGTCTGGTTGTTCTGCCGGCGGCATCGCAAGCCGTTCTTTGAAATCACCGACGTGCTGGCCATTCCGGCGGCGTTCATCCTCGGCATCGGCCGACTCGGGAACTTCATCGACGGGCAGATTGTCGGCGGAGTCACCTCGGTGTGGTGGGCCGTCCAGTTTCCTGACGCCAGCGGCTTCCGTCATCCAGTGGTGCTGTACGACGGGCTGAAGAATTTCCTCCTGCTGCCGCTGCTCGTGACGCTGCGGCAGTACGGCGTTCCGCGCGGCGTGCTCACCGGCGTCTTTCTGTTCCTCTATGCCTTCCTGCGTATCTTCATCGACCTCTTCCGCGAGTATCCGACCACCTTGGCGGGCCTGGCGACCGGGCAGGCCCTGAACCTGCTGATGGCAGTGCTCGGCCTGGTGCTGGTGCTCAGCCGCATGCGCGGTTCCGATTCCGACGGCCGCGGCGTGCCGCCGCACGAGGCCGCGGCAACGGGGCATGCCGTGGGCGACGGCCTCTGGTGGCGCCGGCTGCTGTTTGGCAGCCTGCTGGCGTTCTCACTCACACTCCCCAGTGACTGGACGCAGGATGTCCCGGCGCGCTACGGCAGCCGCCACCCGGGCCTCCGCCACTCCGCGATCTACCCGGTGATCGACACGACCCCGGAATCCAACGACGCGCGGGGCACGCCGCATGCAGACAACGCACCATAGCGGGTGCCGATTTGGCGCCATGGCTGAGGCGGGACGGAGCCCATGCTCGTGACCTCGTCTCCAACGGAACTGACGACCAGCGCCACCGACGCGGTGAACGCGCTGGCGTGTATCATGGCAGGTGCCTCCCTGTGGCGCTCGGGAGCGGCTGACCGATGGAGGCGCCGGCTTTGGAGCTGGGTCTTCGGCCTTGTGGCATGTTCGTCCGTGCTCGGGACGATTGCCCATGGCTTCGACATGTCGGAGGCCGTGCGGGCGATGATTTGGCGGCCACTCTACCTTGTCCTGGGTATTCTCGTGGCGCTGTTCGTGGCGGGGGCGGTTGGCGATTGGCGCGGGCGAGCCGCGGCCGGGCGCCTCGTTCCCTGGTGCGTCGGCGTGGGCGCGGCCTTCTACCTGCTGACAGAACTCACCAAAGGAGCGTTTATTGTTTTCGTTGTCTACGAGGCGACGGCGCTCGTGGGGGCGTTGGCGATCTATGCGATGCTGGCGGCGACCAGGCGCTTGAAGGGGGCCGGGATCATGTCGCTCGCCATCCTGCTCAATCTGGCGGCGGCGGGTGTGCAGGCGAGCCACGCATCGGTCCGCGTCGTCGTGCCATTCGACCACAATGGGCTTTTCCACCTGGTCCAACTGGCGGGCATTGGGACGCTGGCGCTGGGGCTCCGCCGCGGGATGCACCCGGGCGAAGCCACCGGCGTCGCACCGGCCCCGTGAGCGCGGGGCGCGTGCGGACCGGGGCGCGCTGTCGCCCTGTCTGCGGCGCAGTCCTGTCTCGCCAAGGGGCGTCCTGGCGTGTATAGTCAACACCCTTGTACTCGTTCGACGCGTGGACCTTTGAACAATTCGCCTGGTGAACGTTCCATGAATGCCTCCGAATCCGACGCCATGCCGACGCCCGCCGATTCCAAGCAGCGCGTGATTGCCATCGTGGGCCGGCCCAACGTCGGCAAGTCGGCCATCTTCAACCGGCTGGCGAGTCGACGGATTGCCATCGTGCACGCGCAGCCAGGGGTCACGCGGGATCGGCTCGTCTACGATGCGCACTGGGGGGCGGAGAAGGTGCAGTTGGTGGACACCGGCGGCGTGAGCAACGTAGACCGCGCCACCAGCACGGACGTGATTGAGGCCGGCGTGCGGCGGCAGGTGGAAGCCGCGCTGGCGGACGCGGCCGTGGCGCTGCTCGTGGTCGACATCGAGGCGGGCCTGCATCCGTTGGACTCGGCCGTGGCCACGTGGCTGCGCAAGAGCGGCTGCCAGACACTGGTGCTCGCCAACAAGGCGGACACGGCGGCGCGCGATCTCGATGCGACGGAGTTCGACCGGCTCGGCTTCCCGGTGTTCCCCGTCGCAGCGCTGCACAATCGCGGATTCGATGCGGTCAAGGAGGCCGTCATCAAGGCCTGTCCGCCGGCCTCGCCTGGCGCGGACGCCAACGTTGCCGAACCGCTGCGCGTCGCCATTGTGGGCCGGCCCAACGTGGGCAAGTCGTCATTCATCAATCGGCTGCTGGGTGACGAGCGGGTGATTGTGTCGTCCGTGCCGGGGACGACGCGTGACAGCATCGACATCCCGTTCCAGGTGGGCACGGGGCCGACCGCGCGGCGCTACCTGCTCGTGGACACGGCGGGGATGCGGCGCAGCGGCAAGATCGATACGGTCGTGGAGCGCTTCAGCCGCATGCGCACAGAAGACAGCCTGGCGCGCGCCAACGTGGCCGTGTTGCTGCTCGATGCGGCGGTTGGACCTACGGCCCAGGACAAGACCATTGCGGCGATGGTCATGAAGTACCAGCGCGGCGCGGTGGTGCTGG
This sequence comes from Lentisphaerota bacterium, assembly GCA_021413965.1. GTDB lineage: Bacteria > Verrucomicrobiota > Kiritimatiellia > UBA8416 > JAIOPI01 > JAIOPI01. Next base: position 401,210 of record JAIOPI010000004.1, on the reverse strand, counting down.
TGAACAAGTGGGACCTGGCGGAAGCCACGCAGCGCCGCTACGATCCCGCGCTGCGCGAAGAGATGCCGTTCCTCAGTCACTGTCCCATCCTGTATGTGTCCGCTCACAGCGGCTTCAACATCCGGCGCAGCCTGGAGGTTATCGACGCGGTGGCGGCCCAGGTGCAGACGCGATTGCCGACGGGGATCTTGAACCGCGCCATTCTGGATGCGTACGAGCGCGTGCAGGCGCCGGCGATCAGCGGCAAGCGGCTCAAGTTGTATTACGTCACGCAAGTGGGCTGCGATCCGATCCGCATTCGCCTGTTCATCAACGTGGAGGGAGGGGCGGTGCCGCCCGCTTACCGCGACTATCTCGAACGGTCACTGCGCGAGAAATTCGGGCTTGAAGGCGCGCCCATCGTGCTGCAATTCGTGGCGCGCCGCCGCGAGCCGCGCGAAGGCACGGCCGATGTGCCGCGGCGTCGCCCGCTGATCCGCTCCAACGCGAACAAGAAGCCCCCGCGCGGCGGTCCGAAGCGGAAGCCCTAGCGGCGGCGCCACGGCAGCCGCTACGCCACCGGCTCACACCGTCCCCCTGTACGCTCAAATCTTTTTGCGTTTCCAGCCGTTCACGTGGCGGAATGGAACCGTTTTGTCTTCTCATTATTGACAAGAGGGCGGTAAACAGGCCGTTTCTGACGTCCTAAAAATCGCGGTATTTTTTCTTGTTTCTCACTACGGGTGGGGGCATATTAGTTTCATAGCCGCTATATATGGTGGCATAGCCACAGTGGCAACCCTTTGATATGACCGCACTTGTGAGTGAACCGGAGGCGCTGAGATGCTGAATGTACGTGAACCTGCTGATGTGGAACCCGAAACCGAGCAAAGCGCCAAACCCACCCGCCGTTTTAGCGTTGGGAAGGCCGTGGGCGAGGGGGCTCAACCCTCCTCTGCAGAGAAGAAATTCATGAAGGTTGACCGGGTGTTCACGCGGCCGGGTGTCAGCCCGTTCGACGACCTGGAATGGGAGCGTCGTCGCGCCTCCATCGGCGACGACAAGGGCAACGAAGTGTTCGCCCAGGACGACGTGGAAGTTCCCAAGTCGTGGTCGATGCTGGCCACGAACGTGGTGGCCTCGAAATATTTCTACGGCACGATTGGCACGTCGGATCGCGAGCACTCGGTGCGTCAGCTCGTCCACCGGGTGGCGCGCACGATTGCCGACTGGGGGCTGAAGGACGGTTACTTCGCGAGCGCCGAAGACGCGGAGGTGTTCTACAACGAGCTCGCGTACGTGTGCGTGCACCAGTACGGCGCATTCAACAGCCCGGTCTGGTTCAACGTCGGCTTGCACCATGTCTATGGGCACACCTCGCCGTCGCGTCACGCCTATGCCTGGGACCAGGAGAAGGGCGAGATCGCGCTGGCCGGTGACACGTATCGGCACCCGCAGTCCTCGGCCTGTTTCATTCAGGCCGTCGACGACAGCATGGAAGACATCATGCGCCTTGCCTCCGCCGAGGCCATGCTGTTCAAGTTCGGGTCGGGCACGGGCACGGATTTGAGCACGATCCGCAGCAGCCGCGAGCGCCTGTCGGGCGGCGGCACGCCGTCCGGTCCGCTGAGCTTCATGCGCGTATACGACCAGGTGGCCGCGGTCATCAAGTCCGGCGGCAAGACGCGGCGCGCGGCGAAGATGCAGAGCCTGAAGTGCCACCACCCCGACATCGTGGAGTTCATCAACGCGAAGTCCAACGAGGAGCAGAAGGCCTGGGCGCTGATTGAGAACGGGTACGACGGCAGCTTCGGCGGCGAGGCGTACGAGTCGGTCATGTTTCAGAATGCGAACCTGTCGGTGCGCGTGACGGACGAGTTCATGCGCGCGGTGGAGCAGGGGGGCAAGTGGCAGACGCGGGCCGTGACGACGGGCGCGGTGGTGGAGACGCTGGACGCGCGCGAGATGATGAAGAACATTGCGTCCGGCGCCCACATCTGCGGCGACCCCGGGCTGCAGTACGATTCGACCATCAACCGCTGGCACACCTGCAAGCAGAGCGGTCCGATCAACGCGAGCAACCCGTGCTCGGAATACATGTTCCTCGACGACAGCGCCTGCAACCTCGCCTCCATCAACCTGATGAAGGTCGTGGATGCGGAAGGCACGTTCGACCTCAAGCGCTTCCGGCACGTGGTGCGGCTGTTGATCACGGCGCAGGACATCCTGGTGGACAACGCGAGCTACCCGACGGCCCGGATCGCGCTGAACTCGCACCTGTACCGGCCGCTGGGCCTGGGCTATGCGAACCTCGGCGCGCTGCTGATGCGCCAGGGGCTGCCGTACGACAGCGACGAGGGCCGCGCCTACGCGGGCACCATCACGGCGCTGATGCACGGATACGCCAACTCGGCGTCCCAGGAACTGGCGGAGGTCAGCGGGCCGTTCGATGGGTTCGAGCGCAATCGCCGCTGCATGCTGGACGTGATGCGCATGCACCAGGACGCGCTGACAGGCATCGACCCGGATCGCGTTCCGACCCGCATGTACGTGGAGGCGGTGCGCGCGTGGGATCACGTGGTGCACATGGGCGACCGCAGCGGGTTCCGCAATGCGCAGGTCACGGTGCTGGCCCCGACAGGCACGATCGGCTTCATGATGGACTGCGACACGACGGGCGTGGAGCCGGACATCGCGCTGGTGAAGTACAAGCAGCTGGCGGGCGGCGGCGTCATGAAGCTGGTGAATCGCACGGTGCCGGCCGCGTTGCAGCGCCTGGGCTACAACGCGGAAGCCTCGAAGGCCATCGTGGACTTCATCGAGAAGAACGACACGATCGAAGGCGCGCCCGGGCTGGATGAGCGGCACCTGCCGGTGTTCGATTGCGCCTTCAAGCCGGTGAACGGGACGCGCACGATTCCCTACAAGGCGCACCTGCACATGATGGCCGCCGTGCAGCCCTTCCTGTCGGGCGCGATCAGCAAGACCGTCAACCTGCCCAAGGATGCGACGCCCGAGCAGATTCTCGAGACGTACATGGAGGGGTGGCGGTTGGGCCTGAAGGCCGTGGCCATCTACCGTGACGGGTCGAAGCGCACGCAGCCCCTGAGCACGAGCAAGTCGGGCGGGGCGGCGGACGCGGCGGAGGAGGACGTGGTGGACGCCGAAACGCAGGCTGTGCGCAACGCGCCCTTCCGCCGGCGCATGCCCGCGACGCGCAACTCGATCACGCACAAGTTCGACCTGGCGGGCCACGAGGGCTATCTCACGGTGGGCGTGTATGAGGACGGCCTGCCGGGCGAGCTCTTCATCACGATGGCCAAGGAAGGCAGCACGGTGGGCGGCATCATGGACTCCTTCGGGACCGCCATCTCGCTGTGCCTGCAGTATGGCGTTCCGGTGAAGGAGCTGTGCCGGAAGTTCAGCCACACGCGCTTCGAGCCGAGCGGCTTCACGAAGAATGCCGACATCCCGATGGCGAAGTCGATCGTGGACTACATCTTCCGCTGGCTGGACCAGACCTTCCCGGACGGCAAGGCGGAGCAGTCCGTGCGGCGGCCTCTGGCGGCGGCCACGGCGACGCTGGCGCTGGCACCGGCCCAGCCCGTGGTGGCGGACAAGGCGGGCGGCACGTCCGCCATCGAGGACCGTGTCGACGGGGGGTTCGAGCACTTCATGACGGACGCCCCGGTGTGCGACGTCTGCGGGTCCATCACCGTGCGGAACGGGGCCTGCTACCGCTGCTTCAACTGCGGCAACTCGATGGGCTGCTCGTAAAGGAATGCCGGCCGCGACCGGCATTCCTTTCCTTGACCCCTGCGGCTGCAAAACCGCACACTCCTCGGACCGCGGCGCGGGGCGCGCGGAATTGGGGATTGTATGCGGCTGATTGAAGAAGCAACGATTGTGGAGCACGCCGAGTTTACGGCCGGCTACCGGCGCCTGGTTTTTCAGGCTCCGCGCATCGCGGCGTTGGCGGCGCCTGGGCAGTTTGTGCACATGCGCATCCCGGAGTTGAGCCCGGAGGCGCTGCGGCGCCCGTTCAGCATTTACCAGAGCCACGCGCCGTACCTGCACGTGATCTACAAGCCGGTCGGGCGCGGCACGCAAGCGATGATGCACGCCCCGCCGGGTGAGACGTACAACCTGATCGGCCCGCTCGGGCGGGGCTTTCCCGTGGCGCCGGACGGGCCGCCGCCGGTGTTCGTGGCGGGCGGCTACGGCGTGGCGCCGCTCAGCTTTCTCGCCGAGCGCCTGCCGCGCCGGGGCGTGGCCTTCATCGGCGGGCGCACGGCGCAGGATATTCTGTGCGTCGAGGATTTCGCTTCGCGCGGGTGGGACGTGCGCGTGACCACCGAAGACGGTTCCCGCGGCGAGCGTGGGCGCGTGACGGAGAGCTTTGACCGCTGGGTGGCGGCGCGAAAGGATGCGGGGCCGGCGGAACTCTTCGCCTGTGGCCCCGAGGGCCTGATGCGCGCACTCGGGGAGCGCACGGCGACACTGGGCTGGCAGGCGTGGGTGTCGCTGGATCGTCCCATGGGCTGCGGCATTGGGGCCTGCCTGGCTTGCGTCCAGCACGTGCGCGACGACGGCGGCAAGGTCGCCTGGGCGCGCTGTTGCACGGAGGGGCCGGTCTTCGACGCGAAGGATCTGGTCTGGGACGGAGTCGCACCATGAGCCGAGGTACGGAGGCGCAGAATGCGGACACGCTCAGCGCGGCATGTATCCGGCTTCCTCGGCTTGGGAGGATCTGCCGATGACCGCCAAGCCCGATCTCTCCGTGGTGATTGCCGGGATCCGGATGAAGAATCCGGTCGTGCTGGCGTCCGGCACCTGCGGCTATGGGCCGGAGTACGCCGACCTGATCGATTTCAACGCGCTGGGCGCAATCACGATCAAGGGCCTGCTGTCGGAGCCGTGGATGGGCAATCCGCCGCCGCGGCTGGTGGAGACGCCGGCCGGGCTGCTTAATGCCATCGGCCTGCAGAATCCCGGGGTGGATGCGTTCATCGCGGACTATCTGCCGATGCTGCGGCGCTACGACTTGCCGGTGATCGTCAACATCTGGGGCCGCACGATGCAGGAGTACGGCGAGGTGGCGGCGCGCTTCAACGACGTGGAAGGCGTGCACGCGCTGGAGCTGAACATCTCCTGCCCGAACATCAAGGCCGGCGGCATGGAGTTCGGCACGGATCCGAAGGTCGCGGCCGAAGTCATCGGCCTCGTGCGCAAGCGCACGCGCCTGCCGCTGATCCCCAAGCTGTCGCCCACGGTGCATAGCATCGCCCTGTTTGCGCGGGTGGCCGAGGAGTCCGGTGCGGATGCGATTTCGCTCATCAACTCCGTGCCGGCCATGGTCATCGACATCGAGCGTCGGCGGCCGGTCTTGTCAAACGGGATGGGGGGGCTGACCGGGCCCGCGATCCGGCCCATTGCCGTGCGATTGGTCTGGCAGGCGTCGCGTGCCGTGAAGATTCCAGTGATCGGGATGGGTGGGATCTCCTGCGGGCGCGATGCCCTGGAGTTCATCATTGCCGGGGCAAGCGCCGTGGCCGTGGGTACGGCGAACTTCCTCGATCCCGGGACTGCCCTGCGGGTGGTGGCGGAGATTGAGGACTACCTGCGCCGGCACGGGTTGGCGTCCGTTCGCGAGCTGGTGGGCACGCTGCAATTCAAGCAGGGCTCATGAAGCGCCGCTTGCTCTTCTCGCTGTTGGTGCTGCTGTTCGTCGCGTGCTTCGTTTGGCGCGTCACCTGGTTTCCGTATCGGGCCGAAGCGCTGTATGCGGCCGTCCCGCGCCAGGCGCTTTTCGTCAGCGAGCACGTGCGTCTGGCCGGTCGCTGGTCCACCTGGGGCGCCCATCCGCTGGTGCGCGGCATGGCGGTGAGTCTGGGCATGCCACGGGAGGAGTGGGACCGGATCGTTGCGGCGCCGGGCACGCGCCAAGTCATGGACCTGCTCGCGCCGCGAGACACACTGACGGCCTACGCGCCGATGCTGGGACGGCAGGGAGCGCCGGCCTGGATCGTGGCGAGCTGGGTGGGCATGCAGGGGCAATTCCTGCGCTGGGGCGTGTACAAATCCCTCCTCGTGGATTTCGAGAAGCGCCGGTTCCGGGACGGGCGCCAAGGCTGGCAGTACCGGGACCGAGAGGGGGCGCTGGGTGACCAGACGCTGCAATTCGCCGTCACCGAGGGCGTGCTGCTGGGGTGCCTGTCGCGCGATCCCGACGCCGTGTGCGCGCTGGTGGAGCAGGTTGAGCGCGGTGAGGCGGGGCCTGCCGTGCTGGTGAATTATCCGTTTCCGGCGGACGAGCCGGAGGCGGCGCTCGATCGCCTGGCCTACGGCGATCTGGCGGGTGCCGGCGACGGAGGCGTGTGGTCGGGAACCTTCACGCTGGAACCGGCGGCAAGTGCCTCGGGCGTGCTGCACGGACCCGCCACGCAGCTTCCGGGATTGGCGGGCGATGCGGGGGGCGAATCGGTGTCGACGCTTGCCCAGGTGTTGCGCGACACGCCCGGCGTGCTGGCGATGGGGCCGGTCGAGATGCTTGGCGCGGCGGACGTTCTGCCCGGGATCGGCCCGGCCGTGAGGGTGTTGTGGAATCAGCTCCAGTCCGTCACGCCGCCGCAGGGGCGCTTCTTTCTCAGCCTGGCGCGGCCGGCGTACAGCGGGCGCATCATGGGATTCAAGGTGGCGACGCTGATGCTGGGCATGCAGCTGACAGACGCGGCGGCAGCGGAAGTGGCGATCGGCGGGGCGCTGGATGCGTTCAACGGACAATTCAATACGACCTTGATCCGGCGCGGGGGCGGGGTGCCCGGCGCGGAGACTGGCGTCACCACGGTGGAGAGTGTTCGCCGCGGGCCGTTGAGCAGCCTGGGCCCCGGCGAGCAGCTCAGCTATGCGGTTGTGGACGGGTGGCTGATCATCTCCAGCAACAGCGACGCCCTGTCGCGCGTGCTGGCGGAGCGCGGTGCGGGTGGGACGCCGGCGTGGGCCCGCGAGCTGGCGGCCAGGCGTGGCGGCGCCATGGGATGGGTGGATTTGGCGGACGCCGCCGATGCCTTGACGAAGATTGCGGCCATGCAGGATTTGCTGGCTATTGCACGCGGTCAGGGGCGGGAGCCGTCCGTGGCGCGGCGGCGGCTGGCGCTGGCGCAGTCCTGGCTGGGGGAGTTACGCAGCATGGAGCGTTTGCGCCTGTGGACGGAGACGCGTCAGGGCGACTACTGGGTGCAGTTCCAGCTTGGCCCCAGCAGCACATCGGGCAGCAAGGAGTAGGCCGTTTCGATGGCCGGACATCGCGCCATGGACCGCCGTTTCCTGTTGGGTGGCCCCGTTCCGGTGAAAGAGCTTGTCGGCCTGCTCACCCTCGGCTAGATTGCTGGCCGTTCGTTCCTCATGCATTCACGGCGCTCGGGTGGTGGAATTGGCAGACACGCTAGGTTGAGGGCCTAGTGGCCTCAAAAGCCGTGCAGGTTCAAGTCCTGTCCCGAGCACCAGTCTTACCTTTGCTCGCCGCCGCAGGCGAGCCCTGGCTCACCAGCCATCACGCTCACAACGGCCAGCCACGACGTCCACCTTCTAGCCGTCACGCCTGTGGTGATCCGTGCTGAGGCTCTGGGATGGCGGGATGAAGCGGGGTTCTCGGCAGCTTCATGGCGACCATCGCACCGACCAGGGCGATGGCGGAGCCGACGAGGAAAGCCGATTGAAAGCCGATGTACTTCCACAGGAAGGCACCCGCCAGGGGGACGGTAACGGCCGCCACATGATTCATCGCCACGCCCATACTCAGCGTCGGCGTGTGCTCATGCACCGGCGCGATCTTGCGGACGTACGTGGTCAGGGCCATGCCGAGCGAGAACAGCGCATTGTCGAGGACGAACAGCACCCACAGGGCGGGGCGGCTGGGAATGAGGGCGTACCCGATGAAAAAGATGACCATGCAACTCGAATAGAACACCAGCACGCGGCGCTCGCCAATCCGGTCAATGAGCCGACCGATGGCGGGGGAGGTCAGCCAGTTGATCACCTGCACGATGGCCATCAGCAGGATCATATCCTGCAATGGGGTGTCGTGCTTCTTGACCAGCAGGAAGCCGGCGAAGGCGAGGAAGATCTGTTTGCGAGACCCTTCAAGAAAGCACAGCGCGTAGTAGAGTCCGTATTTTCGGCGGAAGACGAAGCGCGGTCCCGGGGTCTTGATGTCGCGGGGGATCGCCAGGCACGCGAAGGCGCCGACGAGGGCTACGAGTCCGGCCATGATGTAAAGGGGGCGGATGGGCACATGGGCCGCGCCCATGAACCAGCACGCGGCCAGTGAAACGGCGCTGGCGACCGATCCGACCGCCTGCAACTGGCCAAGGCGGTGCCCGGTGCGGCCGGGCTCGGCGAGCGATAACATCATCGAGTTGGGCAGGGGCATCCAAACGTGCAGGCCCTGCGACCACACCAGGCTCAACACCACGATCCAGACGTACTGGTAGGCCCAGAAATAGCTTCCCAACCCGATGGCAAACACGGCAATGGCGAAGAAGGCGATGGTCCGCTCGACCATGCCCGCCAGCAGGGCAAAGATCAGCAGGGCCGTGATGCCGCAAGTTTCGCGAACAGACTCGATCAATCCCTTCTGGAAGCCATCGATCCCGAGCCCCCCCAGTGAAGGGGGATTGGCCAGGAAGTTGTCGTTCAAGCCGATCTGGGCCGTGATGGCGAAACTGACGGCGGCGACGGCGACGGATACGAAGAAGATGCCTTGGCGGCGCCTGGCGTCGAGTTGGGCTGCTGCGTGCGAATCCAATCGCGTTCCCAATTCACACATATGGCGAGAGACGCTACAGGACCCGCCCCGGGCAAGCAAGTACGCCCATGGGCATGGAGGAGATCCTTTCACAGTGCGGCGGCGGACATATGGACGCTCCGCGAGACTTCAGGCGCTTACGGATGATTTTCGGCCCCAATAATCGCATGTAAGCCACCCACAGGAGAGGTTAAGTTCGCTCAAGTCGTTGATGGTAAGGAAATTGTCGCGGTCCGACCCCCGCAGAGCGACACGTAGAGCGAAGGCTCCCAAAGCACTGGCTACGCCAGCAGGCCTGCGCTAGGCTTTCCCGCGATGCATGTGGTCATTACCGGAGCGGCGGGAGTGGTGGGGCATGGTGTCCGTGAGGCGCTCGCGGCGCACCATACGCTGACGTTGCTCGACCGGCGACCGCATGCCAGCCTGCCGACGTCGCTGGTGGATCTGTCGGACCGTGAGTCCGCGCTGGCGGCCATACCCAAGGCGGACGTGCTCATCCACCTGGGCGCCATCCCGGTTGAAGTCTCCGGAGCCGAGATCGTGCGGCACAACATCCTGGCGACCGTCAACGTATACGACGCGGCCTGCGCCTGCGGGATTCCGCGCGTGGTATTTGCGAGCACGATGCAGGTGTATGGCGCGCTGATCGGCAACGCGGCGGCGTGGCCCCTGGATCCGGAGCGCCATGCGGCACCGGATTCGCACTATGCCTGCAGCAAGCGGCATGGCGAGTTGCTTGGGACGCTTTACGCGCAGCGGCATGGCCTGGCCGTCATCAGTCTGCGGCTGGGGTGGTACGTGCGGAAGACCGACAATCACTGGCCGGCGGTGGCGCCGCCCTATGTGCTCGGCGTCGCGGATGCCGCCCGGCTGTTCGTACGTTGTGTCGAAGCGCCGCACACTGGGGCTGTCATCGTGAACGGCGTGTCACGCGGGGGCGAGCACGTGTTCAGCCTCGAGGCCGGCCGGCGGGCACTCGGGTTTGAACCACAGGATTCGGCCGAAGAGGCCATGCGGCAACACCGGATGCGCATTGAGCGGGAACTGGCCCCTGCGTGAGGCATGGGCTATACTGCTGGTGTGTTCGTGCACGAGAGCGTGCCAGGAAAGCAGGTATGAAAATCACGGCGTGGCTTGGTATGGGAATGGGTGCGCTGCTATGTGCCGGCTGCGTGAGCCCGGTGGATGTGGCCGTGCGCCAGTATGCGCAGATGGCTGACCAGGTGAGGTTGGGGGCAACGGAGTCAGATGTCCGCGCGCTGCTCGATCCGGTCCAGGCGCGATTGGACGTCACGGATCGCCGGCGTCCGGACCAGTACCTGCTGAGCGGCACCAACGTCACGATCTATTTTGCGCGCAGCGGCTGTCAGTTCGACGGCTTGACGACCGACGACGAGTTCACGCCGTATGTCTTTCACGACGGCCGGCTGGTGGCGATCGGGTGGACGGCCCTGGGCGGCCCAAAGACCCAGGGACAGGCTCGTCAGGACACCATGATCCAGGTGATGCCAACGACGGAATACTACCGCCGGACCCGATGAAGCTACTGGTTTCCACGCGCAATCCTCACAAGCTGGATGAGCTTCTGGCTATTGTTGCGCGCCCCGGGCTGGTGTTGCTCAGCATGCGCGAGTTTCCCGACCTGCCCGAGGTGATCGAAGATGGCGAGACGTTCGATGCGAACGCGCGCAAGAAGGCGGTCACCCTGGCGCTGGCCACGGGGCATTGGACGCTGGGCGATGATTCGGGGCTGGAGGTGCCGGCGCTGGGCGGGGAGCCGGGGGTGTACTCGGCGCGCTATGCCGGCGAGCCCGTGAGCTACCCGGCGAACAACGCCAAGCTGCTGGCCCGCCTGGGGGACGGCACGGACCGGCGCGCTCGCTTTCGCTGCGTGCTGGCGCTCAGTGATCCATCGGGCCATGCGCGCACGGTGGAAGGGCGTTGTGAAGGCGTGATCACGGAGGCCCCGCGGGGCACGCACGGCTTCGGGTATGATCCGGTGTTCGTTCCCGAGGGGCACCATCAGACGTTTGCGGAGTTGGACCCTGCCTACAAGAACAAGATCTCGCACCGGGCGGCGGCGCTGCGGGCTGCCGATGCGGCGTGGGGGGATGTGTTTGCAGGCGGTGTGACGTCGTTTGCGTGAGCGGCGATTGGCGGGCCGCCGCCACCGGAATCCGACTTGCCGCGCGGCCGAACGGTGGAGCCCAACCGTTGGCGGTGGAGGCGACCCTCAGGGCACGTTCGTCGCGGCATTTGCGGGCGGCGCGCTGGCAGGTGCAGCCAGCGTGCGGACGGGCATGGCCGGGGTGGGCGTGGGGGTCGGCTGGCGGAACTCGGGGTAGACGAGGCCGGTGCTGTCGAAGACAATCGTCATTTGCGCGCGCTGCAAGTCCGCGAGGGCGCGCGGGTTGGTGTCGAACGCGTAGGTCCACTGTGCCGAATACGGTTCCTTCTGGTCGGCGTTCGTTTCCAGAACGCGACCGGGTGCCTGCACCTGCAGTTGGAAGTGAAAGCCGTTCAGCAGCGGGGCCATCAGCTTATAGGCGTCGGGCCCGGCATCGGCCCAAGTCGCGTCCAAGGGCTCGCGGGTGACGGGCCGGGTGAACAGCACGTACTGGCCCACCTTGTTTTTTGCGATCGAGAAGCCATAGGACGGAAAGAAGTCGGCCTTCGCGACCTCGGCGATGTTGGAGAAGCTGACAGTGAATTTCACCTGGCGGCGGGCGTTACGCGCCAGCAGTTCAAATTCGTCCAAGCGGATGCCGTAGCGCGCATAGGATTCGATGCGCTTGCGCAGGGCGGCTTCCTCGGGGTCAAAGACAAGCCGGGTGAAATCGTCTTCCGCCAGGGGCTGGACTTCAGACCCGCCCGCGGCGGTCAGCTCGTCGGCGAGCTTCAGCATGGCCTTGATCCGCTGGGTTGTTTCTTCCGGGACCTCGTACTTGACTTCGAAGGTGCCGGAGGCATCGGGCCGGAGCACGAGCTTCTGTTCAACACGGATGCAGCCGGCGGCGAGCAGCAGGACCGGAGCGATAAGCAGCAACCTGTTCATGAGGGCCTCACTTCAGGCCGTCCGGCTCACCGTGGCGGTGGAACCGGCGGGCTGATGCGCATACTAGGGGTTGACTGGCTCATCTTCCAGCTTATAGATGACTTCGTTGGTCTTGAGCATGCCGGCCTCGCGCGCCGTGCGCTCCACAAACGCCGGGTCCGTGCGAAAACGGGCCTGCTTTTCGGCCAGCTCGCGGACCTGGGCTTCGAGGCGTTCGTTTTCGGCCTGCAGATCAACGCGCCGCTTATGGTATTCGCGGATGGCGTGCGAGGGGGGGAGGAAGATGAACACGAGGCCGACGAGCATGAGCACGACCAGCAGCACCATCGCGAACCGGTAGATGACGCCCCAGTAGTTCATGACAAGCCGACACGGTGACCGCCTGAAACAGTCAGGCTCAACGGCGAACGGGCGCCCATGGACGCGACCGGGTCAGCTGCCGAACCGATCTGATCGAGCCGTGAGCGGGCTCACCGGCCGGCGCGCGCCGCCACGGCATCGATCAGGTCTGGCCTTCGCGTCCACGTGCGCGTTCGCGGTCTTCAACCGACGCGCACCGGATTACGCCGCTCCGCCGATTCGCAGCGTTCCGCCATAGACGGCATCCTTGCCCAATTCTTCTTCGATTCGGAGCAATTGGTTGTACTTGCAGATGCGATCCGTGCGGCACAGGGAGCCGGTCTTGATCTGGCCGGCGTTGGTGGCCACGGCAATGTCCGCAATGGTCGTGTCTTCGGTCTCGCCTGAACGGTGGCTGACCACGGCGGTGTAGCCGGCGCGGTTTGCCATCTGGATGGCGTCGAGTGTTTCGGTGAGGGTGCCGATCTGGTTGACCTTGATCAGGATCGAGTTGGCGGTACCCGTGTCGATGCCCTTCTTCAGGAACTTCGTGTTGGTCACGAACAGATCGTCGCCGACCAACTGCACGCGGTCGCCGATGCGTTCGGTGAGGGCTTTCCAGCCATCCCAGTCGTTTTCCGCCATGCCGTCTTCGATGCTGATAATGGGGTACTTCTTGACCCAGTCGGCCCAGAAGTCGGCCATTTGGGCGGAGGAGCGCTTGGACTTGTCGCTCTTCTTGAAGACGTATTTTTTCTGGTCCTTGTCGTAGAACTCGCTGGAGGCGGGGTCGAGGGCGATGAAGATGTCCTTGCCCGGCTTGTACCCGGCCTTGCGGATGGCCTGCATGAGGACTTCGAGGGCCTGTTCGTTGCTGGCCAGGTTGGGAGCGAAGCCGCCTTCGTCGCCGACGGCCGTGCTCAGGCCCATGCCCTTGAGGACGCCCTTGAGCGTGTGGAAGACTTCTGCGCCCATGCGCAGGGCTTCGCGGAAGGTGTCCGCGCCCTTGGGCATGATCATGAATTCCTGGACATCCACGGGGGCGTCGGAGTGGGCGCCGCCGTTGAGCACGTTCATCATTGGCACGGGCAACACCTTGGCGTTGGCGCCGCCGATGTAGCGGAAGAGCGGCAGGCCGGCGTATTCCGCGGCGGCGTGGGCCACGGCCAGGGAGACGGCCAAGGTGGCATTCGCGCCGAGCTTGGACTTGGTGGGGGTGCCGTCGAGGGCGATCAAGGCGCGGTCGATGCCGGTCTGGTCAAGGGCGTCGGAGCCGAGCAGTTCGGGCGCGATCACGTCGTTGACATTCTTGACCGCCTTGAGGACGCCCTTGCCGAGGTAGCGCTTTTTGTCACCGTCGCGCAATTCGATGGCCTCGTGCTCGCCCGTGGAGGCGCCAGACGGAACGGCGGCGCGGCCCTTGGCGCCGGTTTCCAGCCAGACTTCGGCTTCGACGGTCGGGTTGCCCCGGGAATCGATGATTTCACGCGCACAAACGTCAATAATTGTCGACATGCGATCTCCTTAGATGCGGATGCGTATACGCGCTTTTACCCGCGTATGTGATGCCCGCGGACAGTACCGGAGGGGGGGCGTCAATGCAAGGCGGAAGACGGGCCGGACGGGGGTGACGCAGAGCCTGTTGCCGAGCGTTCCGCCTTCCGACGGGCGGCATGCCGGGAGGGCTTTCAAGCCGCCGCACATGGGCGAGAGCGTCCCATGCCGGCGTTGTCGACGTCATGGCGATGCGCAGGGATCTGCGCTGGCGTCGTTCACGCGCCGCGGGCAGGTTTCATGGTGCCGGGCTCGCGGGGATAGCCGAGTGCGAGCCAGGCGGGCTGCCAGGCGCCGAGTCCGCCGTGGTCGAGGGCCACGTCCCAGACCTGCGTGTGGATGGTCGCCTTGCCGTCCAGGATCAGTTGGGCGAGCTGCTGGCGCGTGAGCGGCCCCTGGGTTTTGCGCTGCGCATCCCGGTAATAGTAGCTGTCGATCATGCCTCAGTGAAGCACAGGCCGGCGCGGCCGGCAAGGCGCCCGAATTGTGATTGCCGCCATGGGTGTGAATTCGCATAGTGACGCGGAACGCAGGACGGGTATGAAGGAAACGATTCTCAGCACCACGCGTGCCTATGACGGGCGGCTGCTCAAGGTGGACGTTCTCGACGTCGCGCTGGCATCCGGCCAGCGCTCGACGCGCGAGGTGGTCCAGCATCCGGGGGCGGCGGTGATCCTGGCCCAGTTGGGCGACGGGCGTTTCGTGTTCGTGCGCCAGTATCGCGCGGCGATTGGCCGGGAGACGCTGGAAGTCGTGGCCGGCACACTGCATCCCGGCGAGGATCCGGTGGCGTGCGCGCACCGCGAGCTGCGGGAGGAATCCGGCTACACGGCCCGCGACCTGGAGCGACTGGGGACGGTGCTGCCCGCCCCAGGCTACACCACGGAGCGTTTGCACACTTTTTTCGCGCGGCTGAATCCGACGCAGCAGGCGCTCGCGACCGACATCGACGAGCACGTGCAGGTGGAGTATCTGACCGCCGCACAGATCGATGCTCACATTGCGGACGGAAAGATCGAGGACGCCAAGACGCTGGCGGCGTGGATGTTGTACCTGGCGCGGCAGCACCGGGACAGGCGCCTGGTGCCTGGTTCGTAGCTGTCGCGGGCAAGGGGTGGCGGCATGGCGAATCGGGGAGCCGGTCCACACGTGGTCCGGCGGCGCGGGCGAGCCGGCATAGTCGACAAGGCGTCGGGTGGTACTCCAGACGATGTGGGCCAACATACAGAAGACCTGGGTTGAGACCGGCCGAAGGGTCGTGCGCTTTTTGACGGAAGACGTCTGGGACCTGGATCTCGGGGCCTTGTCCGTGCGGCGCCGCTTTGGGGTCAATTTCATCCGCGTGGTCCAACTCGTCTTCCGCGACTATCGTCGTGACGAGTGTCCGTTGCACGCGTCGGCGCTGACCTTCAATTCGATCATGTCGATCGTGCCGATCCTGGCGCTGTCGCTGGCGTTGGCACGCGGGCTGGGTGGCGAGGACGCGGCCAAGGAGTGGGTGCGCAATCGCGTGGGGGATTGGACGCACAGCTTTGCGCAGACCGAAGCCGCGGTCGACCGCCATCTGGCGCAGTTCGAAGGCGTGTCGCCGGGTGCCGATCAGGCGGCCTACGACGCCGCCGCGCTGGCCCGCCAGATCAACAGCCTGGTGGAGACTGGTTTCGAGAAGATGGGGAATGTCAATTTCGGTGCGCTGGGCGGCGTCGGCCTGGCGGTGTTGATCTGGATGGTCATCGCCGTGCTGGGCCAGGTCGAGTCCTCGTTCAACGGCGTCTGGGGCGTCACGGTTCAGCGACCGCTGTGGCGCAAATTCACGGATTACATCAGCATCCTGTTCATTCTGCCGCTGCTGTTGCTGGCGGCGTCCTCGTTGCCGATCGCCGACCTGGCGAGCCGTCACCTGGATGACACGTCGGCGCGGATGGTTCGCGACGTGCTTGGGTCCGGGATCCTGAAGCATGTGATGGTCTTCACCATGACGTCCGCGGCCTTCACGTTTCTGCTGATGTTCATGCCGAATACGAAAGTGCGTTTCGTGCCCGGTGCGAGCGGGGGCGTGTTGACGGCCATCTGTTTCCTGGTGTGGATGTGGATCTGCGCGGCCCTGCAGGTGGGGGCCGTCCGCGCGGGCAAGATCTACGGCAGCTTCGCGACGTTTCCGATTTTGCTGGCCTGGGTGAACGTGAGCTGGCAGATCATCCTGTTTGGTGCCGAAGTGGCCTTTGCCATTCAGAACTGCAGTACGTACCGCATGGAGCAGGGCGCCAGCCGCGCCAGCGTCCGCGCGCGGCTCACACTGGCGCTCTCCGTGGTGGTCGATGCCGCGCACGGGATGCTGCAGCCGGACGGCCGGCCTTTCCAGGTGGGCGAGTTCGTGCAGGCGCGTCGCATCCCGATGCGCTTTTTGCTGGCCACGCTGGATGACCTGGTCAAGGCGGGCTTGATGGCGGAAGTGGCGGGTGTGCCGGGGCGCTATGCCCTGCTGCGCGCGCCGGACACGGTGCGAGTCAAGGACGTCTTCGACAGCATCCTGGCTTCTGGCGTTGCGCCCGGGAGCCTCGGGCTGGCGCGCGTGCCCGAATCCGTCACCGCGGTGGTGGACCAGATGGCCAAGGGCATGAACGACGCCCTGGCCAACCGGACGGTGCGCGATGTGGTGGGCCACATGGGCCGCGAGAGCAGCATCCCGTCATGAGCGCGCCGATAGGGTGAACGGTCCCATGCCCACGATTGACTTTCAAGAGCTTCTGAATGCCGAACAGCTTGCGGCCGCCACGGCGCCGGATGGTCCCATCCTGGTGCTGGCGGCGGCGGGGACGGGCAAGACGCGGACACTGGTGTTTCGCGTGGCGCAACTTGTCGAGCGCGGCATCGCGCCGGACCGGATCCTCCTGCTGACGTTCACCAACAAGGCGGCGCGCGAGATGCTGGACCGGGCGCGCGAGGTGGTTGGCGAAGGGGTGGGCGGCGTGTGGGGCGGCACGTTCCACCACCTGGCCAACCGGCTGCTGCGGCGGCATGCTCCGCGGGTGGGGTTCGCCAGCGATTTCACGATCCTCGATCGCGACGATTCCCGGGCGCTGGTCTCGCAATGCGTCAAGGACTTGAAGCTTGAGCACAAGGAGTTCCCGCGGTCGGCGGTGCTGCTGGGGCTTTTCAGCATGGCGGCCAACGCGGAAGCGGACATTGCGGAACTGGCGGGGCGGCGCGTTCCGGAGACCGACCCGGAGGCGATCCGCCGCGTGCACGCGGCCTACGAGAAGCGCAAGCAGGACATGGGCGGCATGGACTTCGACGACCTGCTGGTCAACGGGCTGCGGCTGCTGCGCGACCACGCGGACATCCGCGAGCGCTACCAGGAGCAGTTCCGGCACGTGCTGGTCGACGAGTACCAGGACACGAACCCGATCCAGGCCGAGCTGGTGGACCGTCTTGGCGCCAAGCACGGCAACGTGTTCGTCGTGGGCGATGACTTTCAGAGCATCTATGCCTGGCGCGGCGCGGACTACCGCAACATCATGACGTTTCCCGACCGGTACCGCGGCACGCAGATCTACCGGCTGGAGACGAATTACCGCAGCGTGCCGAACATCCTGGCCGTGGCCAACGCCTGCATTGCCGGCAATCCCGAGCAGTTCCAGAAGGTGCTGCGCGCCACGCGCGAGCCGGGCGACCATCCGGTGGTGGCGCACCTGCGCGACGGGGATGAACAGGCGCGCTACGTGGTGGAGCAGGTCCGGCTCCTGCGTCGCGAGGGATTCCGCCTGTCGGACATCGCCGTGCTGTATCGCGCGCATTTTCACGCGCTGGAACTGGAGCGCCTGCTGCCCATGGCGCGCGTGCCGTACGTGATCACCTCCGGCATGCGTTTCTTCGAACAGGCGCACATCAAGGATGTGCTCTGCCTGCTGCGCGTGCTGGTGTTTCCGAACGACGAGCTGTCGTTCACGCGCCTGCTGGGGCTGCTGCCGGGCGTGGGGCCGCGCACGGCGGTGAAGGCCTGGGCGAAGGTGGGCAGCCGCTTTCGGGCGCAGGATGCGGGGCAGCGCGAGGTTTTGCGCGGGGCGCTGGGGAAGGCGGCGCAGGGGGCGTGGGCGCGGGTGGAGGCGGTGCTCGATGCCGCGTCGGAAGGCGTGTCCGCCGACGACCTCCTGGACCGTTTCATGGAGACGTTCTACGGCGAGCACCTTCAGAATGCCTACGAGAACGCGGACGAGCGCATGGAGGATATTGCGGCGCTGACGGCCGACGTGGCGCGCTACACGGACCTCGAGGAGTTCTTGAGCGGCGTGGCGCTGCTGACGAATGTCGACGGCGACGATGCGCCGGAGGAAGAGGGCGGGGGGCAGGAGTCGCTGCGGCTGAGTACGGTCCACCAGGCCAAGGGGCTGGAGTGGGGGGCGGTGATCATCCTGTGGGTGACGGAAGGCATGTTCCCGTCGTCGCGGTCATTGAATGAGTCCATGGAGGGGGAGGCCGAGGAGCGGCGGCTCTTTTACGTGGCGGTCACGCGCGCCAAGGATGCGCTGCGCATTTGCGTGCCCGAGGTGCGGCGCTCGCGCGACGGCGGCGTGTTCTACTGCAGCCCCTCGCGCTTCGTCACGGAAATCCCGCCCCACTTCCTGCGCGTGGAGCGGAACACGGGGTTTATGTAAACTCGCGGTTGCCTGCGTGGAATGACCGGCCGGGACGGCCGGCTCCAGGTGGCCGCGAGGGGAATCGGAGATTTCGAACCCCGAACCGCCATTCAGTTCATCACTTTTCCGCCATCCACGACCAGGTTCTGGCCCGTGATGCCGGCGGCGGCGCTCGACAGCAGGAAGAGCGTGGCGGGCGTGACGTGCGCCTCCGTCAGCAACGCCTTCAGGCTCTGGGCCGCCAGCAAGTCGCGCCGGTCCTTTGCGCTGGCGTGTTCCTTCAACTGCTTGTCGGTCATGATCCAGCCGGGCGACAGCATGTTGACGCGGATCCCGAGCGGGCCGAGTTCGCGCGCCAGGGAGCGCGTAAAGCCGAGGATCCCGGACTTCGCCGCGTTGTAGAGCGTGAACGGCGCGAGCCCCAGCATGTAGTTCGTCGTGCCGATATTCACGATGGCACGGCCGGCGCCGGCTTTGAGGTAGGGCAGGGCGGCGCGCGCCACGATGAAATACGGGCGCAGATTGATGGCGATCAGGCGGTCGAAGTCCGCGACGGTGGCGTGGGCGAACTCGATTCTGGGATCCACCGCCGCGTTGTTGACCAGGTAGTCGATCCGGCCCGCATGCTCGCCCGCGTGGCAGACGAAGCGTTGGGCCTGGTCGGCGTCGGCGAGGTCGCAGGCCATGAAATGCATGCGTCGGCCGGCCTTGCGCACCAAGGCCGCTCCGCGGGCGGCCTGGCGGCCGCACACGAAGACGTGCGCGCCGAGTTCGTGCAGCGCTAGCGCCAGGTGCCGTCCGAGGCCGTTCGTGCCGCCGGTCACCACGGCGACGCGCCCCTTGAACTTGCCGGGCGCCGCCAGCAGCGGTATGCGGTGTTTCATTCCGGTTTCACGGGTTGACGATGACCTTGTTGCGGTCGGGGCTGCCCATGACCTCGACGGCATGCGCGATGTCCGCCAGCGGGAAGCGGTGGGAGATGATCCGGCTCGTATCGACCAGGCCGGTCTCCATGAGGCGGATGGCGTGCTGCATGGCCAGCGGCGTGGTGCCGAAGCTGGCATCCATGCGGCCTTCGAGGAAATGGGTATGGCCGCCGTCCAACTCGAACGTTTCGTGCGTCGTGATGCCGAAGACGTTCCAGCGCGTGCCCCGGCGCCGCAACTCCACCATCAGGCGTACGGCGGCGATCGGCCCGGCCGCTTCGACGACGAGATCGGGGCCGGACGGGAGGATGGCATAGACCGCCTCGCGCGTGCGCCCCTCGCCGGGATCGACGACGTGCGTGGCGCCCAGTTGCCGTGCGTTCGCGCGGGCGTGTGCGCTGCTGTCGATGGCGACCAGCCGCCCGGCGCCGGCCGCTTTCGCGACCATCAGGCAGAGCAGGCCGATGCTGCCGACGCCGATGACCACGACGCTGTCGCCCACCTTCATGTCGCTGTACTGCACGACGCCTTTCCAGGCGCCGGAGAGCGGTTCGGTCAGCGCGGCGGCGTCGAAGGACAGGCCGGCCGGCTTGTTGAAGAGGCACGATTCCTTCGTCAGCATGTACTCCGCGAACGCGCCGGGCCACACATCGGGGGGGCCGTCGCCGCCCGTGGTGAAGGCGTGGTCGCAGTAGTGTGTGTTGCCGACGCGGCAGTGCGCGCAGAAACCGCAGTATCCGGACGGCTGGCAGATCACCTCGTCGCCGACCTTGAAGTGCTGCATGCCGGGCCCGACCTCGGCCACAACACCGCTGGGTTCGTGGCCGGGGATGAACGGGAAGGCGACGTTGCGGCGGATGCCTTTGATCGCCTTGTAGTCCGTCTGGCAGAACCCGCAGGACTTGATCCGCACCAGCACCTCGCCCGGCCGCGCCGGGCTCGGCCGCGGCACCTGTTCCAGGTCCAGTTTGTTAAAATCCTTCAACACCGCCGCAAGCATCGTGGCCATATCCTGTTTCCTCTCGGCGTATAACACTCCGCAACCTCGTGTCATGCGTCAACAGGAAATGCGGGTAAGTGGTCCTTTCCGCCCCCCCGTAGCTGAGGCGACACGAGGAGTCGTGGTTGTGGACTCGTTGTCATCGTCGCGGCGGCCGTCCGTGATATCGTATTGACGGGTGGGATGGCCCGGGCTATGGGTGCGGGAGTCTGTTCGGGGGGACCCTATGCATTGCGATGCCGATCCGATTGTATTGTGCAGCGAACAGTTGAAGGTTGAGATTGCTCGGCCGGGGACGATCTACGCCGGAACGCGCTTTGACTGGACCGGTTTAGTCACGCAGGTCACGCTCGACGGCAAGCACCGCTATTGCGTGCCCGAGGATTACGGGGCCTGGCAGGGCACCGGCGGCAGCGGGCTGTGCAACGAGTTTGGCATTGACCGTCCGATCGGCTATGACGACGCGCGACCCGGGGAGCCGTTTCCCAAGCTCGGCATCGGGCTGCTCACGCGTCCGGATTGGCCGGACTACCGTTTCGGTACGCCCCACGCCATCGCCCAGCGGTTTCCTGTCCACGTTACGGCGCAGGAGGATGCGGCGGTCTTCACGGTGGACCCGCTGGACTGCCGCGGCTATGCGGCGCGCCTGGTCAAGACCCTGACCATCGCGGGCGCCCAGCTCGAGATCGCATACCAGCTGGAAAACACGGGCAGCCGGCCGATCCGGACGAATGAATATGGGCACAATTTTGTGGGCTTTGACGGCCACGCGGTGGGACCGGCATATGTCCTGAGCTTCCCGCGGCCGGTGGTGCTCGACACGGAACCCGCGCGTGCCACGATTCTGACGGTGCGCGATCACCAGATCGGCTGGGGGGGGATTCCCGCTGAACCCTTCTACTGCCGCCTCGGCGGTGTGGCCCGCTCGGCGTCTCCCCAGTGGGACCTCTTGCACCAGCCCAGTGGCGCGGCCATGAGCGAGTCCGTCAATTTTGCGCCCAGTCGCGTCGCCATCTGGGGCACCTCGCACGTCGTCAGCGTCGAGGTTTTCGTGGAGATCGACCTCGCGCCGGGTCAGGCGATGACTTGGACGCGACGCTACGCCTTCCGGAGTTGAATGCCAAGCGGGCGCCGAACCGGCGGGAGCGCCGTTTTTTGACTTGCTGATCGCGCCATTTGCGCCCATAGTCCCCCCCCTTTAGCACGGTGGCCCGCGTACCGGGACCGCCACGTTTAGGAATCCGTGCAGACCCGCCGCAGAGCGGGCATGTACGGAATCCTATGGGAGATGACCATGCCGAGAACTATGCCGCTGTCACGCGTTCGCAACATCGGAATCATGGCCCACATCGATGCGGGCAAGACCACGGTCAGCGAGCGCATCCTGTTTTACTCCGGAAAGATCCACAAGATCGGCGAAGTGCATGATGGCGCCGCCGTCATGGATTGGATGGATCAGGAGCAGGAGCGGGGCATCACGATTACCTCGGCCGCGACCACGACGACGTGGAACGATCACATGATCCAGTTGATCGACACCCCCGGGCACGTGGACTTCACGGCCGAAGTGGAGCGCAGCTTGCGCGTGCTGGACGGCGCCGTGGCGCTTTACTGTGCGGTTGGCGGCGTGCAGCCCCAGTCCGAGCAGGTCTGGCGGCAGAGCGAGAAGTACAACGTGCCCAAGCTCGCCTTCATCAATAAGATGGACCGCGTGGGGGCGGATTTCTTTGGCGTCGTCGCCGAGATTCAGGAAACGCTGGGTGCGAACGCCGTGCCGATGGTGATCCCCATTGGCAAGGAAGATCACTTTGGCGGGATTATCGACCTGATCGCGATGAAGGCGGTCTATTACAGCGAGAAGGATCGCGGCGTCACCTTTACCGAAGAGGACGTCCCGGCCGAACTGCTGGATGAGGCCAAGAAGTGGCGCGCGAACCTCGTCGAGAAGAGCGCCGAGCAGGATGACGCGCTGCTTGAGAAGTTCCTCGAACAGGGCGACCTGTCGGCGGAGGAAGTCATCCCGATCATCCGCAAGGCCACCATGGCCCGCCGCATCATTCCGGTTTACTGCGGATCCGGTTTCAAGAACAAGGGCATCCAGCGCCTGCTGGACGGCGTGGTGAACTTCCTGCCGTCGCCGCTGGATCTCCCGCCGATCATTCACGCCAAGGATCCGACGATGGAGCGCAAGCCCGAGGACCATGCGCCGTTCTCCGGACTGGCGTTCAAGATCATGTCGGACAAGCACATGGGCAAGCTGTGCTTCGTGCGCATTTATTCGGGGACCCTGCGCCAGGGGACGGTGGTGCTGAACAGCACGCGCGACAAGGAACAGCGGATCGGCCGCCTGATCCGGATGCACGCCAACCGGCAGGAGACGATCGAAGAAGCCTATGCGGGCGACATTGTCGCCGTGGTGGGCATGTCCGAGACGCGCACGGGCGATACGATCTGCACGATGGACGAGAAGCCCATTCTGCTGGAGACGATCGAGTTTCCGACGCCAGTCATGTCGATCAGCATCAAGCCGGCGAACCGCGGCGAGAGCGACAAGATGGGCGCGGCCCTGCGGGCGTTGGCGGACGAGGATCCGACGTTCCTGGTGTCTTTCGATCAAGAGACGAGCGAGACGATTCTGTCGGGCATGGGCGAATTGCACCTGGAAGTACTCGTCGAGCGGATGAAGCGCGAATACCACGTGATTGGCGAGGTGGGCCGGCCGGAAGTGGCGTACCGCGAGACGGCGACGGCGTCGACGGAAGGCTCGTACAAGCATATCAAGCAGACCGGCGGTCGCGGTCAGTACGCGCACGTGGTTATGCGTTTGGAGCCCGTCGGGCCGGGCATGGGCTTCTCCTTCATCAACGAAGTCAAGGGCGGCAACATTCCGTCGAACTTCATTCCCTCCGTGGAAAAGGGCGTCGTGCACGCCATGACGCGCGGTCCCTTCGCCGGCTATCCGGTGGTGGACATGCAGGTCACGCTGCTGGACGGGTCGTACCACGACGTGGATTCGAGCGATTTCGCGTTCCAGGAAGCCGGCCGCGCCTGCTTCAAGGAACTGTTCCTGAAGGGCAATCCGGAGCTTCTGGAGCCCGTCATGGGCGTCGAGGTTACCTGTCCTGAGGATTACATGGGCCCGGTCACGGGATCAGTTTGCAGCCGTCGTGGGCGCATTGATTCCATGGAGACAAAGGGCGGGGACAAGGTCATTCGCGGGTTTGTGCCGCTGAACGACATGTTCGGCTACGCGGGTTCCGTGCGGTCGCTGACGCAGGGCCGGGGCGGGTTCACGATGCAGTTTGAGCGCTACGAAGCGGTGCCTTTCGCGATTGCGGAAGAGATCATCAAGAAGCGCCGCGAAGCGAATAAGATCCGGTAGCGGCGGGCGGGCTGGGCAGGTTCCACTCGGGCGTGGCCGCCGTCCACGGGTTGGCGCCTGCGCGCGGGCCGCGACGCAGCGACCAGAACATGTAGAGCATGGTCACGAGCAGGCCGATGCCCAGCAGGGACGCGCCGGCCGTCGACATGACCTGCCACACCTGAAACTCCGGCGGATAGACGTGATGCCGCCGGGGCAGCCCCTTCAACCCCATGATCATGAGGGGCAGGAAGGTGGCGTTAATTCCCGCGAAGATGAGCACGGCGACGTTGCGCGCCAGGCGTTCCGGATAGAGCCGTCCGGTGATCTTCGGCCACCAGAAGTGCAGCCCGCCCAGGAAGGCCATCAGCGCGCCCCCCACCATCAGGTAATGCAGGTGGGCCACGACGAAATAGGTGTTGTGGAGATAGGCGCCGGAGGGCAGGAGCGCCAGCATCAGCCCGCTCAGCGTGCCGACCACGAACAGCAGGATGAACGCCAGGGCGTAGAGCATCGGGCTGTCCAGCCGGATAGATCCGCGGTAGAGCGTGGCGATCCAGTGCGTGCCCACGAGGCCGAGCGGTACGGCGATCAGCATGCTCAGGAACGAGAAGACGAGGCTGGTGTAGGCGGACTGTCCGCTGAGGTAGAGGTGCTGGCCCCAGATCAGGAAGCTGGCGACGGCGATGATGAAGCAGCACGCCACGACGACGGGCTGGCCATGGACCGGCCGGCGCGCAAAGCAGGACACGATCTCGCTGACGACCCCGATGGCGGTGAGGATGATGAGGTAGATGATCGGGGTGACACCGAACCAGAACAGATGCTGGAAGAGAACCGGGTCGCCTCCCCGGCCCACGGTGAAGACGGACAAGCCGCCGGCGCGGTCCATCACGAGCAGGCCGAGCGCGATCATGAGCACGGGCGGGGCCAGGATCATGACCAGCGATGCCGCCCCGTGGCACCACACCAGCAGTGGGACGCGGGGCCCGGCCTCGCCGGCGGTGCGCCGCATCAGGAAGGTGCCCATGAAATTCACGCCCGTGAGCACGATGGCCAGGCACCCCAGCATGATGCCGATGGCGGCCACGGTGACGTTGGTGCCTGTGCCTTCGCTGCCATAGGGCGGCAGGAACGTCCAGGTTGAATCCACGCCGCCGAGCAGTCCCGCCAGCAGCACGAGCGTGCCGCCCAGGGTGAAGCTGTACCAGGCGGCCAGGTTCAGGCGGGGGAAGGCCATATCGCGCACGCCGAGCATGGGCGGAACGAGGAAGTTCCCCAGTACGCAGGGGATGGCGGGCAGGGCGAAGAAGAACAGCATCAGCATGCCGTGCAGGCTGAACAGCTTGTGGTAGGTGTCGGCGGTAAGGAAGAGCCCGGCTGGCGCCAGGAGTTCCACCCGCATGAGGTTGCCGGCCAGGTGGCCGGCGACAAAGAACAAGGTGACCGACAGCAGGTACAGGAGTGCCAGTCGCTTGTGATCGCGGGTCAGCAGCCACGACCGGAGGGTGTAACCGGCGTGCAGGTAGTCGGGCGACGCGGGGCAGGGGGGGGGCTGTGTTTGCATAGCGTTGAATGGGGGGCTGAGCGGTTTCTGATTCACCAGGCTGGCATCCTGTGCGGAAGCAAGTCGAGAGTCAAGTTGATCGGGTCAATGTGCGATTTATTGCGTTCGGATTATGGTGGACGACGGTGGCCGGGGGGCGTCAGCCAAAGAGATCGGTCCGGGCGGCGGGCTTGGCGATGGGCTGCAGGTGGGGGTACTGCTGCAGGAGGAGGGGCGGCACGGCGACGCGCTCGGCGGTCAGCAACGCCTTGATCTCCAGTGCGTTGGCGGCCTCCTTGCCGCGATAGTGGTTGTTGGCGATCAAGGTCAGCGATTTGGACAGCGTGCCGATTTCCAGCGCGCGCTTCACGAGGTCGCCGATTTCGCTTTTGTTGTAGAGATAGTTGTAGGTTTCGTCGCGTCCGGCTCCCTGGCTGAACCAGGCCTTGGCGTTGCGACCATGGAGGCGAAGGTAAGCATGTTCCCCGACGCCGCTGTCCCTGAGGTCGAAGGAGTTTCCGGCCAGGGGGTAGTCGAGGCTGGCGACGGTCACGGCGAGATCCCGCAGGAAATCGAGGGCCGCCGGGGCCTGCCAGGACCGGTGGCGCAGTTCCAGCGTCAGGTTGGTGAACCCGGCGAAGGCATCGGCGAGGCGTTCGAGATGGCGGCGCGTCTCGGGGGTGTCGCTGAAGTCATAGCGGAACTGGGCCAGCAAGTGGCGGAGCTTGCCTGCGGCCACCAGCGGCTGGAAGGAATCCCGAAAGGCCATGACCATGGCCGCATCGATGACCCCGCCGTGGGTGAACGCCTGGTGCAGTTTTGCCGTGAAGTGGAAGCGGGGCAGGTCCGCCGTTCGGGTCAGCCATGAGCGGGCCGTTTTGGGATCGGGCGGACGGTAGAAGGTGCTGTTGATTTCGATGACGTCGAAGCATTCGGCGCAGAAGCGCAGCTTGTCGCGCGTGCCGGCGGGATAGACATAGCCGTCCCAGTCCGGGTAGGACCAGCCGGCAATTCCACAGGAAAGAGTCCCCAGGCGACCCTTTGCTGTGGAATTGCCGGCGTCATGGGTCGTCTTCACACGCCAATCAGCGCGGCGCCGATGACGCCGGCGGAGTCTCCGATCTGGTGTTTGACGATGGGGGTTTCGAGGGTGTCGCTGAAGACCCGCCTGGCCACTTCCTTGACGCCTTTGGTGTAGAGGTCGTCGAATTTTGAGACGCCGCCGCCGAGCACGACGATATCGGGGTCCAGGACGTTGATGAGGTTGGCCATGGCGCGGCCGAAGTTCTCGAAGAAGGTCTGCATGAAGGCGGCGGCGGCCTTGTCGCCGGCGCGGTATCGGGCTTCAATCTCCTGGAACTTGAGTTTTTCGCCGTGCTGTTCATGCCAGCGCTTCTGCAGCCCGCCGCCGCTGATGAAGGTTTCCACGCACCCGCGGGTTTTGCAGTAGCAGAGGGGGCCATGGGGATCGATGGCCATGTGGCCCCATTCGCCGGCGATGGACTGCAGCCCATTCAGGACTTCGCCCTTGTAGACGAGGCCGCCGCCGCAGCCGGTTCCCATGATGACGCCGAAGACCATGTTCTTGCCCTTGCCCGCGCCGTAGATGGCCTCCGCCATGGCGAAGCAGTTGGCGTCGTTCATGATGCCGATGCGGTGCTCGGCGGCCGCCTCGATATCCTCCTTCAGCGGGCGTCCGATGGTGCAGACCGTATTGGAGCCCTTGACGAGCCCGGTGCGGGTGGACAGGGCGCCGGGGATGCCGACGCCAATGGTATGGGGCCCGTTGCCGACCTGCTGGGCGAGTTCCTTGCACAACCCCCCGATGCGCCGGACGATGGATTCGTAGCCTTCCTCCTGCAGGGTGGGGATGCGTTTGCGGGAGTGTTCATGCCCGCTTTCGTCCAGGGCAATCCCCTCGATCTTGGTGCCGCCGAAATCGATGCCGATGCGATACATGCCGCGCTCCTTGCGTTAAGGATTAACGTCTCAGCCAGATGGTACCCAAGAATGGCGACGTCGCGAAGACACAAAGCGGGCGCACCCTGGCGAGCGGCGTGATCGGCTTGGTGCCCTCGTGTGTCCTGGTGGCTGTCGGATGGTGGATGAGGGCGTGCGTCATACTTTGATATCCAGTCGCGGGATGCCGAGGCGCTGCTGGGCGGTTTCGCCGCGCAGCAGGTGTCCGTGGCGCAGGGGGGCTTCGTCGCGGGCGTGGGCGGGTTTGCGGTCGAGGTTCAAGGCGGTGCCGGAGCCCACCGTGTGCTGGCCGAAGCGTGCATTGATGGCATCCACAGCGATGGTGACCTGCCGGAGCTGGTCGAGGTGCAGGCGGTCTTCGAAAAGTTCCAGCTGCTCGGCGTCGTCGCGCTGGAGGTTGCCGAGGATGATCATGGTGGCGCGATACTCAGCTCCCGCGCGGAACACCTGCTCAAAGAGGTGGCGGATGAGCGGCAGGACCTCCAGGGTGGAGGCGGTTGGTCGGTTGAGCTTGGCCTCCAGGCCGTCATGATGGAAATCCTGGTGGCGCAGGATCACGGCCAGCCCGCGCGGTCGCAGGTGGTAGCGGCGGGCTTTTTGAAACGCCGCTTCCACGTTGCGGATGAGCTTGGCGAACACCAGTTCCCGATCGCGCGATGACGGCGAAAAGGTCTTGGACTTCAGGATGGTCGCATAAGCGCTTTTCTCCTCGGGGTTCACCTCCCAGACCGCATGGCCGCGCAGCTCGTTCCAGATTTCGCGTCCGGGCTTGTGCAGCAGCTTGGCCGCCCATGTTTCGGGGCGGTTGATGTAATCCAGCGCGCAGGTCAGGCCGTGCTTCTTGAGCAGGCTGACGGTGTTGGGGCCGAAGCCCCAGACCCGCTCCAGCGGCGTTCGTTCGAGCAGCAGGTGGATGTGGCGGCCCTGCACGGCGGTGAACCCGTCCGGCTTGCGGAACTTGGAGCACAGTTTGGCCAGCGACTTCGACGTGCTCAGCCCGACCGATACGGTGATGCCCAGTTCGCGCTGGATGGTGTCCTTCATCCGGCGGGCGATCTCCTCGTAGGACGTGCGGAACACGCGCCGCATGCCGGTGATGTCGGCAAAGGCTTCGTCGATGGAGTATTCCTCCACGATGGGGGTGAAGGTGCGCATGATGTTGAACATGCGCGTGGAGAACAGGCTGTAGGCCTCGTAATCGCTCGGCACGACGATCAGCGTGGGGCAGAGTTCGCGGGCCATGTGGAGGGGGACGCCGCGCTTCACGCCGGCGGCCTTGGCTGCGTAGTTGGCGCAGGCGATGATGCCGCGCTCCTTGCCGGTGGCGAGGGGCTTGCCGCGCAGGGCGGGCACGAGGGCCTGCTCGACCGAGGCGAAAAAGGCGTCGGCATCCAGGTGGATGATGGCCTTCGGATAGGCCGCCAGCGTGATGGGGACGGTGGGCATGCAGACAGGATAACAGAACGAACGTTCAGTTATCAAGGGGCGACGCACCGGGCGACGCGCCCATGGCCTCCCCGCGTGGCGGCTGCGTTCATCACCCTCGCATGGCCTGCACGGCAGCGGCTGTTTCGGTGATGGTCGCCTCGATGTCCGCCTCGGTGTTGTCGAGTCCCAGGCTGAAGCGCACGGCCCCTCCGGCGTCGCGACCGGTGATGCCCATGGCCAGGATGACGTGTGACGGTTCCATCTTGCCGGAACTGCAGGCGGCCCCGGTGGAAATGGCGATGCCGGCGTCATCCAGTCGAAACAGCAGCGACTCGCCTTCGATCCGGGGGAAGCGGACGTTCAGGGTGTTGGGCAAGCGCGGGTCGCCGGCGCCGTGGACCACCATCCCGGGGCAGTGCGCACGCAGCCCCGCTTCAAGCCGGTCGCGCAGGGCGCGTACGCGGGCCATCTCGGGCAGCCGGCGGGCGGCCCATTCACTGGCCTGGCCGAGGCCCACGATGCCGGGCACGTTGGAGGTTCCCGCCCGCAGGCCTTGCTCCTGCGTGCCGCCCAGCAGCTGCGGGTGCAGCTTCACACCGCGACGTACGTAGAGCGCGCCGATGCCCTTCGGGCCATGGAGCTTATGGCCGCTGATCGAGAGCAGGTCCACGGCCACGTCACGCACGCGGATCGGGATGCGGCCCGCGGCCTGCACGGCGTCGGTGTGCAGGAGCCCGCCGGCGGCCTTCACCATGGGCGCGATTTCCGGCATGGGGAAGAGCACGCCGGTCTCGTTGTTGGCCCACATCAGGCTGACGAGGGCCGGTCCACGTGCCAGTGCGGCCCGCAGCGCCTCGAGGTCGAGCCTGCCGGCGCGATCGACCCCGATCTCCGTCAGGTCCGCGCCTTCGGCTCGCAACTGACGGCAGACCTGCCGCACGGCCGGATGTTCCACTCGCGAGGTGATGAGTTGCAGGGGTTGGCCGCGCGCCTGCCAGGCGCCGCGAAGGGCGAGGTTATTGCTTTCGGTCCCGCCGCTGGTGAAGACGATCTCGGTCGCATCGGCGCCGATGAGGCGCGCGACGTGGGCGCGGGCGGCGTCCAGGTCCCGCCGCCGTCCCGACCCGGTGCGATGCAGGCTCGCGGGATTACCGAAGCGCTCGCTGAAGAAGGGGGCCATGGCCGCGAGGACCTCCGGGGCGACGGGTGTCGTGGCGTTATGGTCGAGGTAGATGGGCATGGCGGGGGCTAGTGTCGGGGGCTGAGCGGAAGGTGGCAAGCGCCGAGTGGGGTGGATTTAGCGCGGGATTGACATGCCCTGCGCGCGTTCGTACTTTGGCCTTTCGTCCGGGAATCTTCTACAGGAGGTAGTTCATGGCAACGAAATCCGTTCGCGTCACCGTCACCGGGGCCGCCGGCCAGATCGGCTATGCCCTGCTGTTCCGCATCGCCGCCGGCGAGATGTTTGGGCCTGATACGGCGGTCAATTTGCGACTGCTGGAACTGCCGGCGGCGCTCGGGGCGCTCGAGGGCGTGCGCATGGAATTGGACGATTGCGCCTTTCCGCTGCTGGAGTCGATTACGCCCACGAGCGACACCAACGTCGCGTTTGAGGGCACGGACTGGGCGCTGCTGGTGGGGGCGGTACCGCGCAAGGCGGGGATGGAGCGGGCGGATCTGCTCAACGTCAACGGCGGCATCTTCACGGCCCAGGGCAAGGCGATTGGCCAGAACGCCAGCCGGGGCTGCCGTGTGCTGGTGGTCGGTAATCCGTGCAACACCAACGCGTTGATTTGCCAGAAGGCCTCGGGGCTGCCAGCCACACAGATCTTTGCCATGACGATGCTGGACCAGAACCGCGCGGTCACGCAGCTCGCGCAGAAGTCGGGCACGGCCGTGCGGGATGTGAAGCATCTGGCCATCTGGGGCAACCACTCGCCCACGATGTTTGCGGATTACCTGCATGCGACGATCAAGGGCAGGCCCGTCACGGATGTGATTTCCGACGGTGCCTGGCTGGAGGGGGCGTTCCTGAGCACGGTGCAGCAGCGCGGGGCGGCGGTCATCAAGGCGCGCGGGGCGTCATCGGCAGCTTCGGCGGCCAACGCGGTGGTCAAGACGGTGCGGGAGTTGGTGGCGGTGACGCCGGCGGGGGATTGCTTCAGCGTGGCGGTCCCGTCCAGCGGTCAATACGGCGTGCCGGCGGGGCTGGTCTTCGGCTACCCGGTGCGTTCGGATGGGACGGGCTACCAAATCGTGGACGGGCTTCAGCATGCGACTTTCGCGCGCAGCAAGCTTGAGGTCACGATCAATGAGCTGGTCGGCGAGCGCGAGGCGGTCAAGCACCTGTTGGGATAGGGAGGCAAGACTCTGCGCTTGCCACGGGCCCCGTTTTTTTGATTATGTAGAGGGCTTATGGGACAACAACTTAAACCGGTTCGAAAGCGTGCCCGTCGGATCCGTCGGCTGAAGAGACTCAAGGCCGCGGCCAACGCGAAACGCGTCAGCAGCAAGAAGAAGTAGCACGCTCCTGCCCACAGGGCGCGATGGCCGAGTGGTTAGGCAGGGGACTGCAAATCCTCTCACTCCGGTTCAATTCCGGATCGCGCCTCCATCTTTTACGGCATCGAGGCGGCATGCGCCAAGGCGGAGCTCTGGCGGTACCCGACCGTCAGGTACGCACCCGTCCCGAGGCCCGGCGCTCGCTTCCCTTTTGAGCGCGCGCACATGTGACTGCGTACCGCCGTGAGCGCCCGAATTCCGCCCTTGCGCGGGAGGGGTAATAGTCTATCATGGTTAGTTAGCGAGCCGCTCGCCATCCAAGGCTATGGGTGGCGGCGGGGGTGCTTGGCGGCGTTTCGCTCCACAGGGCATTGGCAGAGTCAGCCCGGCAAGGAGGATGCATGAGCCACGGCATGGTACGAATGGTGGGGGTCTTGGCGTTGCTTCTTAGTGGTGGTGTCATCCATCGCGCGGAGGCGCAACGTTCGGTCCGCTACGTCGATATCGCGGCAGCTGGCGCGGGCGGCGCGCACAACGGCGCCTCCTGGAGCGATGCCTACACAAACTTGTGGGAGGCGTTATCCACCGAATCCTCGGCACAGGAATTCTGGGTTGCTCAGGGAGTGTACGGCCCCACGAATCTGACGACGGCAGTCGCCGCGACGCTTCAGGGCGATATCCTCTACGGCGGGTTCGCCGGATCCGAAACCGATGTGAACCAGCGCAACTGGAACTCGCACGCGACGATCATCACCGGTGATGTCGATAACGACGGCACTTCTGACATCATCCCGGATTCGTATGCCCCGAGTGTCAATGACGCGATCGAGCGCCCGCTGCTGGTGACTGCGGCCGTCCCCGGGCCACAGCTCGACGGTTTCACCCTGCAGTATGGCAACAATGTGGGGACGCACTCCCGGCATGGCGGTGCGCTCTACGTGGCCAACACGGACATGACGATCCGCAACTGCGTCTTCCGGCACAACGTGTCCTCCCGGGGTGGCGCCGTTGCCGTGCGCGGCGGCAGTCTGGTCACATCCTGCCACATTGAGAACAGTCTCTTCTACGCCAACACGTGCGCGAGCAACAACCTGATTCAGGCCGGGGCGATATATACCTATCAGAATGGCGCGGCGACGGGGGTGAGTCTGCTCAACTGCACCTTTGCCTCGAACGCCATTGCGGCCCGTCCGGACGGGTCGAGCAGCGACACCGGGATAGCAGGGGCGGATGTTTCCCTACACAGCCTGCTGACAGGCGGCGCGACGTTCCGCAACTGCATCTTCTGGAGTGCAACCAACGGCATCGCGGAAGGTATGGACCCGGTGATCACGTACGCCGATGTTCGCCAGGCGGACGGGACCCATGCCGGAACGGGCAACCTGAATCGCGACCCCAACTTCGTCGCCGCCGGCAGCCATGATTACCACCTGCTCGGTGGCCCTTGCGTGGATGCTGGCGACAATGCCGGGGTCGCGCTCCTGGATCTTGATCATGCCGACCGCATTCAAGGCGCGAGCGTCGACATGGGAGCCTTTGAGATGGTCTCGGGAACAGGGGGAACCACCACGACCACCTCAACCACGACGACGTCGGCGGCGGGTGATCCGACGACCAGCACGACAACCACGACCACGACGAGCACGACGAGTACGACGGCTCTGCCCCTGGTCACCGCGGGCGTGGTGTACGTGAGTCACGGCGCCACGGGCGCCGCCAACGGGACAAGCTGGGCGGACGCCTACACGACTATTCAGACGGCGGTCGCGAGCGAGTCGGCGGGCACGGCCGACACGCCGAAGCCGTTCTGGATCCGGGCTGGCACCTACTACCGCACAACGGCCACGAATCAGATTGCACTCAAGGCCCACCACCAGCTTTACGGTGGATTTGTGGGAAACGAAACGAATCTGGAAGCGCGGAACTGGGCTGTCAATCCGACCATTCTTGATGGCGCGGGCCTCAACGGCATGGCGACGGCGTACATCAAGGGACCTGGGGCTGGCACGCCTGCCCTTCTGCTTGACGGGCTGACGATACAAAACTGCTACAGCAGCACGAAGGTGGGGGCCGTCTACATCTGGCTCACAGAGGCTTGGACGATGCGGCACTGCACGTTCCGGCACAACGTGGGACGTTACGGTTCGGCCATCGGGCAGTGGACGGCCACGCTGACGGTGGAAAACAGCCTGTTCGTGGGTAATACCAATATCACCTTCGTAAACCAGGGCGGCGCGATCTGGACGCGGGCGAGGCCCTGCACGGCCACCATCGTCAACTGCACATTTGCGGAAAACGCGACGGCAGCCACTTTGGGCGGTGCTCCGCAGTACAATAATGACTTGTTCAAATCGGCATCCTGCGCGCTTGTCATTCGAAATACCATTCTGGCGTCGGGCGGCCCGGGGCGTAACTATTCGCCCATCAACGCGGGCGCCAACATCACCTATTCGGACGTCCTGACCAATGGGGTGCCGTACGCCGGCACCGGCAACATTCTTGCCGAGCCGCTATTCATGAATGCGGCCGGCGGGGATTACCGGCTGCAGGCGGGCAGCCCGGCGTTGAACGGGGGGACCGCCATTGGGGCGCCGCAGGACGATTTGGACGGAACGCGCCGTCCGCAGGGGCCCGGGATGGATATGGGCGCGTATGAGCAGCTCGATGGCGGTGGGATCGTCACCACGTCCACGACCACGACCACCACCACGACGGGGGACGAGCCCACGACCACGTCGACCACCTCGACTACCACCACGAGTACGACGTCGACCACGAGTTCGACGGCTCTGCCGCCGGGTGCGGCAACGGTGGTCTATGTGGATGCCACCGCCGTGGGGAGCGGCAACGGGACCAGCTGGGCCGACGCCTATGTGAACATTCGCACGGCCGTCGTGGCGGAAGCGGCTGGCACGGCGGTCAATCCCAAGCAGTTCTGGATCAAGGCTGGGACGTATGCGCGGGGCGCCGCCACTGAGCAAATCGTGCTCAAGGCTCAGCACCAGCTTTTCGGAGGGTTTTCCGGCACCGAGACCCATCTGGCGGAACGCGACTGGGCCTCGAATCCGACCGTTATCGATGGTGCCGGCATCAACGGCCTGTCGACGGCCTATATCCGGGGGCCCAGTTCCGGAACGCCGTCCCTCATGCTGGACGGGCTGACAATCCAGAACTGCTACAGCAGTTCAAAGGTGGGAGGCATTTACGTCTGGCTCACCGAGGACTGGAGCATCCGGCACTGCACGTTCCGGCACAACGTAGGGCGTTATGGCTCAGCCATAGGACTGTGGTCCGCCACGCTTAACGTGGAGAACTGCCTATTTGTCGGAAACACCAACATCACGACGGTGAACCAGGGGGGGGCCATCTGGACACGTGCACGTCCCTGCACGGCGAACATCGTGAACAGCACGTTTGCAGAGAACGCCACGGCGGCGGTGCTCGGCAGCCCGCCGCAATTCAACAACGATGTCTACCGGTCTGCCTCGTGCGCACTGACCATCCGCAATTGCATCTTGGCGTCTGGAGGACCTGCGCGCCAATTCTCCCCGGTCAATGCCGGCGCCGCGATTACGTATAGCGACGTCCTGACCAATGGCGCGCCCTACGCGGGTACTGGCAACCTGAATGCGGATCCGAGGTTCCGGGATGCCGCGGCCGGTGACTATCGCGTGCAGGCCGCCAGCCCGACTTTGGATGCGGGGACCGGGGTGGGGGCACCCCTGGATGATCTGGATGGAACCGTTCGGCCTCAGGGTACCGGCGTGGACATGGGCGCCTATGAGGCCCTTGATGGCAGCGTGACGACGACCACGACGACCACGTCAACGTCGTCCACCACCACGACCACGACGACCTCGACGACCACAACCGCGTGGCCTCCCGTTCTGGCGGAGCAGAGCAGTGTGGGCTACCACGCGGGGGAACTGACCCGCGTGCATGGCCAGTTCTCGTACCCGCCAGGACAAGCCCTGCTCGGCTTGCGTTGGATCGTCGCCTTGCCTCCGGGATGGACGATGGAAAGCGTGACAGGCGATGGCGGGCCGCAAGTCCGGGGCAACGAGATTGTGTTTGCCGGAGACTTGGCCGCGAACCCCGTCGCATTTTCCTACACGCTGAACGTGCCGCCGGACGATGCCTTGACGCAATCGGTTGCCGGCGTGGCCGAGTACATGATGGAAGGCATGGTGGATCCCCTCTCCATTCCGGCGCAGCCGGATCCCTTGCCCTTGTCTCCCATGCTGGCCCTGACGATCGATAGCGCCTATGCCGGCGTTACTCCGACTACGGGCACGCACCTGTTCCCGGCCGGAACCGCTGTCGTTGGTGCGGCGTTGAATCCCTTTGTCGACATCAGCACTGGCGTGCGGGATGCCTGTACGAGCTGGATGGGGGAGGGGAGCGCACCGTCAACGGGCATGGGGACACACGTCTCATTTACGCTGGACATGGACTCGCGCTTAAGCTGGCAGTGGCAGAGACAGCACCTGCTGGAGTTGGACGCGAGCGGGCTGGCCGGAACCTTGAGCGCTTCGACGGGCTGGCTGGCGGCGGGAACGACAAACGTGATCACGGCCACGCCGAACCGATATTGGGTATTCAGCAGTTGGAATGGCGACACCAACGGGTGCCGCCTGGACGGCAACGTGGTGACCGTGCCCATGGATCAGCCGCGCGCGATCGCCGCCATATTCCGCATCGACACCAATGTCATCGCCTTGTCGCAGATGTCGACGGATTACTATTCGCCGTCGACCTCGCTGGTCGTGCGGGGCCAGTTCCGCTATCCGGACGACGACGCGCTCACGACGCTGGCCTACGTGCCGGTGATGCCGGACGGCTGGAGCATCACGTCCGTATCAGGCGACGGCGATCCCGTGCTGTCCGGCAACAGCCTGGTCCTGTTCAGGGGGCCGCTGAATACGAATCCCGTGGCTTTCGACTGTGTTGTGGCCATTTCCGGTAATCAGGCCGTGACGAACCTGCTGTATGGGAATGCCTACTTCTCGCTGGCCAGCATGGCGCATCCGGTCCTGATGTCGGCCGCCCCGCTAGCGCTGGCTCGCTATCACAGTGCCGACTATCGCGCAGCCAACTGGGAGATCGACGGGCAGGAGGTGAACCGCGTGCTGGCCTACTGGCGGGCGGGCGGCTACGACGCGCATGCCGGATCACGTGATGGCTACAGCCCGACCAATGCGCCGGGTTCGCTCCTGTCGACCACCGGTTGGCACAGCGCCGATTACGCCGAGCCACGCGGCTCAATCAGTGCGGCCGAAGCCGCGAGGGTGCTGGCCTACTGGAGCAGCGGGGGCTATCATGTGGAAGCCGCCGGACTGGACGGATATGCGCCCATGGCTCCGGGACCGACGCCGACCGGCGTCGATGGCGCTGCTAGCATTGAGCAGCTCGGCCCCGCGTCCTACGAACCGTCGGGCGTTGTCGTCGTCACGAATATCGTCACCTACGACGGCGGGTTGCTGGCGCTCTATGCGCGGCCCACGCTGCCGGAGGGATGGGTGATCGAGTCCGTGTCCGGCGACGGGGACCCGGAAGTCCAGCGGGGGGACGTCTTGTGGACGCAGGGCGTGCCGCCGAGTCCAATCCGACTGACCCTCACCTTGCGCGTTCCGTATTGGGAGCGCAGCCCGCGTGACATTCTGGGCGAGTGGGCCTACTTCGGCGCCCGCGCACCGAATGCCACCACCACGCCATCGCCAGCCCTGCGGCTTGTGCCATCCGCATTGGACGCGGATCGCGATGGGTTGCCGGACACGTGGGAAGGACACTTTGCAGGTGGTGGCGGGAACTTGGCCCCGGATCAAGATGCAGACGGCGACGGCATGCCCAATGGCGCAGAGTGGATTGCAGGCACAGATCCTGTCGATGCCGAATCGCAGCTTCGCGTTGATGCCATTGACGTTCAGGCGGACGGGCATTTCCGGGTGCAGTGGTCCAGCGTGCCCAATCGTCACTATACGCTCTGGCGCAGCGCAACGCTGCCGACGGTATCGGTGGAAGCCGTGGAATCAAACATGCCGGCGACGGCGCCGGTCAATGTCACGGAAGACGCCATGGATTCGGCTGCGTCAGTATTCTACTGGCTTGAAGTCCAGT
The DNA here is from genome assembly GCA_021413965.1 of Lentisphaerota bacterium. Lineage (GTDB taxonomy): Bacteria > Verrucomicrobiota > Kiritimatiellia > UBA8416 > JAIOPI01 > JAIOPI01. The sequence continues at coordinate 363,980 of JAIOPI010000004.1, read as the reverse complement.
GAGGCGCGGCCATGAGATCCGGTGGTTTGCGGGCACGCCGGCATTGGCCGCTTTGTATCAAGGGGCGCAGGCCGGTCTCCGCCATGGTTCAGTTGTTGCCCATCCCGCACTCCAGGCTCGTCGCCGGTGGTTCGGCCTTGGTATAGGTCGAGGCGATGGCATGGCGTGATCTGGCAGGGGGCGGCGATGGATGATGTGCGGTTTGACTTTGCGGTCATCGGGGGTGGAATCGTCGGTTTGGCGACGGCCCAGGCGCTGGCGGCGCAGCGTCCGGGACGGCGCGTGGTGGTGATCGAGAAGGAAGGGCACGTCGCGGCCCACCAGACCGGTCACAACAGCGGCGTCATTCATTCGGGGATCTACTACAAGCCGGGCAGCCTGAAGGCGCGGCTCTGCCGTGAAGGCTCCACCCGACTGGTGGCGTTCTGCCGCACCCACGGGTTGCCTCACGACATCTGCGGCAAAGTCATCGTGGCCACGCAGGTGTCTGAACTGGAGCGGCTCGACGCGCTGTTCCTGCGCGGACAGGCCAACGGCATCCCCGTGCGCCGGATCGACCCGGCCGAGCTGCGCGAGATCGAGCCGCACGTGCAGGGCGTCGGCGCCGTGCATGTGGCGGCCACGGGCATTGTCGACTTCAAGGCCGTCTGCCGTCAGCTGGCCCAACTCGTGGAGGCGGGCGGCGGGAAGATTCTGCTCAACGCCCCGGCCACGGCCTTTCGCCACTCGGGAGAAGGGTGGACGATACAGACGGGTTCAGCGGGCGACGTCCGCGCCCGGTTTTTGATCAACTGCGCCGGGCTGCACAGTGATCGCGTGGCCCGCCTTTGCGGTGCACAGGTCGACGCGCAAATCGTACCTTTCCGTGGGGAATACTACGAACTGGTTCCTGAGCGGCGGGGGCTGGTGAAGGGCCTGATCTACCCGGTCCCCAACCCCGCCTTTCCATTCCTGGGCGTGCACTACACGCGCATGATTGACGGGTCGGTCCATGCGGGGCCGAACGCCGTGTTGAGCTTGCGCCGGGAAGGGTATCGCAAGACGGATGTACTGCTGGGCGACGTCCTGGAGGTCATGGCGTTCGGCGGGTTTTGGCGACTGGCCAGGAAGAACATCGGCGAAGGGTGGAAGGAAATCGTGCGGTCCTTCAGCAAGGCGGCGTTCACGCGCAGCCTGCAGGCCCTGATACCGGAAGTCCGTGCCGAGGATCTGGTGACGACGCATGCCGGCGTCCGCGCGCAGGCGCTGCGTCCGGACGGCAGTCTGGTGGACGACTTCCTGATCGTGCACGGCCCGGACTCCCTGCATGTGTGCAATGCCCCTTCGCCGGCGGCCACGTCCGCGCTCGCCATCGGCTGCGAAATCGTGGGCATGCTGCCGGGGCGAGGGTAGCGCCATGCCGATCGCCAACATTGCGGAGAGCGTGGACTCGACGCGCGGAAAGCCTGCGACGCGCGGCAGGCAGCGTCGCCCCCGTTGGGCGCGGGTGGCGGCCGCACTCCTGTTGGGTGTGTTGGCGCTGAACGGCCTGGCCTACCGGCATGCGTACGCCATGATGCATTTCGCCCCGGTCGGAGGCCCTCGTCCACCGCGCCCCGAGAATCTGGCGTGGGCCGATAAACTCACGTTGCTCGTCCGCGGAGTCACGATTCCGCGCCCGGTCAACACGACGACCCCGGCCGCGTATGACTTGCCCTTCCGAGTCTGCATGATTCCGGAAGCGTCGGCCGTGCGGCTGGAGGGCTGGTTGATTCCACACGATCAGCCGCGGGGGCTCGTCGTCTTGTTTCACGGGTATCAGGCCGCCAAGTCTTCGCTGCTGCCGGAGGCACGCGTCTATCATGCGCTCGGCTACAGCTGCCTGCTGGTGGACTTCAGGGGCAGCGGGGGATCCTCCGGCAACGAGACCACGCTGGGCTGCCGCGAGGCGGACGACGTGGCGGCCGCCTTTGCCTATGCCCGCGGTGTGGCGGAGGGGCGGCCGATCATTCTGCACGGCTTCTCCATGGGCGCGGCGGCCATACTGCGTGCCGTGGCGTTGCAAGGGGTAAAACCGGATGCCATCGTGCTGGAGGCCGTCTTCGATCGTATGCTCGGCACCATCCGCAACCGCTTTCGCCTGTTGGGTGTACCGGCCTTTCCGGCCGCGCCCGCCGCGCGCATGCTGATCTTCTGGGGTGGGGTGTCCTGCCATTTCAACGGATTCCGGCACAATCCGGTGGATTATGCCGCGCGGGTGGCCACGCCAACCCTGCTCCTGGGCGGGACCACCGATCGCCGGGCCACGGAAGCCGAGGTCCGCGCGGTCTATGACGCCTTGGCTGGACCCAAGTTCCTGGAGATCTTCGAAGGCGTCGGCCACGTTTCGTTTCTGGGCGCGCGCCCGCGAAAGTGGCAATTCGTTGTTGATGCTTTCCTGAATTCTCAGGTAAACATAGCAGTTTCGCAGGAGGCACCATGATTGAATCCACGACCAAGGCGACGCTCAAGACTGGCGAGAGCGTAGATTTTTCCATTGTCAAAGCTCCGGATGCCAAGTGGGCTCCGGTGATCATGAACCTGATAGGCCACAAGGGCGAAATCTGGAACTGGCAGAACGAACAGATGCTCAAGGAATCCGTGGGCATCGATTTTTACTACTACTTTCTACATCGCCAGGGCACCGGGTTTTCGAATGTTGCCACGGGTGAGTATCGGGGCGTTGGCTCCTTCGGCCACGTCTACACCACGCCGGACGACCGGCGCAAAGGCGCCTGCGCGGTGATCATGGAGCGGCAGATGGCGCATTTCCGCGAACGTGGTGGGCGTTACCTGACGCTGGGCACCGGGTTTGAGACGCCCCCCTACAACATCTATAAGAAATTCGGCTTTGTAGGAGTGGAGTCGCACAATGGCCACATGACCTACTGCAACGGGCCGGTGAACGCGTTCATGGATGAATACTTTGCGCCCTGCAAGGCGGTCATTGAGCCCATCAGTTGGAAGCACTGGCCCGGGACCACGGTATTGTTCCTGAGCGATGCGCCGGGTGTGATTCGCATGGCGCCGGAGCGTGTGTTCGGCCGCGTCTCAACCGAGGGACCGCTGCTGCACGTAATCCGCGATCGCGTCAAGCCCAACGGGTTGACGCGGGGGCATGCGCTGGTGAATCCGGACACCGGGGCGGTGCTCGGGATCGCGGTGTGGAATTGGGACAAGCTCTGGACCGGCACGCTGGTGATCGACGTCTTCTGTCATCCGCGGTTCTGGAACCGGGCGCCGGACCTGCTTAAGGCGCTGGAGTTGGCGCCGGACGAGCGCCATCTGGCGTATGCCGATGCGCTGTGCCCGCAAAAGCGGGACGCGCTGGAGTCCGTGGGGTTCAAGGTGGTGACCACGTTGCCCAAGTGGCAGCGCATCAGCTGGGCCGGCCCCGAGCGCATCGACGTCACGCTGCTTGAGCGGCGGGTGTGAACATGCTGCTTTCGCCGCCCGGTCTGGAGCGGCCGCATCACGACTGACATGGATGGCATGGCTGACGAGAGACGGTGCCAGCCGTCCGTGGCTCCTGCTTCAGAGCGTCGCCCTATTCCCTGACGTCGCGGGGCAGGAGGACCTGGTTCAGCACGTGGCCGTCCACATGGGCCATATCCTGCCCCAGAAGCGCGGACAGTGTCGGGGCGACGTCGAGCAGGGACATCGTCTTCAGCACCACTCCGGGCTTGATGCCACGGCCGCAAACGATAAAGCCGGTTTGCATCCCGGGCGTGGTTGGCAGATAGCCGTGGTTCCCTTTGACCGAGGCGCGCCGCACCAGTGCCTCGCCGCGCCATGCCAGCGAGAACATATATCCGGGCTGGGCTTCGAGGTAGAACGCCGCCCGGGCCGGTCCACCCAACTGCGTCAGCGCCTCCTTCTCGATGAGCGAGTAGAGGGGGCGGTCCTGGGCGTCGCGTGCATGGGCTTGCAGAAGGTCGTGCACGGCGTCCAGCGTGCCGGTCGGCGCCTGCGGATTGATGTACACGCCTGCGGAGCCGCCGGAATTCAGGACCATGGCGGACCAATCGGTGACGTGACCGCCTTGCGCGGTGATGAACCCGTTCTGAGCCAGCAGCGCGTTGGGTGTCAGGGCTGACGTGATGTCGTGGAACCCATGGTCGCCCAGGATGACAAAGGTCGTCTGGTCGTAAAGGCCCGCCTGCCGGACCACTTCAACGACGCCGCTCACGAGTCCATCGATACGGTGCATGATGGTCGCTATCTCGGGCGCGGAGGGGCCCAGCGCGTGCTGCCGGTGATCGGATTCGGCCAGGTGCAGCAGCAAGAGGGTTGGCTGGTGTTCGCGCATGATCGCTCCGGCGCAGGCGGCCACGAAGGCATCGCGCTGGCCGCCATCGAGGAGCGTCCGGAGCGTCATGGAGTGTGTGGCCGCCTCCCATGGCGCCAGCACGTCCGGGCTTGCATAGCGTCGCACGAGGGAGAGCTCGTGGCCATAGCGCGAGCTCCAGAACTCCGGCAGGTTCCACGAGATGGAGGTGGCCCCGGCCGACGAGGGCCAGGACACTGCGCCGACCGTGCCGCCGGCACGGCAGACGGTATCCCACAGTGCCGGCGCCTGCAGGTCGGAAGCATACCAGAACCCGCGTCCTTCCGGTTCGGTCAGCGGGGCGAAGACGGAGTTACCGGTCACGCCGTGGCGCCGCGGCGTGACGCCGGTGACGATGGAGGCGTGGGCCGGGTAGGTGAGCGAGGGATAGACTGAGCTGGCAGCCTCGGCATAGCTGCCGCGCTCCCGCAGGGCGACGAGCGTGGGACAAACCGACGACGTGGGGCCGGGAAGATAATAGACCGGCCGCAGCCCATCGATGCTGATCACCACCACGTGCGCACCGCGCGGTGCCACGGCCGCGGGCGCAGCCATGCCTCCCACGGCGATGAGCCACAGGGCAGCCAGCATGGCGCGCATGGGAGGCATGATGTCTGCAAGCGGCTGGAGCTCTATTCCACGCTCAGCACGTCGTAGGTGCCCAGCGTGGGCACGGTGAATTCCAGCAGGCCATTGGCATACGTGAACGGGAGGTCCTGTCCGCTGAACACCTGGAGCACCCGCGCGGGCTTGCGCTCCGTGCGCAGTTGAACCCCGACGTCGTGCACGCTCACCGTTTGCGGAATGGGGCGGATATGGCTGCCCGTGTAATTCAGCAGGTGCAGGATGAGCCGGTTGGGGGCGTCCTGGCAGCGCAGCACGGCTTCGACGGTTTCGGATTCCGTGCGGACTGCGAGCTGGCGCGGCATCATCGAGTCCAGCATGTTCCCCAGGATGCGGAGGTATTCGCCGAACCCGTAGTGCGTGTAGTTCTCAAAGAACTTGTGGGTGAAGTAGTAGCATTCCCCCTTGCCGAAGCGGTTGTGATAGATGGACGGCATGTCGGGCGGGGGGAGGTCGCCGTAGTATTCCTTGCACGGCCCGTAGTAGCGTGCCAGGGGGCGGGCGGTCGTCGCCTGGCAGACGAGGCCGTAGCGGTGCGCGGGCAGCACCGAGCGGAAGATGCCGCGCCCGATGACGGAATCCACGGGCACGTCCATCTTCGCGAAATGATGGAAATCCTTCATGCCGCCGCCGAAGTCCACGCCGAACACGTCGGCGAGCAGGAAGTTGCCCGTGCGCCGGCCATTCTGGTCGGCGAGCGAGGACTCGAACGACGCGATCAGCTTGCCGCCGCCGCGCACGTATTCGCGCAGCAGCTCGACCGTTTCCGCGCGCATGCAGATCACGTTCGGCACGATCAGGACCGCGTAGCGGGACAGCTTCTGCGCGTCGGTGTATTGGTCGTGAACGATGTCGAATGCCACCTGCGAGCGCCAGAGCATGCCATAGGCCGCGTTGAAGGATTCATAGGGCTCGCGCTTGGCGGAGGGCAGCCCTTCCAGCGTCCAGCCGGGCTCGTTCACGAGCGGGATATCGGAGTTCGGCGCCGTCACATGGCCGCCGGTGAGGTTCAGGTCCGATTCGGGGGCCTGGCCGCTGAAGTGCTCGAGCGAATCCTGCGACCAGAGCAGGCCGACGCGTGCGGCGGACCGCGTTTGCGTGAAATAGGCGGCGTGCTTCTGCAGGCGGGCGTTGATCAGGCGGGCGGCGTCCGCGCCGGGGGATTTGAAGTCTTCCAGTCCCACGCAAAAACAGTACCAGTGGCTGGCGGCGTTGGCATTCGTGGCGGCGAGCATCAGCTCGGTTTCCGCCGGCGTGTGGATCAGGTAGTTCCACGGGCAGTTGGCACCATTAACGAAGATCACGCGTGGCTTGTCCGGTGCGATGGCCTCCAGGATGCGCGCCGTCGAGCCGGTCTTCCAGAGCAGGTTCTTCTGCGGGAACCCGTAGAAAGTGAACCCGCCTTCGGAGCCGATCCAATCCATGAGCGGCCACAGGTCGCGCGTGGACTGCCCGTCGCCCGAGCTTGCCGTGTACACGAAATGGTTGAGATAGAGCACGCCGTCGGGCTTGATGGCGTGGACGAGGTCATGGGCGTCGCGAACGAAACTGGTGATGGAGTCGCGGCGGAAGTCCTGGAATTTCTGCCAGAGATCCGCGTCCTTGGGGGCGTGCGGCAGGTCCGCGCTGTAACGGGCCCGGAAGGCCTGTGCGCAATGCGTGCAGTAGCAGCCGCTATGGGACCAGTGCGGCCCATCCAGGAACACGCCGTCTGCGCCGCACTCCATGACGCCCTTCATGGCGTGCAGGGCGTGACCGCGGTAGGGTGAGTTGTAGCAGGCCTGGCTGCCGGCGGGCTTGCCGTCGGCGTTGACTTGGAGCCAGCTGTCCATGGGCTCGCGCTTCACCGTTGGCAGGCCCATGACGTTCGCGTAGGCAATGATCTTGATGCCCTTGGCGTGGGCGCTGGCGACATACTCGCGCAGGCGGGCTTCGTGGCGGGGGGCGTCATACAGTCCGAAGTAGGAGTCGCCGTAGACGTGAAGCAGTTGCTCCACGTTGAAATTCATCTTGTGCCACTCGTTCAGCACGGGCAGGGAATCGGCCGGCGGGGACTCCACCTGCAGGGCGGCGATGCGCATTGGTTGATGATCCCAGCGTTGGTCCGGCGGCGTGTGTGTGCTCATGGTGTTCCTTTGCCTTACGGTCCCACGTCCTCGACGTCTTCCCCGTATTCACGGTAGGCGCCGAATTCGAACAAGTCATCCTCGCCCAGCCAGTTGGGCGGGTCCTGCGTGTCGATGGAGAGGGCGGTCTTGATGCGTTTCCAGAGCCTAGTGCGCGCGTAGCGCTGATGCACGAGTTGGAAGCGCGTCTGGATCAGCAGCTGGCGGGCATCCTCGAATCGGCCTTCGTCCACGAGCAAGGCCGCGCGGCGTTCGATGACCCACTCGTCGTCCAGGGCCTGGACCGCATCCAGCCAGCGGCGGCGTTCAGGCAGGGCCTTGCGCCCAAGCGCCGCCAGGGCGAGGTCGCGCTCCACGACGATCTGGGGATGCAGGGCTATGACGGGGGTGGCGATGCGGTGGAAGGCCTCGACGGCGGCCCGCGCATGCTTCCGGTTGCGGCGGTACAACCTGCCGGCCAGCGCGTGGGCGCGGTCATCCGCGGACTGTTCAAGGGCGGCGAGAGCCTCGTCGATGCAGTCGCGTCCGGCATGCCAGGCCCCGAGTTGCAGATACCAGCGCCCGCGCGCCAGCGGTTCCGTGGCGCTGGTCGCCGCCCATGCGAGAGCGGGGCCGAGGGCGTCCATGCCTCCGGGAGCCCAGCGGTTGTCCGTTTCATCGGGCGGTGGGGGCAACTCGGCCGCGATTCGGTGCGCGTGCGCTGCCTGCACCTGCAGCCACAGGCTGGTCTCGCGGTCACGCGCCCAGCCGAAGCGCGGGATGCGCTCTGGCGGGACCAGTGTGACGGCGGGCGGGACCAGCGCGCGGATATCCATGGGCTGGTCGGTGGGAAACCAGAATTCAACGTGGTGCCGCGATTGCCCCGGCTGCAGATGGTCTTTGACGGACTGGTCCATGAGCGGGCCGGCTTGGATTTCGAGGGTCTGGGCGGCGTCGAGCGTGTACTGGTTCACCCATGCCTCATGGGCGCCGCAGCCGTCGCTCCACAGTTTGATGCCGGGCACCTGCGCCGGATCCGCCACGTGATAGAGGCCACAGCCAAGGCTCGGCGTGAAGGCGCCGAAGGCATTGCAGTCCGCCGTGCGCCAGAAGAACCCGATCATGCGGTTGAGGTGGGACTGCCGGCGCGGCCCTTGGGTGTTCCAGTCGATGAACTCCATGCGGTCGCCATGGGAAAGGACCTGGCCGTTGGGGAAATGGAACTCGGTGTCGGGGCGGGCGGGGATGCCCGCGTTGGCCCAGGACATCCAGGGGTGCGGGGCGGCGGTGGGATTGTGAAACAGCGCGCGTTGCGTGAGGAAGCGGTCTGCCTCTCCCAGGGAGAACTCCACGGTCCACTGCATGCCGAAGCGCATCTCCTGCTCCCCGCACCAGGCGTACGCGCGACCATCGACGATGGCATGCTGGCTGATGACGGCCTCGAGCAAAACCGGCGTATGCGAAATGGGGAAGCTGACTTCGATCCCGCCGCCGATGAACGCCTGACGGGGGAGGATGCGAATGGGGCGGACGATGGGCTGCACGGCGAGTACTTCACGCGTGCTGGCCTTGTGCACGAGGGAGAAGACCTTGCCGCCGAGGTCCGGGCAGATCTCGGCGCGGACGTGATCATTCTCCAGGATGATCATCCGATAGCGTTTGAGGACGGGGCGGCGGCTCGTTTCGCAGAAGCTCTCATAGGGATACACGCCGTCCGGATCCTGCGCGGTGGGCATCGGGCCACCGGGCACCATGAGGTGCGTCAGCAGCAGTCGTTCCTGTCGGCTAATTTGCAGCATGGGATTCCTGAAAGGGCCTTCAGCCCGGAAACCCAGAATGCTACTAACCTCAGAGGGAAAATCAAGCAAAGTGTCCCGTCCGCATGGGGCGGCCATGGTGCGTTTGGGCGCGTGGGGATCGAAAAATGTCTGGGCAGGGTGGAGGTGGGGGGCCAAAATGCGCCCATGGCTAACGAAAAGATTGGATTCATCGGCGGTGGGAAGATGGCGGAAGCGATTCTGGCCGCGCTGGCTTTCGCGACGGGACGGTCGCCCGGCGACGTGATCGTCAGCGATGTCAGTGCGGAGCGTCGCGACGTTCTGGCACGCACACATGGCGTTATCGTGACGCCGGACAACCGGCAGGTGCTGGCGGAGGCGGACATCGTCTTCCTTTGTGTGAAACCGCAGCAGCTCGAGGACTTGCTGGTGGACGTGGCGCCGCACGTGCGAGGCACGCACCTGGTGATTTCCATTGCGGCCGGCAAACGGCTGGCCTTCTTCGAGTCTCGTCTGCCGGCCGGGCGAGTCGTGCGCGTCATGCCAAACCTGGCGGCCCTGGTGGGGGCCAGCATGAACGCGTACTGTCTCGGCGGGCGGTGCCGTCCGGGGGACCGCGCGACCGTAGACCGGTTGCTGTCCAGTTTCGGGCAGGCGCTGGCTGTCGAGGAGGCGCTGTTCGACGCCGTGACGGCGCTGAGCGGATCAGGTCCGGCCTTCGTTGCACATTGGGTGGAGTCGGCCGTGCAGGGCGGCGTGGGGCTGGGGCTGAGCGAAAGCGATGCGCGTGTGCTGACCTACCAGACCCTGCTGGGAACCGCACGTCTGCTGGCTGAAGGACGCTTTGAGCCACAGGCGCTCATCCAGGCCGTCAGTTCGGCGAAAGGGACCACGGTGGCGGGGATGGAGGTCCTGACACGCACGACAATGGCGGACGACTTGCGCCGAACGCTGGCGGCGGCAGCCGCCCGCAGCCGCGAGTTGAGTGCTTAGGTCCCATCCCGCAGGGACTCGAGGTATTGGATCAACCACTGGGCGCGGGCGACGGGGTCTGTTTCGGCCAGCATCGTGTAGCGGGTCTCCGCTTCCGTGAGCAGTTCGGACAGAATGCCGTCCACCACGGCCGGCACCGGGAGCGACTCCACGAGGTGCGCGCGCGCTTTGCGGATGAGCGGGAGATCCGCCAGCGTCTGTTCCCGGGCGAGGCGCTCGATCCGGGCGCGATATTCGTTCAGCCGGTCATTGGTACGCGGGCTGATGTCCGCGGGTTCGAGCGTGGCGATCCGGTAAGGTTCATGCGGCGGCTCTTCCAGAATGCGGGCGCGGCAGATGCCCTGCAGGATGAGGAAGTAGCGGCCATCGAGCAGCTTCTCATAGCGGCGGATCAGTCCGAGGCACACCCAGGGTCGCAGGGGAGGGTGCCCATGCAGGTAGTCTTCTGAGGAGACGGTCTGGTCAAACATCCCCATGGCCACGAGCCCGACATCATCCAGCGCGTCGGTCACCATCTGGCGGTAGCGCGGCTCAAAGATATGCAGTGGCAGCAGCGTGTGGGGAAGCAAAACGGAGTCGGGCAGCGGGAAGACCGCCACCGGGCGCCGGAAATCAATAGTCAGCACTTCTTGCATGTGTCGGGCTCCTGGCGTCGCCGCCCTGCGGGATGCGGGCCGCCTGTCCGCCCATATTCTACCGGTAATCCGCCGCGTTGAAAAGCGCCACACGCGGCTCCTCACCGGGGCCGCAATGACGGCCTTGCCGAGGCGATGGCCGCTTGGTAGAGTCGCATCCCAGTGGTCGGAGCAGGATAACGGCGGGCGCCAGGATGCGCCGGGACGTGATGATCTGCGATGAGCGAGACCATTTTGATCGTGGACGATTCGGTGGAGAGCCTCCAGTTGCTCACCGCCATTCTCGGCAAGGCCCTGCCCGGCGTGCAACTGCTCACGCGGACCAGTGGGGTTGAAACCCTGGCCGCCGTCCGCGAGGGTGCCTGCGACCTGATCCTGCTGGATGCCATGATGCCCGGCATGACGGGGTTTGAAACGTGCCGCCAGCTCAAGGCAGATCCCCACACGCGCAACATCCCGGTCCTGATGATTTCCGGCGTCATGCTGGGGCCCGAGCACCGGCTCTACGGCATGCAGAGCGGTGCCGAGGGGTATGTCTGCAAGCCCTTCGAGCGCGAGGAACTCGTGGCCCAGGTCAAGGTGCTGCTGCGGTTCAAGCGCTACGAGGACCAGTTGCGGAAGCACGAGGAGCGCCTCGAGCGAGAGCTGTCCGAGCGCACGGCCAGCCTGCGCATGAGCGAGGAGCAGCTGCGCTCGCTGTTCGATCATTCGCCGGATGCCATCTTCGTCGAGGATTTCAACGGCATCGTTCTGGATGTCAACGTTGCGGCGTGCCGGCTGCACGGCCTGGAGCGCTCGCGCCTGGTGGGGCGGCATGTGCTCGACCTGGTGCCGCCGGAGTTCCGGGACCAGGTCGCGTCCGATTTTCCGCGCTGGCGGCAGGAAAGCCTGACGACGTACGAAGGCTTCAGCCATACGCAGGATGGCCGCGCGATCCCGGTGGAAATCCGCTCAAGCGTCATTCAATACCGGGGACATCCGGCCTTGCTCATGCACGTGCGCGACATCTCCGAACGCCAGAAGTCCGAGCGAGAGCTCATCCAGCATCGCCAGCACCTGGAAGAGATGGTGCAGGCGAGGACGCGGGAGCTGGCGCGGGTGAACGAGGCGCTGTCCGAAAGCCGGCGCAACTTCCACAGCATTGTGGAGAAGAGTGGCGACGGGATCCTGGTCGTGAACAGCGGGGGCACGGTCGAGTATGCCAATCCCGCGGCGGGCACCCTGCTGGAGCAATCCGCGTCGGACCTCGTGGCGTCGCGCTGGCCGCAGCCGCTGGAGGCGGATCGTGCGAGCGAGTTCGAGGTCTCGACCCGGGACGAGCGCACCCGGGTGGTGGAGGCGGCGGTGCATGCCACCGAGTGGCACGGGAAGCCCGCGTTCCTGGTGTTCCTGCGGGACACGACGGAGCGCAAGCATCTCGAGCAGCACCAGCGCCGGACGGAGAACCTGGAATCAGTCGGGGTGCTGGCCGGCGGCATCGCTCACGATTTCAACAACCTGCTGGCCGGCGTGCTGGGCAATATCTCCTTCGCGAAGACGGAGACGGCGTCGCGCGAGACCCTGATGGAGGTGCTGGGCGACGCGGAGCGCGCGGCCTTGCGGGCCAAGTCGCTGACGCAGCAGCTGCTCACCTTTGCGAAGGGCGGGACGCCGGTGCGCAAAGCCGGCTCCATGTCCGAACTGCTTGAGGAGACGGCGCGCTTTGTGCTGGCGGGTTCCAAGACCGCCTACCGGCTGAACGTCAAGCCAGGCCTCTGGAACGCGTACATGGACGGTGGGCAGATGAGCCAGGTACTCGAGAACATCGTGATCAACGCGGACCAGGCCATGCCCCGCGGGGGGCGGGTCGACATCACCGCGGAGAATTTTGTGTGCACGGGCGGAGGGCAGATCGAGGCGGCGGGCCTCGCGCCGGGACGCTACGTCAAGGTGGTGATTTGCGATCAGGGGGTGGGCATGACGCCGGACGTCATGGCGCACATTTTCGATCCGTACTTCACGACCAAGCAGGAGGGCAGCGGGCTCGGGCTGGCCGTGTCCTACTCGATCATCGGCAAACATGAAGGGGCCATCACCGTGGCCTCTCAGCCCGGCCACGGCACCACCTTCACGATCTATGTGCCGGCCACGGATGAAAGTCCCGGGAACACCGGCACGGCGGCCAGCACGGCGATGCCGCGCGGCGGCGGCCGCATTCTCGTCATGGACGACGAGGAATTCATTCGCACCCTGGTGGCGCGCATGCTGGAGGCCCTGGGGTATGAGTCGGAATGCGTGGCCGACGGGATGGCGGCGATTGAGCGTTACCGGGCGGCGCTGACGGCCGGCCGGCGTTTCGACGCCGTGATCCTGGACCTCACCATCCCGGGCGGCATGGGTGGCGAGGAGGCCATGGAGCACCTGCTGGCGGTGGATCCGGATGTGACGGGGATTGTGTCCAGCGGCTACGCGTTGGAACCGGTTTTTTCCGCCTACCAGCGACACGGATTCAAGGGCGGCATCGCGAAGCCCTACGACATGCAGGCGCTTGCGGTCGTGCTAGCCGACGTCCTGAACCCGCGCCAGCCGGATCCCGCTGGATGACGCGCGCGGCCTGGCCGCGCGTCAGTTCGACTGGCGGCCGGACACGCCTTTGGCCGTGGTCGAGAAGGACTTGGACTGGTTCTGCGGGCGCAGCTTGCGGACCGCGGAGCCCGCGCGCCACATTTCCGATTGTCCCAGCGTGGTGAGTTCGGCGTCGAGCAGCTGCTTGTAATTCTTCTTGCCGCAGGCCTTGAGCACGCGGCTGCATTCCGCGCCGGTCTTGACGCGCTTGTACAACTTGCGGAACACCGGCAGGGTGGCGGCCTTGAACTGCGGCTTCCAGTCCAGCGCGCCGCGCTGGGCCGTGGTCGAGCAGTTGGCGAACATCCAGTCCATGCCGTTCTCGTCGACGAGGCGGATCAGGCTCTGGGTCAGCTCCTCGACCGTCTCGTTGAAGGCTTCGCTGGGCGAGTGGCCGTTGCGGCGCAGGGTTTCGTATTGCGCTTCCATCACGCCGGCCAGGGCGCCCATCAGAATGCCGCGCTCGCCGGTCAGATCGCTGAACACTTCACGCTGGAAGGTGGTGGGGAAGAGGTATCCCGACCCCACGCCGATGCCGAGCGCCAGGCAGCGCTCTTCGGCGCGGCCGGTGAAGTCCTGGAAGACGGCAAAGCTGGAATTGATGCCGGCTCCGGACAGAAAGTTACGCCGCACATTGAGCCCGGAACCCTTTGGGGCCACCATGATCACGTCCACATTCTTGGGCGGGATGACCTTGGTCTGCTCCTTGTAGGCGATGGAGAAGCCGTGGGAGAAGTAGAGGGCGTCGCCGGGTTTCAGGTTCTTCCGGATCGTGGGCCACAGCGCCTTCTGTCCCGCGTCCGAGACGAGGAACTGGATGACGGTGCCGCGTCGCACGGCTTCTTCGATGTCGAAGAGATCCTTGCCGGGCTTCCAGCCGTCCTGCTTGGCGCGCGTCCAGTTGCGGCAGCCGACGATGACGTTGAAGCCGTTGTCCTTCAGGTTCAAGGCCTGGGCTGGCGCCTGCACGCCGTAGCCGATGATGGCGATGGTTTCGCCCTTGAGGACCTTGCGGGCCTTGGACATGGGAAACTCGGCGCGTGTCACCACGCGTTCCTGCGTACCGCCAAAGTCGATCAGTGCCATCGTCATTCCTCCGTGATGTCGCGCCCACGGCTGTCGCAGGCGCGGAAACCGGGCGATACCCTAGCAGAACGCGCCGAGCGGTCAATCCCGTTCGGCCGGGCCAGTTTAGGCTAGGCAGGCGGAGGGGGGGCAGTATAATCGCGCCACAATCTGGCATTCTCAGGAAAGCAAATCGGCATGACGGAAGCAGTGCACATTCCCACACCCGCAGAGCAGGCGCACATGTTTCGCAAGTCGCTCCCCCACAAGGTGCGGCTGCAGGAGATCCTTCGCGCCCTGGGCGACGTGGAAGACCTGACCTGCCTGGAAGTCGGCGCGGACAACGGCGCCTTCAGCCTGGCGTTGCGCAAGCACGGCGGCAACTGGCAGACCGTGGTGTGGAGCGAGGACGAGGCGGCGGCCGTGGGCGCGGCACTCGGCGAGAAGGTCAACCGTTTCGAGGAGAGCGGCCTGCCCTTCAAGAAGAAGCTCTTCGACGTGGTCGTGGTCTCGGACATTCTCGAGCGCTTCCGGGACGACATCGCCTTCATCGAGGAGTGCCACAAGGTGCTCAAGCCGGACGGGCGGCTGATCGTCAGCGTGAACCGCCTGGGCGCGTGGCGCCCGGTGGAGATGCTGCGCAGCGCGCTCGGGCTCACGTACCAGAAGCGGGGCTTTGTGCGCCCGGGCTATACGGAGTCCGAGCTGTTCCGCGTGTTGAAGAGCGGTTTCGATGTGCACCTCGTGCGGCCGTATTCGCGGTTCTTTGTGGAGCTGACGGACGCCATCTTCGCGCGCATTGTCGAGAAACGGCGCGCCGACGGGGAGGCGGGGCTGCGCCGCCTGGTGCGCGCCTACACCGTGGCGGGCGTCTGCTATACGATTGCGTTTCAACTCGACGTCCTGATGCTGCTCAGCCGGGGCTACCACTTCATCGCGATGGGCAAGCGGCGGGCGTGGCGTCCGCGCAATGCCCCCGTGCTGGTGGACGGGCGCTCGATCACCGAGGCCGTGCTCAGCCGCGCGCCGACCTGATCCGCCCCCGCACGTGGCGGCGTGAGCGGCGGGAACATCCGACATCCGAAATCCGAAGGAAGTTCGACATTCAAACGGCGGCAAAGAGCAAACGACCGGCCTGCGGGCAGCGGCCCCTGGTCTCCCGTGTCTGTCGCGTTCTGCGGTTCGCGTGCCCGGACATCCTTCGACTCTCCGTGATGTCCGCCCTGGTCCTGTGCGCCGCAGGCGCACGGGCGGAGCCGCTGCCGGACGCGGTGCGAGCGACGGTCGCATCGACGAATGCGCCGGCGGTCACCACCAACGCGCCGGCGGGTACGCTTGTGCTGAGCCTGTCGCGGTGCCTGGAACTGGCGCTGGGCGGCAATTTGAGTATCGCGCTCGGGCGTCTTGAGCCTGCGCGCAGCGGCGAGAACTATTACATCGCCGGCGAGGTGTTCACGCCCACGCTGTTTGCCAGCGGCACCCACGGCGACCAGGATGCGCGCACCTCCAGCACGCAGGCCGGGGCCACGGTGCTGAATACCAAAGAAGAGGACGTGCAGGCGGGGATCCGCAAGACCTGGGCCCTCGGCACCCGGACGGATCTGGCGTGGGCCACCGCGCGGCGCGAGGACAATTCCGAGTACCGCACGCTCAACCCGTCCTACGATTCGGCCTTGCGCCTGCAGGTCACGCAGCCGCTGCTCAAGGGGTTCGGGCTGGCGGTCAACCGGGCCGATCTCGATCGCGCGCTGCTGGACAAGCAGATTGCCGACCGGGAGTTCGAGATGTTGCTGGATTCCGAACTGCTCGCGACGTATCGCGCCTACTGGGCGCTCGTGCGGGCGGCGGCGCGCCACGAATTGGAGCAGACGGCGCTGGCCCTCGCGGCCGAGCAGGTGCGCATCATCCGCAACCGCATGGAAGTCGGGGCGGCCGCGCCACTGGACCTCACCTCCGCCGAGGCGGCGTACGCACGGCAGCAGGAAGCCGTGATTACGGCGCGCAACGACTATCGCAAGGCCAGCGATGACCTCCTGTTCCGCATCCGTCCCGCGGGTGACCTGGATGGCTATAACCTGGCGCTCATTCCGTCCACGGAAGCCATGCCGGGCCCGGAGCTCAAGGATATTCCGGATCTGCGCGCTTCGGTCGACCTGGCGCTCGCGTCGCGGCCCGAGCTGCAGCGGGGGGACCGCCAGATCGAGCGCGCACAGATCGAACTGGTGGAGACGCGCCATGCCCGACTGCCTGAGTTGAACGCCTCGGGGAGCTACGGCCACAGCGGCGTGGAGAGTGCCTTCAGCGATTCCGCGCAGGATGTGCAGGACGGGGATTTTCCGGCGTGGACCGTCGGACTCTCGCTGGAGTTTCTCTTCGACAATGAAAGCCGCAGGGCGCGCTGGCGGCAGGCCGTGCTGAGCAAGACGGCCGCGGAACTTGGGCGCCAGCAGGCCCAGGCCGAGGTGGTGCTGGAGGTGCGTGCGGCCACCTTCGACCTCGAGGCGTCGATCCAGCAGGTGGCGGCCACGCAGCGGACGCTGGACCTGGCGCGCGAACAGTATGAAGGCGAACTGGACCGCTTGCGGGTGGGGAGTTCGACGGTCTTTCAGGTGGACAGTTTTCGCCGCGACCAGCTCGCGGCGGACCGCAACGATCTCGACGCGCGGATCAGTCTCTTCGTGGCGCACGCGGTGCTCGACGTCGCCCGCGGCCGCTTTGCCAAGGCGCTCCTGGCCACCGCCCAGCCCACGCCATAGGGGCGATCCACGGCAAGGTCCGATCCGGTCCAGCGCTGATTCGCTCAGCGGAGCTGGCGATACGCTTCGTAAGCAACAATGGCGGCGGCGTTGGCGAGGTTGATGCTGCGGGCATGTGGGCCGGGCATGGGAATCTGGTACAGGGACTCGCGGTAGCGATCGTAGAAGGCTGCGGGCAAGCCCTCCGTTTCATTGCCGAACACCAGATGCGTTCCGGGCGTGAAGCGGCAGTCGAGGTAGCCGCGCGCACCCTTGGTGCTGGCGAAACAGAAGGCGTCGGGCTGTGCGGTGGCGAGGTAGGCCTCCCAGTCCGCATGCACCACGAGATCCACATGCTCCCAGTAGTCGAGCGCGGCGCGCTTGACCCGCGATTCGCGCAGGGAGAACCCCAGCGGCCGGATCAGGTGCAGTCGCGCGCCCAGCCCCACGCAGAGCCTTGCCACGGCGCCGGTGTTGTGCGGGATCTGGGGGGCGATCAGGACGAGGTTCATGGTGGAAAAGACGGCCAGTCGTCAGGGCTCAGGTCGGTCGTGCTCCACGCGGGGAACCGCCCCCCTTGGGCGTGGCGCCCGTGCTCCATCGCGGGACCGGCCGCGACGTCTGCCATCCGGCCGATCCAGCTCCCTTACAGTTCGGCGATTTCGCCTTCGAGCCTCGCCACCTTGGCGCGCAGGCGTTCGAGTTCTTCCAGCTTTTTCGCCCGCAATCGCGCGCGCCGATCCTGATCCTCGACGAGGTCGAACTCGATGTAGGGCTGCAAGGTGGACATGGCGTACCGGGCGGTCGGATCGCTCGGGTCTTCGGCAAGCTCTCTCGATACCATGATGCGCGCGCCGCAGGATGCGAGGAGATCACGCAGGCCATCGAGTACCAGCGACGTGGTTCCCAGCTTCTCAAGCCGGCGCACCAGGATGCGCGAGACCTGACGTTCCTCGATGGCGGCAATGAGGGCGGAGAGCGCAGGCCGGGAGGGCTCGTTTTCGGGCGCCCAGCAGGTGGGCGGCAGGTCACCCGGCATCTCGACGTCGGTGAAGACGTGCTCCGGCTCCACGGTCAGGTTAAAGCGGCGTGACAAATCAAGGCAGAACGCCACCTGGTGTTCGATCTTGGTGGTCGTGTGCCTTTTCTCCAGTCGCGACGTGCGCGCATAGATGCACGCTTTCATAGGGGATGAGCATAGCGCGTGGATGGCGCCTACGCAAGACGCAGCCCCTTTCAATCTGCGGAGGGGGGGCGCCCTTTTCCGGATGCGCCGGAAGCCGTGGCATGGTAGAAACAGGGCCTGGGGTGGGGACCACACGTGACCAAGGGGGGAGGAGAGGCATGAACACGGCAGCGAAGGCAGCGGAGCCCATTCGGATCGGCATCGTCGGGGCCGGAGACAACACGCGGTCGCGGCACATTCCGGGGTTGAAGGCCTTGCCGGGCGTGGAGCTCGTCAGCGTCTGTAACCGGCGCCGGGAGTCCAGCGAGAAGGTGGCGCAGGAGTTCGGCATTCCCACGGTCTACGACCGGTGGGAAGACCTGGTGGCGGCGGCTGACACGCAGGCCATCGTCATCGGGACCTGGCCCTACCTGCACGCGCCGGTGACGCTGGCGGCGCTGGCCGCGGGCAAGCATGTGCTGTGTGAAGCTCGCATGGCCATGAATTACGAAGAGGCCGCGCGCATGTTGGCGGCGGCCCGGGCGAAGCCGAGCCTGGTGGCGCAGGTGGTGCCGTCGCCCTTTACGTTGCACGTGGACCGCACCGTTAACCGCCTCATCGGCGAGGGTTACCTCGGGCAACTGCTCGCGGTGGACGTGCGTGCCAACGGCGGCGCCTTTCTTGACCGCAACGGGCCCCTGAGCTGGCGGCGGAACGAGGCGCTGAGCGGGCGCAATATCATGAGCCTCGGCATCTGGTACGAGACCATCATGCGCTGGGTGGGCGAGGCGGCTAGCGTCATGGCGGCGGGCAAGGTCTTCGTGACGTCGCGTCCCGACCCCGATTCCGGCAAGCCGGTGGCGGTGCGCATTCCCGAGCACCTCGATGTGCTGGCGGACCTCCGCAACGGGGCGCAGGCTCACCTGCAGATTTCCAGCGTGCAGGGGCTGGTGCCGGAGAATGAAGTCACGCTGTTCGGAGCCGATGGCACGCTGCGATTCAGTGCAAATGCCCTGTATGGCGGGCGCCGCGAGGATACGTCGCTGCGCAAGCTCAGCATTCGTCCGGATGAAATCAGGCGCTGGCGCGTGGAGGAAGAGTTCATTCATGCCATCCGGGGAATCGAGCAGGTGACGCTGACGGATTTTGCGACGGGCGCGCGTTACATGGCCTTTACCGACGCCGTGGCGCAGAGCCTGGCGGAGGGGCGGCGCGTGGACGTGCCCGTTTAGCGTCTCGTCATGATGGCCCCGGCCGTCCCGGCCGGGTGCCCGTGGGCGGTGGAGTCGGTTCAAATGCCAATTGACATTAAGATCTGCGGGTTGACCACGCGCGACGACGCGCGGGCGGCGCTGGAGGCTGGCGCGGACTACGTGGGCTTCGTGGTGTACCCGAAGTCACCGCGCCACGTGTCACCCACCGCGCTGCGTCACCTGCTGGAGCGCGAAGGTGGCATCACCCGCGCCGTGGGTGTGTTCGTCAACATGACGGCCCGGGACGTGGCGACGGTCGCGGACGATTGCGGGCTGGTCGCCGTGCAGGTGCACGGCGATGAAGACGCGGCGGGCTTCGCCGGGCTGGCGCGGCCCGTCTGGCGGGCGGTGCACCTGCGATCTGGAACTTGGCAGCCGGCGCCGGAGCAGTGGCCAGCGGCACGCTATGTGGTGGATGCGACGGTGCCCGGACAGTATGGCGGCACGGGCGTACAGGCCGATTGGGACGAGGCTGCCCGGCTGGCCAGGGCCCGAACCATCATGCTTTCCGGCGGGCTGACGCCAGAGAATGTGGCCGGGGCGATCCGGCGCGTGCGGCCCACCGGTGTGGATGTGTCCAGTGGCGTGGAGCTGTCCCCCGGTCGCAAGGACCATGCGAAGGTGGCGGCCTTCATTCAGGCGGCGCGTGCGGCGGTGACATAGCGTTTTGGCGGTGGACACGCCCAACCTCCCCCGCCCTTCGGCCGCCCCTCCCCGGGAGGGGGGCCGAAGGGCGGGGGAGGCCAGGTGATTCCTGCCGTTCACTCCGCAGGAACGAGGCGCACGATGCGGTCGGGTTCGTTGAGCACCACGTAGAGATACCCGTCTGGCCCGCACACCACGTCGCGCACCCGGCCGATGTTCTTCAGGATGATTTCCTGCTCGACCACCTGCCGGTCAATCAGCCTGAGGCGTCGCAACTCCTGCGCCTTGAGCGAACCGGTGAAGAGATCGCCATTCCACTTTGTAAAGCGATCGCCCGTGTAGAAGGCGAGGCCGCAGGCGGCGATCGAAGGCGTCCAATAGGCCACCGGTTGTTCCATGCCACCCATGGCGGTCAGGGCCGTCATCGGGGTGCCGTCGTAATTCATGCCGTAGGTGATGACGGGCCAGCCGTAGTTGCCGCCGCGCTTGATGAGGTTCAACTCGTCGCCGCCTCGCGGGCCGTGTTCCGTGGCGTAAAGGTCGCCGTTGCGGGGGGCAAGGGCGAGTCCCTGCGGGTTGCGATGGCCATAGGACCAGATGCCGGGCACGGCGCCGGGCGTGCCAACAAACGGGTTATCCTCCGGGACGCGTCCGTCATCGCGCAGGCGGAAGATTTTGCCGTTGGGGCGCGTGAGATCCTGGGCTTCCATGCCGCCACCGCGCTCGCCGACGACGAAGAAAATGTCCCCATCGCGAAAGACGATGCGGGTGCCGAAGTGGACGCCCGCGCCGGTGTGGAAGCGCCTTTCTGCCCGGTAGATCCACTGGTGGTCCACCCACTGGTTGTCGAGGATCCGGCCGCGCGCGATGGCGGTGATGCAGAACGGGCGGCCAGCCACGCGCCAGCCTTCGCTGAATCCGAGGTAGATCCAGCCATTGGTTGCAAACGCGGGGTGGGCGGCAACGGCCAGCATGCCGCCCTGGCCATGGGCGACGACCTCCGGTGTCCCGCGCACCGGGTCGGGCTGCAGAGCGCCGTCTGCCGCCATGACCCGCAGTCCGCCGGCGCGCTCGGTGACCAGGTTGCGGCCGTCGGGCAGAAAGGCAAGTGACCACGGCGTCTGCAGTCCGTCAGCCACGACGGTTTGGATGCGGTAGTCATGGTGCTGCGTGTGCGTGATGCTCTCGGGCGAAGGGACGGGCGGCGGCGTGCGCTTCTGGGCGGCGAGCGCTTCCTGTTCGCGAATGTAGATCACCAGCGCGCGGCGCTGATCCGGCGACAGCGTTCCGAGGAAGGCTGGCATGCCCATGTCCGGATTGCCGCCGGCAATGGCGCGGGCGATGGCGGTGTCCGTGCCGCCACGCTGCCAGTCGCCGTCGATCAGCGAGCCGCCCAGTCCGCCGTCGAGGTGGTCCCCGTGGCAGGCGGCGCAGTGCTGGGCATAGACCTGTTCCACCTTGGCGGGAGCCGATGGAGCCGCCTCCTGGGCTGCGGCCAAGCAGGGCACCAGAACGGCGAGCGTCCGGCCCCACAATATCAGCAGGCGCGTGTGCATGGATTGAAATTCACCCCCGGATGCCGGGTAAGATAACGCTGGCGCGGCGGGGCGGCAAGCGCTCGTCAAAACGCGCTTGAAGTTTCCTGTGAGGCCCGACAGGATGGGCGGCCCATGAGCCACCAACCAGATGCGTCGGGACATTTTGGAACGTTCGGCGGCCGCTACGTCGGCGAGACACTGATGCCGGCGCTGATCGAACTGGAGCGCGCCTATCGCGACGCCATGGCAGATCCGGCCTTCGTGCAGGAGTTCCGTGACTGCCTGCGGGACTATGTCGGTCGTCCGTCGCCGTTGTATCTGGCGCGCCGGCTGACCGAGCATTTCGGCGGCGCGCGGATCTACCTGAAGCGCGAGGACCTGAATCACACCGGCGCGCACAAGATCAACAACACGGTGGGGCAGGGGCTGCTGGCGCGCCGCATGGGCAAGCATCGCCTGATGGCCGAGACGGGTGCCGGGCAGCATGGCGTGGCTACGGCCACGGTGGCCGCGCTGCTGGGCATGGAGTGCCTGGTGTACATGGGCGAAGAAGACATTCGCCGCCAGGCTCCGAACGTCAAGCGCATGAAACTGCTCAACGCGCGCGTGGTGCCGGTCACGAGCGGGACGCGCACGCTGAAGGACGCCATGAGCGAAGCCTTGCGCGCCTGGACCGCCGAGGTCCGCACCACCTTCTACGTCATTGGCACCGTGGCGGGGCCGCATCCCTATCCGATCATGGTGCGCGACTTTCAAAGTGTGATCGGCACGGAGGCGCGCGCGCAGGTGCTGGAGCACGTGGGGCGCCTGCCGGACGCGGTCGTCGCCTGCGTGGGTGGCGGCAGCAATGCGGCGGGGATTTTCAGCGGGTTCCTGGATGATGTTGCCGTGCAACTGGTGGGCGTCGAGGCGGGCGGCCACGGGCTGGCCACGGGCGAGCACGCCGCCAGCATCCACGCCGGACAGATCGGCATCCTGCATGGCTGCCGCTCGTACGTGCTGCAGAGCGCCAGCGGGCAGATCCAGAACGCCCATTCGATCAGCGCGGGACTGGACTACCCCGGCGTCGGCCCGCAGCACGCCTACTGGGCGCAGACCGGCAGGGCCACCTATTGCGCGGTGACGGACGACGAAGCCATGGACGCCTTCCACTTGCTCACGCAGCTCGAGGGCATCATTCCGGCGCTGGAGAGCGCGCATGCCATATGCGAGGCGGGCCGTCGCGCGCAGGCGCTGGGCAAGGGCGGCGTTGTGGTGGCCTGTCTTTCCGGCCGCGGCGACAAGGATCTCGATTCCGTCCTGGCCATGGAACGTTGAGCGGTGAAAGCTTTCGACATGAATCGCATCGACCAGACCTTTTCGAAGTTAAAGCGCGAGGGGCGCAAGGGCCTGGTGGGGTATCTGACGGCTGGCGACCCAAACCTGGCGGCATCGGAGCGCAACATCCGCGCGGCGATCGATGCCGGGCTGGATGTCCTGGAGCTCGGGGTGCCGTTTTCCGATCCGACGGCGGATGGTCCCACCATTCAGGAGGCGGCGCAGCGCGCGCTGGCGGCGGGCACGACGCTGGCGGACGTGCTGGGCATGGTCAGCCGGCTGCGTCGCGATTACGCCGACATTCCCATCGTGCTCTTCGGCTACGCCAACCCCTTCTACCGCTATGGATTTGACCGCATCGCCGAGGACGCTGCGCGTGCGGGAGCCGACGGGCTGCTCGTGGTGGACATGCCCTTCGAGGAATCCGAGGAGCTGCGCGCGCCGCTGGTGAAGCACGGGCTGTGCTTCATCCTGCTGGTGGCGCCCACCACGCCGCCGGGGCGGGCGGCGGCCATCCTGGCCGGCGCACAGGGGTTCGTTTACTACATCATGGTGACGGGGGTGACCGGGGCGCGGGAAAGCGTGGTCAGCGATCTGGCCGCCCAGATTGGCGCCTTGCGGCAAGTCACGGGCCTGCCGATCGCGGTGGGGTTCGGGGTGAGCAATGGCGCGCAGGCGCGCGACGCGGCGACAACGGCCGATGCGGTGGTGGTCGGCAGCGCACTCGTGCGTGCCGCCCATGAAGGGCGTGCGGGCGCGTTCGTGCGCGAACTGCGCGACGGCCTGTCGGGCAGGTCCCCGGCGGCCTGATAGGCAGAGATCTCAGACGGGCCGTCGTCCCGGCGGCCGTTGAACCCAAGGAGCAAGCAGCATGAGCGACGCGCGTGTAACCAACCTGGCCAAGATCCTGACGCAGTATTCCATTGTCGTGAAGCGGGGCATGACGGTGAGCATCGCGGCGACGTCGGCCGCGGAAACGCTCGTGGCGGCGTGCTACGAGGAGCTGATCAAGCTGGGGTGCTACCCGGTGGTGAACATGACGCCGCCGGGACTCAACGAGATCCTGTTCCGCCACGGCCAGGCGCATCACTTCAACCGGGCCACGGCATTTCAGAAGGCGGCGGTGCGACTGGCGGACGCCTCGATCCGCATCCAGTCCGAGATCAATACGCGTTCGCTGTCCTCCGCTGATCCCGCCAAGCAGGCCATGCTGTCCAAGGTGACGCGGCCCCTGTCCAACGTCATGCTGCGCAAGTCCTGGGTCCTGACGCTGTTCCCGACCACCGCCTACGCGCAGGACGCGGAGATGAGCCTGAAGGATTTCGAGGACTTCGTTTACGGGGCGACGTTCGCCGATGAGGCCAACCCCGTGCGGGCGTGGGAAGCCATCCGTCGCGACCAGGACCGGTTGATCCGCAAGCTCAAGGGTGCGGACCAGATCCGCATTGTGGGGCCGGGCACGGATCTGACGCTCTCGGTGCGCGGCCGCACGTTCATCAATTCAGCGGGCACGCACAACATGCCGAGCGGCGAAATTTTCACCGGCCCGATTGAGGAGTCGGCGGAGGGCGTGGTGCAGTACGATTTCCCGGTGTGCAACGCGGGGCGTGAGATTGACGGCATCCGCCTGGTGTTCCGCAAGGGCGTGGTGGTGGAAGCCAGCGCAACGAAGAACGAGGCGTTCCTGAAGGCGATGCTGGACATGGACCCGGGGGCTCGCCGGCTGGGCGAACTGGGCATTGGCACGAACCGCAACATCCAGCGGTTCATCAAGAACATCCTGTTCGACGAGAAGATCGGCGGCACGGTGCACCTGGCGCTGGGCAAGTCCTATCCCGAGACCGGGGGCGTGAACAAGTCCGCGCTGCACTGGGATATGATCAAGGATTTGCGCAAGGGCGGCGCCCTGTACGTCGACGGCAAGCTGTTTCAGAAGGACGGGCGATTCGTGTAGCGTGCGGCGGGCCGCCGCCCGCTAGGCTTCCGCCTCTGTCGCGGGCGCGGAGGCGGACTTGCGCTTCCAGCGTGTGTTGCCGAACGGGCGCGACACGACCTGGCCTTCGGGCCCCAAGACTTTGCGCGTCTCGCCAAGTTGCGTGAGCACCTGGTCGGTCGTCTTGAAGTGGCACTTGACCAGGTCCACCAGGGCCGGCGCGCCTCGCCGGCGCGCGATCTCGACCGCGGCGGCCTGAACGGCGGCCGAGGCGCCCTTGGGAATCTTCATGTCGTACTCGCGGGACAGGTCGCCCAGGCTGCGCAGGAAGGCTTCGCGGGCGATGATGGAGGCGGCCGCCACGGCCAGGTCGGACTCGGCGCGATGGCGTTGAATCAGTTCGATGGCGCGTCCTTTCTGCATCAGGGCGCGCTTGACCTGTTGTTCGTTGCCGAACTGGTCCGAGATGGCGCGCGGGCAGTTCGGGATGACGTCCAGCAGGTTCTCGATGGCGCGGGCGTGGCCCCAGGCGAGCAGCACGTTGACGCTGCGCATCTTGGCATAGAGGCGGTTGTAGGCGCGCGGGCCGATCTTGACGAGCGAGAAGCGCGGGCCGAGCAAGGTGCGCAGGTCGCGGCCCATGGCCATGGCCTTGGCATCGCTCGTGATGGCCTTGCTGTCGCGCACGCCCATGGACTTCATGGTGTCCGCCAGGGATTCGTCCACATAGGCCGAGGCAATCACCATCGGGCCGAAGAAATCGCCCTTGCCGCTTTCGTCGATGCCCATGTGGGCGCTGACGGACTCGGGGTTGAGGACGGTTTCGTAGCCCACGCCCGCCTGCTGGAGAACGCCGGGTTCGAGGATGAAGAGGACGAAATCCTGCGCTCCCTTGCCCTGTACGAGGCATTTGCCGCTCGTATAGAGTGACACGCTGTAGTCCTCACCCTTGGCGGCGGCGATGGTGTGGGGAACGATGGCGGGGCGGTAGTTGCCCTCGCGCAGGATGCGCACCAGCGCGTCCTGCTGGGCCGGGGTCAGCTTATAGGAAAACGAGGTCGGCGTGGTCATGGGGAGGCATGATAGGGGGGCTTGCGGGTCAGCGCAAGACAGGGGTTTCTTGTTGACGCTCCAGATCGATTCCGATAATAGTCAGCGAAAGTGAGCTTGGGGTCTTCCCCCCCGTTTTCGGCGATTTGCAGGGCATGTCCGCCGGTCTGCATGGGGGGGTGTGGTAAGGCGTGACACGGCTGGGAGAACATCATGACGAAAGCATGGCGCTTGATGGCGGTTTTAGTGATCGGCGGGAGCCTGGTCAGCACGCTTGAAGTGGCGGCTCAGATCGGGGTGGCCCCTTCGGACGATGCCACTCCGATGGCAGCGCGGAATCCGTTTGATCTTGGCGTGGGTCTGCGGGCGGAATACACGGACAATCGCGACGCGGCCGAGAACAACGAGGAAAGCACCGCCTATTTCTACGTCACCCCGCGTATCGATGCGTACGTCAATTCCGAGCGGACCGTGCTGGATTTCTTTTACGCGCCGTCGCTGCGGTACTGCACGGATCCGAGCGAGACGCAGAACGACACGGAACTGCTGCATGCCCTGGGGCTGAAGATCGACCACTCGCTCACCGCGCAGACCAAGGTGCGTCTGTATGAATCCTTCCTGTACCAGGACGACCCCTCCATCAGTGAAAGCGGGAGCATGATTCGTGCGAACCGGACGTACTTCCTGAACACGGTGGAACTCGGACTGCGCCAGGAGCTCAGCCGCTGGTCCTATGCCGACCTGTCCGGCAACTACATGGTGAAGCGCTACAAGGATGACGATGCGGCGGATGAATCGGACGAGGATCGCCTTGGCGCCCAAGGCATCCTGTGGCGCCAGGTGACGCCGACGATGGGCGTACGCGGCACGGCCGGCCTCTCGTCTTACAGCTACCAGAGCAGTCTGGGGTTGGACCGCGACTTTGATGTCTACCTGGGAGCGGTGGGGCTGGACAAGGTGTTCAGTCCCCAGTTGCGCGGCGGCCTGGATGTGGGCGCGCAGGCCTCGGAGTATTCGGATGATTCGCTGGATTCGTCGGTGGATCCGTACGCCCAGGTCAACGCGCAGATTGCGCCGAACCCCCTGTTCCGGATCAAGGGCAACTTCCTCCATGGCGTACGCGAATCCGATGCCTATCCTTTTGCGTCGCAGCAGTACTCGCAGGTTCACGTCGGGCTTGAGGCCGACACGTCGTCCTTGCTGACGATTGGTGCGGACGGCACGTACCGGCTGAGCGACTACTCCGGCGATTCGCGCCCCGCGGGTTCGCCTGCGCCGCTGCCGGGCACAGACGCCGACGGCAACGAAACGACGATTGGTCTTGGTGCACATGCCACGTGGAAGCTGGGTGAAAACGCGCGTTTTTCGCTGCGTCATCTGTACGAGGATGTGGACTCGGATGTCGCCGAGAGCTTCTCCAAGAACACCTCGACCGTCGACCTCCAGTTGGATATCTGAGGCGTGCTTCCTTCCATCTCCCGCCCGGCCCAGCAGGCCGGGTGGGGCGTGCCTGCGTCGCGGATGGGCCCGGAGAAACGTGTTCGCCGGGGAGAGGCGCGGAATTACCCATGCGTGACGGGATAGCTAGTTCATGACGACCCCCCAGGAAACACTCCATTTTTTGGACTATTGGCGCATCATTCGGGCGCGCAAAGAGATCGTCCTCGCCGTCTTTCTGCTGGTGGTCATCACCGGCATCGTCTTCACCCTGGCCATGCCGAAGGTCTACCAGGCCACGTGTGTGGTGCAGGTCAAGGAGAAGCAGCCCGACGTCCCGGTGTTCGAACGCAGTCGCATGCAGTTCGATCCGCTGTTCCTGCGCACCCAGTTTGAGATCATCCAGTCGGCGCCGGTCATAGAGGCCGTCGTAACGCGGCAGGGGCTGGTGGGCAAGTTGGGGGAGGCGTACGGCCTCAACACCCTGCCACCGGACAAGGCGTTCGACAAGGCGGTCAAGGTCGTGAACCGGGCGCTGCGCGTGCAGCACTACCGTGACACCAATCTCATTCAGATCGACATCAACTATCACGAGCCCAAGGGACAGGCCCAGGTCGAAGCCGCGGCCACAGCCAACCTGATCGCGGAAGTCTATCGGGAGCAGAGCCTGGCCCGGACGCGGCGCGTGACCGAGGGCGCCCTCGACGCCCTGAAGGTGGCGCTCGACGAGCAGAAGCGCAAGGTGGTCGAGGCCAGCGCCAAGGTTGAGGACATTCGGCAGAAGTACAAGATCACGGTGTTCAGTTCCAAGGTGGGCACCGAGAGCGTCATCGAGAAGCGCGGCTTGACGCGGCTCGAGGACGAGCGCGTGCGGGTGCGCATGGAATTGGAAGACAAGCGCGCGCGTTACGAGAAGGTCATGAGCCTGTCCGCGGTGGAACTGGGCGACGCGGCGCCGTACCTGGTTGGCGACCCGGCGCTGGCCTCGCTGGTCAAGGCCAAGCGCGAGGCGGAAGTTCGCCTCAGCGAGATGACCATGGCCTCGCTGGGGCCCAACCATCCGGAAGTGCGCAGTGCCAAGGCCGTCGTGGCCGAACTCGAGACGATGATCACGGACGCCCTGACGGGGCTCAAGACCGGCATGAAGCAC
Organism: Lentisphaerota bacterium; assembly: GCA_021413965.1. GTDB lineage: Bacteria > Verrucomicrobiota > Kiritimatiellia > UBA8416 > JAIOPI01 > JAIOPI01. Next base: position 335,608 of record JAIOPI010000004.1, on the reverse strand, counting down.
GACTACGAGGCCGCCAAGGCCAAGCTCGACGCGCTGGAAGTCATGCTGGAAGAGCAGAAGGCCACGGAGATCAGTGCCGAGGCGAGCGGGTACCGGGAGTTCGACAAGGCTCTGGAAGAGATGGAACACGCGCGCAGCATCCGCGATGCGCTGGAAATGCGTTACCTGGAAGAGGAGATCGAACTGGATATCCCCTCCACGACGGTGGAAATCATTTCGCCCGCCAAGGTGGCCGAACCCGATGATTTCGTCAGCCCGAACGTGATGCTCAACATTGTCATGAGCGTGCTCATGGGGCTGTGTGCGGGCATCGGGCTGGCCTATTTCGTCGAGTACATCGACACCTCGGTCAAGACCATCGACGATGTCGAGCGGCTGATGGAGTTGCCGGTGGTCGGGGTGATTCCGCAGAAGGTGGAGGCATTCACGGAATCGCGCGCGTATCGTGAACACGCGGAAGCGTACCGGATGATGCGCACGAACGTGCGGTTCTCGGAACGCGTCAAGAATGGCCGCACGTTCTGCGTGACCAGCGGCAGCATGGCCGAGGGCAAGTCCCTGACCGTGTTCAACCTGGGGTTCATTTGCGCGCAACTCGGCGACCGCGTGCTGATCGTGGATTCGGACCTGCACCGGCCCCGTCAGCACCGCATCCTCGGCATCCCGAACACGCCCGGGTTGGCCAACATCCTCGTCGGCGAAGTGCAGTTCGAGCAGGCCGTCGTCCACACGAAGGTCGCCAACCTGGATTTCCTCCCCAGCGGAAAACTGGCATCGGGCGTGCACGGCCTGCTGGACACCAGCAAGATGCGTGAACTGGTGCAGGATCTGTCCGGGCGCTACGATCTGGTGATCTTCGACGCGCCGCCGATCATAGGCGTCAGCGACGCGTCCCTCCTGGTGCGGGAAGTTGACGGCGTGCTGCTCGTCATCCAGCACCGGAAGTATCCGCGCACCGTATCGATGCGTGCCAAGGCCATGGTCGAGAATGCGGGTGGCAAGCTCGTGGGCGTGGTGTTGAACAAGATCAACATCTCCCGGGATTACTCATACTATTATCACTACAGCTATTATTACTACCACCCGAAGCGCAACGCCGATGAGGCCCCGAAGAAAACCTGAGTTAACGATGGCTTGGTTCAAACACGGTGAAGTGGTCGGACTTCGTGGAGCATGGTCTCGGGGCGTGGCGCGGATGGGAGCCTCGCTGGCGGCGGTCGGCCTCGTCATGGCGATGTCGGGCTGCGCGACAGATCCCTTTGCCAACCAACGCGTGGCGGCCTATGTGCCGGATGTGAACTCGGCCGAGCGCATGCCGTGGACGCCGGACGCCGCGGGGGCCAGCGTGGCCGTGCCCGGGGCGGACGAGGGCGGCGAGGTGGCAACACCCGCAACCCGTGGATCGACCGAGGCGCCCGTGATCGAGGCCGGGAGCGATGCGACCGTGGCCGTCCAGTCAAAGTCCGCGGGGCTCGGCCGACTGTTGCGGCGCGGCGACCGGTTGATGATATCGTTGCGCGGCATTCCCCGCCCCGAAGACGTGTCCGAGGTCGTGGATGATGATGGCCACATTAATCTCCCGCTGATCGGCTTGGTGAAGATCGAGGGGATCAGCACGGCCGAGGCGGAGAAGGCCATCCAGAGCGCGTATGTCAGTGGTGGGTTCTATCGCGACATCAACGTCATCATCGTGGCGCAGGAAGATGCGGTGTTTGTCAGGGGTGAAGTGACGCGCCCCGGCAAGTACCCGCTGGTGGGCGATACGACCCTGCTCATGGCCATCGCGGCGGCCGGGGGATACACCGACTACGCCAATCCTCGCAAGATCCGGGTGATTCGCGGCGACGAGGTGCACAACCTGAACGCAACGCGAATCGAAGCACGGCAGGAAGACGATTTCCTGCTCCATCCCAACGACATTGTCATTGTCGAGCGGCGTATCTTCCTGTAGCCGCTGACGCTTCCCGGCCGGTGCGTCCGGCGGGTGGACATGAGCGGGTAATGGCGCAGGATTGCGGAGCAACATCATGCAGCGCCTTGGGTTGGCCATGGTGGGACTCATCCTGGTGGCTGTCGGCTTGGTCGGCACGCGTCACGGTGTGCGGGCTGGCCAGGCGCAATCCCTGTATTTCCGTTCCAAGTATGGGGATTGGAAGGACTCGCCTGCGCGCATCATGGCCGCGGCGGAACAGGCCCATCAGCTCTATCCGCACAATGACGAACTCTGCATCTGGGCGGCCGAGACGGCATACAATCGGCGGTTTGATGGGGGCGTGGAGTCGCCCGTCCTGCTGGCGGCGGCGGCAACCTGGACGCGGAGGGGGTTGGAGCTGAATCCGTATGCGCGCCCCTTGCGGGTGCTGGATGTGCGCATGACGGAGCGGCGCTCATTGCCGGAAGCCATCAGGCGATGGGAAGAATTTGTCGACTGGCAGTACTGGGAACCGGGGAACCACGCGTTGCTGGTGGAACTGTACGCGCGAGCCGGCCGATACCGCGAGGCGCTGGCTTCGCTGGCCGTGATCAAAGGGCGCCCCTACCACGCCGAAGCCAAGCGGTGGATCGCGCATGCGTGGCAGGCTGAAATCGCCGACATGCGCGCCCGGCAATCCCAGGGTCGCTAGCCACGCGTCGCCGATGGCGGATCGGCCATGTCTCCGCGGCGCCGAAGCTGTGAGAGGCCAAAGAGTCCCAGCAGCGCTGCGGGCAGAATCCACAGCCACCTTATATCGGTCGCCGTCAGCAGGCGGGGCGCCCTGAGCGTGACGCCGCCGGGAACCACCCGGCTTCCATGGATGCCGTTCCGCGAATAGTCCACGATCGCGAAGATGCGGTACTGGCTGCCTGCCACCGCCCAGGCGTTGCGCAGGGGAAACGACTGTTCAACGGTCCCGCCAGGCGGAATTTCCAGGGTGCAGTCCGGCGTCGGCAGGCCCTGAACTTCCTCAGGCAGGACCAAGTGAATGGTGGCGGTGAGGGCGACGTTGGTCACAGACGTTGCCGTGAAGACCAGGGTTCCGGAATCACGCATGGTGATGGGCGCCAGGCTCGCCTCGAACGGATGGTGTTCCACAGGCTCATCGGAGTGAACGGGAATGGTCTCGATGGTGGTGAAGGGGTGTCCGTTGCGGTCGGTGTAACGGGCGGAGATCACGGCCGTATACGTGCCGTGTTGATGAGGCAGCGGGCCCGCGTCGATATCATCTTTCTGCGAGCCGCCGACGCCCAGTTCGGGATAGAGCGGCCCCTTGTACCATGTACCATTGAACCAGACCGAGGTCTGCAGGGTGCGCATGACTTCGTCGCCACGGTTGGTCAGTGTGGCGCGCACCGCCACGCGGCCGGCCAGGATGCGCGAGCCGGGGTGGACCTCCAGCCGAAAGTAGCTTGCCTGCGCCGGCAACAGGGCGGCCAGCATGCCTCCAACGGTCAGCATAAGCGCGCGTGTCAGCATGGGGTGATCGTAGCGGGGTGCGGGAACGGGTGCAAGACCGTCGCGCCTGCCCCGGCGCGCGTTGCCAACGTCCCCTGTCCGGCCTATAGTGGCATCAACGCAGGCAGGGGGTGAGCGGTGGAAGAACCGGTATCCAGAGACGCGATCCTGGCCATCCGTCGACGTGGGCTTGATCGTTCGCCAGGCCTGGCGTTGGTCGCGCTGCAGATCCTTCTCGCGCTGGCACCGGCGGGGTACGGTTGGTTTGCCATCCCGCCGGGGCCGGGCGTCACGACGGTGCTGGACCGCCAAGACACTCAGTTTTCGTGGTACGCGGGGCCAGCCGACCAGTCGGAGTGGCTACTCAACAAAGGGGGGAGCACCGCCATCCGCCTCAAGGGATGGCAGGACGTGTCGGGGTTCACGTTCGATCTGTCGACCTACCGCGGGCAGCGGGTGGTGGCGGCCGAACTGCATCTGGCGCGCGCCAATGGGGATCGCGTGACGTCGCTTGTCGCGTCCACGATCAACACCGACTGGGAGCAAAGCCGTGCCTGCTGGCGCTTTCGGGCTCTGCCGGATACGCCGTGGACGTTTGACCACAGCGATTTTTCCTCCGCCGCGTTCGGCAATTTCGGATCGCTCGTGTCTTACGGATTCAGCGATAGCGACACCTTTCGAACCTACACGAACAGCGGCTTCACGTGGGTGGCCATGGCGCTCGACCCGGCGCTGGTGCAGGCGTTGATGCTGGACCACTACGGCCTGGCCGTAACGGATGCGCGCTTGCATCTGACGTTCGGGGGCAATCCAACCGTCTACACGCGCGAGCAAAATGCCACGGTGCAGCCGCGCCTGCTGGTGCAGTTTGCCGCGAGCAGCGATACGACGGCACCCGCACCGGTGGGCGGGCTGGTGGCGGCGGCTGGCGATGCCTGCGGGTCCGTGGTATTAGGTTTCACGGCTCCGGCTGACCCGGAAGATGGAGCAGCGTTCGGCTATCAGGTGCGTCACGGGCCGGGCGCGGACTATGCCGCGGCCACACCCGTGGCGCGGTGGCGGATTCCTCGCCCGGGCGCACCTGGCGAGGCTCAGCAGGTTTTGCTTGAGGATTTGGCGCCCGGCAGCAACTACACGTTCTTCGTCCAGTCCTATGACTCCGTGGGCAACACCAGCGCGCCGGCGCGGGTGGATTTTACCGTGCCGCCGGTGAGGCCCGCGATTACGCTTGCCGAGGGCGATCTGCCCGTGCCGGATCCGGCGGGACGGTCGGTGCGCATGGTGCCGGGCGTGCTGCGCTATTTCGCGGCGAGCGAAGTGGCGCGCATCAATCCAGCCACGGGCAATCGCATTGAGGACGGGTACGAGGGCACCGGGGCGGATGACTACAAGAAGGCGAATGTCGTATGGGACGCCGCGGCCAACACGATCGCGTTGCGCGGCTGTCGCAACGAAGTGGTGGGGGCGCAATTGGTCCTGCAGCGGCTGGGGGTGAGCCTTCGGACCGTCGGTGTTGAGGTCAGCGATCTGAGCGGCCCGGGCGGTGCGATCATACCCGCGAAGCAGCATGTCGAGCGGTTTCTGATGCACCACGTCACCAGCGGCGCCAGCGCCTATGCGGAGGCGGCCATTCCACTGGCCGCGCCGTTCCCGACGACGTTTGCGATTCCGGATGCCAGCCACAATGCCGGTGGCGTGTATCAATCGATTTACCTGGATCTGTTCGTGCCGTCACGGGCGCCCGAGGGCCTGTACACCGGACTGGTGACGGTCAGCGCCACGGAGTTGGCCGGGGATCCGGTGCGCATCGGATTGACCCTGCGCGTCAGCGAGATTGCCATGCCGGATGCGCCGACGTTTGTGGTGGATCTGAATGGTTACGGGAATCCCTGGGCCTTTGGCCCCGATCCGAGTGCCACATGCCTGCGGTATTTTCAGGCCATACACAAGCATCGCGCGGTCCCGAACACACTGCCGTACGGCTGGAGCGGCAACGTGCACGCGGATCGCGGTCCCACGCTGACCGGCAACGGGCCCTCACGGCGCACCGCCTCGTGGAGCGCGTTTGACGCCCAATACGGCCGGTTCTTCACCCGTGATCCGGCCCAATCGGCCTTCACCAGCGCGCAGGGCTACTGGGGGCCAGGCGTGAACACGCCGGTCTCTCACTTCTACACGCCCTTCCACGAAATGTGGCCGCAGTCGATGCTGGATCCGGTGTACGGGTTCGATGCCGCGGGCCGGGGGCCGGCGCACTGGGACGCCTTGCGCGCCGCCTCGTCCAATTACCCGACGCTGTTCAGCACCTGCCCGGATCTTGCAAGCGCCTTTCCCGACGGGTATCGCCAGGCGCAGCGCAACGTCATCGGGGACTGGTTGCAGCATGCCGTCTCCAATGGGTGGACGCACACGGCGTTCGAGATCTACCTCAATCACAAGTACAGCTACAGCGGGACGCACGCACTGTGGGTGTTGGAGGAATGCGAAGCGGCAGACGATTTCAGGGCGGTGGGGTTCTTTCACCAGACGTGGCGCGAGGGGCTGGAGGCGAGCGGTGTGACGAATGTGCCGTGGCATTTTCGAATCGATATCTCCGACCGGTGGGGGCAGCACTACGGGCAGTTGGATCCGTGGATCAACTGGCAGGTTGTGGGAAGCGGGGCGGCCGGATGGCATTGGCCGAGCAAGCGATATCGCCGGTACCAGCGTGAGGCGGACCGTCAGGAGCAATGGATCTGGTACGGGCTGGGCGCACCGGTCAGCGGGCGTGGTGACGAAAATGCGCGGGCCTTTCTACAGAAGTGGTGCCAGGGATTTGACGGTGGGCTGCCGTACTGGAACAGTTATAACACGGCGTGGACGACGGCCGATGATGACACCCCGTGCGTGGTCTATGCCGGCGAGGCGGTGCCGGGGTTCGGGTTGTACGGCGGTCCGATCATCAGCCAGCGCCTCAAGCAGATTCGCCAGGTGCAGCAGATCATCGAACTGTTGAACCTCTGGGCGGCGGCACCTGGGATGAATCGATTGCGTGTGCGGGAGGCGCTGTGCGCGAAGTACGGTCAGGGCACTTGGGATTTCGCATTCGGCACGCTTGGTGAATGGGAGCTGTACCGGTTGCGCGCCGACCTGGTGGCGCAGCTGGAATTGCTGGAGGAAGCCCGCCGGGCGGGGGTCCGCGTCTACGTCCGCTGAGCGGATGTTTTGGCGATTCCAGACTTGCCTGACTACATTGCCGGGATTAGTGTTTGCGCACCAGCCCGTACCGAAGGGTGTGCGGTACGGCAACATTCAAGGACACAGGAGTCCCTCATGGCCAATGACGTGAAGAAAGCCATTTCCACCGATTCCCTGATGACCGAGAACCGGCGCTTCCCGCCGACCGCGGAGGCGGCTCAACGCGCGCACGTCAATGCCGAGGCGTATCAACGTCTGTATGAACGCTCCGTTCAGGACCCGGACGGATTCTGGCTGGACCAGGCGAAGTCTCTGACGTGGTTCAAGGCGCCCACGGTGGGCTGCACGTACACATGGAACACGAAAGAGCGGGTCATCAAGCACACGTGGTTTGAGGACGGCCAGCTCAATCTTACGGTCAACTGTCTGGACCGTCACCTGCAGACCCCGCTGCGGAACAAGCCGGCCATCATCTGGCAGGGCGAAGCGGATGCCGAGACGCGCACGCTGACCTATGCCGATCTCCACGCGGAAACGTGCAAGTTTGCCAACGTGCTCAAGTCGCTGGGCGTGCAGAAGGGCGACCGCGTCTGCATCTACATGCCGATGGTGCCGGAACTGCCGATCGTCATGCTGGGGTGCGCGCGCATCGGGGCGATTCACTCGGTGGTGTTCGGCGGGTTCAGCGCCGAGTCGCTGTCGGATCGTATCAAGGATTCCTCCTGCAAGGTTCTGGTGACGGCGAACGTGTCCCTGCGGGCGGGCAAGCACATTGCGCTCAAAGCGATTTGCGACGAGGCGTTGCGTCGCGCCCCGTCGATTGAAAAGGTCGTGGTGTTCCAGCGCAACGCCGAACCCTGCACGATGCAGGCGGGGCGCGATGTGTGGTACCACGAGGTGATGGCCAAGGCGTCGGCGGACTGCGCGCCGGAGCGCATGAACGCCGAGGATTACCTCTTCATCCTCTACACTTCGGGATCGACGGGCAAGCCCAAGGGGGTCGTGCATTCGACGGCGGGCTACCTGTTGCATGCCGCCCTGACGCACAAGGTGGTGTTCGATATCCACGATGACGACATCTACTGGTGCACGGCCGATATCGGGTGGGTGACGGGGCACAGCTACATCGTCTACGGCCCGCTGGCGAATGGCGCCACGAGCGTCATGTTCGAGGGCGTGCCGACGTATCCCGACGCGGGGCGCTTCTGGCAGATCATCGACAAATACAAGGTGACGGTGTTTTACACGGCGCCGACGGCCATCCGCGCCCTGATCCGGTTGGGCGACGAGTGGCCGAACAAGTACAGCCTGGAATCCTTGCGGGTCCTCGGCTCGGTGGGCGAGCCGATCAATCCGGAAGCCTGGATGTGGTACTACGAGGTCATCGGGAAGCGGCGCCGGCCGATTGTGGACACGTGGTGGCAGACCGAAACGGGGGGTATCCTGATCACGCCGCTGCCTGGCGCCCACACGCTCAAGCCCGGGTCGGCGATCCGGCCCTTCTTTGGCGTGGAGCCGGTGATCTTGCGCGACGACCGGTCCGAGTGCCATGCGAACGAGGGCGGCAAACTGTGTATCAAGCGGCCCTGGCCGGGCATCATGCGCACCACGTGGGGCGATCACGACCGCTTCATCGACACGTATTTCAGCATGTACGCGGACTTGTATTTCACCGGCGACGGCTGCCGGCGCGATGAGGATGGCGACTACTGGCTGATGGGGCGCATCGACGACGTGGTGAACGTGTCGGGGCACCGCATCGGAACGGCGGAGGTGGAGAGCGCGCTCGTCAGCCACGAGAAGGTGGCTGAGGCGGCAGTGGCCCCGATGCCCCACGACATCAAGGGACAGGCATTGTACGCCTTTGTGACCCTCGTGGACGGGGTTGACCCCACGGAGGCGCTGCGCGAGGAGCTCGTGAAGCACGTGCGCAAGCAGATTGGGGCCATTGCTGTGCCGGACAAGATTCAGTTTGCACCGGCGCTGCCGAAGACCCGGTCGGGCAAAATCATGCGGCGGATTCTGCGCAAAATTGCCGAGAATGCGGTCGACCAGATTGGCGACACGACGACCCTGGCAGACCCGCAGGTCGTCGACGCGCTGGTCCAGGGGCGTCAATAGGGCAGGGCGCCCGCCCGTCTGGCGTTGCCGCGTGGCCCTGAAAACGGCGACGGAATTCACGGATGCGTGCCGGTTGGCGTGCCCGGCACCATGCGTGCAATCCGGCTGGCGAGCCTTGACCTCAGGCCCCCGGCCTTCGGGCTTTTTCAGGGCGCCCGACCTTACCGGGCACGTCAACGAGCGCCCCGTTTTCGGACGTGAATCTGGTCACACTGCGGAATTCCAATTCGGTTGGTGGGGATGTATAGTACCCTTTGGCTCAGTCATAGTAGTCTGGCATGGGCCACTTTATGATTTACAGGTTGGTCATTCTAAACGGCGATCGCAAGGGCCAGCAGATCACGGTCCCCGAGGACCCTCTGACGATCGGGCGCGGGAAGGAATGCGGCCTGTGCCTGAACGATCCGGAAATCGCCACGGCGCATGCCAGGGTGACGCACACGGCGCAGGGCTTGGGCATCGTCGACCTCGGTTCCATGGGCAAAGTGCTCGTGAACAACCATGGGGTGCGGGAGTCCACACTGCGGCACGGCGATATTGTTGAGTTGGGGCACACGCGACTCCTGGTGCAGGCGGTCGTCGAGGCGGAAGTCCGCGGGGCCAGGGAACCGAATAACCGGCGACGCCGACGTCTTCGGGCGGCACTGATGGTGACGCTGGCGACCTTGACGCTGGTGGTGATGCTCGAGTGGGGCTCGGACCAGCCGAAAGGGACCGAGATTACGCTGCCCAAGGCGGCCAAGGCGGTAGCCGGAGCCGCGACGAATTATGTGGTCGCGAGTCCGGAAGCCGAGCCGTTGCTGCTGCCGCCGGTCGTGGCGCCTGTGGCGGCAGAGTCGACGGCCGTGGCCGTTCCGGAGACGCTGGCGTCGTCGACGCCCATCGAGCCGCCCACTGCGGTGATGGTCCCCTCGGGCATGGCCACCACACCGGTCGCGGAAGGTGCTGCTCCCCCGCCCGAGCCGTTGGCGCCGCCCGTCGACATTGGGCCTGTCAGCGTGGCTGAGGAGGTGGCGACGGCCAACCGCCCCGACCCCTATGCGCTGGCTCAGGCCATGATTGACGAGAAAGTGCGAGGCATGATGCTGGAGGTCAGTGCCCTGGTTGATGCCAAGCGGCTGGCGGAAGCGGACGAGCTGCTAAACGGGGTGCAGCACCTGGCGCCTGACTACGTGGACGCGTATGTGGAGCGGGCCTGGCTCTGCGAGGATCGCGGGTTGCTGGATCCCGCGATCGCTCAGTGGCAGGAGGTGATTCGGCATGGGGCGGTGGGGGATGTCAGCAAGACGGCGCGCGAAAAGACGGCCCGGCTGGCGCGCGCCCGGAATGAGATCACACCCAAATTTGGCGGGCGGATCCGGATCAAGTCGGCGGACCAGAAGAAGTTTCCGGATTCGGCGCAGGTGCGCGAGATGCGGGTCGTAACCGTGTTCCTGATGCCCGGCGACCCCATGCAGGTGCCGGACGCCAAGGCGACGCGTGTGGATGTCCTTTTCTATGACCGGGACCTGCGCACCGACCGCCTGTCGCTGAGCCGGGCGACGGGGAAGGCGCGCGACCTGGCCGTGTCGAGTCCGTGGCGCGAAGGCGAGGAAAAATCGGTGACGGCCACTTACATGATCCCTGCGTCCATGACGCCGGCGAGCGGGCGCAGCGAGCAGTTCCAGGGATACGTGGTGCGGGTTTACTATTACGGCGCGCTGCAGGCGGTGCAGGCGGACCCGCCCAGCCTGCTGGCGCGGATCACACCCGACCGGAGCGTCGTCGCCACGACGCGCGAGTCGCCCCCGGGGCGTGCGACCACGCGTGCCGAGCCGTGACGGCGGGTGCGGCCAGGGGCGACCAGTTATAAACCATTCGAAGCACAACCGAATGCGACCAACGGTAAACGCGGGAAACAGCGGCAGGGGCGTTTTGCACGGCGAGTGCCGTGCCGCGCCGGAAGTCGGTTCCCTTCCCTTTTCGCCACGGCGATGAGCATGGTGGGTTAGCACGGAGCACGTATGCGGGAACGAATTTCGGCCTGTGTCATTGTTTTTAACGAGGAGCACAAGCTGCGCCGCTGTCTTGCGAGCATTCGCTGGTGCGATGAGATCGTGGTGCTCGACAGTTTCAGTACGGACCGCACGCTCGAGGTGGCGCGCGAGTTCACGGATCGCGTCTACCAGCAGCAGTGGCTGGGGTATGTCGGCCAGCGGAACACGGTGCGCGAACTGGCGACGCATCGGTGGCTCCTGTTCATGGACGCGGACGAGGAAGTTTCCCCGGCGCTTCGCGATGAGATTCTGGAGGAGTTTTCGCGGGGTACGGGGGCGAACATGGGCTACGAGTTTCCGCGGCAGGTCTACTACCTGGGCAAGTGGATTCGGCATGGCGAGTGGTATCCGGACGTCAAGCTACGGCTCTTCAACAAGGAGTTCGGGCGCACGGAGGGGGTGGAGCCGCATGATCGCGTGGTGGTGCACGGGCCGGTGAAGCGCCTTCGGAATCCCATCTGGCACTACACGTACGACGATGTGGTTGATCATCTGAACCGACTCAATCGCTACTCCACGATCACCGCGCAGCAGCGCTATGCGGAAGGGGGGCGGTTGCGCTGGGCAGACCTGATCCTGCACCCGTTCTTCCGATTCATCAAAGGGTACGTGATCCGCCGCGGCTTTCTCGACGGCACCCATGGCCTTGCCATCGCCTCGATTGCTTCCTTCGGCGCTTTCCTGAAATACATCAAATTGTGGGAGCTGGAGCAGACGCGCAAGGAGGGCTACCAGGAACTGCCGGATGCGCGCGATTTGCCCGAAGACGGTTTTCAGTGACATGCCGTCGCCGTGGGGAGGGCTGTCTCCTTTTGGCTTGCAGCGGCCGTGGAATGCCATAGGCTGAACGGATGTATTCTCAACATCGTTTGTCCATTCGGGCCTGCGTGCTGCTCGTGGCCCTGTCACTTGGGTTACCCGGTAGTCGCGCGGCGTCGTCCGCGGGTGCCTTGCGTATTGATCACGCTCCTATTAACACGGCCCTGACGGGGCAAAGCATTACGGTCAGGGCGCGGGTGGCGGATCCTGCACCCAAATCCGTGACGCTCTTCTTTGCCACCTCGAGGGACGCGGCGCCCTTCAAGGTTGCCATGAGCAGTTCCGGGCCGCAGATCTATGCGGGCAGCATTTCAGAGACGCAGCTCACCAATCTGAAGGAGATCTACTACTACATTGAGGCGCGCGACGCGGCGGACAATGCCGTGGAAACCCCCTGGTACACCGTCAAATTGCAGCCGGGGTCGCCGGAGGGCGGCGCGGCGGTGTCGGCCAGCAAGAGTGGTACGGACGGCAAGCCGCAGAAGGAACAGGCGGCGTGGGTCAAGCCCACCTTGATTGGTGGCGGTCTGCTGGCGGCCGGCGGCATCGCGTACGCCGCCTCCAGTGGTGGCGGCGGTGGCGGGGACTCAGGTGACGGCGGCGGGGGAACCTCCGAGTATGCCGGGACGTACACGGGAACGGATACTACCTGCACGCAAGCCCCGACCGGCGGCACCACGTGCAATCCCAGTGGACTGACCATTACCATCACGGACCAGGGCGTGGTCCAGACGAGCGACCTGCGCGATGGGCAGCGGCTGGAGACTCCGCTATCGGGTGCGAATTTCGTGCTCGTGGCCGATGTGAACGAGGACGGTTTCACCGGTGAAATTCAATACGTGGGAACGGTCGTGGATCGCCGGGTCGTTGGGACGATCCAAGGATCGGCCACCTCGGCGGCGGGCGTGGCCGTGTTCAGCGGCACGTTCAGTGCGGTGCGTTGAACCGGCAGGCTGGACTCCATCTGAGCTCCTGACGGTCGCGCGTGCGTCGTGCTGGCGTACGCGTCACCACCGGATGCGATAGAAGCGCTGAGTCAATCCGGCAGCCGCGGCATCCCGGTATTCGATGATGGACGCGCTGCCGGTCGTCGAGGCCAACGGCAGCCACGCCGTCGCGGTCAGGTTCGAGGTGAACTCCACCCGGTAAACGGTTCCCGATTTTCCCAGCCATTGCAGGACCGTGTCTTGTCCCGCCTGGACGGCCAGGGCTCCAACCCGCAGGACTTGGTTGGAGGCCTTTGGCGTGGGGAACGCCATGATATGGACATCGGTTTCCCCATCGGGCCAACGCCCTTCACTGACATCGTCGGCTTGCACCCCGAAGCTCAGGGCATCGACCAGCGTGCCGTCCGGGGCAAACAGGCCCAGCGCTTCCCCGCCGGCCTTCAATCGGAAATTGGCATGCAGGTCGACGCCTGGCGCGTTGGTGGCCGTGTTTTCATCAGCCCACACCAGCAGGAACCCGTAACCGGGGATGGCGGTGCCGCCGGGAATCGTGAACTGATTGGTGCGCGTGAGATCATCCGTCAGGTGAAAGCCGCCGAGATTCACGAGGTCGGGGCTGTCGTTGAACAGTTCAAACCAGTCATCCCAGCCGCCGGTGGGATCTTCCAGCGTGCGGCGGTTTTCGGCGAGCCACTCGTTGATGCGGACGCGCACGGTTTGTGACGTCGGATTGTTCACCGCCCCGGGTGTGGGCTGGTGGAAGATCTGCCGGTTCTGCGCATCGCCTTCCGGGTAAGAGCCCAGGGACTGACCCGGTGCGAGTCCCGCGTAGAAGATGGCATCCAGTATGTAGGGGTGGCCGTCGTGATTTTGAACGAGCGCGACTACGCCGGTGGATCCGCTCAAGCCAATGCCCGCATGCAGGAAATCCGGGGCGGTTTGTGAGGTTTCGCCATCGGCCCAGACCAGGAGCCTGCTGCCGGCCTGCATCACCCAGCCGGGTGGAAATGCCCAGCGATTGAGTTGCGACAGATCATCGGTCAGGTAAAGCTGGGCGGCGGCCAGATCGACAACGCCCGTGCCCGTGTTGAGGAGTTCGATCCAGGGATCTGCCTCGGACAGATTGTCCACGGTGACGCCGCCGTTGGTGGGCATGATCTCATTGATCCACAGTTCGGCGAACGGCGGGATGTCCATCAGCACCGAGTTTGGCGCGCCGGGGGTGAACGCGGCCAGGCCGGCATTGGTTGCGGCGGCCCAACTTCCCGGGCGTCGGTTGTCGAGATCGGGGTCCAGCAGTTGCAGTGAGTATCCCTGGCCGTCGGAGGCCGCGGGCCAGGGAGGCTGGTTGTCGTAGCGCACTTCATCGATCACGTCCCAGGAATCGCCGCCGAGCGGGCGGAGTAACTGGAGGTTTTCGCCGCCGTCGTCGAGGCTGCCATCATAGCGCCCGACGGACAGCTCCACATTGGTGTAGGCCACGGCGTACACCTGCAGGTCCTGCACGGCGACGCGATATTGGCCCGGCCCGATGATCGTGCCACCCTTGATCACCAGATCGACCCCATTGAGGCGCCAGCCTGCCAGATCGAACGTGTCAGAGGCCGAGCGGTTGACGATCTCCACGAACTCCGCGCCCGGCACGGAGGGATGGTAGTGGATTTCGTTCAGGATGATTTTGCCTGCGGGAGAAGGCGTGGCGAAACTGCTCGTGACGGTGATCGAGTCACTGCCCACGAGGCTGCCGTACCGGTCAACCCCCTCCACCTGCAGCACATTGGCCCCCTGTTTGAGTCCAATCGTGGTTTCCCATGTGGTGACCGAGGGATAGGCGACGCGCTGCTCGATGCCGTTGATCCGAACGGTGGCCACGGTGACGGGGGCGCGGCCCATGAGCGTCGTCTGGCGCGCCAGCGTGGAGTAGTTGTTGCCATTGTTATTCGTGATGGCAAACGGAACGGAAAGCGCGGCCAACTGCGTGTTGAGATACGTTCGGCGCCCGGTGACGAAACTGCGCAGGCTCAGTCCGGTGGAGGGGGATGGCTGGTCAGGCGTGTAGGGGGGCGCCGTGGTGCTGCGATAGGCGACGTGAGCATGGTTGGTGACCAGTGCGCTGTACCACGCGTCCATGACCGGATCGCTGCGGGAGGCGGAGAGGGGGCCTTCGATGGCGGCCTGCATGAACCGCCAGTACATGCGCGTGAACGGCGGGTAGGCCAGCAATCGGGCAATCTCGGCTTGCTGGCAATGGAAGATGCTGTCGTCATAGCCTGCGCTGGTGAAGCCCAGGCTCCAGTCCATGTCATACATGAAGAGGCGCGCGCGATGACCCGGCGTAGCCTCCAGGTAGGCGTTGTGGGAGTAGAAGTAGCCCCAGCTATCCTCGTTCCCGACGATATGGTTGACGGCGACATAGCCAAGCCAGTCCTCCAGGTCGATGAGGGCGCCGACGCGGGCCTCGTAGATCGTGTTGCTCACGGAGTTGAACGCGTCGATGAGCGGGTAGAGCGAGCTGAAGTCATCGCGCGGCTGCTCCGTGCGGCTAGGCACCCAGATGGCCCGGTAGCGCGACGCGGCCTTGACGCCGTCACGGGTGATGTTGTCCAGTGCGCTGCCCTGATCCAGCTTGTAGAGGCGCGGGGCAACATGGGTGGGCGACCAACTTTCCGCGAAGTCGCGTGCCGGGGTCTGCAGATCCTCCAGCGCCCCGCGGTCCGACTCGTTGATGCGCAGGTGAATCAGCCTGGGATAGACGTAGGGAATGCCCAGCTGCTCGGCGATCCAGTAGCAGTGCCGTTCGCCCTGCAGCGTGTACTGGCGGCCGATCTGTCCTAGTGAGTCCAGTTTCAGTTCGTCGGCACCGAGCACGCGGTCGTGCTTGTTGACCTCGACGTGAAACGCGCCGCGGGCCTGGTTGGGGGTCTTGGAATCGTTGGCAGGCGCGTAGCTCGTGGGGCCGTCGAAGACGCGGGAGTTGCCGCGGTAGCGTATGCCGCCGTCGTACACGGCGCGGTGATTTCCATACACAAACGTCAGCGGGAGCGGTTCGTTGCTGTAGAGATCGCGCGTGTTCCAGGTGGCCAGCGTGGCCTGGGTGATCCACACGTTGTATGTGCCCAGCACGCCGGGTTCGATGGCGCTGCCGAAACGCACGAGCGCCTCCCGGGTGGGCGCCAACGCGGGCGCGGTGCGCGCGGCCTGCGGCACGCCATTGTCCCGCGCGTCGACGTAGAAGGCCACCATGGTGTTGCCGACCTGTCCCGGAATCGTCCCGCTGTAGGTGCCATCCCTCGCGATGCGATCGCCGCCGGTGCCGGCGTCGTTCATGGCCACGCTCACGTAGGCAGGCGAGGGGTCGAGGCGGTAATTCAAGGTTACGGAGGTCAGTCCGTCCGGGTCGTGCACGCGGCACGACACCACAACCGGCTGGAGCACGCCCGGCAGCACCGGGGCGTGCGCGAGGTCGTCGATGGCCGGCGGGCCATTGGTCACGGCGCAACTGTTGATCAGTCCCGGGCTGCCCAGAGTGACCGGCAGCGTGAGCGTGCCGGCGGCCTCCATGCCGCCGCCATTCAAGGCCAGCACCAGGATGGGCCAGCCGGCGAGCCAGCGGGCCTTGGCGCGTATGGTTACGAACTGCCCATCGACCGGTGCCGCCGACAGGGTGGCTTCCACGCGATTATTGGCCGATCCCGGTGCGCTCGCACGAAGGTGGAGGCTGCGCGTGCTTTGGTAGCCTTCCGCCATCTCGTGCGAGGTGCGGATGTGAGCGCCCTGAAACGTCCAGCCGCTTGTGTTGCTTTGAAACCCGGAGTTGCTGATGCGATTCGTGCCGCCGACCACGACTTGCACATCGTCGAGCAGGCACTCGCCGGCTCCCATCAGGAACACGTTCAGCGTGTTGTTGGCGGCGATGCTGTTGGCCAGGGTACCCGTCGTCTCGAATGACGTCCAAGTGCTCTTGTTGGTTTCCGAGCTGCCGGCCCAGTTGCTGGCGCGCCGGTTGTCGCTGCGGGGATCGATTAACTCGAGGCTGCTGCCGTCGCCATCGGTCCACGGTCCCCAGCCGTCGTCGTACGTGACCTCGTCGACCGTGACCAGGTCGAGATCCGGGAACAAGGGATCGTCGGGCATGGCGAGGACGAGGCGTTCGCCGCGGTCGGACAGCGTCCCGGCATAGTTGCCGACCGTATTGGCGGACGTGAGCTGGGGGTAGCGCGCGATCAGGTTCGTGGCGTCGGGGGCGATGACGAGAAAACCGCCTGGCGGGATGAAGGTCGACGGGGGGATGGTGAAGGTGATGGCCTTCTGTAGCTGCCAGCGGCTGACGTCAACCGTTCCCGTGCCGCGGTTGAACAACTCGACGTAGGCGTCGGCATCATCACCGGAGATCGGATGGAACATGATTTCGTTGATGACAATATCGCGGATTCGCAAGGGGGCGTTGGTGGTTCCGGCGGTGGGGGTCGTCAGTTCGTGCAGGTCCGGCGTCCCGTCAGGATAGCGACCGCTGGAGACGCCGTTGGCCTTGGCGCCGAAGCGGATGGCATCCAGCACGCGGGTGTCCGGGGGATTGCGAAGGAAGATATCGCTGCCGCTCTTGCTGAGGGAGAAGCCGAGCTGTGGCTGCAGGAAGGCCAGGAATCCGCGCGGAGCGATGACGGAGCCGGGCGGCAAGGTGAAGCGGTTGGTGGCGGGCTGGTCGCTCAGCGTGCAAAGCGATACGTCTATCTGTTGCGTGGTGGTGTTGAACAGTTCAATGAAATCCACCTGCGGCAGGTCGGTGTGCGCGAGGTACTCGTTGATCACGATGCCATCGCGTGGATCGCTGACGGCGGGGTCCACGTCGCCGGGCGAGCCGCCCCGCCACGCACTCCAGGTCCAGGCCTCGGGTTCTGCTTCGCCAAGGTCCGGCCTCGCGAGCACGAGCGAGTGGCCGGTGCCGTCTGGCGCCTTTGGCCATGGGGCCGTGTCCGCGTAGGCCACGGCGAGCACGATGGCGCCCTGCTTGTTGCGCAGTCGCACGGTACCCTCGTCGTTTGGCAGTTCGGCATCGAGCGGCCCGAGCACGTTGGTGAGCCCGCCATGGGCGGCCAGGGCGGTGGGATCGCGCGCGACCACGAGGAAGTTGCGCGCGGCGATGACCGTGTTGCTGGGGAAGGTGAAGTTGGCGGATCCCGTGAGGGCGAAGCCGCTCACGTCCCGGGCGACGGGCTCGGTGTTGAACAGTTCGATGTACTCCAGGCTGCGGGTCGTCGTTCCCGCCGGGTTGTACATGATTTCGGTGATGGTGAGAGGGGTGCGACGGCTGGAGGGGCCGAGGGACCGCGGCGCAGCGGAGAGATAGGGCGGGGCCGCCGTGGCGACGTCCAGTCCCATGCAGGCGGCCAGCAGACCAGCTGCTGCGCGCGCTGACACACTTCCCAGCCGTTTCATGTTGGCCATGCGCTTGGCACCGCTAAGCCGCGACGGTTCCGCCGACGTGATACTACGCTACGTGAGCTAGGATATCACAAAACCAATGCGCGGGCAAAGTGGGCGCAGGGGGTGTGAACAGCCGGCACGCGCGCCGGGTCTATTCCCACTCAATGGTGGCGGGCGGCTTTGAACTGATGTCGAAGACGACGCGATTCACGCCGCGCACCTCGTTGATGATGCGGTTGGAGGTGCGGGCCAGCGTGTCGTATGGAACATGAAACCAGTCCGCGGTCATGCCGTCTCGGCTTTCGACGACGCGCAGTGCCACGACGTTCTCGTAGGTGCGGCTGTCGCCCATGACGCCCACGGTCTGAATAGGCAGGAGGACGGCGAACGACTGCCAGATGTCGCGGTAGTTCGGGAGTTTGGCCATTTCCTCCTGCACGCGCAGGTCGGCCTGCTGCAGCACGGCCACGCGCTCGGCGGTCACTTCCCCGAGGATGCGCACGGCCATGCCGGGACCGGGGAAGGGCTGGCGGTCGATGATGGCGGCGGGGATGCCGAGCTCGCGGCCGAGTTCGCGGACTTCGTCCTTGAAGAGTTCGCGCACGGGCTCAATCAATTCGAATTTCAGGTCCGGCGGCAAGCCCCCCACGTTGTGGTGGCTCTTGATGGTGGCCGAGGGGCCGCCAATCGGGGAGAAGCTCTCGATGACGTCCGGGTAGAGCGTGCCTTGGGCCAGGAACCTGGCTTCGCCCATCTTGCGCGCCTCGTTGGCGAAGACCTCGATGAACGTGCTCCCGATGCTCTTGCGCTTGGCCTCCGGATCGGTGACGCCCTTGAGGCGCCCGAGGAAGAGGTCCTGGGCGTGGGAGACATGCAAATCGAGGCCGAAGGCATCGCCGAACGTCTGTTCGACCTGCTCGGCTTCACCGTGGCGCAGCAGACCATTGTCAACGAAGATGCAGTGCAATTGGGCGCCGATGGCCTGATGCAGCAGGACCGCGACCACCGAAGAGTCGACGCCGCCACTCAGCCCGCAGACGACGTGTTGATCGCCCACGCGGCGGCGAATCTCGGCGATGCTTTCGCGGATGAACTGGGCCATCTGCCAATCACCCTTGCAGCCGCAGACATCGAACACGAAGTGGCGCAGGATGTCGGTTCCGCGGGGGGTGTGCGCCACTTCAGGGTGGAACTGCAGGCCGTAGATCCGGCGGTGCGCATCGGCCATGGCGGCAACGGGACAAGCGGTGGTTCCGGCAACAGCCTGGAAACCAGGGGGCATGTTGACGACCTGGTCGCCGTGGCTCATCCAGACGTCGACGTCATGGGGCAGGCCGCGGAAGAGCGCATCGGCGGCGGACACCCGGATGTTGGCGTGGCCGTACTCGCGGCTGTGGCCGGGCTTGACGGTGCCGCCCAGGAGTTTGGCGGTCATCTGCATGCCGTAGCAGATGCCGAGCACGGGCACGCCGAGTTCGAAGAGGCGTGGATCGCCCAGCGGGGCGTTGGGTTCGAAGACGCTGGAGGGGCCACCGGAGAGGATGATGCCCGCGGGCTTGCGTGCGGCCAGGGTTGATGCCGGGGTGTCGAAGCGCATCAGCTCGGAATAGACATGCTGCTCGCGGATGCGCCGGGCGATGAGCTGGCTGTATTGCGAACCGTAGTCGAGAATGGCGATCCAATCGTGTGCTTGCATGTGATGTCCGGGGAAAAGCTGAAGGCTACCAAGGCTGGCCAAGGCGGGACAAGCCCTATTCCGCGACGACCGGGGCGTCGAAACGCGGGCCATACCAGAAATATCTTGAAGAAAGGCCGCCTCCCCGTCGTTTATACAGATGAGCAGGCGAGTGGAAGGGTCGACCATGGTTGAAACCGGTATGGCGGCGGATCAGGTGTCAGCGGACCGGATGCGCCAAGTGACGTGCATGGTCGTGGAGCACGAGAAACCGCTGTTGCGTTATGCGGCTCGCATGCTGCGCGATGCCACGGCCGCCGAGGACGTGGTCCAGAACGTCTTCATCAAGCTTTGCCGCCACTGGACGGATGGCGTGCAGCCGGCCGTGCCGCTCAAAGCGTGGCTGTATCGCGTGACGCACAACGAGGCGATCGATCACCTGCGCCGGCAGGGACGGATGCGGTTGGTGGAGGGCGAGCGCGCGGAAATCGCCGTGACGACGGTGGCGGATTCGCGCCCCGTTCCGGGCGGCGAGGATGAACGCCGGGCGCTGGTTCTGCAGCATCTCCAGCGCCTGCATCCTCGCGAGCGGCAGGTTGTGCTGCTACGCCTGGAGGAGGGGCTGTCGTACGAGGAGATCAGCCGGATCACCGGGAGAAGTTCGGGAAACGTGGGCAACATCCTGCACCATGCGGTGCGAAAGCTGGCGCGCAGTCTGAATCAGGCCGGCGTGCGGTCTGCGGCGGAGGGCATCCACCATGACCTGTGAGCACATCCGCGGCAAGTTGACCGCCTATCATTTGGGCGACCTGGACGCCGCGACCACCGCTGCGGTTCGCGCGCATCTGGCCGCCTGCCGTGACTGCCAGGCGTCGCTGCGGGAGATCGTGACGACCCTCGACCTCCTGCAGGACGCGCTGGCGGGCACGGCGCCTGCACAGACGACCCTGTCGACATCCAGCAAGCGCCGCATCCTCGACAGCGCGGTGGCGTCTTCGCGGCCGGCCTGGGCTGCACGCGCTCGGACGTGGATCTTCCAGGCCCATCCCGGCCTGGCCCGTGCCGCCGGCTTCGCGCTGCTCCTGGGGTTGCTCTGGGCGATCGTGCCGCACGCGCGGACACCGCTGGAAACGGCCGAGTTGGACTTGACCGGTGCCAAATTGCAGAACGCCAGCGCACCCGCCATGGCCAAGAAGGAAGACCAGTCAACGGGCCGCGCAGAGGCCACGATTGCTTCCGAACCTCCGCCGCGGCTTGGAGAAGACGTGCTCCTGCCTGCACCCGCGGCCTTGCCTCCCGCGGCACCCGAACCGATGTACGTGATGGCGCCTTCGGACGCAGTGCCGAGCGAAGCCGCGGCGACCGGCGGTGGCCGCCGTCTCCTCGTTGATGCCAATCGGCATGATCAGGGACAGGCCGCAGACTCTGAAGGTCTGGCCGCCAGCGTTCCGGATGCGGCAGTCGTGCCTGTCCAGCCGCAGGCGGTGGCCACGTCCTTGGAGCAGGAAGATAAAGAGAGCCGGCGCGACCGCGATGGCGCGGTCAGAGACGTGAAGGACAAGCGCCCCGCAAAGGCCGAGCCTGTCGCGATGCGGGCGAGACTTTCCGGCAGCACCCTCGCCACGGGCTTAGCGGCCCCGGCGAGCGAGACGCTCAGCTTGGATGCGGAACTGGTGACGACGGGCGTCGACATGGGGCAGGCGCTCCTGACGATTGGGATCACGGGAGCCCGTGGGGCGGCGGGCGAATCTGGAGCCACAGCGCTGTCGAGGGGGGGCATGCTGGTGACGGTGTCCTTTGCCCCGGAGGTGGTGACGGCTTACCGCCAGCCGGGAGAGGACTTTCGCCAACTGGTCGTCGGCGTGCCGCGCGAGGAGACGCTGCGATTGGGCGATCTGGGGCCGGGGCAGTCCCTGACCTTACGCTATGAGCTGCGCCTCGGTGCCGTATCAGGCGTGGCGTCGGTGGCGACCGTGCGTGTCCGGTATCGCCGTACGGACGACGGTCGGATGGACGCGCTGGAGCGGACGCTGCTCGCGCCCGCCGACGTCCGGATTCATGACGAGGGCGGGCGCTAACCGATTGGCGGATCAGGCCAGGGGAGGCGGCGGGGCGTCCACCGGCGGGGTGGCGGGGTCAGGCGTACCGCCCTGCACGATGAACGTCTCGTAGGCGATGGCCATGGCGCAGACGCCAATCGGCAGCGTGAACACGATGCCGATACCGCAGGCGATAGCGCCAAGTTGGCTCACGATCTGCGCAATCACGCTGAAGCCGAGGAGAGGCCAGAACGCGGGCTTAACCGCTTCCAGGCTGGCCATCGAGGCCGGCCAGAACGCCATGCCGCGATCAACAATCAGGAACATGGCGAACATCAGCAGCGTGCTCAGCGCGAGGCTGCCGACGATCAGAACCGCTTGGCCGATGCAGGGGATCAAGCTCAGCACGGTGCCGGCCACGATGCAAATCAGCCCCCAGACCAGCATGAAGAGGAACGATTGGGCGAAGTGATTGAAGCCTTCGAACAGAGTTCCGACGGCGGGCTTGGGCTCGGCGCCGCGCAGCAAGCGAAGTGCGATCAGGATGAGACCGGCAAACATGGGGCCAGCCAGGATGCCAAAGGTGACCGCGCTGAGCAGCATGGCCAGCAGGCTGGCCACGACCAGCAATCCGAAATTCCGCTTATAAAGGTCCAGGCCCTTGGTCAACCAGCCACCGATATCCACCTGCACGCTCATGATGTTCCTCCTCTTCATTCCAAGAATAGCGTGTCGATGTGGATAGTCAAGCGGTGGCGCCTGTTACTGCGGTCCGGCGGGGAGGCGGCACCGCAAGACGAGGGAACTGGAAAGCCGCGCCAGAGCAGACACGGCGAGCGGTCGGAGCCTGGAAGGCCCGCAGGTGCGACTACCGGTGAAACGGCACGCTTAGGGTGCGAGTTGTAGCAAGTAGAAACCGATGGCATAGCCGATGAAGGCCGCAAGGGCGAGCTGGTGCAGTCGGGCGTCGGTGCGACTGAAGCGGGCCAGGCGGTGTGCGCCGCGGCGCCCTGTTGCCGTGGCGCGGTAACACAGCTCGGCCAGGATAACGAGTGCGACGGGGACGCTGAGAGGATTGTAGGCGGTTGCACGTTGCAGGTCGCCGGTGGCCAGGCAAGCGAGGCCGCGGGTCAGGCCGCAAAGCGGGCAGGGGATACCGAAATATGCGCGCGAAGCGCAAGCGTGCAGAGGGTAGCCCAGCGCCATCGACAGGACATGCAGGGCGAAAATCCAGGCGAGCACGAGCACCGCGACGATCAGCATGGCGCGATTGAGGTCACGGTAGGCGTTGGTGGATCCCAGTCCTTCAGCCGGCGTATTCATGTTGTCCATATGGCTCGCCTGCATGGCCTTCGGCTGGTGCGTCTGCGTCGGGCGAAAGAAGACCCTTCATCGAGGGGAATTCACACCCTATAAACTTGCGTTTCTGCGTGCCCGGCGTCAAGAATGCCCGCACAGAGTTGCCATACGCTCAGGATGATCCATCATGCAGTGGTACTACTTCGCACGCGGAAAACAGGTCGGGCCGATTACGGAAGACGCGTTGTTTCAAGCCGTTCGGGACGGCCTGCTGGCACCGTCGGACTTCGTGTGGAACACGGGCATGGGCAGCGCGTGGGCGCAGGCCCACACGGTGCCGGGGCTTTTTGCGCCACCGCCCATTCAGCCGGACGTGGTGCCCCCGTCGGGGGGTGAGCCGGTGGTCGTGTCGTCGGAATTTTGCGCCGATTCGGGCCCGCGCTCATGCAGCGATTGCGCGGGGCTGGCGTGGGAACGCACGAAGGATATTCTTTTCCGGCCCTTCAATCTGGGGAAGTGGTTTGCCTTGGGCTTCAGCGCCTGGTTGGCCACGCTGGGCGAGCAAGGCGGCAGTTTCAATCCGGGCGGCGGCAAGTGGCAGGAATCCATGGCGGCGGAGTCTGGGGGCGATCCCGCGGCGTACCTGGCGCAGCTGTGGCAGAAAGTGGTCGAGCATGCGCCCCTGATCATTGGGATCACCAGCATCGTCGTTCTCGTTTCGGTCGCCATCGGGCTGGTGTTGTTATGGGTGCGCTGCCGCGGGAAGTTCATGTTCCTGGACAATATCGTTCATGATCGCATGGAGGTGGCGGCTCCCTGGCACGCCTACCGGAAGCACGGCAACTCGCTCTTTCAGTGGACGATCGTCTATACGCTGGTGGGGTTGGCGATCGTCGCCATCCTGATCGGGGTTGGGGTGTTCTCGCTTGCCATCCCGTATCTCCGGGATCAGACCTTGTCGGGGCTGTGGCCAACGTTGACGGCGAACCTGCTGCTGTGGATTGTGGTGTCCTGCGTGTTCCTGTACATCGGAAGATTCCTGGAAGATTTCATCGTTCCCATTATGTACAACGAGAACCTCGGCGCCGCGCCGGCATGGGCTCGCTTTCTGCGCGTGCTGGGCAACCACACGTGGGCGTTCATCGGCTACGGGATCTATTACCTGCTGCTATACCTGCTGGCCGGGGTGTGCGTGCTGGCGCTGGTGATCATGACCTGTTGCGTGGCCGGGTGCCTGCTCATCATCCCCTATGTGGGCACCGTGGTGATGCTCCCCGTGGCGGTCTTCTTCCGGTGCTTCAGCCTGGCCTATCTGGCACAGTTTGGCGCCGAATTTCGCCAGCCTTGATCGGTGCTGGGGCGGTCTGCAACGGCCGTCGCCAGACCGCGTCAGCTCGCGGGGGGGGCGGGCGGAGTGGCCTTGCGCTTGCCTCCTTCGCCGGACGCGCGCGGTGTTCGGCCCACGCGCTTGGCGCCTTCCGGTTTGGAGGCCGGCAGGAACGGCACGGCAAAAGCTTCGGTGAAATCATAGCCGCCGGCAAAGTCCTGGCGCGAGTCTTCCTCGGTCTTGCGCAGCTTGCCGGACTCGACGAGGTTGAAGACGATTTCGCCGAAATCTTCCGAGCGTTTGACGCCCCAGGTGTTCAGAACGCGCAGGGCCATCGGGCCGAATTCCTGCAGCGCGAAGTGGCGCAGCCCTTCGAGCAACTCCCGCCCGCCGACGTGCCGCTCCTTGCCGCTCCGCGCGCTCTTCTGCAACACTTTGGTCGTGAACTCGAGTGCATCGAGGACAAAGAGATAGCTCTCCGGCCGGTAGCGCCGGTCGCGGGTGCAAATCTCCTGCACGGCTTTCAACATGGCGGCATCACGCATGGCAAGTCCTGTGTCACCGCATCGTGGCCATCGTGATCACGCGTGGCACCGACAACGGTGAGGCAATCTTAGACCAAGCGTGGCGCAAATCCAAATGGGAAGTACGGGACGGAGCGCCTCGCCACGCATGCGCACACGGTTGGAGGTTGCAGGCCACCTGGCAAATTTGTTGATGCGTTCGTCCGGGACGAAAGATGAGTGTCCCATGCTTAGGGGAG
Source organism: Lentisphaerota bacterium (assembly GCA_021413965.1). Lineage (GTDB taxonomy): Bacteria > Verrucomicrobiota > Kiritimatiellia > UBA8416 > JAIOPI01 > JAIOPI01. The sequence continues at coordinate 310,548 of JAIOPI010000004.1, read as the reverse complement.
CATGGCGTGCCAGTAGCGGGCGAGAATGCCCAGGACGAGCAGGCCCAGGATCAGAGCCACGGCGCGCTGCTCATCAGCGGTGAGTTCGAACCAGGCACGCCCGACGCGGCGAAGCGAGGCGCGCAAGTTCGGGGACTCATTGGGGGACGGGGTGGTCACGATACGGCGACGTTGATCAGTTTGCCCGGCACCACGATGACCTTGCGGACCGTCTTGCCATCCAGGTAGCGCTGGACCACCGGGGATGCAAGCGCCAGCGCTTCCAGCGCCTTGGCGTCCAGGCCGGTCGGCACGGTCAGGCGATCACGGACCTTGCCGTTGATTTGCACGGCGATCTCGACCTCGTCGCGCACCAGCGCTGCGAGATCGACGGCAGGCCAGCCCGCTTCGAACACGCTGGGCGGGTGCCCCAGCACCTGCCAGAGTTCCTCGGCTACGTGCGGCGCGAAGGGGCAGAGCAGCAGCACGATGGATTCCACGGCGTGACGAAAGACGGCCCGATCCTGGGCGGGGCTGTCCGCGGTCACCGCGAAGGAGCCCAAGGCATTTGACAGTTCCATGATCTGGGCCACGGCCGTGTTGAAATGGAAATCACCCTCGAGATCGCGCGTGATGCGGTCGATTGCCTCGTTCGTCTTGCGATAGAGATCGCGCGCGGGGGCCGGCATGGCGGCGAGGTCGGGGCGGAGGCCCGTGGCGGCCGCCAGCGCGGGCAGGTGGTCGTGAATGCAGGTCCAGAGGCGGCGCAGGAAGCGGTACGCGCCTTCGACGCCCTGGTCGTTCCACTCGGCATCCTTTTCCGGCGGGCCGATGAACAGCGTGTACAGGCGGAGCGTGTCCGCACCGTACTCCGTGACGAGTTCGTCCGGACTGACGACATTGCCCTTGGACTTGGACATCTTGTAAAGCTGGCCGTCCTTCTCGCTGCGCTTGCAGATCATGCCCTGGGTGAAGAGCGCACCGAAGGGCTCGCGGAAGGAGCAGGTCCCGGCATCGTGCAGCACTTTGACGATGAATCGCGAATACAGCAAATGCAGCACGGCGTGTTCGATGCCGCCGATGTACTGGTCCACGGGCAGCCAGTGATCCACGTCCTCGCGCCGGTAGGCCGCATCGGTCAGGCGCGGATTCACATAGCGCATGAAATACCAGCAGGAGCAGAGCCACTGGGCCAGGGTGTCGGTTTCGCGTCTGGCGGCATGGCCGCAGCGCGGACAGGTGGTCTGTTTGAAGGCGTCGTGGCGGTCGAGCGGGTTCCCGCGTTCGGAGCGGAAATCCACGTCATCCGGGAGCAGCACGGGCAGTTGGTCCTCGGGCACCGGCACGGGACCGCAGGTGTCGCAGTGCACGATGGGAATGGGCGCACCCCAGTAGCGCTGGCGACTGATCAACCAGTCGCGGATGCGGAAACTGACGGTGGATTCGCCGAACCCCCGCTCCTGCGCATGGGCCACGATGGCTCCCATGGCCGCGCGATTCGGACGCCCGTCGAATGGGGCTGAGTTGACCATAACGCCGTCGTCGACAAACGCCTCCGTCATGGCGGCGGCCGTTAGCGAGCCGGTCTCATTCTGGATGACGACCTTGACGGGCAGGCTGTATTGGCGGGCGAATTCGAAATCGCGCTGGTCGTGGGCGGGCACGGCCATGACGGCGCCCGTGCCGTACTCCATGAGCACATAGTTCGTGACCCACAGCGGGACGACATCGCCATTGAAGGGGTTGCGCACGTGGAAGCCCAGGAAGACGCCGTCCTTGGCGGCGGCAGTGTCGGCGCGCACGGCGGCGGACAGCATCATCTGGCGCTCGACGAAAGCGGTGACGGCCGCCTCATGGGGCGTGCCCTTGACGAGCTTACGCACGAGCGGATGCTCGGGCGCCAGTGCCATGAAGGTGACGCCGTAGAGGGTGTCCGGCCGGGTGGTGAAGACCGGGCAGGGGTCGCCGGTCTCCGCCACGGTGAAGGCGATGCGGGCGCCTTCGGAGCGGCCAATCCAGTTGGCCTGCATGCTCCGCACTTTTTCGGGCCACTTGTCGAGCAGGGCCAGGTCGTCGAGCAAGGGCTGAGCGTAGGCCGTGATCTTGAAGAACCACTGGGTCAGGTCGCGCTTGGTCACGGGGCGGCCGCAGCGTTCGCAGGTGCCGTCGGGCAGCACCTCTTCATTGGCGAGGGTGGTGCACAATTCGCACCAGTTGATGGGCGCGCTCTTGCGGTAGGCGAGGCCGCGTTCGAACAGTTTCAGGAAGATCCACTGCGTCCACTTGTAGTAATCGGGGTGGCAGGTTGCCAGCTCGCGATCCCAATCGTAGACGACTCCCCAGGACTGCAGCTGCTCCTTCATGCGGGCGATGTTGCCCAGGGTGTACAGGCGCGGATGGATGCCGCGGTCCTTGGCGGCGTTTTCGGCGGGCAGGCCGAAGGCGTCCCAGCCCATGGGCGCCAGCACGTCAAAGCCGCGCATGCGCTTATAGCGCACGACGACGTCCCCGATGATGTAATTGCGCCCGTGGCCCACGTGCATGGTGCCGGACGGGTAGGGGAACATGGTCAGACAGTAATACTTGGGTGCGGTGCTCTGGGTATCGGCCTTGAACAGGCCGCGGGCTTGCCAATAGGCCTGCCAGCGTTTCTCGATTTCCGCGAACTGGTAGCGTGCGTCCATGGCGGGAGGGGGGCGGTCAGGGAGCCGTCACGGCGTTGCCCTGAACGTGATTGGCATTCCAGTATCCGTCGAAGACATGGCCGTCGGCGCTGGTGTAGATGCCGCGCCCCCACATGCGATCGTTACGCCACTGGCCCTCGTAACGGTCACCATCGGCAAAGACGTAGAGGCCGGTGCCATTGGCAAAGCGGTCCTCGCGCCAGAGTCCCTCGAGGCGTCCGCCATTCTCGAACGTGTAGGTGCCGTTGCCGTGCATGTGCCCGTCGCGCCACGTGCCGCTGTAGGTGTCGCCATTGGCAAAGATATAGAGGCCCTTGCCGTCCTTGCGGCCCTTGCTCCACGTGCCGGTATAGCGCTCGCCATTGGGGAGGGTCAGCGTGCCGACTCCGTGCATCTGGTTGCCGCGGACCTGGCCTTCGTAACGCGTGCCGTCCTCGCCGGTGAGGGTGCCGAAACGCTGCCCATCGCGGGTGGTCAGCGGCGCAGGCGGCGCCAGGGTTTCGATCGTGCGCGGCGGAGGCGGCGGGATGACTTCGGTGACGGCGGGAGGCGCTTCGGGCGGGCTGGCTTTCTTCGCCGCGAACTGTTCGTCGACCGTCTGCAGGAGCGACTTCATCTCCTTTGATTTCGCAAGGGCGAGCGGCGTGGCTCCGGTCGCCGTCTGCAGGGTGGGGTCGGCGCCGTAGCCGGCCAGCAGCTTGGCGATGTCGAGCGAGTTCATTTGCGCGGCACAGTGCAGCGGGGTCACGCCATCGCTGCCGGCCGCGTTGACGTTGGCGCCATGGGAGATCAGGAGGCGCACCATATCCGTGGAACTACCGATGGCGGCCCAGTGCAGCGGGGTGTAGCCCTTGTCGGAGCGTGCGTTGACGTCGGCGCCCTTCTCGATCAGCAGGCGGGCCACGCTGAGGGCGTTCTTGTTGGCGGCCCAGTGCAGCGGGGTGGTTCCATTGTCCGTGCGCGCGTTGACGTTGGCGCCGGACTTGATCAACAGGGCGGCCACATCGTCAGCAGGGGCCACCGCGGCCCAATGCAGCGGCTCGGAGCCGCCCTTGGCCTTGGCGTTGACCATGCTGTGGTCACGATCCGTTTTCAGGATGGCGCGCAGCCGGCTCAGGTCCTGCGCCTTGACGACCTCATGGATTTCCGCGGCCGGCAACCGGGGGACGGGCAGCGTCGCCAGAACCAGCCATATCAGCGCCCATCGAAAACGATTCATCCCGTTGTCCTTAAACCAGTTCCAGCAACGCAGAAAGTGCCGAAATGAAGGGTAATACTAGGGGGCGCAGTGCGCAAATGCAATGCCAAAGGACGGGGTTGCTTGCGGGATGGCGACGACGGTTCCGGCGACGCCCGTACGCTTGAAACCCGCGCTGAAATCCCTCAGTATCCGGCATGGCAAAACCACGACCTCCCCAGGAAACGGCCGAGTCGCTGGCCACCCGTCAGCGCGAGATCTCGGTTTCCGAATTTTTTCTCAAGAATCGCCATCTGCTGGGCTTCGACAGTCCGCGCCGGGCTTTGCTCACGGCCGTGAAAGAGGCGGTGGACAACTCGCTGGATGCGTGCGAGGAGGCCGAGATTCTGCCGGAGATCAGCGTCGAGCTTGAGCAGTTGTCCGAGACCCGCTTCCGTGTGACCGTGATCGACAATGGCCCGGGCATTGTGAAAGCCCAGATTCCCAAGATCTTCGCGAAGCTGCTCTACGGTTCCAAGTTTCACCGCCTGCGCATGTCGCGCGGACAGCAGGGCATCGGAATCAGCGCGGCCGGCATGTATGGACAACTGACCACCGGGTCCGCAACGCGGATTCTGTCCAAGGTCAAGGGCAGCCGGAAAGCGCATCGCATGGCCGTGCAGATCGACACGCGGTTGAACAAGCCGACGGTGCTGACGGATGAGGAGGATGACTGGACGCCCGCGTTTCAGGCCTTCAACGCCGAGGGCCATCCCGAGGGTTCGCCCGCGGCGCACAGCCACGGCACGTCGGTGTCAATCGACATGGAGGCGGCCTACGTGCGCGGGCGCCAGTCGGTGGACGAGTTTCTCAAGCAGTGCGCCATCGTGAATCCGCACCTGACGCTGCATTACTCGCTGAAGCTGAAAGTCAAGGCGGAGGGGGGCAAGGTGGCCGCGACCGCCGCCGCCGATCCCAGCGCGCAGGCGGCCGTGCCCGATCCGACCCTGTCGGCCACCTGCATCACGTACCAGCGGGCGGTGAAGGCGTTGCCGCACCCGGCGCAGGAGATCATGCCGCATCCGCATGGCGTGGAACTCGGCATGCTCATGCAGATGCTCAAGGATACGGAGTCTCGCACGGTGCGCTCGGCGCTGGCGCACGACTTTTCGCGAGTCAGCGACCGGACCGCCCTGGAGATCTGCGAGCGGGCGGGGCTGAATCCGAAGGCGAATCCGACGCGCGTGGCGCACCAGGAAGCCGAAGCGCTCTACAAGGCCATCAGCGAGACCAAGCTCATGCGGCCGCCGACGGACTGCCTGTCCCCGATTGGCGAGGAGCAGATCCTGGCGGGCCTGCAGAAGGAGATTTCGGGCGATTTCTACACGGCGCTCACCCGTGAGCCGTGCGTATACCGCGGGAACCCGTTCCAGATTGAAATCGGGCTGGCGTACGCGAAACCCAAGGCCGAGGTGGAAGGGGTGGGGCTCGAGGAGCCGGTGCGTGTGCTGCGGTTCGCCAACCGGGTGCCGCTGCTCTACCAGGCCGGCGGCTGCGCCATGACGAAAGGCGTGACGGGCGTCAACTGGAAGGCTTACGGCCTGAGCCAGCCCAAGGATGCGTTGCCACTCGGGCCGGTCGTGATCCTGGTGCACATGGCGAGCGCCTGGGTGCCCTTTACGAGCGAGAGCAAGGACGCGATCGCCGGCTACCAGGAGATCATCAACGAGATCACCCTGGGCTTGCAGGAGGGAGGGCGGCGCCTTTCCGTCTTCCTGAGCAAGCGCGACCGCCAGGCCGAATTGCTGCGCAAGCGCAGCTACATCGAACTGTACATCCCGCACCTCGCGCTGGGGTTGAAGCACGTGCTGGACTTAAACGAGAAGCAGGAGCACCAGATCGTCAAGGACCTCCGCACGATGCTGGAAAAGTCGCATCTGGAAGTGTAAGGGCCGAGGGAGGGCGCGAGGCGGCCGCGCACGACGCCCATCGCATCCATCACCAACCCGTAGACCTGGAGTTTGATCATGGCGAAGAGCAACAGTCCGACCGCGGCGCCGCAGGTGGTTTCCAAGGAGGCGGCCTCGCGCAAGATCATGGCGGTGGCGGCGGAGATTCATGCCGACATCGTGAAGAAGAAGCGCAAGCCATCGATGCGCTTTCCCATCCGGTCGCTGCAGAACGTCCGGTACGACATCAAGCGCGGGCACTTCGAGATTCTGAACCGGATGTCCACGCGCACGCTGTCCTATAACACGATCAAGACGTTTGCACAGTCCGTGCGGCTGCTGGCCACCACCAAGAACGACCTGCTGGACAAGGACGACATCGCGGGCAAGCGCGAGATCTACTACAACTCGAAGAGCTGGGGCGAGTGCCGCTTCCACGAGCAGCCCGAGAGCGATGCCCTGCTGGACGATATGGAGGCGATGCTGGCGATCAACCGCGAGCAACTGGGGTACATACCGGAAGAGCGCGGGGGCGACGTGTGCGGTCCGCTCACGGTCATCGATCAGGATCCGGGGACGGGCAAGGACATCAAGATCGAGTGCTGGAAGCTCGGGTCGGGGGCGTGGAGCATTCCGTCGCGCGTCGAGCACCTGCGATTTCATACCAAGGCGAAGTTCGTCCTGACGGTGGAGACCGCGTCGCTGTTCCAGCGTCTCGTGCATCATCGCTATTATGAGAAGGCGAACTGCGTGTTGATTTCCATGAGCGGCGTTCCCACGCGGGCCTGCCGGCGCTTTATCCGCCGCCTGGCGGATGACCAGAAGCTGCCGGTCCTGGTCTTTACGGACGGCGATCCGTACGGCTATTGCAACATCTACCGGACGCTGAAGGTGGGGTCGGGCCAGGCGGCGCACATCAACCGCTTCTTCTGCGTGCCGCAGGCCCAGTACCTGGGTGTGACGCCGCAGGACATCATCGACTACAAGTTGGAAGACGCCACGCATCCGCTCGAGGACGTCGACATCAAGCGCGCGAAGGATGCGTTGAAGAATGATCCGTTCATCCGGCATCACAAGGAGTGGCAGGCCGCGCTTGAGCAGATGCTGAAGATGGGCGTGCGTATCGAACAGCAGGCGTTCGCCAAGCACGGCCTCAACTACGTCCTGGAGGAGTACCTGCCGCGGAAGCTGAAGAAGGGACAGTTCCTGCCCTGATCAGGGGGGCGTCTAGATGCCGCGGGCGAGCACGGCTTCGAGGTCTTCCTGGCTTTCCAGGAAGGCCTTCACGACGACGGGATCGAACTGGGTGCCGCTGTTGCGCACGATTTCGGCGACGGACTTGGCCGGCGCCATGGCGGCCCGGTAGCTGCGGTCGGAGCGCATGGCATCGTAGGCATCCACGACGGCGAAAATACGCGCCCCGATGCAGATGGCGTCGCCCTTGAGTCCGCGCGGATACCCCGAACCATCAAAGCGCTCGTGATGGGCGCGGACGACTTCCGCCGCATCCTTGAGGTAGGGGTTGGAGCGCAGGATGTTGTAGCCGATCTCGCTGTGCGATTTCATGATGACCCACTCGTCGGGGAGCAGGGGGCCGGGCTTCAGCAGGATGGCGTCCGGCACGCCGATCTTGCCGATGTCGTGCAGGAAGGCCCCCGAGGCGATGGCGTCCAGATCCTCGTGATCGAGGCCCATCTTCTGGGCCAGCAACACGGCGAGGTCGCGCGCGCGCACGCTGTGCCGGCCGGTCTGGCGCTCGCGGGCGTCCAGCATGGCGACCAGCGCATCCAGCGTGAAGCGGTGCGAGCGCTTCACCTCTTCGAGGGTTTCCACGAGCTTGGCGCTGCGTTCGCGAACCATTTCCTCGAGGTGAAGCTGGTAGCGCGCATTTTCGATCTTCAGCGAGCGGTACTCCGCGGCGCGCTGGATCAAGGCGGTCAGCTCGCCGAGGCGGATGGGCTTCTGGATGAAGTCGTACGCCCCTTCGCGCAGACAGTCCACGGCCGTATCCACGGTCGCGAAGCCGGTCATGACGATCTTCACGATCGAATCGTCCGCCGCCGTGATTTCGTGCAGGAGGTCAATGCCGCTTTTGCCGGGCATCGAGAGGTCCGTCAGCAGAATGTCGAAGAAGCCGGGGGCGCGCTGAATCTGGGCGATGGCGTCGGTTGCGGACGCGCAGGTAGTGGTCTGGTACCCCTTGCGGCCAAGCATGGTGCCCACCAGTTCCAGCACGGCGGGTTCGTCATCCACGATGAGAATGTGATCCGGCTTCACGGCCGGCCGCGCACTGGCGGACTGACCGGCCGACTGTGAGCCGCCGGCCTGGCCCGGCCAGATGCAGAGCCGGTCGCGCCCCGCTCGCTTGGCCATATAGAGGGCGCGGTCCGCCTGGCTGATGAGTTCGTCACTGGTCGCCGGCGGATCGGGGCTGAACAAGCTGGCGATGCCGACGGAGGCGGACATGGTCAGGCGGTGTGTTGACGGGCAGAAGACGTGGCTGCGAAGGTGATTCATGAACCGGTCGGCGAAGGCGCGGGCATCCTGGTCGCGGGCCTGCGGCAGGATCGCCACGAACTCATCGCCGCCGTAGCGGGCGACGATGTCGGAGGCACGGGCCGCGCCCTGCAACAGCTTGGCCATATCCTTCAAGATGGCATCGCCGACCGTGTGGCCGTAGGAGTCGTTGGCCGTCTTGAAATTGTCCATGTCGACAATGACGACGCTCATGGATCGGTCGTAGCGCTTGGCCAGCAGCCAGGCGCGCTGCATTTCCTCCTCCAGCCGGATGCGGTTGAAGACGCCGGTGAGGTGGTCGCGCGTGGCCAGATAGTGCATGCGCCGCAGGGCAAGAAAGACCGCGGAGATATGGTTGGCGGCATGGTAAAGGAGGGAGACGTCGGCGGTGGAGTAGCGGTTTTCCTCGGACGAGGCGAGCGTCAGCAGGCCGCAGAACGTTTCGCCGAGGATGATGGGCACCGACAGGGTGCTGCCCACGACCTGAGGGCCCGCGGGCTGGCACGGTTCGCCTTGCACCTGGATATTCAGAATCTGGCGGGTGACGGACTGGCCGCTGAGGATCTGGTAGCGGCTCAACATTTCTTCTTCCACTTCGTGAAGGAACTGGTCGCTGACCGCGGATTGGGCGTAGGTCAGCAATTCCCGCTCGGCCTCGGCGTCGCTGTAGACGAGGATGCCGACGACGTTCGACGGCAGCATGCTGGCGAGCGTCTTGCCGAACTCCAACAGGGTGCTGACGAGCGTCTCGGTGCGGATCAAGGTTTCGTCGAGGCCGTCCAGCAGTTTCAAATGATCGCGCATCAGGGCAAGCGCGTTGCCGCTGGGAATATCGCTGTAGTGGGTGCGCTGGGCGTGGCCCTCAGCCAGGACGTTTTCGATGAGCTGATCGGCTGAAATGGGTTTCTCCAGCACGCGCTTCACGCCCAGCTGGCTGGCTTTCGTCAGCGTTTGCTCGTCGACAAAGCCCGAGACGACGACCACGCCGATCCAGGGCCAGACCTTGAGCGCCTCCTGCATGAAGACGATGCCGTCCATCCCCTCCATCTTGACGTCGACGACCAGCACGTCGAAATTCTGCTGCATGAGAATCTGCAGCGCCTGTCGGGCGTTTTCAGCCGTTTCGACGTGGCAATGGGCGGTGGCCAGGGTGCTCTTGAACAAATGCCGGATGGCATCATCGTCATCGAGGACGAGGACGCGCATCGGGATGTCAGGACTCTGGTTGGAGGTCATTCCGGCTTGAACTTTCCGTGAAAGGCGCCCGATCCACGCGCGGTCAGTCAACAAAGCTTAACGGACCGCCTTGGCGGTTGTCTAGCGTCTTCCCCGGTCAGAGAGGCGCGCCGAGCGCGGGGAACAGGGCGGTGACAGGCTGGCGCGCCGCGGAAACGCAACAGTCAGGCGTTGTCTCCGGCGTCCTCGGCCGCGGCCATTTCCGGCGAGTCGTCGAAGCGGATGTTCAGTTTTTCCATCCGGTACTTGAGGATCCGCCGGGTGGTGCCGAGGACCTGTGCCGCGCGGGTTTGAATGCCGCGCGCCTCCTGCAGGGCGGACTCGATCAGGCGGCGTTCGTAGGTGTTGACGGCGTCTTCCAGGGTTTGATTTCCGAGCCGCGCCGGAGGCGGGGGAACGCTGGTGCGCTTGAATTCTTCGGGCAAGTGCTCTGGCAGGATGACCGGGCTCTGGCCGTGCAGGACGAGCATGCGCTCGATGATGTTGCGCAGTTCGCGCACGTTGCCTGGCCAGGCGTAGGCGCACATCAGGTCGAGCGTTTCGGGGGCGAGTCCGGCGGTGGCGGCCTTGATGGTCTGGCGCTGCTGATCCAGGTAGTACTGGGCCAGCAGGGGGATATCGCCCTGGCGCTCGCGCAGCGGCGGCAGCTGGATGGGCACGACGCTCAGCCGGTAGAAGAGGTCGTCGCGGAACTTGCCGGCCTTGATGGCGTCCTTCAGGTCCTTGCCCGTGGCGGCGATAATGCGCGCATTCGTGCGGATCACGCGCGTGCCGCCGACCCGCATGAATTCCCGCTCCTGCAGCACGCGCAGCAGCTTGACCTGTGTGGACATGGTCATTTCGCTGACTTCGTCGAAGAAGAGGGATCCCGAGCCGGCGAGGTCGAACCGCCCAAGCTTCTGCTTGTCCGCACTGGTGAAGGCTCCCTTCTCGTGGCCGAAGAGTTCGCTTTCCATCAGCGCTTCCGGCAGGGAGGCGCAATGCACGGCCACGAACGGGTCGTCACGGCGGGTGCTCCAGGCGTGGATCGAGCGGGCGACGAGCTCTTTGCCGGTGCCGCTCTCGCCGATGATGAGGACGGTGGCGTCGGTCTGCGCGGCCTTGCGCGCGTCCTCGAGCGCCCGGCGAAACGACGTGGAGGCGCCGACGATGCCGTCGATGGGGTATTCGCGCGACACCTCGGTTTCGAGCACGGCCACGCGCCGCTGCAACTGGTTGCTTTCCAGCGCGCGCGCCACGACGTGGCGGATCGCCTGCACGTCGAAGGGTTTGGTGATGAAGTCATGGGCGCCGAAGCGAATGGCTTCCACGACCGGCTGCACGGAGGTGGAGGCGCTCGCCATGATGACGGGCATGTCGGGGTACATGGACTGGATCTCGCGCAGCAGGCTGAGTCCGTCGCGGTCCGGCATCATCACGTCGAGGAGGACGAGGTCGACGCGCTCGCGGCTCAGGAGGGCGGCGGCTTCGTCGGCCGATTCGGCCAGGCTCAGGCGGTAGTCGCGCCCAAAGATGGCGCGCAGTGATTCGCGGCTGCCGCGTTCATCATCCACAATCAGCAGGTGTTTCATAGGCGTGCCTCCGCGGTTCCCGCCGCCACGGGCAGCAAGATGTTAACGGTCGTGCCCTTCTCGGTCGAGGTGACATCGATCTGGCCGCCATGGTCCAGGACGAGGCGCTGCACGATGGCGAGGCCGAGGCCCATGCCGCGGTTCTTGGTTGTGCTGAAGGGGGAGAAGACGGCCGGCAGCATGTCTCTGGGGATGCCGCCGCCGTTGTCGGTCACGGCGGTGTGGAGGCCGGCCGGGCGTCCGTCCGTGGCGGAGATGGGGGTGAGCCGAACCTGGATTTGCGGATGCGGCTGCCCCTGCATGGCCTCGATGGCGTTGATGAACAGGTGCGTGAAGCAGTCCGCCAGCGCGCGGCTGTCGCCGAGAATGGGGGGCAGGGGGCCAGCGGTGGTGACGGTGATCGCGCAATGCGAGGCGGGTGCCCGCAGCCGGGCTTCGTCCTGTGCGCGCTGGATGGCGTCCCGGATATCAATGGATTCCAGGCGTGGTCGGGGAAGGTTCGCGAAATCGTTCATCTGCTTGATGATGGCGTCGAGGCGATCGACCTCATGGCTGACCGTGGTGCTGAATTCGACGCGGAATTCCGGGTCGTCATAGCGTTCGGGGAGGAGCTGGGCAAAAGCCTTGATGGCCACGAGGGGATTGCGCACTTCGTGGGACATGCTGGCGGCGAGCTGGTTCCAGAACGTGCACCGGGCCAGGTGTTCCTGCCGCTCGTGCATCAGGCGCTGCTCGGTCACATCCTGGACCAGGGCGACCGCGCCGATGCGCGCGTGCGCGCCGGTCAGCCGGCGCGTCTGAACGGAGAGCAGGCGGGGGCCGGGGACGAGGCGCCAGATCTCGGGTTCACGCACTTCGCGGCCGCCCAGCGTGCGGCGGATGCAGTCGGCCAGCTTGCTGCTGAGCCGGTCAACAGGCTGGTCGAGGTGCTGGACGGGGTCAACGTCGAAGATCTGGGCGGCGGAGCGATTCAGCCAGAGGATGCTGCCGGTCTCGGTCGTGGCCACGATGCCGGTCGGGAGATTGTCGAAGAGGGTTTCGGCGAGGCTCTTGCGCAGGGAGACTTCGGTGTAGAGGCGCGCGTTCTCGATGATGACGGCCACATGATTGGTGAGGCTCATCAGCTCTTCGAGTTCCGGATGGGTGAAGGGGCGGCCGGTGACGTGATGGCCAAAGAGGAGCCAGCCGCCGAAGTGCTGGTGCGTGTGAATGGGAATGAGCACTTCGGCGCCGAGCAGGTCCATGGACTGGCGGAGCATCAGGCGGTCTTCGGCTGCCGGGACATGGTCGAGCGTAAAGCGCGAGATGAGATGGGCGTGGGCGTGCAGCCAGAGACACAGGGGATGATTGGCGGGATAGGAGAGCGCGCGGGCGCGCTCGAGGCAGCGCACGCCGGCCTGCAGGGTGAAGGGGGCGTCTTCGGCGGCCTGGCTGAAGAGGCCGACGCGCGAGACGCGGGCGACCCCGGCGACGCCTTCGACGATCTGCTGGTACAGGGTTTCGACGCGGTCGAAATTGCGCAAGGCGAGTTCGAAGGTGCGCAGGGTCCGGGCCTCTTCCGCGACAGGCGGGGCGGGGGGAGGGGGCGGGACTGGCACGGCCGCGCCGAGCCCGGCCTTCAGCAGGGCGAGTTCCTGCTTCAGGTTGATGTGTTCGATGGCCCGCGTGAGCAGGAGCTGGATGTCCTGCCGCTCCGCCTCGGGGCTGACGACCGCATACAGACCGCTCGCCTGGGCGAGCCGGCTGGGTTCCGAATCGGGCACGGCAACGGCGATGCAGACGCCATCCATGGTGTGTCCGACGGCAAACGCGATGGCGTTGGCGTAATCGGGGGTTTGCAGGTCAAGCAGGAGCAGAAGCCCGTCGACGCCCTGTGCAAGCCGCTCGAGCTCCCGCAGAGAATCCACGGCGCGGACCTCGGCCAGGCCGGCGCCGAAGGCCTGCAGCCGGCGCACGAGGGCCGGGTCAGCGCTGCAGATCACGACTCGCGCCCGCAGGTTCATGCGCTGGGTTCCTCGGGAATAAGCGGAAACGCGATGGTAAACGTGGTGCCGACGCCCACTTCGCTGGCCACCTCCACCGTGCCGCTGTTCTCGGTTATGATGCCGTGCGCCACGGAGAGGCCGAGGCCGGTGCCCTCGCTGCGGGTGGTGAAGAACGGATCGAAGATGTTGTTGAGGTGTTCGGGGGCGATTCCGCAGCCCGTGTCCTGGAAGATGACTTCGACGGTCTCGGCATGGGCGGGGCGCCAGCCGCGCGCGGGCTCGATCGGGCGCGCGCCCTTGCGCAGGCGGACGGTCAGGCGCCCTTCCGGCGGCATGGCCTGCAGGGCGTTGAGCAGCAGGTTCACGAAGGCCTGCTCGAGCTGGTTGGCGTCCGCGCGGATGGGGGCACCGCGCATTTCGTAAAGCTTTTCGAGGCCGATGCGGTTGTTCTGGAACTGCTGTTCCATCAACAGCAGGCTGTGGTCGAGCACGGCTTCGAGGTCGATCGGCGCCAGCAGCGCGGGGGCGGGGCGGGCGAATCGCAGGAGCTGGTTCACGAGGCTGTTCATGCGCTGGACCTCATGGCTCACCAGCTCGGTGAAGGTGCCCCGGAAGTCGGGATCCTGGTAGCGGTCGGGGAGCAGCTGCGCGAAGGTGTTGATCGTGACGAGCGGGTTCTTGATCTCGTGCGCCATGCCGGCCGCCAGCGTGCCGACGCTGGCCAGGCGGTCGGTGCGGCGGATCTGGGACTCGAGTCTGCGCACCGTGGTCTGGTCGCTCAGCACGGCCAGGGCGCCCATGATGCGGCCATCGGCATCGTGCAGGGGCGAGGTGCCGAGGCGGACCGGGACGGGAGGGCCATCTGGCACCGTGATGTCGGCGTCCACGTCGCGTTCGCCAACTCCCAGCTGAAGGGTGCGACGCAGGGCTTCGGCAACGGGGCCGGGCAGATCGCCGAGGGCGAGGGACTGCCCTTCCGGCGAGGCGAGTCTGCAGATGCGTTGCGCCTCGCTGTTGATCATGCTGATCTCGCCGTCGGCATCGGCGGCGACGACGCCGTTCACGAGGTTGTTGAGGAGCGTGATGCTGTGGAGGCGATGTTGGATGGATTCGGTGTAGAGCTGGGCGTTTTCAATCGCCACGCCGAGGTGCTTGCAGACGACCTGCAGATTGTGCTGGTCCTCGTTGCTGTAGATCCGGCCTGACGATCTCGCGCCAAGGAGGAGGACGCCGATGAGGCGATTGCGCGCCGTCAGGCCAAAGGCGAGCGCGGCCTGGTTCTGCTGCATGGCGGCACGCAGCGCCATGACGTCGGCGGACTGGCGTTCGCGCAGCAATTCATCGGCCACGATGGGCCTCGTATTGTTGCCGAGGAAGCGGGGAATGGCGGAGGCATCGGGCAGGAGCACGGCGGGGGAGGTTTCAGTCGGCAGCGGGAAGACCTGTTCGAAGTTGCGTTTACGCGCCAGCAGGATCATCACCCGCTGCGTGCCGGTCAGGCGCCCAATCGTGTCCATGAAACTGCCGAGCAGTTCCGGCATGGTGGACACGGTTTGCAGGGAGGCGGTCAAGCTTTCGACGGCGTTGGTGAGTTGCGCCTGGCGCGACGATGAGAACAGCCAGTCCGCGACGCGCCGCATGTAGGTTTGGGCGGGCGCCATGGAGAGGGCGATGATGACGCCGGCGAGCAGGCTGGCGGTCAGTGGCTGCAGGGCGGACTGCGCGGGCACGATCTGGGCGATGGCGGAATGCGTCAGGAAGAAGACGAGGACGAGGTAGCCGGTAAGCAGTCCGTAGGCCACCACGCGGCGCAGGGCACCGGCGGCATCCATGATGCGGCGGGTGGCGATGCCGTAGGAGATGACGAGGTTCATGGCCAGCAGGCCGAGGGGGCCGAAGGGCTGCGTCTGCGCGCTGCCGGTGAGGAGCGGCAGGAAGATGTTCGTGGAGAGGCTGAAAAACATCGTCAGCAGCCAGCCCATCAGGACGTACTGAAGTTCGACGCGCTGCACGCCGGTGGAGCGGATCATGTCGCGGATGAAGGAGAACATGATCCAGGCGAAGGCCACGAGGAAGAACAGGTAGTAGGGCAGAACGAGGGGTCCGTAGGCGGGTTCCGGGAAGGCCAGGCCGGACGCGGCGGAGGGCGGGGGCAGAGTGGCGCCCTTCAGGAAGCCGGGGGTAAAGGCGACCAGAGCGGCGAAGAGGCTGCCGATCACCAACAGAACGTGCTGCCGGAGGGCGCGGCGAATGGTGAAGAGCGGATCACGAATGGAGCGGCAGAGCAGAAAGAGGGTGAGGGGGAGCAGGCCGCAGACGGAACTCGAGGTGCGGATCCAGAAGGCGGCGTACTCCGGGGAGTGCCGGGTGGCCCCGAGCAAGATGCACAAGGCCCAGATTCCCATGTTGGCGGAGAAGAGCGCGAACTGCCGATTCTGGGGGCGATCGGGGTTATAGACGAAGATGCAGACGCCCAGGATCAAGTTGAGCGCCGCTGTCAGCAGTAATACCGCTGTCGCCAGAAACATGCGATCAAACCCCCGCCAGAATCATGCTGCAGTTGCTGCGTCCGAAGCCGTGCGAATTGACCAGCACCCGTTCCACGCGGGTGAGACGGCATTCGCGCGGGACATAGTCGAGGTCGCATCCTTCCGATCCTTCTACGAAATTGGTGGTGGGGGGGATGGACTGGTGGCGGATGGAGAGGCAGGCGGCCACGGCTTGCATGGCGCCGCCAGCGCCCATGGGGCAGCCGGTGGCGCCCTTGATGGACGTCACGGGGCAGCGGTAGGCCTGGGCGCCGAACGTGCGTTTGATCAGGTTGGTTTCCAGCAGGTCCATGTGGATATCGCTGGGACCATGAGCGCTGACCAGTTGGATGTCCTTCGGCCCGCAGCCGGCATTAGCCATGGACATGTGCATCGTCTGCTCCAATCCCGCGCCTTCTGCGGCCGGCGCGGGGTCGCTGGCGGAGTACGACGACACGACTTCCGCATAGGGGCGTACTCCGCGTGCCCGTGCCGACTCCAGGTTCTCCATGATCACAATGGCGGCCCCTTCGCCGAGTACGCCGTAGTCACGATCCCGGTCGAAGGGCCGGCTGGCCCCGGTGGGATCGTCGTTGCGCGTGGAACACTTCCGGCATTTGAGCATGCAGTCGAAGACGTAGTGCGTGACGGCGGCATCCGCCCCTCCGGCAATGAGGAGATCTGCCTCGCCGGATTGAATCATCTGCGCACCGGTCGCAATAGCCTCGAGGCTGGACGCGCAGCCGACGGAGAGCGTCAGCAGCTTTGGCTGGGCGTGGAAGAGGTAGCCGATGGCGCTGGTGGCAGCGTTCGGAACGGATGTCACGGCCGTGTGGATGCGGGGCTCTTCGGCAATCATGTCCATGGCGCTGGTACTGACGCCGAGGGCCACAGGGATGCTGCGTCGCGCCTGGAGCTGCGGGATGTCGAGTGAGGCGTCGGCGACGGCGAGCCTGGCCGCCGCGACGGCGAGTTGCGTGAAGCGCCCCATGCGGCGGGGCTTGAGTTCCGGTGGTACGAAATCTTCGATGTGAAAATTGCGCACTTCGCCCGCGATGTGGCAGGCCAGGTCGTGTGAATCGAACAGCGTGATGGGACCAATCCCGCTGGTGTTGGCAAGCAGCGACTTCCAGAACTGCTCATGGCCGATGCCGTTGGCAGCCAGGATGCCCAATCCTGTGATCACAGCGCGTGGTCGGCTGTTCATTCGTGTTCAGCCACGGAGTGGCCTGGGAGCCGCATACGAAATATGTACACCGCGCCATTCGCGGGTCACACCCATGCACAAAAATGTCCACGGATGCTGCTTGCGCCGCGCTATCCCGCGCTATTTTTTTTCGCAGTCGCCTTGATAACGCATTTGAACAGAACATGTTGAGGGCCGCAAGGACTATTTGAGGTGGCGTGCTGGCACGGCGGGTGCTTAATAGAAACCCGCCCGGCAATTTCGCCGGGCGCAACGGTTCGGAGGTGGTGTCATGACAAGCAGTCTGAAACTGGGGTTTGGCGTGGGGTTGCTCGTATGCACGGTTGTGTACACGAGCAGCGCGAATGGGTTCCGCAACCCGCCGGACGGGGCTGCCAATCTGGGGCGGGCTGGAGCGAAGACCGCATTTGTTGACGATGCCTCGGCTGTATCGATTAATCCTGCCAATCTGGCGACCTTGGGCAAGTCCCAGGTGCAAGCGGGCGTCACGTTCGTGGATTCGGATACGAAGAATACAGGCCCGGATGGCCGCTCATCGGATGCGGATGGCGACGTCAAGATGCTACCGAACATTTTCGCAGCAACGCCATTGAGTGGGGACATGCCGCTCGTGCTGGGCATTGGGTTGACGACGCCTTGGGGGCAATCGACGGAATGGCCGGAGTCCAGTGCGGTGGCGGAGCGGGCGCCGTACTATGCTGAGTTGATCACCGTGAACGTCAATCCGTCGGTTGCCACCCGGTTGGGAAAACACGTTCTGGTTGGGGTTGGCGTCGACGTGCTGCAAGCGGAACTTGATCTGAAACAGCGGCTTGTGCTGGGGCCCGGGGCGCCGCCGACGCATGTGCGCCTGAATGGCGATGGCGTCGGTGTGGGCGGCAATGCGGGCGTTACGGTGGAGTTGCCGCAGCAGCAGCGCCTTTCGGCGACGTACCGCCTGCCAGTCAAGGTGGATCTGGACGGCGATATGGACGTGACCGGATTCACGGGTCCATTGGCCCCGGGCAGTGATTTTGACAGTGAGATTGAATTTCCGTCCATGATCGCGGCGGGCTATGGGATTGCGGTGACCCCTAGCGTGCGTCTGGGGGTGGACGTGGAGTGGGTTGAGTTCTCGACTTTTGACGAGCTGCCGCTGGGACTGGGTGCAAACGGGGCGGCCGGCATCTTCCCGCAGGCGGTGCCACAGGAATGGAATGATTCCTGGACTTACGGGGTGGGTGGCGATTGGGACCTAAACGAAACCTGGACGGCGCGCGGTGGCGTGGTGTATCTCGAAACGCCAATCCCCGAGGAAACGCAAGCCCCAACGCTGCCCGACGATGATCGCTTCGTGTATTCAGCTGGATTCGGGTATCACGACGGGGTCAATGTATTGGATTTGGCGTATGCCTACAGCCAGTACGAGCGCACGGTGGACGAGAACCTAAACCCGGCCTTCGTCGGCTCGTACGACGTCAGCGTGCACCTGATGCAGGTATCCTACGCGCGCAATTTCTGACCGTCAGTGCCCCTAGTGGACCCGGTTGGCAGCCGGGCCACTAGGTTCCTAACGCATCCTCGCCGCCCCCTCCCTCCCGCGGGCTGCCGGTACCGCCGTTCCCGCGATCATAGGGCGGAAGCCAACATCGTAATCCTACGAGTAATCTTGCGCTCGCGCGCTTTCAGGCCGCGCCGTATTATCCCGTTTCGCTGTCCCATGCCAATGCACATGGCTCGATGGGAGGTCCTGCAAGACTACGATACCCCTTTTCGGTCACGCGGAACCATGCAATGATCGCGCAAACGTTCGATCAGTGTCGGCGCGTCGTCGGCGCGGGCGTGAACACGGAGGAAGCGGGCTATGGCACGGCAACCTTTGGATCGAGAGCAACTGAACCTGATAGCGCAGGGGCATGCGGCGTTCCAATTGCTGTGGGCAGGAGTTGATTTGGGCCTGTACGACCTCTTGGCCGCCTCGCCTGGCGCGACTCGGGAGGCCGTTGCCGAAGGTCTGAGCATACAGGCGCAGCCGGCCAGAATCCTGCTGGTGGGGTTGACCGCCCTCGGGGTGATCGAAAAATGCGGCACGGCCTATTTCAATTCGCAAGTGGCGGAGGAGCTTTTGGTCAGGGATAAGCCGGGCAGTATGGCCAAGGTGCTGGGGTGGCAGCGCCATATTGTGTACGGTGGGCTGGAGGATTTCGTTGCGTCGCTGAAGGAAAATCGGAACGTCGGCTTGCGCCGCTTTCCGGGCAAGGGCAACACGCTCTACGAGCGGTTGCAGAGCCATCCGGAAACCGAGAAGATTTTCCAAGAGGCCATGAGTTCATTGTCTTCCCATGCCAACCCGTGCCTGGTGGAGGCGGTGGATCTCAGCCAGGTGACGCACCTGTTAGATGTGGGGGGGGGCGATGGCACAAACGCGATTGCCTTTGTCCGCCGCTTTCCGAGCTTGCGAGTGACCGTGTTTGACTCGGCGTCCGTTTGCGGCCTGGCTGAAGAGAACGTGCGGTGTCACGCCTTCCAAGGCCAGATCGACACACACGTGGGCAACCTTTTCACCACCCCGTACCCGTCCGGGGTAGATGCGATTCTATATTCCCACATGTTCACCATTTACTCGCCGGAGCGAAACGGCCAGATTATCCGGAAGAGTTTTGATGCGTTGCCGCCTGGTGGTGTCGTGCTGATTTTCGGCATGATGGGCAATGAGGATGATACCGGCCCGATCGGAACAGCGCTGGGATCGCCCTATTTCCTGACGATTGCCACGGGGGAGGGCATGCTCTATTCGTGGCTGGATTTCCAGGGGTGGTTTAAGGATGCCGGTTTCGCGAGTGTCCGGCGCGTGACGGGATTGCCGCAGGATCACAGTCTGTTGATCGCCACCAAGTGAAGCGTCACGGTTGGAGGTTCGATCTCATGGAATCATCCCTGGTGCAGGCGCTGCCCCTGTGGGCCGCAGCAATCGGAGCCGAGCACGTTCTGACATCCGAGCGCGATCTCAAACCTTATCTGGCCAATGTCAGTGGATTGCGGCGGCAGATTCCGGCCGTGCTGCGGCCGGGGTCGACAGCGGACGTGCTGGAAATCGTGCGTGTGGCTAACCAGTGTCGCACGCCCCTGTATCCAATCAGCACGGGCCGGAATCTTGGCCTTGGCTCCCGCGTGCCGGTGAGCGACGGCCAGGTGGTGATCGATCTGGGGCGAATGAACCGCATCCTCGAGGTGAATGCGGGGCACTACTATGCGGTGGTCGAACCCGGCGTGACGCAAGGCCAACTCGCGGACCATTTGGCGGCGAAGGGCCTTCCGTTGATCGTCAACGTGACCGGGGCGGGGCGTAACACGAGCCTGATCGGCAACACGCTGGAGCGAGGCATCGGCTACTTTGCCACGCGGGCCGACACGCTCACCGCCATGGAAGTCGTGTTGGGGAATGGGCGCCTGCTGCGGACCGGATTTGGCCACATCGACGGGGCCAAGACGGCGCACATTTACCGGCATGGCATCGGCCCCGACCTCAGCGGGCTGTTCAGCCAGTCGAACTACGGCGTGGTCACATCGGCCGGCGTTCCGCTGCTGCCCAAGCGCGAGCATCATGTGGCCGCCGTATTCTCTATCGTGGATGAGCGCCAGTTGCCGCAATGCGTGGATGCGCTCGGTGCGTTGCGCGCGCGAGACGTGATCCAGACGGTCGTGCATTTGGGCAATCGGAATCGCACCCACCTGGCGATGGGGGCCAGCGTGGCGGAGCGGCTTGCGGCGAGGGGCGTAGCGACGTCCGACCTGCAACGCCAGGTGCGTGAGCTTCTGGCGTTGGAAGGGTTTGGGGTGTGGAGCGCGGTGTGGGGCATTATGGGTACGCGCGCGCAGGTGCGCGTGGCGCAGCGCGAAACGGCGCGCGCGCTTAGGGGGCAGGGCCGGCTGATTTTTCTAAGCGAGAAGGTTCTGAGTGTGGCCCGAGCCGTTGTTGCCGTTACGCGCTTCACGGCGTGGGGGAAGCGTAAAGCCTTGATCGTGCCCGGGCTGGCGCCCTATTTCGGTCTGGCGACGGGAACGCCGACCGACGAGCCGCTCAAGAGCCTGAACTGGGCGCTCGGGGTACTCGCCTCTCGGCCCGATCAGGACCCGGATTCGGAAGGCTGGGGCATGCTGTATTGCCTGCCATTCATCCCGCTGGATGGTGCGCTGGCGCAGGAACTCGTGATGCTGACCAATCAAATCTATGGCAGATTCGGTTTCGAGGCCTACGTCACGTTCAACATGGTAGACCAGCGCGCCCTCGAGGCGGTTATCAACTTGGCATTTGACGCCAAGTCCGGGGAGCATGTTGCCCGGGCGCACGAGGCGTCGCATGCGCTGCACGAGGCCTGTGTGGCGCGGGGGTGGATGCCCTATCGCGTCGGCGTGCAGGAAATGGGCTCGGTCATCGATCCCGCAGACGAATTCTGGAAGACCGTGCGCGATCTCAAGCAGGTTCTGGATCCGAACCGGATCATTGCCCCCGGCCGTTACAACCTGGTGTGAGGGGGATTCGCACGTGGCACGGCCCGCCGCAATCCCTACGGGCCTCAGGTACATTTCCGTTCGCTGCTGCGCGAGAATGGACGTCCGCACGCCTGGCGGCGTCCGTCTCAATCTACAAACGCGAATCTGGCACCCAATTCGGGGTTCCTGGCGCGATGTGCCCTCATGGCACACTACGTGCTTAAAGACGGGTATCTGTCAGTCTGTGCGGGACCCGCATGAGCAGGGAAAGACGGGGGGTACCATGGTTTGCAGCACCGAACGTCCGAAAATTCTCGTGATCGACGATGAAATTGGCACGCGCGAGAGCCTCCGCTTCCTCCTGAAAAACGACTACGACGTCATCTGCGCCGATTGTGTCGATCGCGGTGTTCAACAGGCCCGCGAGTCGCATCCCGATTTAATCATCATGGACATCCGCATGCCGGGCAAAAACGGCATACAGGGGCTGCGGGAACTGCGCGCCCAGGACGCCCTGACGTCGGTGATCATGCTGACCGGCTTCGGCGCTCTGGAAACCGCCCAGGAGGCGATCCGCCTTGGCGCCAACGATTACGTGAACAAGCCCTTCGACACGTCCGCCATGTTGAGCCTGGCGAGCCGATTCACGCAGCGATCGCACATGGAGCGCAAGCGCGTGAGGATGTTGCGGGAGTTGCAGGACATGAACAGCCGGCTGGTGGAGGATCTGGCGGCGAAGGAGAGGCTGGCCAACCTCGGGCAGACGTCAGCCGAATTCGCGCACGACCTGCGCAACCCCCTGATGATCGTGATGGGGTACATCAACATGTTGGATCAGCAACTGGCCAAGGCCCGCGACATGTTGGGTAACGAGTTCGAGCAGGCGGCGGATTACCTGGAGGTCATCGAGAAGAATCTGCACCGCTGCTACGACCTGGCCCAGCTGTGGCAGAATGCCAACAAGGGCGACCTGGGGCAGTTCAAGCCGGTGCCGGTGGCGTCGATGATAGAGGACCTGGTGATGAGTGTGGAGCCGCTCATGGCCGCCGCCGACGTGACGATGGAGTACAGCATTGAAGATGGCGGCGCCGTCATCAACGGCAGCCATGCGCAGCTGGTTAGGGCCATTCATAATGTCATTTCCAATGCCATTGATGCCGTCACGCCGGGCGTTGGCGTCATCCGGCTGAGTTGCATCTACTCGGATTCCTTCGTCGAGATCAAGGTCACGGACAATGGCAGCGGGATGTCACCGGAAGTCCTCAAACGCATGTTCGAGCCCTACTACACGACCAAGCCGAAGGGGAAGGGGACGGGGCTGGGGACGGTGATCGCCCATCGCATTGTGGAAGAGCACGGCGGCACCATCACGGTGACCAGCGCAGTCGGGAGTGGCACCACGGTGGGGGTCAAGCTGCCTGTGATGAGCGAGTCGGTCTCGGCACTCTCTTGATTGATCGACGTGGGGCGCCGTCGGTGAGTCGCCCATCGAGTGGCATATGGACGTGAACAAGCGCGAGACGGCGGGGGCCAGTGAGCATCCGGCGGGGGGACCTCCCGCCGTGCTGCGCCCGGGGCCGGGGGGGCTGCCTGCCGCGGGCGAGCGGTTGAAGGTGCTCGTGATTGACGACGAGCGCGGACCGCGTGAGAGCCTGCGGTTCCTGCTGAAGGCGGCCTACGACGTCACGTGCGCCGACAACGTCGATGCCGGCGTGGAGGCCTTTAAACGTGACAAGCCCGACCTGGTCATTCTCGACATCCGGATGCCGGGCAAAACGGGCATCCAAGGCCTGCGCGAGCTGCGGGCGCTCGATGCGCTGACCTCGGTGGTCATGCTCACCGGATTCGGGGCCCTGGAGACGGCGCAGGAGGCGCTGCGGCTGGGCGCGAACGATTACATCAGCAAGCCGTTTGACACGACGACCATGCTCAACCTCGTCAACCGTTTCACGATGCGATCGCACATGGAGCGCAAGCGCGTGCGGATGCTCAAGGAACTGCAGGACATGAACAGCCGGCTGGTGGAGGACCTGGCGGCCAAGGATCGGCTGGCCGCGCTGGGGCAGACGTCTGCTGAATTTGCGCATGACCTTCGCAATCCCCTGATGATCGTGATGGGGTACATCAATCTCCTGGACCAGCAGCTCGACAAAGCGCGCGTCATGCTGGGCGGGGAGTTTGAGCAGACGGCCGATTATCTTGAAGTTATCGAGAAGAACCTCCGCCGCTGCTACGACTTGGCGCAGCTCTGGCAGAACGCGGACAAGACCGGGCTGGGGCAGTTCGCCCCCGTGCCCGTGGCGAAATTGGTGGAAGACCTGGTCATGAGCGTTGAGCCGCTGGTGTCGGCCGTCGACGTGAAGATGGAGTACGAGGTGGACGATGGTGGTGCCGTGGTGCAGGGAAGCCATGCCCAGCTGGTGCGCGCCATCCACAACCTCATCTCCAACGCCATTGATGCCGTGACGCCAGGTCTGGGGCGCATCATGTTGTCCTGCGAGCGCAAGGGGGCCTTCATCGAGATCCGGATCGCCGACAACGGCTGCGGCATGCCGCCTGACGTGCTGGCGCGGATGTTTGAGCCCTACTATACGACGAAACCCAAGGGCAAAGGCACGGGGTTGGGCACCGTCATTGCCCGGCGAATTGTCGAAGAACACCAGGGGCTGATCGATGTCCAGAGCACCGTGGGGCAGGGCACCGTGATGAGTGTCCTGCTGCCGGTCAAGCCCGTCGTCTGAGCGCGCGCTAGGCCTCCACATCCACAGGATCCGGACGCCGGCGTCCGGGCGCGTCGACAGTCCCCCGTTTGGGCATGTCTCCACCCCGCGAGCGCGCGGTGCCACTGCTATCGCCTTGCGAGACGGGGGGGCTGGCTGCTATAGTGAACCCGTGGAAGACACCAAGGGGCGCGAGGAGGCGGTTGGCATGGCGGACTGGCGAGAAGATTTGGGTGCTTCGCTCAATCGGGCGGAAGCGCAGAAGGTGGAAACGCGCGGTTCCGAGCTCGGGCGGTTTGTCGCCGACGTTGTTGTGCCGGCGTTTGAACAGATCCGTCTCGAATTGGAGCGCCACGGCCGCCAGGTGACCATTCGCCACGCGGCCACATCGGCGGCCCTGCTGGTTACCTCCGGCGGCGAGGAAGAAATGACGTACCGTGTCCAAGGGCGCATGTTCCCCATCGGCGTCGTCCCCTTTGCCGAAGTGCGATCGCGCGAGCGCAAAGGCCTGCGCCTGCTGCGCTCGGAGAACATGTTTCGCAGCGGCAAGCCGGATTATACGCTGCGGGATGTGACCTCCGATGAGATTATCCAGAACTTCCTCGAGCACTACCGGAAGCGCGTCCTGAACGAGTAGGGTCCGGAGTGCGGGGGCTCCCCGCATGACAGCAGACGCAGCGACCGACGTCGTGCGGGCGTTTGTCGCCATCGAGCTCAGTGAGACTGTGCGGGCGGCCATGGCGCGCCTGCAGGCCCGTCTCAAGCGTTCCGGATCCCATGTCGGCTGGGTGCCGCCGGAGAACTTTCATCTGTCGCTCGCGTTTCTTGGCGACATACCCGCCACGGCGGTCACGGGCTTGCAGGCTGAGCTGGTCTGCCGCGTATCGACGATGGCGTCACTTCGGATTGCATTCGAGGGGGTCGGCCACTTCGGTTCGGCGTCCTCGCCGCGGGTGATTTGGGCGGGAGTGCTTGCGCCCCCGGCCCTGATGGCGCTTCAACTGGGTGTGGCAAGTGCCGCCCGTGCCTGTGCCATTGCGCTGGAATCCCGGCCGTACCGGCCGCACGTCACACTCGGGCGCGTGCGCTCCGGTCGAGGGCGTGACGCCTTACTGGCGGCCATGCAGAAGGATGCGGCCATGCCGCTGGGGGAACAGTCCGCCAGCCAGGTGGTGGTCATGCAGAGCCTGCTGGGCAGCGCTGGCGCCCACTATCAGGTGCTGGCCGTCGTGCCGCTGTCCGGCGCGCCGTGAGGAGGCGGCTTGGGCGGAGGGGAATCCGCTGGCAGACGCGCGGGCGGGGACTCGTCGAGCGCCGTCCGGATGGCTTGCGCCAGTTCGCGCTTGCTGACTGGCTTTCGAAGCACGGCGCGCACGCCAAACGCCAGGCGCTGTTCGACGGGCAGAGAATCCGCGAATCCGGAACAAATTATCACGGGCTGATCGGGGCGGATGTCGTGTACATGCCGGGCGAGATCCAGTCCGGACATTTCCGGCATGACCTGGTCCGCGATGATGAGCGGGTAGCGATCCGGGTGCTGCTGGTAGAGGCGCAACGCTTCGGTGCTGCGGTGCGTGACGACGGGGCGGTAGCCCAGGGAGGCCAGCATTCGCGATTGCATGCGCACGATGTCGACCTCGTCGTCGACGAACAGAATGCACTCGCTCCCGCCCGGGACGGCATCTTCGCTCGACTCGGCCGCGTCTTCGCTGATTTCGGCGGCGGGCAGCATGACGTGAAACACGGTGCCTTCGCCGGGCATGCTTTCAAAGGTGATCAGGCCCTTGAGGCTGTTCACAATGCCGTGGACGACGGCGAGGCCCATCCCCGTTCCTTCGCCGCGCGCCTTGGTGGTGAAAAACGGTTCAAAAATGCGGTCAGCCACGGCCTGGTCGATGCCCATGCCGGCATCGCGGACCGATACTTTGAGATAACGGCCGGGGGCCAGGTTGGCGTACTGGCCGCGTGGACGCGGCGGCACTTCGGCCTCGCCGACGGTCACCTCGATCTCACCGGTGCGACCGCGCATGGCGTGGGCGGCATTGGTGAAGAGGTTCATCATGATCTGGTGCAACTGCGAGGGATCGGCGATGAGGATGTCGCGATCCGTCTGAATCACGCGCGAGATTTGGACGCCTTGGGTCAGGGTGGCGCGCTGGAGATTCAAGACTTCTTTCACAATCGGAATGAGCCGGATGGGCTTGCCTTCCGGCTCCACCTGGCGGCTGAAGGTCAGGATTTGGTTGGCCAGTTCCTTGGCGCGCAGGCTGGCGCGAACGACTTCGCGCAGGTATTCGCGGATCGTCTCGTTGTCCGCGCACAGGTCGAGGGCCATTTCCGCGTATCCGAGCACCGGGGTGAGCAGGTTGTTGAAGTCGTGGGCCACGCCGCCGGCCAGCGTGCCAATCGCCTGCAGTTTCTGCGCCTGGCGCAATTGGAGGTCGCGTTGCTTGAGTTCGAGTTCAATCTCGCGCCGCTGGGTGAAGTCCTGCACTTGCACCAGATAGCCCTTGGGCTGGTAATGCTTATCGAGCCCAAGGTTATTCATGAAGACATTAAAATGCGCCCGCCCGGTGCGCGTGCTGACGATGAGTCCGCGCTGGCGGATGTCGTCGAAATCGAGCGTGGTCTCGAAATGCACAGTCTCGCCGCGGTTCAACGCCTCCTGATGTTCCGGCGGCACAAACGGTGGTTCGAACAGGTTCAGCTGCGCAAAGGCGGTCTGATCGCCCGCGCCAAACATGCGCAGAGCAATGCGGTTAACGTTGGCAATCACGCGCTCCCCGTCGAAGATGACCGCCCCCACGGCCGAATGCGCGAAGATGTCCCGCGACAGGCGCTCGGTATCGGAGAGGGCCTGCAGCGTTTCCTGGCGCTCGGTCAGATCCTTGATGGAGAGCAAGATGACGGGCCGGCCCCAGCGTTCGCCTCGGTTGGCATGGACTTCAACGGGGATCTGGCGCCCGTCGCGGGTGACGAGCGTCTGCTCGTACACCGCCTGCCCGGAGGCGAGAACGCCCTTCATGCGCCGGCGCATTTCGATGACATTCTCCGGTTCGATCAGGTCGCCGTTCTCCAAGGCGGCAAGGCCGCGCACCGTGCTGTCCGTGTCGTGCAATCGGGCGTAGGCCCGCATGGTGGATGGTGGTTCGCTATGCTCGACATCGAAGATGGTCATGGAGAGCAAGCGCTCGCGCGTGTAGCGCAGGATGGTGCAGGCGGCATCGTTAACCTCGATGAAGGTGCCCGGTTTGCCGTTGGCGCTCACGCTGTGCACGAGGACGATATCCGTGGTGCGGTTGAGGAGCGTTCGGGCCCACTGCTCCTGCTCGGCGGTGCGCCGTTCCATGTCCTCGACATGGAGGCGCACGCGTTCCTGGTCCATGCGCAGCACGCCAAGCTGGGCGCGGTCGTGGATGCTTTGCCGGCGGAGCAGCAGATGGATGAGCAGCAGCCCGAGCAGGGCGCTGATCAGCAGCAGGACCAGCGGCGTCGTTAAAGGTTCGTACCACATGCGGCGATCCACGCCGGCACGCCCGTTCGCCCGCTTC
Organism: Lentisphaerota bacterium; assembly: GCA_021413965.1. Taxonomy (GTDB): domain Bacteria; phylum Verrucomicrobiota; class Kiritimatiellia; order UBA8416; family JAIOPI01; genus JAIOPI01. Next base: position 282,971 of record JAIOPI010000004.1, on the reverse strand, counting down.
GCGGCGGGCCAACCTGCCGGCAACGGCGTCAAGCGTAGCATGAGCCCGGGCGGGGCGCCATCCGGGAGTCGGAAAAAGGTGGCGCGCGGGTCTATCCGCGTGGGGACGCGGCGCGGCGCTCGGCGAGCCACCGCAGGAACTGATCGCTGAGATGATAGAGGAGCACGGCCGAGAGCGACGTGAGCAGCATGAGCTTGACGATGCTGCGGCGGATGATCGCGTACGACGCGTCAGCCGGCGTTGTGTTCGCGAAAACCTGGAGCCATAGCAGGCACCAGAAGAGGTTGAGGAATCCGAGGATGAGGGTCAACAGCCAGCGCTTTCCCGCGAGGCCGCCAAGGAAAATGGGGAGGAGAATCATGCCCACCGTGCAGATCATCAGGATCATGTAGAGCGCGGTCACGCTGGGGCCGCGCTCCAGCGCCGGGCTGCTGAAGTGCCACCACAACAGGACCCACGGCAGGTTGAACAGGCCCAGCGCCCACGCCAGAATGGTACGCCAGCGCATGGCTTACTCCCCCTCCACGGATTGCGGCGCCGGATCCGGCCATCCCCCGGCGGACGGCAGGGGCGTGCCCGATGCGGCGGTGACGCCGCCCATGGCCACGGGGCGAGGGGCCGCCATGGCGGGGCCGCGGCGGTCCGGCAGTCTGACGTCGAAGGTGTCGTCCGTGCGTGACATGGTTTCCGACGCGTAGGCCAGCATCACGCCGCGGTCTAGGCCTCGGGTTGCGATCCATCGATGACGAAACGAAACAGAAACGGAGAAGTGGGCGTCCCGACGCGGATGAGGCTGCCGTGCCGCAAGGGGCGCCGCATGATGCTGCTCTCGCCGCCCGCCGCCTGGTCATCCACGATGGTGCCGCATGTGCTGCCGCGATCGACGACCTCGAACGAACCGTCAGGCTTGCGTTCGATCAAGAAATGCTCGCGCGAGACGTTGAGGAACTCCGCGTTGTCGAGCAGGTAGAGGTTGTTGTTGGGGGCGGCGGCCGACTGGCGGCGTTCCATCGAGACGACTTTTCCGTGCATGACGCCATAGCGTGATTCGCGTCCGACGCGGAAAGGAAGGGCGGCGAGAGGGATGTGGTCGGTGCCGACCGCCTGGATGGCTTCCGGCGTGACCGGGACCAAGGCGGGTTGGGGATGTGCGCTTGCCATGAACTGCCTCCGTCTGGGGCCAGACTGTGGTGAAAAATCGCGGGTTTGTACACATAAAACCGGGCGCTGGCCGGCGTCAGGCGCGGCCGCCGGACTCCCGCGCCACCCGGTCGAGATCCGCGTCCATCATGAGGTTGACGAGGGCGTCGAAGGTGACCGTGGGGCGCCAGCCCAGTTGTCGGAAGGCCTTGCTGGCATCGCCCTGCACGCGGTCGACATCCACCGGGCGGTAGAAGCGCGGGTCGATTTCGACCAGTACGCGGTTGGTGCGGCGATCCACGCCCTTTTCGTCCACGCCGGTGCCGGTCCAGGCGATATCAAACCCGGACCGCGTGGCGGCGCGTTCGACGAAGTCGCGCACGGAATGTGTCTCGCCGGTGGCGATGACGTAATCGTCCCCCTGTGGCTGCTGAAGCATCAGCCACATGGCCTGCACATAGTCCTGCGCCGACCCCCAGTCGCGCCGGGCGTCGAGATTGCCGAGTTTCAAGACGGGCTGCAGGCCGGCCTTGATGCGCGCCAGCGAGTACGTGATCTTGCGGGTGACGAAGTTCTCGCCGCGGCGGGGGGACTCGTGATTGAAGAGAATGCCGTTGCTTGCGTGCATGCCGTAGGTCTCGCGATAGCTGCGCACGATCCAGTAGGCGTACAACTTGGCGATGGCGTAGGGCGAGAGGGGCTGGAACGGGGTCAGTTCGGTTTGGGGTGCTTCCGCCACGTGCCCGTACAACTCCGACGACGAGGCCTGGTAGAAGCGGGCCTTGAGGCCGATGTGGCGAACGCACTCCAGCAGGCGCAGCACCGCGGTGGCGTTGATTTCCGTCGTGTGTTCCGGCTCCTCAAAGGACACTCCGACGTGGCTTTGGGAAGCCAGGTTGTAGATTTCGTCGGGGCGCGAAGCCGCCAGGATGCGGTGCAGGCTGCTGGGATCACTCATGTTGCCGTAGTGCAATTCGAAGACGCGGCCCTGCGACAGGGCGCGCTGGCGGGTGTCTTCGATACGGCCGCGGCTGAACTGCGAGGTGCGCCGCACCATGCCGTGCACGTCGTAGCCTTTTTCGAGCAGCAACTCGCACAGGAAGGAACCGTCCTGCCCGTTGACGCCCGTGATCAATGCCACTTTTGCCATGCGATGCTCACCCCTGCCGCGGTTCGGCCGAACGTGCGGCTCACCATAGCGGCACCCGCGGCCGGGAATCCAGCATAAAGGCTAGGCCATGGTGGCCAGCATGTCGGCCGTCACGGCATATCGCAGCGGTTGGCCTGACCGCCAGGTTTGGAATTCGTCGATCATCCATGCCGCCATGCGACCGACTTCATCATTCAGGGAGCCGGCCACGTGCGTGGTCAGGTGAACGTTTGGCAGATCGTAGAGTGGTGAGCCTTCGACCGGAGGCTCAGGTTCCGTCACATCCAGAAGGGCGGTCAGGTCAGGCCGCGCGCGCAGGACGCGAATCAGATCGTCCTCCCGCACGGTCGCCCCTCTTCCCGTGTTGATGAAGCAGGCGTGGGGGCGCATAGCGGAGAAGAGGGCTTCATCCAGCAGGCCGCGGGTGGCCGGGACGTTGGCCAGGTGGTTGCTCACGACGTGTGCATCGTGGAAGGCCTCGGCGAGGTGTGGCACGCGGCGCACGCCGAGGGCGGCGGCATCCGCATCGGACAGCATGGGATCCCAGACGATGACGTTGAGCGTGACGTGGCGCAGCAAGCCGATCAGGGCACGGCCCACCATCCCGGCTCCCAGCAGCGCCACGGTGCCGCCATAGTTGCCGGAGCCGCGGAAGGCCCGCGCATAGTCGGCGGGGCAACGGAAGTCGGCGCGATTGCGGTGGTAGCCTTTGTTCGCGAGGAGAATCTGGGCCAGGGCGAATTCCGCCACCGGCACGGCATTGGCGGCCCACGCGCTGACGACCGTGATCCCACGCTCCAGAAGCGGAGCGGCGAACGCCTTGACGCTGCCCGCCGCGTAAAACACCGCGCGCAACGCGGGCAGGCAGGCCAGGCGGTCGGCGGAGAGGGCCGGCATGCCCCAGGTGGAGAAAATCGTCTCGACCTCGCGCAGGGTGGCGGCCTGCGCGGCGAGGGTGGACGAGGTCAGCACGTCCGGATGGAGGGTGGTCAGGCGGGACAGGCGCTCGCGCTGGCCGCGGCCATAGACGCGCTCAATCTGCTCGGGTGAGTCGCCAAGCAACGCGGCTTTGTACATGCCGACCTTCCCTCGCGCCCAAGGCGTGCCTCCCTCGCGGGAGGCGGTCGCCTTCGGGCGTGCCGAACCGCCGGTGGCGGGCTCAGGCGAAGACGAGGATGAAGACCATCACGAAGATGGCGACGGATTCGATGATGCCGAGCGCCATCAGGTAGTTCGTGAAGCCTTGTCCCGTTTCGGCCTGGGCGTCGGACGCGGCGGCCGCGATGCGACCCTGCACGAGCGCCGAGAGACCGATCGCCAGCCCGCCGAAGATGCCCCAGACGAGCAGAGGCGGGAAGGGGGTACCCGCCTTGGCCAGCGTGATCAGTTTCATCATGACGATCATGCCGTAGAAGGTCTGCGTGATGGGCGCGCCGACGAAGACCACCAATGTGAACGGAGCCGGCTTGCTCTGCGCAAAGCACTTCTTCCAGGCGCCCACGGCAGCCTGTCCCGCGGCCATGATGCCCAGGCCCGAGCCCAGCGCCGACAGGCACAGCGCCATGGCGCCGCCGATCTTACCCAGCGACATCGACATTTCCGCATCGATCATGTGTAGCACTCCCTCTGCTTGCTTATCCCAGTTTGACTTCCCGACTCACGGCGGCAGGCGCTGCGCCTGCCTTGCAAAAGGCTTGTACGGGCTGCCCGACCATTCGAGCCCCATGTGCATGGAGAATTCCAGCGCGTTGAGCCGGATGCCGTGCACCAGCACGCTCATGGCTCCCAGTATGATGTTCAACCCGTGCCCGAGCAGCAGCACGACGGATGCCCCGATGGCGCGCCCGATCGAATGAAAGCCCACGGTCGCGGCGATCGTGTCGAACGCCATCGCGAGCTGCACGCCCGCCACGCCGAGGGCGAAGAGCCGCAGGTACGAGAGGATGTCGCCGAAGCCGGACATCACGGAGAGCGGCAGCATGGCGTGGTTGATCCAATCGGTCTTGAGTTTGGCGGGCGGCGTCATGAAGACGAGGATGGCGAGGATGCTGCCCGCGCCCATCCACCCGACCCAGCGGTGGAACGGTGCGCCCAGGAGCATGGTTTCCGCGACGGCGAAGAGCATCCACGTCAGCCCGATCCAGCCGGCTTGGGCGAGGCACTGCAGGGTATTGATGACGCGGGCGCCGTTCCAGGCGTGCGCGACGGTGAGATGCACGGCGCCGATGAGCAGGCAGAGGTGCATCATGTTGTTGCTTTGGTTCAGCCAGGCGCTGATCGTCCGCAGGCAGGGCACCGGCAGGGCAAGTTCCGTGAGTCCGAAATAGGTGCCGGTCAGCACGCCCACGACAATGGTGACGGCGCTGAACAGATACATGAGTTGGAACGGTTCGGGCGCGGCCTTCGGCTTCTTGCGGCGCATCCACAACGTCAGCAGGAGGAACACAATGCCATAGCCACCGTCGTCCACGATGAGAGCGAAGAACAGCGCCAGGAACAGCAGGAAGGAGGCGCTGACATCCACCTCGCGGTAGCCGGGGAGGATGTTGATCATGTTGAACAGGCTCTGGATCGGTCGCAGCCAGCGCGACAGCCGGATCAAGGTCGGCACGGCATCGGTGGGTGCGGGGTCCTCGATCAGGAGCCCCCAGCCATGGGTCGAGGCCGCGGCCTGGATGGCGGCGGTGCCATCGGCGGGGGCAAAGCCGTGCAGGTAGGCAAGCGCGGTGGTGGTGCCCATGCCGGCGCGGGCTTCGAGGAGGCGGATCTGGTCGCGCAGGCTGTCGGTCCACTGCTGGAGGGCGTTCCGGTGACCGGCGTGTTCGTGCAGGCGCGCGGAAAGGGCTTCGCGCTCACCGGCGATGGCGGCGAGCCGTTGGCGAAGGGCGCCAAGCGAGCGTTCGGACGGATGGAATTCGTCACCGCGCACGTCGAAGTCGCCGCGTCCGATGAGGGCCACGCAGCGCGTGGCACCGGATTCGTGGAGCACGGTGCGCTCCACGCCCTCGGGGCACGCCAGCGGCTGCCGGGTGGATTCGCGGAACAGGCGCACGCGAATGCCGGCGTTCGCCAGTGCGCGCAGGCGGGCGGGATCGAAATCGCCGAAGGGTTCGATGCGGCGTTGTTCCTGATGCAGCGCCTGTTCCTCTTCATCCAGGCGCCGCCGCTGCTCAAGCAGAGCGGCGACATCGTCGACAAGTGCTTGCGGGGCGGTCAGGGTTTCGGCGGAAGCCGGCGCGCCAGGCGTTGTTGCCGCCGCGCCTTCCAGCGCCTGCAGCGACAGGACCGCGCGGGCAAGGTGGCGGCGCGCGGCATCGAGGTCTTCCCCGGCGGGCGGCGTGAACGGGACCAGGTGCAGCACGCCGAGGTCCTGCAGGCGCGCCAGGGTTTCATCCCGGTCGGAGGCCAGGCAGAACACCGTCACTTTTTTCATCGGGGTAATCACGACGCGGCCTCCGCGGCCATGGCGACTGCCGCACCGGCGGAACGGCGCTTCGCGATCTTGCCGCGCGCCACACCGGCCGTCTGCTCGTCGCCGAGGAAAATCCGGATGATCCGGATGTTCTCCCGACATTCGGGTATCTTGATCTTCTCGAATAGATTCACGCGCTGCGATGTCACGCGCAGTTCCTCGGCCACGCGGCGGCGCTGCTCTTCGAGCGTTTCGCGCGCGATGCGGCCTTCGACCAGTCTTCCAATGGCGGCAATGGCATCATCAATCCAGGGAGGCGTCTCGAAGAGGTCGGGGGTGACGGATCTCAGGTGCACGGACTTCAGGATGGGGATGGTCACGCCGGCAATGTTGCCGGTGTCGAGTTCGATCCGCTCGATGGCCACAAAGGGGGCAAGGTCCACCGGTTCGGAGAGCAGCCGCACCCAGGCATCGAGGCCCCGCCGGATCTCGGCGGTGCGGCTTTCCACCTGCTGAATCTGGGTCGTGATGGCCTGGATCTCCATCTGCAGCTGCTGCTTCTTCAATTGCAGCATGGGCAGAAAGCGCTGGAAGCGCTTGAGCGCCTCGCGCTGCGCTTTCAGCTCCGTCTTGGTGTGTTTGATCTTGGCCATACGCGGCGGAGGTCAGGGTTCAGGAGTCAGGGTTCAGGCCCATGTGGCACGCATCATGTCTCAGGCCGCCGTCACCGCGGCGGTTTTGGGCCAGAAGCGCTGGATCAACTTGCTGGGCAGGCCGGATTCGATCGGTTCAAAACAATCGGCCAGGAGGCGCCAGCCGCCGTCAAGTGCCTGCTCGAGGGGAATGTTGACGGACAAGTCCATCATCTCGCGCTCAAACCGCTCGCCGTACTTGAGCAGTTTGACGTCCCACTCGCTCATGCGGAAACCCATTGACTGCTTCTCGATGGTTTCCTTGTACTGGGCGTAGAGCTGGATCATGCCAGACATGATGGCGCGGTGGTCGTCGCGGGTTTTGCCGTTGACGAGCTGCTTCAGGCGGCTGAGGGAGCCGAACGGCTCGATGCGTCCGTTGCTCAGGTAGAACTGCCCCTCGGTGATGTAGCCGGTGTTGTCCGGGACGGGGTGCGTGACGTCGTCGCCGGGCATCGTGGTGGCGGCCAGGATGGTGATCGAGCCGGCGGTATCGAAGTCGACGGCCTTTTCGTAGCGGGCGGCGAGCTGGCTATAGAGGTCGCCGGGGTAGCCGCGGTTGGAGGGAATCTGTTCCATGGTGATGGCGATTTCCTTCATGGCATCCGCGAAGTTGGTCATGTCCGTGAGCAGCACCAGCACACGCTTGCCCTGCAGGGCGAACTGTTCGGCCACGGCCAGGCTGATGTCCGGCACCAGCAGGCACTCCACGACGGGGTCCGAGGCGGTGTGCACGAACATGACGGTGCGCGAGAGCGCGCCGCTTTCCTCGAGGGTGTCGCGGAAGAACAGGTAGTCGTCGTGCTTCAGTCCCATGCCGCCGAGGATGATGATGTCCACCTCTGCCTGCAGGGCGATGCGCGCGAGCAGGGGGTTGTAGGGCTCGCCGGCGCGGGCGAAGATGGGCAGCTTCTGTGACTCGACGAGCGTGTTGAACACGTCGATCATGGGGATGCCGGTCCGCACCATGCGGCGGGGGATGATGCGCTTGGCAGGGTTCACGGAGGGGCCGCCGATGTCGATCAGCCCTTCGTTAAGCACCGGGCCCTTGTCGCGGGGATTGGCGCCGCCGGTGAAGATGCGGCCGAGCAGCGCGTCGGAGAACGGCACGTGCATGGCGTGCCCGAGGAAGCGCACCTGGGCATCCGTGGCGACGCCGCGCGCCCCCGCGAACACCTGCAGGGCGACCTCGTCGCCGTTCAGCCGGATGACCTGCGCCAGCGAGGTGCCGGCGCGCGATTCCACTTCGGCGAGCTCGCGGTACGTCACGCCGGTGGCGCGGATGGTGATGACGTTGCCGGCAATGCTTTCCACGCGATGATAAACCTTCTGCATGTCAGCTGACCTCCGCCACAAGCTTGTCCAGTTTCTCTTCGAGTTCCCGGAATTCGGTCGAACCCATTCCCGCGCGGTTCCAGTCCTTGGTGGCCTGCGTGAGCTGGTGGAACAGGCGGCGCGCGGCGGCCTTGTCCTTGACGCCGATGGGTTTCTGCAGCAGGCGGTCGATGAAGCCGAAGACGTAGCGCTGGCGCTCCGCGGGCGTGGCGCAGTCGACGTCGTGGAACGCGTCCTGCTGCAGGTACACCGAGTCGAGATACTCGGCCTTGAGGTAGAGGATGAAGTCTTCGAGCGAGGTTCCTTCCTCGCCGACGACCTTCATCATCTGGCCGACATCGTTGCCGTCGCGCAGCACGCGGCGGGCGGACTCGACCATGTCCGTGGGCACCAGGCTGGGGTACTTGCTCCAGCTTTCGAGGGGATCGATGGCCGGGAAGCGCCGCGCATCGGAGCGCGCGCGCGACAGGCCATGGAACGCGCCGACCACCTTCAGGGTGGCCTGCGTCACGGGTTCGTCGAAGTTGCCGCCCGCGGGGCTGACGCTGCCGCCGATCGTGACGGAGCCGGTCTTGCCGTCCTTGAGGCGGACGACGCCGCCGCGCTCGTAGAAGCCGGCGATCACGGATTCGAGGTAGGCAGGGAAGGCTTCTTCGCCGGGGATTTCCTCGAGGCGGCCGGAGGTTTCGCGCAGCGCCTGTGCCCAGCGCGAGGTGGAGTCTGCGAGGAGCAGGACGTTGAGGGCCATCTGGCGGTAGTAGCTGGCGAGGGTCACGGCGGTATAGACGGAGGCTTCGCGCGCGGCGACCGGCATGGAGCTCGTATTGCAGATGATGACCGTGCGGGTCATGAGGCTCTTGCCGGTGCGCGGGTCCGTCAGTTCGGGGAATTCACGCAGGGTTTCGACCACTTCGCCGGCCCGCTCGCCGCAGGCGGCGATCACGACCACGTCGACTTCGGCGTAGCGGCTGGTGATCTGTTGCAGGACGGTTTTGCCAGCGCCGAAGGGGCCGGGGATGCAGTAGGTGCCGCCGCGCGCCACCGGGAAGAAGGTGTCGACAATGCGCACCTTGGTGGTGAGGGGCTCGGTGGGGCGCAGACGTTCGGCATAGGCCTCGATCGGCACCTTGACGGGCCAGCGCTGCAGCATGGCCACGTCGCGCACCTGGCCCTGCTCGTCCTTCAGCTTGGCAATGCATTGCTCGACCGTGTAGGAGCCCGGGGGAGCGATCTCGACCACCGTGGCCGTGCCGCGCCAGCCGAAGGGGACCATGATGCGGTGTTCGAAGATGCCTTCGGGCACGTGGCCGAGCGACTCGCTGGCGGTGAGTTTATCGCCGACCTTGGCGGTGGGGGTAAAAGCCCAGCGGACGTCGCGCGGCAGCGCCTTGAGGTAGGTGCCGCGGCGCAGGAAGAAGCCGCACTGCTCGGCCAGCTGGGGCAGGGGATTCTGGAGGCCGTCGAAAATCTGGGCCAGCAGTCCGGGGCCGAGTTCCACGCTCAGCAGCTCGCCGGTGAATTCGACCTGGTCGCCGATGCCGAGGCCGGCGGTGTCCTCGAACACCTGCAGGTCGGCATGCCGGCCGCGGATGCGGACGACTTCGCTCATCAGCCGGAGCTCGCCGAGCCGCGCGTAGCCGACTTCGTTCTGACTGACGGCGCCCTCGAAGGCGACCGTGATCATGTTGCCGTTCACGCCGACGATACTGCCTGTGTTACCCGCCATGGTGGTGCTCCTGCCTCTCAGCTATCAACGTTCAGATTTCAGGGTTCACGCGGCAGCCGCGGGCGCCGGCTGCGCCACGAGGGCCTCGGCCGCGGCGCGACCGGCCTGCTCGTCCAGCGTGGCCCAGCGTTCGGCCAGTTTCAGTTTCAAGGCATAGGCGACGATGCTGGCGACGGAGAACGGGTTGTAGCCGGCCATCTCGTCGGCCTGCGCCCAGCGAAAGCGATCGAGCGCCAGCTCGCGTTCGTGCGGGGCGGGGCGGGAGAGGGCTTCGGCGGCGGCCTTGTCCACGGCGGAGTCGGCGGCGGCCTCGGGGCGGAGATACGGCGTGGCGTCGCGGCCCAGGCGGGCGGCGCGGGCACGCACCAGGGCGTTGCGCAGTTGGACTTCGCGGCCATGCCACTCGCGCAGCAGGGCATTGCCGGGGCGCGCATCGCTCAACCCGAGCAGTTGGCGGACTGTTTCATAGTCCGCCGCACGCAGGTGCTCCTGGCAAAGCGTAAGGAAGGCCGCCATGCGCAGCGGGGGGGGCGCATCCAGCGCGAGCGTGGGCAGACTGGCGGCGAAATAGTAATAATTCATGGTTTCCGCGCCGCATCGCGGACGATCTGCGCCATATGCGGGCGCAGCAGTTCGCAAAGGGATGCGGTGATGGCGGGCTCGCTGAAGTCGTGCTGCACGCTCTGTCCCACGACGGACACGCGGAAGCCGGCGAGTACGCGCCCATCGCCCTTGATCTCGATGCCGGCGCGCATGGCCTGCGCGAGGCGGGCGGTGAAGTAGTCGCGGATGGCCTGCTGCTGCTCGGGGGCCAGGAGAACCTCCAGGCGCTGCTGGCCGGCGGGGGCCTGCACGTAGACGGACGTGACCTGCTCGAGGATGCGGCCGAGGGTCTGGGGGTCGAGGGCCTGCTTGACGTCGGTGCTGACGAGGGTGGCCAGGGTGCGGTTCACGGCGTCGGCCAGCGAAATCAGCACGTCGCGGGCGGCCTGCTGCAGGGCCACGCGACCGCGCTCGGCGAAGGCCTGGCTATCCTTCTCGGCCTTCTGCACCAACTCGGCGGCGCGGGCTTCGGCCTTGCGAATGATCTCCGCGGCCTGCTGGTCGGCCTGGGCCACCATGCGCTTGGCTTCCGCCTGGGCCTTGTCGACACCGTCCTTCTGAATGCGCTCCAGCAGACTTTCCAGTTGCTCAGCCATGATGCATCCGCTCCGTGGGTTGACCGGACGTCCAATCGTCAGGATTTGTCAGGTAGCTGCCGCGAATTAAGAGCCGCTTACGCTACCGACCCGTGGGCGGCTTCACAAGGGAAAAGAAGGGCTATTCGATAAACTTTTGACGAACAAAAAAAAGGGGGCGAGACATGCCTGGTCCCGCCCCCTGCACCGGCCGATGCGCCTCGGACCGGCTTACTTGCCGAGCTTGCCGCTCGTGATGGCGGCGCGCAGGTCGTCCACCTGTCCGGCGCTGCCCAGCACCTTGTTCTTGTGCACGATGTACTTGGCGTACTCGGCCATGAAGACCTTGCCTGGCGGGCGGAGGTCGAAGTTCTCGGGATTGTCGCGGAAGCTCTCGCGGTGCACGCGGCACCAGACGAGCCGGCCGTCGGTGTCGATGTTCACCTTCGTGACACCCATCGTGGACGCCATGGTGATCTGCTCTTCCTTGACGCCCGCCGCGCCCTTGAGCTTGCCGCCGGCGGCATTGATGCGCGTGACTTCATCCTGCGGCACCGAGCTGGAGCCGTGCATGACCATGGGGAACCCGGGGAGCAGGCGCGCGATCTCGCGGATCACTTCGAAGTGCAGGCCCTGTCCGCCGCTGAACTTGTAGGCGCCGTGGCTGGTGCCGATGGCGCAGGCCAGGCTGTCGCAGCCGGACCGCTTGACGAATTCCTGAGCTTCCTTCGGGTTGGTCAGGCAAGCGTCCTTCTCATCGACCGAGACGTGCTCCTCGACACCGCCGAGCTTGCCGAGTTCGGCTTCGACCGAGATACCCTTGGCGTGGGCGCGATCAGCGACGCGCCGCGTGATGGCGATGTTCTGGTCGAAGGTCTCATGGCTCGCGTCGATCATGACGGAGCTGTAGAAGCCGCTGTCGATGCACTCGTAGCAGGTCTGCTCATCGCCGTGGTCCAGGTGGACGGCGAAGATGGCATCCGGGAAGATCTGGTCCCCGGCGCGAATCATGGCTTCCATGAGGCGCTTGTCGGTGTAGGCGCGCGCGCCCTTGGAAATCTGGATGATGAAAGGGGCCTTGCTCTCGGTGCAACCCCGGAACAGACCCATGATCTGCTCGGCGTTGTTGATGTTGTAGGCGCCGCAGGCATACTTGCCGTAGGCGTGCTGGAAGAGCGTCTTGGTCGTGACAATCATGGCGTCGTGTCTCCGTTTCGTGCTGCGTCCGTCGGGGCCTGGCGCCCCTAGAAACCCCCACCATACCCCGGGCGGCGGGCACGGGTCAACAGGCGAAAGCGCCGCGGGTCAGCTCGGCGTGGCGGTAGCAGGTGACGACGTGGTCGTTGATGACGCCGGCGGCCTGCAGAAAGGCATAGCAGATGGTGCTTCCGACAAAGGCGAACCCGGCCGCCTTCAGTTCCTTGCTGATGCGGTCCGACAGGGGCGTTGATGCGGGCAGGTGGGTCAGGCTCGTCCAGTGGTTATGCACGACGTGGCCGTCGGTAAAGGCCCAGAGGTAGCGGTCAAAGGAGCCGTGGGCCTCCTGCACGGCGAGAAACGCGCGCGCGTTCTGAACTGTCGCGGCGATTTTCTGGCGGTTGCGGATGATCGCCGGGTTCTGCACGGCGCGGGCGAGCTGGGCCGGTGTCATGCGCGCGACCTTCGCGGGCACGAAGTTGTGAAAGACCTGGCGGAAGGCGTCGCGCTTGTGGAGGACGGTGCGCCAGGACAGTCCGGCCTGAAAGGCGTCGAGGACGAGGAACTCAAACCACTTCACGTCGTCATGCACGGGCACACCCCACTCTTCGTCGTGGTAGCGAAGCATCAGGGCATCGTCGCCGGGCCAGGCGCAGCGGGGTTTGATTTTGGTGCGCATGTAGGGACTATAACTGCGGCGAGGACGGGCTGACAAGCGGCTCGGCGGGAGGCCTCGCCCCACCTTGCGAAATTCAAGGGGCAAGCTCCGTACCAGGGATGGGGCGAGCCGCAACGGGCTGCACGGCCGCGTTTGCGTTGAGAATGTTCACGAGTCGCTCTGCGGTATGGGGGCCAATGCCGCTGACGGCGGCAAGTTCGTCCGCATCCGCCTGGCACACGCGGGCCACGCTTCCGAAGGCGTCCAGCAGAGCCTCGGCGCGGTGCGGACCAATCCCAGGCAGACCTTGCAGGATGAACAGTTGCCGGCGCCGCCGTCCCGTGGGCCGGTAGCCGGGGCGGGCGGGGGCGCCCCGGTTATGGCGGGCGATTTGCAGGGCGGAGAAGCGGATCAGATCCGCGGTCTCGCACGCGTTGGCGGCACGGAGTACAGGCAGGCCGAGCACCACGCTGAGCGTGACCAGCGCTCCCTGCAGCGCCTGACGCGTCAGGCCGAAGGTTGATGGCGGCCGCGAGGGGCCCTCAATAATGAGGATTCCGGGCAGGTGGCGGGCGCGCATCCGAATGGCCTGGGTGAACAGGCGACCGTCAAACAGCGATTGGGCAAAGTCCAGCACGGTCTTGCGCTCGATCTGCAGGCGGCCGGGTATGACGTAGTCCCCGGTGGTCAGGTGCCGCACCCTGACGTCGAGGTCCGGGCAGGCGCGCAGCACATCGGCGACACCGGCATGGCACTCGCGGTCATCGATCAGGATGATCGGTTGATCGGTCAGCATCGGGCGCTCCATGCGGGCCATGCGTGTGGCCCGCTATGGAAGAAAAGAAGCCAACGCCGGTGCATTCCGGAAAAAGTTACCGGAATCGGAGGGCGAAACCGGACCGGCCGGGACGGCCGGCTCCAGGACCATGACATGGAGGCGGCCGTCCGTACTCGCTGCTTTACACGCCCAGCCGCGCGCGGCGCTGCAATTCGCCGAGCGTGGGGTTGGTCGTCACGACATGTCCGGGCAGCGGCAACATGCGTTCGTGAATCGCGTCCAGGAACCAGACGGCCTGCGGGAAGAAGGTTTCCTCCATCTCCGCGCAGGGCGTGATCCAGTTGCGCGAGCCCAGCACCACGGGCGGTGCGTCAAGATGATCGAAGGCAAGCTGGGTGAGGTCCGCGGCAATGGACTGAATCACCGATCCCCGCTCGCAGGCATCGGAGGCCAGCAGCACGCGGCCGGTCTTGCGCACGGACTCGACCAATGGACCGTAGTCCAGCGGCGTGATGGTCCGGCAGTCGAGCACATCGCAGGTCAGACCGTGCGCCTTCTCCAGGATGTCGGCGGCTTCCATGGCCCGGTAGAGCGTGGAGCCCACGGTGATCAGCGTCAGGTCCTTGCCGGTGCGCCGCAGGGCGGGCGGCCCGAAGGGCACTTCGTAATAACCGGCCGGCACCTCCTTTTCGAAGAGCTCGCCCATGTCGTAGAGCCGCTGGCTCTCGAAGAAGATGACCGGATCCGAACCGGCGAGCGCGGTGTTGAGCAGGCCTTTGGCATCGTAGGGAGTCGACGGGAAGACGACCTTCAGCCCCGGGATGTGATGCACGAGCGCGGTCCAGTCCTGCGAATGCTGCGCGCCATACTTGCTCCCGACGGACACCCGCAGGACGACCGGCATCTCCAGCAGCCCCCCGGACATGCTCTGCCACTTCGCAAGCTGATTAAACACCTCATCGCCCGCGCGGCCGAGGAAGTCGCAATACATCAGCTCGATCAGCGCGCGCCCGCCCTCGAGGGCGTAGCCGACGGCCGTGCCGACAATAGCCCCTTCCGAGATGGGTGAATTGAAGAGGCGGTGGTAGGGCAGCGCCTCCGTCAGGCCGCGATAGCAGGCAAACGCTCCGCCCCAATCCCGGTTCTCCTCGCCGTAGGCGACCAGAGTCGGATCCGTGTAGAAGCGGTGCAGGATGGCCTCAAAGATGGCATCGCGGTATTGCACGACCTTGTTCTTCGGCACGGGCTTGCCGTCCACGATCCCGGCGCGCGACTTGCCGGCCAGCGCTTTGACGCGCGGGTTGTCGGCCTGGGGCATGAGCGTGGCGGGCGGGCGCTCGTCGTAGCGTTCGCGTCGGCGGTTGGAGAACATGACCTCGCCCACGAACTCCGCGCCGGCGCGTGGCGAGCACGCGAGATCCACGGCAAGCTTGCAGACGCGGCCCATCGTGCTGCGCACGCCGGCGCGCAGTGCCTCGAGTGCGGGCTCGGTGATGAGCTCAAGCCGCCGCAGCTCGCCGGCGTACCAGGCGATCGGATCGTGCTGCCGCCAGAGATCGACCTCCTCCTTGACCCGGTACGAGGAGGCGTCGGAAGGCGAGTGGCCGGAATAGCGGTAGGTGATGGTTTCGAGCAGCACGGGGCCGTCGCCCGCGGCGATAATCTCGCGCTTGCGGCGGATGGCGTCCGCCACGGCGAGCGGGTTGAAGCCGTCGACGCGTTCGGCGTGCAGGGCGTTGGCGGACACGCCGGCGCCGATGCGCGCCAGCACGTCGTAGCCCATGGTTTCGCCGGCGGTCTGGCCTCCCATGCCGTAGAAATTGTTCATGAAGTTGAAGATGATGGGCAGCCCGCCGCGGTATTCCTTTTCCCACAGGCGATAGAGCTGGCCCATGGCCGCGAAGTTGAGCGATTCCCAGGTGGGGCCGCAGCCCATGGACGCGTCGCCGATGTTGGCGATGACGAGGCCGCCCCTGCGGTTGATCTTCTTGAACAGCGCGGCGCCGGTGGCGATGTCGGCCGAGCCGCCGACGATGGCGTTGTTGGGGTAGATGCCGAAGGGGGTGAAGAACGCGTGCATCGAGCCGCCGAGTCCGCGGTTGAACCCGGTGCGCCGGCCGAAGATTTCCGCCAGCGCCCCGTAGGCGAGGAAGTCGACCGCGAGGTCGCGCACGCCGCCGCCGCCCGGATGGGCCTTCTCCACGACGCCGAGGCACTCGCCGCCCATGTAGTCGCGCATGACGCGCTGGAGGGACGCCTCGTCGAGCTTGTGAATGGCCGACAGCCCCTTGGCGAGAATCTCGCCGTGGGACCGGTGCGAGCCGAAGATGTGGTCGTCGACGGTCAGCAGGAACGCCTGGCCGACGGCGGCCGCTTCCTGGCCGATGGACAGGTGTGCGGGCCCCTTGTGATCGTAGGCGATGCCCTGGTAGGCGCCTTCGGTCTTGATGGCCTGCAGCATGTCCTCGAACTCGCGCACGAAGAGCATGTCACCCAGGATTTGCACCATGGCCTCGGCGCCATACTGCTTCAGTTCCTGCTCGAGTGTCCCCGCGTAGCGGTTCAGATGAATCTTGGGCGGCTGGATGGTTCCGGTCTTGCGCTCGCGCGCGGGGTCCACGATGTCAACTTTCGGCATGTCCGTTCTCCTTTAGAAATGTTCGGCCGCAACAAGGCGCCGCGCCTCACGTTTCGATTTGCGTCCCTTGTGCTTGTTCGCGGTCGCCCCGCTTTTAAGTTCTACTTCGCGGCCAGCGCGGCGAGGCGGATGACTTCCGATGCCGTGGGGTGGGGAAACACGAGATCCTCGATTTCCTTCACGCGGCATTCGGTTTCGATCATGACCGCGGCGCCGTAAATCATCTCCGAGCAGGCGCCGCCCACCATGTGCACGCCGAGCAGGACATCGGATTCGGCATGCACGACGACCTTGACGAGTCCGCGCCCCGCGGCGTTCTCGGCGATGAACCGTCCGCTCACGGCGAGCGGCAGCTTGGCGCTGCGCACCGGGATGCCGCGCGCCTTGGCCTGCGCCTCGGTGAGGCCCACGGTGGCGACTTCGGGCGACGTGTAGATGACGCCGGCGATGGCGTCGTAGCGCATGCGGTCGGGGCGGCCGATGATGTTGTGCACGGCCACCTCTGCCATGCGCGACGCGGCGTGCGCCAGCCAGGTGCGGCCGGTGACGTCGCCCGCGGCCCACAAGCCGGGCACGTTCGTGGCGCAGCGCTCGTCGATGCGGAGGCCGCGGTCGTCGAAATCCGCGTGGAGGGCTTCGAGCCCGAGTCCGCGCACGTTGGGGCGGCGGCCGGTGGCGAGCAGCACGCAGTCCGCGGGCGCGGCCTGCGGCTGGCCATCCACGCTGAAGCGGACGACGTCCGCCGTAATGGATTCGACGCGCGCGCCAGTGTGGAACGTAACGCCCTTGCCGTCGAGTTCGGCGCGGAGGATGCGCGTGAGATCCGCATCCACGGTCGGGCAGATATCGGGGAGCATTTCGATGACGGTGACGGGGACGCCGACCGACGCGAAGCAGCAGGCGAACTCGCACCCGATAATGCCGCCGCCCACGATCACGAGGCGCTTCGGCAAGGCGGGCAGATTGAGCAGTCCGGTCGAGTCCACGACGTGGGGCAGGTCGGCGCCGGGGATCGGCGGGCGGGCGGGCGAGGAGCCCGTGGCGATCAGCACGTTGGCGGCGGAGTAGAAGGACTTGCCGACGGCAACCGTGCGATCCGCGCGCAGGGTGGCGGTGCCTGTGACGACGTCGACCTTGTGCTTCTTCAGGCTGCCGGCCACGCCCTTGCGCAGGGTGGCGATGACGTTCGCCTTGTGGGCCTGGGCGCGGGTGAAATCAAAGCGGGCGTCGCGCACGGTCAGCCCATAGGCCTCGCCGTGGGTGGCGTTGTAGTACTGCTTGGACGCGTGGAGCAGGGCCTTGGAGGGAATGCAGCCGCAGTTCAGGCAGACGCCGCCGAGGTGCTCCCGCTCGATCAGCAGCACCTTCAGCCGATGGGTGGCGGCCAACTCCGCCGCGGCATGCCCTCCGGGGCCTCCGCCAATGATGATGAGGTCGTGGGTCATGATCGCACTCCTGTGGTGATACTCGACATGGTGCCGAAGAGATTCATGGGATCTGAGGATTCGCCTTACGATGCGGTCACGATCAACGGCAGATTTTCCAGCGCGCCGGCGAGATCCTGCAGGAAGCGGGCGCCGTCGCCGCCGTCGAGGGCCTGGTGGTCGATGGTCAGGCTGAGGGTCAGGCACTGGGTATGGCGCACGGCGCCGTCACGTTCGACCGGCTTGAGCACCAGGCCGCCGACGCCGAGGATTGCCACCTCGGGCGCGTTGAGAATCGGGGTGAAGTGTTCGATGCCCAGCATGCCCATGTTGGTGATCGTGAAGGTGCCCCCCTTGAGCGCGTCCGGGGAGATGCTGCCCGCCTGCGCGGCGGCCAGGATGGGCTTGAGCTGGCGCGACACGTCGCTCAAGGTGAGGGTTTGCGCATTGCGGAGCACGGGCACCATCAGCCCGCGCGGCGTATCCGTGGCCACGCCCACATGCACGGCGGCGAAGCGTGTGATGCGGTCGGTCAGTGCATGGGCATTGAGCGCCGGATGCCTGGCGAGGGTCCGCGCCACGGCGAAGACGATCATGTCGTTGAGCGTAATATTCGGCAGCCCGAATGACTCGCCTGCGGCTTTCACTTGCCGGCGGTACTCCAGCATGGCGGAGGCGTCGATGCTGCGGTTGAGCGTGAGCTGTGCCGTGGAGGCCAGCGAGTGTCGCATCCGCTCGGCAATGATCTTCCGGATGCCCGTGAGGGGCAGATCGGTGGTCGCGGCGGGTGCGGGGGCTGACGGGGAGGGGGCGCTGCCGCGGGGCGCCAGATCGGCGGCGAGCACGAGCCCGCCGGGGCCTGTGCCGGAGACGGGCGCGGCGAGCGTTCCCTCGCGCAGGCGGTCACGCGCGGCGGGGCTCAGGTGCGGTGCGGCGGCGGCCGCGGTCTGGACGTCGCGCTCGATGACGCGCCCGCCGGGGCCTGTGCCCGCGAGTACCTGCGGATCGAGGCCGGCATTGGCCGCGGCGCGGCGCGCCCGCGGGCTGACGCCCGGAACCGGAGTTCCCGGGGTGGCCCCGCGCGGCGCCGATTGAACGGTGACCGGTGTCGATGCCGGTGCGGCTGTCGCAGGGGGTGCGGTGCCGGAGGCGACCGGCGCACTGGCGCTCCCGGCCGGCTGCAGGGCGCTGACATCCTCGCCCGGCGCGCCAATGGCGGCAATCGTGGTCAGCACGGGGATATCCGCGCCCTTGGTAAAGAAGTGCGCGAGCATCGTGCCATCGGCCGGGCTTTCGATCTCGAAGACGGCTTTGTCCGTCTCGATGCTGGCGACGGGCTGGCCGGCTTTGACCGGGGCGCCCGTGGCGACCAGCCATTCGACCAGTATGCAGCTTTCGACGGACTGTCCCTGGCGCGGCATGATGACGGCTGTGGCCATAGTGTCCTTTCCTCGCGGGCTTGCACCCGCCAACCCTTCGTCGTCTCGATCCGGGATCTGAGCGTCATCGGTGAGGCCCAGGCCACGCTCAGGACGAACATCCCGGTCACGTGGTGGATCCACGTCGCCGCGGCTAACCCTGCGGTGCGCCGGCTTTAATCAATTCCAGTCCCTGCCGCATCAGCTCCCGTTCCAGATGCGTATCCAGTTTCGAATCGGTAATAATGATGTCGAGTTCCTGCAGGCTGCCGGCGTGGGCGAAGGCCACCTTGCCGAACTTTCGGCTGTCCGCCAGCAGGAACACCTGGCTCGCGCGCTGCATGATGAGGCGCTTGGTGAAGGCCTCCGCGGGGTCCGTGGTGGTCATGCCATCTTCCAGCGTCAGCCCCAGGGTTCCCATGAAGGCCTTGTCGACATGCACGTGCTCGATCATCGGCTGGGTGAGCGGGCCGACGAAGGTCTGGCTCAGCCGGCGCAGTTCGCCCCCGACGAGCATGATGCGAGGACTGCCGGAGGCCAGTGCCGTCGCGACGCGGAGGGAATTGGTCACAACGGTGAGGGGATGCATGTCCACGAGTTTCTCGGCCAGCGCCAGAATGGTGCTGCCGCCATCGAGGTAGATGCAGTCGTTGGGTTGAATATAGGTCCGGGCCACGGTGGCGATCGCGCGCTTCTCGGCGGCCGCCTCAGCCGCCTTATCGTCGAAGATGGGCTCTTCCAGCCGCCCTTCCAGACTGACGGCCCCGCCGTGGACCTTGCGGAGCTGGCCAGACCGGTCGAGTTCCACCAGGTCGCGCCGGATGGTGGCGGCAGAAACGCCCAGCTCAGCACAGAGGTCATCGACGCGCACCGCTCGCCGTGTTTTGACGGCATCCAGTATCCGCTTGAACCGCTCGGCGGGTAGTGACGTTGTCTCAGACGTAATCATAGGTGACTGATTGTGAGTGCAGGTGATTGAATATGATTGATCGTGATTGTATTTGCAATATTTAATGCGTGCATGCGTTCGTTTTAGTCGCATCGGCCTGTAGGGCAATAGATTCGGTAGGATGACGCCCCCAATCCTTGCGCCCAATTGTGACGCGCCTGCCCGTCCGGTGATGGGGGAGGTTTCGTTCGGTTGAGGGCCAAGCATGGCATGGCATGCCATGGTCACAGTGTCCTTTCAGCCTGCCCCATGGTGGGTGACGCGTCGAGCATGGCACAGGCGGAAAGCGTGACGGGCGTGCTTGGTCCCTGGGTGGGCGGGTGAGAAGTTTTATTGCAATCCGCGGCGTGGGCCGTAATATAACGATCTTTGCCCGGAGCGACGGAGCGGGAGGCCTGTACATGAAAAGCCTTACAGCAGCGGGAATTGCGGTCCGGTTTTCATTGGCCGGTATGTTGGCGTGCGTGCTGACCGCACGGGCCCAGGAATCCGATGAGATCCTGAATCTGCAACGCATGGCGGATCAGGAAATGCTGGCGCCAGCCAGTGAGCCAATCGCACCGCCCGCCGTGCAGGTATCTGCCGAGGCGGTGACGGCGGGGCAGGCGGATCTTGCCAGCCAATTGAGGAGCAAGGAGTTCGAGCTGCAGCGGGCGCAAAACGAGATTGCGCGCCTGCAGCGGGCGCTCGCGGACCAGGAAGCACAGCACGAGGCGGAATTGCAGAGCAGCTATTACAACATGGGCTGCGTCTACAAGGCCGCCAAGCAGTTTGAGCGCGCCGAGGCGGAATTCCTGAAAGTCCTGGCCATCAACCCGAACGACGCCGGCGCGCATTACAACCTCGCCATTCTATACGACGACGATCTTCATCAGAAAGACAAGGCCCGCACACACTACCTGAAGTTTCTTGAGCTGGCGCCCGACGATAGAGACGTCTCGCTGGTCAAGGAATGGCTCGCCGAGCTCAAGTAACGAGCCGGGACGGAGCCGTGTGGCGGGTGGACTGAGCGCAACATGATCATACGCACGCAGGCGTATCCGCGCGCCGGGCTCGTGGGCAATCCTTCCGACGGCTACTACGGCAAGACGATCGCGTTGGCCTTCACCAACTTCGCGGCCGACGTGACGCTGTACGAATCGCCGGAGCTTGAAGTGCTGCCCAACCGGCGCGACCACTCCCGATTCGGGAGCATTCGCGAGCTGACGTCGGACGTCCGGCAGTTCGGCTACTACGGCGGGATTCGCCTCCTCAAGGCCGCGATCAAGCGATTCTGCGACTACTGCGACGCGCAGGGGCACCCGCTGCATGATCGAAATTTCACCATCCGCTATGCGTCGAACATCCCGCACCTCGTTGGGCTGGCGGGCTCCAGCGCCATCATCACGGCCTGTTTCCGGGCGCTGCAGGCCTTCTACGACGTGCGTATTCCCAAGCCAACGCTGGCGAATCTGGTGCTGTCCGTGGAGACGGAAGAACTCGGCATCTCGGCCGGGTTGCAGGACCGGGTGGCGCAGGTGTACCAGGGCGTCGTCTATATGGATTTCAGCGAGGCGCTGATCCGTCAGCAGGGGTACGGCCGGTACGAGCCGCTGGATCCCGCGCTGCTGCCGCCGCTTTACATCGCTTATCGCACCGACCTGGCCGAGGGATCTGAGATCTACCACAACGACATGCGCGAGCGTCACCGGCGCGGCGATCCCGAGGTGCTGGCCGCCATCGCGTTCTGGATCAGCCTGACCGACCGCGTTCGCGGCGCGCTGCTGGCGGGACGCCGCGACGAAATCGGCCCGCTGCTGGACAGCAATTTCGACCGGCGGCGGCAGGTGAGCCGGATCAGCGACGGCAATCTGCGGCTGGTGGAGAGCGCGCGGCGGGTCGGCGCCAGCGCCAAGTTCACCGGTTCAGGCGGGGCGATTGTGGGCACCTATCGGGATGAAGCCATGTTTGAGGCGCTATGCCAGTCGTTCCAGCCTCTCGGCATCGAAGTGTTCAAACCCAAACTCGCACCCCCGGTGAATGATGACTTCCCTTGTTCGTAAGGCCGTGATCCCCGCGGCCGGTTTCGGCACGCGCTTCCTGCCGGCCACCAAGTCCCAGCCGAAAGAAATGCTGCCGATCGTCGACACCCCGGTCATCCAGTACGTGGTGGAGGAGGCGGTGTCCTCGGGCATCACCGACATCGTGATGGTCATCGGCCGCGGCAAGCGCGCCATCGAGGAGCATTTCGATCGCAACTTCGAACTCGAACGTGAGCTCGAGGAAAAGGGCAAGCAGGTGGAGTTGGAGCTCATGCGCAGCATCTCCAGCCTGGCCGACATCCACTTTGTCTGGCAGCGCGAGCTCAAGGGCCTGGGCGATGCGGTGCTGTGCGCCCGGCATCATGTGGGCAACGAGCCGTTCGCCGTGCTGCTGGGAGACACCGTGGTCGAGTCCCCGGAACCCGTGACCCGCCAGCTGATCCGGACCTTCGAACGTTACCGCGAATCTGTCGTGGCGTTGGAGGAAGTAGACCGGGCCAAAGTCAGCCGGTATGGCGTCATGGATGGGCACGAAATTGCCCCGGGCGTCTTCCTGATCGATGACTTCATTGAGAAGCCGAGCGTGGAGGAGGCGCCGTCGAATCTGGTCATTGCGGGCCGCTACGTGCTGACGCCGGATATTTTCGACCACATCCTGCAGACGGCACGCGGCAAGAATGACGAAATTCAACTGACCGATGCCATGCGCCGGCTCGTGGCGTCGAGGGCCATGTACGGCCTGCGCTTTGCCGGCCGCCGGCACGACATCGGCAACAAGCTGGACTTCATCAAGACCAACGTGTCCTTCGCGCTGATGCGTGACGACCTGAAGGACGACGTCGCCGCGTTTCTCAAGGACATCGTCCGGGACCTCTAGCACGGCCGCAGGATTCGTTCGCCTCGGATTACGGAGCCGAGGGCGTCGCGGGCGCCGGGTCTGCGGCGGGCGCGGCGGCGGGGCGGACCAAGTCGCGGATGGGGACCCCGGCCGCACGTTCCAAGTCGAGCACGGTCTTCCGGTAATTGAGCCGGGCCTCGCGCCAGAGGCGGAGCGAGTTGACGATCTCGAGCTTCACGGAGGCGATTTCATCGGGTGTGAGGTCGATGGTGCCTTCGAGGCTTTTGAGTGCCTGCCGCACCTGGCTCAGGAACGGGCCTTCGGTGGCCGCGTACGTATTCCACTCCCGCTGCGCCTCGACCCACTCGTCGTAGGCGTTCTGGATGTGGCGCGAGACCAGGCGGGCCTGCTCGGCATACTGGGCGGAGGCCAGCTTGTATTCTGCGAGGGCGACGTCGTCCTCGTGATTCACGAACCACGTGAAGATCGGCACGGTCACCATGAAGCCGACCTGCCACTCCGTGGAATCTTCGTCGTCCGAGCTGGTGGATGTGCCCGATTCGATGCGGCGCGAAGTGCTGGACTCGGAGGTTTCGCGCGCCTCGTTGCGCACGCTGGTGGGGCTGGACTCACCCCCGGGGCCCACGTTGCGAATGTCGCCCGACGCAGAGGAACTTTGCGAGCCCGAACTCGAGCCCGTCCCGCTGCCGCTGCTGGTCTCGTAGCCTGACGATGTTTGATGGCCTTCGCCGTAACTCGCATCGATGTGGGAGAACCACGGGATGCCGGCATTGCGGATTTCCCGGTACGCCTGCTCGGCCGCCCGCATGCGCCAGTAGAGCGCCATGAGGTCCTCCCGGGTACGCAGGGCGATGGCCTCGATTTCGTCGGGGCTGGCCAGGGTCATGTTGAGGGGGATGTCGGTGGCGGTCGTCGTGTCCAGGCGCAGGGCCCGCGCCGGCACATTCAGCAGATCCGCGAGTTCGCGCAGTGCCGCGGCCCCGGCCAGCCGCGTGCGGTCCCGCTGTGTGGCCGCCTGCATGCGCCCCTGCGTGGCCTTCAAGACATCGGCCCCGGTTGCCCCGGTTGCTTCGGCGCGCGAGCGGACCGTCTTCAGGATGATGTCATGCAGAGCCACCGACGTGGACGCCAGGGCGAGGTCGTTCGTCTGGTAATCCACTTCGAGGAACAGCCGGTGCACGTCATTGGCGATCTGGCGTTCCGCGTCGAGGCGGTCTGACTGGGCGGCCTGCATCTGCGCCTTGCGTGCGGAAACGCGCGGGCCGAGCAGGAACGGGTTGGGAACAAAGAAGCGGAGGCCCAGGCGATAGGCGTCCTCATCGCTGGAACTGGTGCCCGAGGTGTAGTCCGTACTGTACTGCCGTGACGTGGACTTGGACGTTTCCTGCCCGGTGGTGCGCCGCACGGAGGATGATTCACCCGGCACCAGGCTCGTGTCCCGCTGCGTTTCGGTCGAGGAGTCCCGTCCCCTGGTCGTGGTGGTGCTCTGCTGACTGCCCCAATCCTGTTGGACGTCGTCGCTGGAGGCGTCGCTCCACGCGGCCGTGAACTCGGGATCGTCGAGGTCGGTTGCGGCCCGGCGCTCCTGCAGGGCCAAGTCTTCTGCGGCGCGCAGCAGGGAGATCTGGCTGCTGTAGGCGATCGCGCGGGCGATCGCCTGTTCGAGAGTCAGTGGCGCCGTCGGCAGGTCAGGAACGGAGAGGGCGGGGGCGTCCAGGTAGGTTGAGGGCGAGCCGGTGGTCGCCACGGGCACAAACTCCGGTTGATGGGACGTGGAGCAACTGCTGGCACCCAGGGCGGCCAGCGCCAACCAGAGTGAAATCTGTCGCGAGCGGCACGGCTGATCATGCCCGCGGGTGGTAAGGGAGCTCTGCCGATGAGCACACTGCATGGTGGAGATTAGGCAAACGACGTGCGGTCTGCAAGTGGTGATCGTCAAAAGGCGAGCAGACCGTCCAGCCAGGCGCCCCAGCCCTGCGGGGGCAACTGCAGGCGCAGGGTTTCGCCGGGGATCAGGTCGTGACCGTCGGGGCATGTCAGCACGACGCGCCGGCCGCGCAGGGGCTCACCGCGGATGGGGCTGACCCGGCCCGGCAGCGTATCGATTTCGGGGGCGATCGATTCGACCTTGGCGGAGAGGCGCATGGTGGATCCGGTCTGGCGCCAGACCCAGATGGTGTCGCCGATCTGCAGATCGCCCAAATGCGTTTCGGGCAGGAAGCCGATGATGCGCTCGGGATGCTCGCCCACGAGCCGCAGGATGGGTTCGCCGGCTGGCACGACGTCGCCGGGCTGGTGAAAGATCTGCGAGACGACACCCTCGCGGGCGGCGCGCAGCACATAGCTTTCGCGCAGCACCTTGCGCTGCTCGCGCGTGGTGCGGATAATGGCATCCGTGGCTTTGCGCATCTCGCGGATGGTGGCGAGAATATCGAAGCGCACATCGGCGCCGGCGGCGTCCTCGCTCAGAAGCTTCTTCATCGTGGTTTCGTCCTCGGTGGCATTGGCGAGCCGGCGCTGGTGGATGTCGATCAGGGCGGGGTAGGACGCCACCGTTTGCTCCAGGGACGCGACATCGGGCCGCAGCGAGGCCAGGTCCTGTTCGCTCATCAGGCCCTTCTTCTTCAGTTCTTCGAGGCGGCCAAGCTCGGCGCGCAGGACCGCGAGCACGGACTCGTCGCGCTTCTGGCTCAGCACCTGGGTTTCCGTCTCGAACTGGGCCTTGTTCTTCGCATCTTCAAAGGAGCTGACAAACTCGAGCACGCGCTGCTGGTAATCCTGCAGCGTGCCTTCCACCTCGATGAGTTGCGCTTCGTCGACGGCGGTGTCGGCATCGAACAGCAGGGTGTCCATGGAGGCGACGACGTCACCGGCTTTCACGCGCTGGCCGAGTTCCACATTGATGGTCATGAGGCGGGCCGTTTCGAGCGGCGCGACCGGTTCGATGACGGTTTCGACGGCGCCCATGAGGCCCGTCAGGCGCGTGGATCCCTGGTAGAGAAACGCGGCCCCGAGGATGGCGATGGCCCACAGGAGCAGCGGCCAGGCGCCCAGGATGCGGCGCCAGACCAGGCGGGGATGGCCCCACATGGCCCGCCGCTTGAATTGCTGATTCTTGATCGTCATGCCGCTTTCCCCGCGCGGTGCGGGTTACAGTTCCACCGTTGTCCGCTGCATCAGGAGATTTGCGTCGCTGACGGCATCGATGGCGTGCAGTTTCTCAACCAAATCGGTCTGGTACGAGGGGTCCAACAGGCGGACCTGGTAGGCATACTCGACCAGGTCGCCCTGTACGGCTTCGCGCATGGCAATCAGGTAAAAGGCGGCGCAGCATTCCTGCAGGACGGCTTGCACGTTCGCCTCGGCCGGGGAGGACGGTGGCAGCATGAAGCGCAGCAGCCCTTCGTACTCGCGGCGGGACGCGAACGGCGACCAGTTCAAGACGAGGGCGGCAATGGAAATGCAGACGGTGCCGACGATCGCGACCCCATAGGTGGCCGATCCGCAGGCGATGCCGACGCCCAGGCTGGCGAAGAGGAACACCATGTCGCGCGGGTCGCGGATCGGGGTGCGGAAGCGGATGATGGCGAGGGTGCCGAGGATGCCCAAGCCGCGCGCCAGGTTATTGCCGATGGCCATGATCAAGGTGCACACGACCATGCTGCCCAGGATCATCGTGTGCACAAACGAGCGGGAGTAGGAGAGGTTGGAGAAGGTCCAGCGGTAGACGGCGGCGAAGACGGAGGCCAGCACGAAGCTCAGGAGAATGGCGCAAAGAATCTGATCCAAGCCCAGGATCCGCGCGGTGCCGAATACGGTGAGGAAATCATCCACTGGGATTGCATCCTTTCCCCGGCTTGGGGACTACCACAACAGTACATCCGCGGCGTAGGGAGCCAGCGCCGTGGTGCCGCTGAACAGAGACTCCTGCCAAATCGCCGTAGAGTATTTGCAGTTACCAGTCCTCGCAAGGTCAAAATGCTCAACGAGATGGATCATCCACTCCGGCGTGTCGCTCAGCGTCTTCAACTCGAGTACGATGCCGGAGAATCGGTATTGCTTGTTCTGGGAGAGGGACGTGTCCATGCAGTACCAGTGCCGGCCCTCGCCCCAGCTGCTCCACGAATGGGTCGGCTGGTACAGGAGCTTGCGGTCGAAGCTGACGCGGGCGTAGCGGTCGCGCGTGCTGAAATAGGATTCGCGCGTGTAGCGCACGAGCACGACGGGCTGGGCCCCGATCTCGCGCACGAGGCGGACGAACTCGAGAAAGCCCAATTCCTCCTTGCTGCTTTTGAAGGTCAGGTTCAGGCGCGTGTTGAACATCAGGTCCTTGCCCCAGGCGGCAAAGGGGATCGACGTCCGCGACTTGATGATCGTGCCGCGAATCTTGCGCTTCACTTCCAGGAAAACCGGGCTGGAGCCGGGCTCCCCGTATGTGCGCACGCGCAGTTTGAAGCGATTGAGCGCCTCGTTTTCCTTGGCGTGATGCAGGGCGAGGGAGGGGGAGTCGAGCTGGATGGTCGTGATGACGTACTCGGGCGGATCGCCGTGGCCGTGCGGGTCCGGCTCGCAGAAGGGTTTGAGGAAATGCCGGATCGCGGGCAGGAGCTCAGGCCTGACGATGTACTTGCCCTCGTGCCGATCGAGCTGGATGTCGAAGCGAGCGCGTAGCGCCTGGCGGGTGCGCGGCGGGGGCGGTGCGGCGGCATTGGGGATGAGGGCTTCTGGCATAGCGGCGTCTCGGGTCAGGGCGCCGCGGTTCCTGCCCCGCCCGCGGGTGTGGTGGCGGACTTGACCTGCGCCAGTTCCTTCTCGTACACCGTGCGGGCTTTCTCATCGAGCGCCTTGCGCTCCGCTTCCTTGGCGTCCATGTCAGCCATCTTCTCCTTACGCTTGTCGCCGGGGTAGCGATCGCGCAGGCGCCTCTCAAGCTTGTCGGCCTCGTCCGCGGCCTTGGCGGCGTTACGCTCGGTGATCTTGTCGCGCTTCTCCGTGGCCTTGGCCTCGTCATCGAACGGCGCGCCAATCGGGCTCACGCTCCGCTTGCGGATGGCGCCGCCGGGAAAGGGCTTGGTGTTCTCCTTATCCTTCATCCAGGCCTCGCGGGCCTGCGCCACCACTCTGGGATACAGCTTGGTCTCCAACTGGATGTCGGCCTGCATCACCCGTATCTGCTCCGGCGTCATGACCTCGGCGTGTTCGGTGCCGTCGCGGTCGACAATCTTCACGACGAGATAGGATTCAGCGCGGACCGTAACCGCCAAAACCGTCGCAAGCACCAGCGTCAAGAAGGCATGTTTCGCGTGCATGACCGTCATCATCCGTTCTCCGTGCTTTCCAGTTGCGAGGGGCGCAAGCCGTCCCTAGCATCGGGGCTGAGGACCCATGGGTTCGGACACGTTGCTAGCGTCAGAATAGCATTAGGACGGGTCGAATCTCAAATGAAATGCGCCCGGCGTCTGCGGGGCGGGCGAAGGGACGTATGCTGATTCTGCTGGTGGCATCGGTGGTCTGGGCGTTTTCGTTTGGACTTATCAAGCACAAGCTGCTCGCGGTGGGCTGGGACCCGTTTGGAGTGGCTTTCGCGCGGTTGGTGCTGTCCGCCCTGCTGTTTCTGCCTTTCCTGCGCCCGGCGACGCTGACGCGGCGTCTGGCCGGCCAGCTGCTGCTGCTGGGGGCGATCCAGTACGGTGTCATGTACGTGAGCTACATGTGGTCCTACACCTTCCTGGCCGCACATGAAGTGGCGCTCTTCACCATTTTCACACCGCTCTATGTGACGCTGTTCGACGATGCGGTCGTTCGTCGCTTTCGCCCCCGCCTGCTGCTGACCGCCCTGCTGGCCGTCATAGGCACCGGGGTGGTGCTGGCGTCGGGCCCGTCGAACCCGGCAAGGCTGGAAGGCATCCTGCTGCTGCAGGTCTCGAACCTGTGCTTTGCGTTTGGCCAGGTGGCCTACCGGCGAATCCTGGGCGCGCAGCCCGCCTTGGGGCCCGCCGGGACGATGAAGACCGATGCGTCCGTGTTCAGTCTGCTCTTCCTCGGCGGCGCCCTGTTTGCCGCCGTCCCCGCGCTGCCGGTCCTGCGGGCGGGTCTGCCGCCGGTGACGATGGGGCAGGTGGCCACACTGCTGTACCTGGGGCTGGTGCCGTCCGGCCTGTGCTTCTTCCTGTGGAATGCCGGCGCGCGCCGCACGCCAACCGGGACGCTGGCCGCGATGAACAACGCCAAAGTTCCCCTGGGCGTGCTCGTTTCGCTGATGGCCTTCGGGGAATCGGCCAGCCTCGGGCACCTGGTCGCAGGCGCCGCGCTGCTGGCCGCTGCCGTGTGGATCGGCGAGCGCGGGCGCGGCGTTCGGCTTTCGAACTGAACTGGCGCCGCCCTCAGGCGCGCGACAGGAACTTGCCGGTGCGCGTGTCGACGCGCACCATTTCGCCAGGCGCCATGTATTCCGGGACCTGCACGACGAGTCCGGTGGTCAGCGTGGCCGGCTTGGTGCGGGCCGTCGCGGTGGCTCCGCGGATGGACGGTTCGCACTCTGCGACCTTCAACTCCACGACGTCAGGCAGTTCAATGGTCAGCACGCGGCCCTCGCTGATTAACGCCACGAGGCCGTCGAGGTCCTCGCGCAAGTACTGGCGCTGGTCTTCAATGTCCGTCGCCTTCAATTCGAACTCGGTGAAGTCGGCGAGATCCATGAACACGTAGGAGTCGCCCTGAAGGTAGGAGAACTGGACTTCGCGGCGCTCGACCGACACGGAATCGAAGGGATCGTCGCCCTTGCAGGAGCGATCCTCCTTCTGCCGCGTGACCAGATTGCGGAAGCGCAGATGATAGTAAGTGGCCGCCCCTCGCGCGGATGGTGAGCGCACGGTCAGGTCTTCGACAACATGTGGCGCGCCGTTTAGCGACACCATGCTGCCCTTCTTGAGTTCACAGGCTTTTGGCATGAAGCCTCCTAGCATGCGTGAAGGCTTGACGCAAGTCTGGGTGCGCCCCACCCTTGGGCGAGACGCCGTGATGAAATTCCCAAAGAACGCTGTCGGTGCGCTGGCCGCCGTTTGCCTGCTGAGCCGCGGGCTGCCGGCCGGCGACCTGGCGCCGGAGCCACGCGTTGGCACGCATACGGGCCCCGTTCACGTGGCCGAATTCACGTTGACAGATACCCGCACGGAGCGCTGGGGGCCCCATGTGCTACCGGCGGCGGCGTTCACCAACACGGAGAACGACGTGCTGGGGCGCGAGGAGGAGGCGGTGGAGATTCACCGTGAGAAGAGCAGTGCCTCCACGTTGCGGGTGCCGCCCGACGTGCTGGAGTATCTCGCCCGCACCGGCAAGGACATCCTTGTGGACACCAGCGAAGGGCCCTCCGTGGAGGGCGATGCGATCGCGGATGAGAATATCCAGACGATCACGCTCAAGACGTCGTACCTGCGGCTCTTCGAGGGCAAGCGCAGCCCCTATGACAGCATTGAAAAGCGCCTGGCCGAAGAGATCTCGGTGGGCTCGACGTTTGATATCGATACGGAGCGTGGCACCTACGAACTGCGCGAGGTGGGGCTTGGCCTCTGGGGCGACCGGCTGTGGCTGGTGCGCGGCCTGCCCGTGGATGAAGACGACTCGGGCAGCATTGGGGTGCAGTTCAAGAAGGAGTGGTAACCCAGCCGCTTCACATGCGCCCTGCCCGTCGTCTTCCCGCGACCCACCCCGACCGGCAACGGGGCGCATGGGGGTTGCCAGGCTCCATCGCCCTCGCATAATATGCGCTGATGGTGAACCACAAGCGTATACGACGGGGCGGGGGAGGCGGGGATGGCGAGCGCGTTCAGGGCGGGCGCGAGGGGACCATGGCGCGCGGGAGGGACACGCATCGGCAGGCGTTCGTATTCGTCGCCGTGCTTGTACTGGTGGTGTTTTCCGGGATGGCGGCGCTGGTCTACGAAATCCTGTGGTTTCGCCAGTTGGGGTTGATTTTCGGCAACACGGTCCAGGCGGCGGCCACGGGCCTGGCCGCCTTCATGCTGGGGCTGGCTTGGGGTGCGCATCGCGCCAGTCGCTGGGCGCCCCGCACCGCCAACCCCTTGCGCCTGTTCGCCACGCTCGAGGCGGGCATCGGTCTCTATGCGCTGGCCGTGCCGGCCGCCATGTGGCTGCTGCACCATGTGTACGTGCTCGCGGCCCAGGCCATCCCGGAAGCGAGTGCGGGGCTCACCATGCTGCGCTTCGTACTGGCGTTGATCATCCTGCTAACGCCCACCACGTTGATGGGGGCGTCGCTGCCCGTGGTCGCGGAAGCCGTGCTGCGTCGGCGGGAGCAATTCGGCTCCCGACTCGGTTGGCTCTATGGCTGCAATACGGCCGGGGCGACCCTTGGCGTACTCGCTTGCGGGTTCGTGCTCGTCCCCGTGCTTGGCATGCGCGCCGCCAACTTGCTGGGCGCGACAATCAACCTGACCGTGGGCGCCTGCGCGTGGTTCCTCAGTCGCGGGGCTGCCGGGGCATCCGCTGCGCCATCCGCCCCCGACGCATCGGACGGTGACGACGCGTCACCGTCCATCGTGCCGCTCCCCAGCCTGCTCGTGGTCGCGGCCCTGTGCGGTTTCCTGGCGCTGGCCTTCGAGACCATCTGGTTTCGCGCGCTGGTTTTGATTTTCGGGGCGACGACCTACTCCTTCACCATCATGGTTGCGGTGTTCCTGGTGGGGATCGCCCTCGGGGCCGGGGCTCTGGGCCGACTGGTCGATTGGCCCCGCCACGCCGCCTGGACGCTGGCGGGCGGCCTTGCCGCGGGCGGGCTCTGGACACTCCTGAGCGTGCGTCTGTACGATTCGGCGCCGGAGTTGCTTCTGCACATGCTTGTCCGCCACGGCTTTACCTGGGAGACGATGCTCCTGGCGAAGATCGCAATCGCGGTTGCCTTTTTGCTGCCCCTGGCGGTCCTCTCGGGGCTGTCCTTTACCGCGGTGGCCCGGCTCGTGCGTGACCGCACGGCGTCAGCCGGGACGGCGCTCAGCGCGGTGTTCAGCGCCAATTCGCTCGGGTCCGCGGCGGGGGCCGTGATCGCCGGCTTTGCCATGTTACCCGCGCTGGGGCTGGAGCGTTCCCTGCTGGCGCTCGGCGCGTGCGGTCTGCTGCTTGCCCTGGCGGTGGCCTGGCGCCTGCGGACCGACCCTTGGCCGCTGCGGCTGGGTTTCGCGGCCGTTGTGCTGACCGCGGCCGGCGCCCTGCGCCTGCATGCAGGGCATTGGGATCCGCTGCTGCTTTCCTCCGGCGCGTATTTCAATCCCCGTACCCACGTTCGCAACGGCGAGGTCCACCTGCGCGACGAATTGCGCTCGCTTGACTTGCTGTTTTACCAGGAAGGCAAGACGGCCACGGTGGCCGTCACGCGCGCCCCGGGAGGCCGGCTGTACTACAGCAGCCAGGGCAAGGTCGAGGCCGACACCACCGAGCCGGGCATGAGCTTGCAGCGTCTGCAGGGACACCTTCCCATGCTGTTCCACCCAAACCCGCGCCGGGTTCTCAACATCGGCCTCGGCGCCGGCGTCACCGCCGGCGCCCTCACCTGTTACCCCGATGCGGAGATTGATGTCGTGGACATCGAACCCGCGGCAACCAACGTCGCCGCCGTGTGGGCCGACTTCAATCACGACCTGATCCGCCGCGGCCGGTTCCGACTGATCGCTAACGACGGGCGTAACCACCTGCTCGTGACGAAGACACGCTACGATGTCATCACGTCCGATCCGTTCGAACCGGTGATGGCCGGGGCCGCCAGCCTCTACACGGTGGAACACTTTCGCCTCGCCCGTTCGCGCCTTGCGCCGGGCGGGCTCGTGGCGCAATTCCTGCCGCTGTACGAGCTGTCGAGCGAGGACGTGATGACGATCCTGCGCTCGTTCCTGAAGGTGTTCCCGCGCAGCGCCATCTTTCTAACCGGCGTGGAGACCGTGCTGATCGGGCTGGACGACGACGCGCACCTCGATTTCGCAACGGTCGCTGCCAAGTTTGCCTTGCCGGAGGTGCGCGATTCGCTGCTGGAGATTGGCATCGATCGGCCCGAGCGGATGCTCGAGTTGATGGTGGCAGACCTGACGCGCGCCAACGTGGTTATGGGGGGGGGGAAACTGCACACGGATGATCACCCCATCATCGAATTCTCCGCGCCCAAGAGCACGCTCACGTACTGGGTCGATCAGAACTTGAACGTCTTGCTGGCGCATTTCGAGCCGATCCCGGAAGTCTACCTGGCCGGATTGGCGCCGGACGTCGCGGCGTCGGTCCGTCAGGCCCACGAGGGAATGCGGACGCTGCTGCTGGGGTGCATTCGCCGCAGCCGTGGCGACTTGCGCGGCAGCCTGACGCAACTGCGCGAGGCCGCGAACCAGGCGCCGTCGAATCCCATCGTGGAGACGGAACTGGTGCGCACGCTCAGCATGCTGGCCAACGAGGCCCGCGGCGCAGGCCGTACAGACGAGGCGCTGGCGTATGACCGCGAGATCCTGCACCTGAAGCCGCGGGATTTCTCGGCGCTTCACAGCATGGTGTCGCTGCTGTACGACACGGCGCCGGAAGAGGCGCACGAGATGTTGCGGCAAGCGCTGGCCGCCTATCCGGACGAGTGCCTGCTCCTGGCGCTGCGGGGCCGCTGCCGGGCGCAGGAAGGCGACGTGGCTGGCGCGTGCGACGATCTGCAGGCCGCCGTGCGCGGGCTGCCGTTGCGCGCGGATCTCTGGGACGATTATGCCGCGCAGCTCGCGCGGGCTGGCCGCCAGGCAGACGCCGACGCGGCCTCCGCGCAGGCCCAAGCCGCCCGCAATTGGTAGGAGCGCTGCACACAGTCTTCAGGCATCACGACGTCAAAACGTCGAGAGTGGGACTCGGCATGCGTGACGTTAGGCCTCTTGACGGTTTCAGCCGGATGGCGTCCCAGATGGCCTTTCCGCAGATGGAACGGCTGGAACGTCCGCTTCCGGGGCGCGCCAGCGCTTACTCCAGCCGAATGCGGAAGTACTGCACGTTGCCGATGGTCACGTTGGTTACGATGTTCACGGGCGGCGTGGCCGGCAGGTTGCTCGCGACCGGGGTGAACTCCGCAATCGACTGAAGGTTGGTGGAGGCGACCACGCTGTAGTGGCGATTGGTTGCGCTGCTCCACGTGAGCACCACCTGCCCCGCGGGGACGGTGGTGACGGACGTGAGGCCGAGGTACGACTGGTCGTTGGTCGGGTCTGTTCCCGCCAGGGACTCGGCGGCGTCGACGAATTGATCGCCATCCACGTCGGTGCCATTCGACACCACGCCGAGCCGGCCGAAATAGGCCACTTCCCACGGGTCGGAGATGGTATCGGAATCCTCGTCGATGACTCCGAAGTCGATCGCCACGCGGCCGGTCAGGGTGCGTGCAATCGGCCCGGCGCGCACCGTCACTTGCCAGTCGTATGTGCCCGGCGCCGCATAGGTGTGGGACGTGATGGCATTGGTGTCGAATGGCGAACCGTCTCCGAACGTCCATTTCCAGGTCAGCGCCAGATTGCACGCATGCATGACGGCGCTGCCCCAGAAGGGCACGGGGGCATCGACGAAGCCGGCAGGCGGCGCGTATGCCTGCCCCTCGATCTCGCAGGCGCCTGACACCACCGTCACCAGGCCGGAGGCCAGGTTGGAGTCGAGCGTGCCGTCCCAGGCGGCAAAGCTGAAGGCGTCGCTGCCGATGAAGTCCTGGTCGGGGACGTAGGTGGCCACGTTGGACACCAGGGCGACGGTCCCGTGCAGGGGCTGCGAGACGACGCGCAGCGCGAGCGGGTCGGCGTCTGCATCTGTCGCCATCAGCCAGAGATTGGTGGGCGTATTGGCCGGCGTCGTTGCGGACAGCGTGGCGACACTGGGGGCATGGTCCGCCTGGGAATCTTCGCTGCTGGGGCCGCTATGGCAGGTGTAGCAGCCGACTTGGTAGCCGGGCCACCAGGCCTTGGTGCCGTAGTCACCCGTGTTGATGGTGCGATATCCGTGCACACGCGACAGGGCCGTGCCGCGCAGGTCCTGGCCGTGGCAGCGGCGGCAGGCGTTGAGATCGGCATCGGCCGCGCTGCGGTGATCCGGCCCGCCGGTGGTTTTGACCCATGGGCGTCCCAGCGGATGCATGCCGTGTGGCCCGCCGGCGGAGGCGGTCGGCACGGGGCTGTGGCAGGTCGCGCACTCGATCAGCGTGCCGGCGTGGCCCTGCAGCGCGCGGCTCTGGATATTGTCGCTGGCATGTGAGGAGGGATACTCCGCGTGCGTGGAACCGTGGCAGGCTTCGCACTGCAGCCCGCCGTGGCCGGTGGAGAACCGGTAGAGCGACGTGCCGGGAATGGGGGTGTCCGGCGTGGTGGCGAAGAGCGTGTCAACGGGGAGGCGCAGCTGGCCGTTGGTGTCGAAGGCGGAGGTGTAGCGGAGCGCCCCGTTGTTGTGCGTGGCGGATCCTGTGTGGCAGGCCTGGCAGTTGGGCTGCTCCAGCCAGCCCATGCGCGCCGCGTCGCCGACGGCCTTCATGGAGCCGTGGCAGTCCTGGCATTGCATGGCCATGGAGCCGTCAGACGCCACGGCGCTGCCCATGGCGCCGCGCAGGCAGCGTGTGGTGGAACCCGGGTGGCAGCGATAGCAGGCCGAGCGCTGGCTGGCATCCTGAAGGGGGACGCCGGACTCCGGGTCGAGCACCTTCGCGTGGCGATCGTGGATAGCTGCTGTGAGCGGCGGAATGTTGGGCAGCCCGGTGCCCGGCAGCGCGTTGGAGGCATGACAGCGCGCGCACAGGATCGGCTTGCCGTCGATGCGCACGGTCAGGTAGAGGCCGTCGGCGCGGTAGCCGGCGTTGGTGAGGGCGGCATC
Organism: Lentisphaerota bacterium; assembly: GCA_021413965.1. GTDB lineage: Bacteria > Verrucomicrobiota > Kiritimatiellia > UBA8416 > JAIOPI01 > JAIOPI01. The sequence continues at coordinate 247,526 of JAIOPI010000004.1, read as the reverse complement.
GTAGGTTGGATCCCCCGTGTTGTTCTCGTCGTGCAACCGCAGGATGTTCAGCTTGTAGGCCTTGTCGGGGTTGACATCCCAGACCCAGCCCGCTGATGGCATGGCGTTGCCGTCAGAGCCGGACTGGTGGCACGCGCGGCAATCCATTTCATCGGACACCGGCAGCACGACGTCGGCGTGGGCCAGTTCCGTGCCGTTGCTGAACGCGCGCAGGCGGAACATGGGATAGTAGTTCTTATGCCCGGCGTCATCATAGGGGGTGATGGGAATTCCCTCGCCCACGTACCAGTGGCGGGTGCTGTCATAGGCCATGGGTTGGGGAAGGTTCGACACGCCGGGCATCCACGTGCCTGCCAGGCCCTGGTCGGGCGGCGGATTCGCGCCGAAGAAATCGTGCACGAACGTCCAGAAATTCACCTTGTCGATGGACGTTCGGTTGATGGAGCCGCTGGGGTCGGCGATCGCCTCATAGGTCATGGATACGTAGGATTCGCCGTCCATGCGTTTGCCGTCATGCACGAGCTGGGCGTGGACATTATTATAGGGAGGCAGGATGGAGAACACGGAGAAATCCCGTCCGTCCATGCAATGCATGCCGAGATCGTTCCAGGCAATCAGGGCCCAGTTTGTCGAGGCGCCGACGTGGATGGACAGGGACGCGCACAACAGTGTGGCGGCGATCGTTCGCCAGGTGGTGGGATGGGACATGCCGTTACCCTCGCGTGTAATCGTGGTTCGCGGCAAAGCATAGTCGACGAAGGAATAATCGCATAGTGGGGATTTGCTTTGCGCTCCGGCGGGGCGCGCAAGTGTCGTGAAGCAAACAGCATGTGGCATTGTGAAGCTTTGGTAAGGTGGGGGCGACCGGGCGGGCGGGGGTCGCTCGTCGGCGATGACAGTGCGGATTGGACGTGGCAGCCGCCGGACTTCCTTGCGGATATGGGGGCGATGTGCGATCATTCGCCTGTGGCTGTCAGAGGCTCGTTGATCTGGGATGTGGCAGGCACATGCGGTGATCGATGAAGGGGGCGACTGGTTTCGACGTGGTGGTTGAAGCTACAGTGGCGTGCCGAGGACCCCGGTTGGCCTCGTAAAACATCCGGGAAAAACCTAAAAAGCCAACCAAGATCTGGCTCTCGCGGCTTAATTAGCGGCGACGCTTCACTGCCAACACCTGCTAGGTGGCTGAAGCGATATTAGCAGGCGGGTCTCGAGGCGGAGTAACCGCGCTTCGGGGCGACACTAGCGTGGTTGCTGGTTGCGGCGATGGCCCGTTCGTCGGCAGTTGCCGTGACGAGATTTAATGGCGGAACACGCACGTAGAAGCTGTGGTGACTCCATTGCGGACGGGGGTTCGATTCCCCCCGCCTCCACCATTTGGTGCCCGTAAACATTGGGGTTTTGAGGGGTCTTTTGGGATTCCCCCATATTTACCCCACGGTTAGAAGAGCTTCTTGGCTTCCTCAAAGGCCACATTATTGCCCGTTTTGGCCCTGGCGTAGTGCAGCACCATGCTGGCCGTGTCATGGCCAGTCCACTGCATGATGATGTCAACCCTGATGCCTCTATCGAGGCACCTGATCACGAAGTAGTTCCTCCAGGAGTGCCAATGGAGCCTCCTCTTGTCCCCATCAATGCCCACCTTGGGGAACAGCCGCTGGAGGCGTTCCCTGGAGTGGTTTTGAGCCACCTCATTCCCAGCACTGTTCCGAAAAAGCAGTCCCTTGGGAAATTTCCGCTGCCTCCGCCTCAGAATCTCCTGAACCTCTGGAGTCATGGGCACCTGCTTGACCTCACGAGGATCCTTCGGGCTCCAGCCATTCCGTGCCCTGATGTCGATGTATGGCATGGGGGCACCCCAGAAGAGTGATTCTGCTGTCAGGTGTGTCAGCTCACCAAACCTCATGCCCGTGTCTGCCAGCACGACGATCAGGTCTCTCGTCAGTTCGTCCCCAGTATTCATGGCTTCGGCCACCAGCTTTGAGTATTCAGCAGGCGAGTAGGTGTCAGGGTCACCGTCGCTGACGTCGAACAGGTCGATGGTGCCATGCCTGGAGTAGTTGAAAGGGTTTTCACCGACCATCCCCTCACGTTTTGCCCAAGCAAAAACGGTGAAGAGGTTCGTAATATCATTGTCCACAGTCCTGCGACTCCGTCCCAGTTCTACTCTGTGGGATTGAAATTCCCTGATGATTTCAGCTGTGAGATGACGAGCTTCTACGACCAGGGGATGAGATGCATCCAGCCAGCGAGTCAGATTATGGTAAGCAGAGCGAATACGCTTCTGGCTCTCGAACTTGAGGTGCATATCTTTGGCCGCAAAGAAGCGACGGAAGAGATCCTTGATCAGGATCTTACCGTCAGCAACGCCAAGGGTGCGGTTCACAATCTGGCGATTCAGGTCATCGGCGTAACGGATTGCATCACTCTTTTCTGTGGTGCCAAGGCTGCTCTCAACGTAAAGGTTGGTGACTGGGTGGCGGTACTTGGCTTGCCAGATCCCAGAGGAACAGTACTTCCGCAGGCGTAGATGCCCGTGGCGAAAAGTGTGACTGAATCTTTTGCCAGTCGTCACCATATGCTCTGTTTCCGTACCTTCGTTGGCTTGGGACGGCCTCTTTTGATCCACGAATCCAATTCATGTTTCTGGAACCGCCATCTGCCCCGAATTGATCCTTGAGGGTACTTGCAGCCTGGTAAGGTGCCCCGTCTTGCTCCACTGCGAACCGCCTTCTCTGACAACCCGATGTGCTCTGCTGCCTGTTCAACCGTCATCCACCCGTCATCCAGCCCATGATTGGCGTGCTTTTGGGACTGATAATCATCAAGGGCATCTCTAATGACTTCGAGCACGGCCTTGTCTTCTTCGTTGCCACCATTGCGTTCAGCCACCAGTGACGAGAGCATTTCAGAAATCTTCGCCGCCAAGGTGGCGTCCTGACTGCTGATCTCTGGCGTGGAAGGAGAACGCTGGGCACCTTTTCTGTCCAGCGATATCGGCTCCAATAGTTGTGGCTTGGCAACCATGCTCCAGCAACCAGCCCTTCCACGAATCTGTTTCCACAGGTCAACATGTTGATCTGCCGCTCCGACACCAAATCGCCCAGGCTCAAAAGAGTCACAGGAGAATCCCCATGCTCTGCTTGGATGCCTGGGCGATAAGAGCGTCAGGGCACTCTTGTCCCAATCTGCACAGCCAGAAACAACGAACTCATCAACCGCATTCCCGTGCCGATTGTGGAAGTAACATACCGCGTGGCGAGCACAATCCACAAGCGAGAAATGCACATTTCTTTAACGATTCGTTGGATTTGAGGGGATGTCGAACTGATGAGCATGACGATTTCCGACATTTGTTGTGCCAGCCAGAAGCCCACTGACCGTCTCGACAGTTCCACTTCAGAGTTGTACGGTGTCGTCATGAACAACAAGCAGTCTGGTCAGTCCAAGAAGGCAACGGCTTGCTCTGAGTCACCTGCCAGCCCTGTGGTTCAAAAGCTCCTGAACCAGGCTGTGGAACATCTTCTCAATGGCCGACCCGACCAGGAAGTTGCAGTGCTCAATGAAGTGGCAAGCATCTGCACACATCCTGATGGCTTGAGACAGTACATACCCGTAACCCTCCCAGCAGCATCGCTGGAGGGCGGGTATCTCGTGGGAGAGACCTCGCCAGAGAGGGCTCCCAACAAGATTTCTGATAAGGCGACTGCTCAGGCGGTGCTTGCTGCCCTCTGTGACAACGACATGCCATTGGTGAAGCAGCATCTGGATCAGCTCTCTGGCTCAGGCAAGACACCATTCCTTGGAGGGATGAAAGCCTATTTCAATGGAGCGTATGGTGACGCCCTTGAGTTGCTGCTTGAATCAGAATCCCCAGAGGCAATCCTGACAGCCGCCACCTGTGCGTTACTTGAGCGGCAGTGGAACAGGGGGTACACGCTGCTGCTTAAGGTGGTGGAGAACGATTCGGCTCCTGCGAAGCACAGGGCTGCTGCCTGTCTCATGCTTTGCAGTCCCTACCTGCGATTCCGTGTCTATGGGGAGGCTGAGAGGTTGCTTGGCCAGGGTGTCAGCTGTGACCCTGACAACTACGAGTGCCACCTGCTTCTCATGAAGATTCTCTTGCAGCAGAATCGGGAGGCAGACGCACAGAAGCATTACCTTGAGTGCAAGCGGATACGTCTTGGTGGGGATGCTGAAAGAGAATACGCAGCATTCATCCAGGGCAATCCATCCTTGAGGCTTCCGCTGCCCTATGCCGTGTCCAGCGGCATAAAGGGGCACAGCACCAAGAATCTGAAGGTGGCGGCACCGATTGAGGAGATTCTGAGCAAGTCCACTGAGACGGACAAAGGGCATGCAGTTGGGCAGCATCAGAAGGAACAAGGTCAGCTGAGCGTCCCCTTGACTGACGCCAATTTGATGGCCTACCTCAGTCCTGAAGTTGCCAGGGATGTTGTAGAATCAGGTTGCTTCCAGAGCGTGGTTTCCGTGCCCAAGACCAAGGGTGCGGCCATCATAATGGTGGATGCGGGGCTCACGCCGAATGAAGGTGTCATGGCCTATGCCTTGCACATTCACCAGGCAAAAGAGGTAAACCCAATCCAGCTCGCATGCCTCTACAGATACTTGAATGAATCAGCGGGCATGACGACCAGAGAGTTGGAAAAGAGACTAGGCAACGTCAGTAGGAGCCAGATTTCCAACTATCTGGCTTGGTTCGCCCTTCCAGATTCTTTGCAGAAATTCATCGCAGGCAAAGGCAAGGGACGGAACGACAAGCTTCAGTACCGATGGGTTGACATTACCCACTCGTATTGGCCGATGCTGCGAAAGGTCAACGCTGCAGCAGGTGAAAAGAAGGCCATGGAATTTGCTGGCAACATCATCTCCGACCATTGGCCTGTCTCGAAGCTGGATCTTCAGCTAGGTGACATCAAGGAAGAGCAGCGGCGTGACGCAAAGAAGCAGGCGTATACCGAAGGGCGTGAGGTTGTTGACACAAAGGGCTTCACCTTCAAAGACGATGGGGGGTTCACACACAGATTTCTGAAGGCAGACTCCTCCAGAATCGACTCCAGCGTCATTCCTGATGCTTCTGTGGATCTTGTGCTCACCAGTCCACCATACCTGCTGCGGGGCATGGGCTACGAAATGGCCACCAATATCGACGAATGGTGGAACATCATCAGGCCAGTTCTTGGCACCTGTATTCGTGTCCTGAAGGACGGAGCCATGGCCGTGATAAATCTGGCTGATGCGGATTATCGGAATGCAATTGTGGACGGCAAGAAGAACACGGCGATTGAGGAATACATGACCATGGTTCCCGTGTTCTCCTACATGAGGGAGCAGGGCATGCATCTGCATGCTCGTATCATCTGGCACACAAGCCCAAGTCTTGCAAGGCGAAGATCGGCCATGCGAAATGCAGCTGGAAGTCATGCGTCGTATCGTGTCATTGGAAACTGGGAGTACTTGTGGGTGTTCAGGAAGGGCAAATCGCTCAGGCCGCCACGAAGCCCGCGTGAAGAGCGCCTGAACAAGCTGAACACAGATGATCGCAGGAAGCTGCTCCAAGGCCTCTGGTTTGATGAACGCTATTCAAACATCCGCCTGCCTGACGCGTTGAAACTGGGTGGGAAGCATCATGAGTGTCCGTTCCCGCCCTTATTGGTGGAAGACCTGATTCGTACATGGAGTTACAAGGGAGACACGGTGTTCGATCCTTTTGGGGGCATGGGCACAGTGGCCTACAGTGCCATCCAATTGCACAAGCAGGGGCGTGGTGGCCGCAACACCATCATCAGCGAGCTTGATGGTTACCATCTGGAGATGGCCAAGAAGTGGGCGAGGGCGATGGGGTTCAAGGTGCCCAAGGCTTGATGGCGGGGTGCTGAGTTTCCAAGAGGTGGGGCTTGTCTCGATATCAAGACAGGGCTACTGCCTAGCGTCACTGAAGACCGCTCCTGTGGCGTCAAAAAATCATCCGCCGCCCCCGAATCCTCTCTATACGGCCCGTGGAGCCCCTCGCTTACGGGCGGTCGCTATGACCTGTCCCAGTCGCTGATCGGCCCTTTTCGGCCCCTTTCTGCGGCCCGTAGTTCCGTTAAAACCCCTTGAAATGCTAAGCAAAGGGATGTTTTTGTGGGTTCGGGGGTGGGTTTTGCCACAAATCCTTGGATTTCCCACACGAACAACCCTGTTTTGACCATCCACCACCCATTTCTTGGGTGCGATCCTGCTGGCTCTGTTTCCTCAGGTGATCCAACTCGCCTTTGGCACCCGAGGTGGTGGCCACCAGTTCTTCGGTGGAACTCGCCTTGCCCAAAGAAATCTTCACGCCTAATCCACTGAATCAGGCCTGATTTCTGGTCTGCAAAATAGTCTCAATAATCTTCATCCGAAAAGAGGGATCGGGGTGAGCAGCGGAGTATACATAGTCCAGAAAGGTGAATTGGAATTTCTGGAGGAGACAACATGAAAGCCATGGAAATAGAGCAAGGGGTGACCAAGCAGATTCACATCAACATGCCCGTGGAGCAGCACAGGAATTTGAAGATCACGGCAGCCACAGTGGCCTGGACACTCAACGATTTGGTGGTGGCCTGCGTTGGGGAAGTTCTGGCGTCACCAGCTGCCCTGTCTGCGATCACCAGCAAAGGGGCAAAGGCAATGATGGGGAAGTAAACGAAATTTGCCCCCGTCCCATGGGCATGGGAACAGGGGCGGTAGGTGCAGGTCATTATACAGAGAACTTCTGGCCAGCACCTCCCCATCAGAAAACAAAGTCCAAGACCGTGGCAAAGCCAGGGAAGGACAGATTTAGGTAGGTGCACAATGGGATCACAGGAGCAGGAAGAGAAACAGCAGGAGAAGCAGCTGACAGAAAAGGAGGCAGCCGTAAAGCGGCTCCTCACAGGCAAAACCTTCGTTCACACCGACACCATAGCAGACCTTGTGAAGGCTGACCTGATCAGCCCCAGCAAGGCTGTGCTGCTTCATGTCATCAGTGCCTTGAGGTGGTCACGATCCAAGAAGCTGCCATTCCAGTTCTCCTACCAGAAGTTCGCCACGAAGTACGGCATCACTGTGTCCGCCGTCAGGGAGGCCGTCAGGAGGTATCAGCTCCTTGAGCGTGCTGGAGTGCAGGGCAGCAAGTATCGGGAATGGGTTACTCCTGCGATCACCCTTGAGGAGAAGGTTGCCAATCCCTCAGCCCCAAAGAGGCCCAACGAGCATTTCCAAAACAACGACACCCCTGCAAACACTGGCGATTCTGGCGGCGAGGTGGCCGACAACGAGCATTTCAGCCCTGCCGCCTCAAATAGTGGCAGTGACAGACCAATCACCGCCGCAATTAGTGGCGGTGATCACGAGCCTTCACCGCCGCAAAAAGCGGCAGTGATCACCGCCTCAATTAGTAGCACCGATAAGAGTGGTGGAAAGAATACAGAGGGGAATGCAAGAGGTGAAGGTGAAGGTGGAGAGTGCTGTAGCACCGCCACCGTCACCGTTTCCAACCCAACCTCAAACACGAACAACCGATCAGGGGATTGGACTGATACTGGTGATGGTCATGCTGAAGGTGATGATCGTCATGACGGTGGTGGGAATGGCAAAACCCAGCCTGCTGTCAGGAATGCTGGTAACTGGATTGACCCATTAACCTCCACTGAGGATCACCATATTGTTCATGCTCCTGACGGAGCCGCTTATCCCAGAGCCCAGCAGGAGCAGAGGCTGGTCAGCCTCCTCCTGTGGGCTGCCAAGAAAGCATTCCCCCGCCAGCAGTTGTACAAACCCCGTCCCGAGGATCTTGTTGTTGCTGGTGAAATCCTTGATCTCATGACCAAGGACGGTCAGGACATTGATGCAATTATCCTGACGGTTTTGCGGGACTGGCTCAACTCCGTGACTAAGCCAAGAATGGACACCCTTCGGGTACGGGATTTCAAACAGTTCTACCTGAACTCTGAGCCCCCCATCGAAGACTCGCCAGCGAAAGACCCCTCATGGGTGATCTGCCGCAACCTTGGCAGCTTCTTCAGTGATATGACTATTACTCGCAGCCAACAGCTTGCCTGTGCGTTGGACTCGTATGGCTTCGCCATCACCATCAAGTACCTGGCTCAGATCACGCCCTTGGGGCAAGTTCTGAATGAAGTGCGTGACCTGCTCCAGTCCTCAGTAGACGACAAGAAGCTCCAGCAGATTGAAAGGAAGTATGCGGCCACTTGGCTGCTCCAGGACTCCGACTACCTCGAAGAGGATGATTCCTTCTTCTTCAGCGAATTCGAGGAACAACTTGCTGCGGCTGGAAGGGGCAGACCGAAACCACCGCCCCCACCACCTCAAGCAGCACCGCCCCCAGCACAGGAAAGAGAGGCGTTGTACCTTTTTGGAGACAGCCCATGAGCAGGCGATCCTATCCCCTTCCAACAGGCATGAAGCCCTGCCAAATCTGTCGCCTGCCAGCATCCAATTGGAATATCCATGGTCACAACTACACGCTCTGCCACCCATGGCACTTTGAGCAGGTCACGAAATTGGCAGCCAAGACTCCAGGTCAGAGAGTTGACCTGAGCCTGCTGGATCCTGACTTGTACATCCTGAAGGTGCGGCTCTGGACACTGCAACGAGATTTGAGCCCAATTAAGGACAAGCATGGGCTACCAGTGCCACCAGAGCCCTATCCTGAATTTCTGGGCTACAAGGATCGCAAGCCAGGGATTCCAGATGTGCGGCCACCACTTTCCCATGACCAACCAATCCATGATGGCCACACACAGCAAGAGAAGGCAGAAATGATCACAACAGCACCTGAAGTGGTGGACGAGATCGACACCCAGACCAGAATTCCGCCAGGCACCTACGCCGCCACACCAAGAGCCATCATCTGCAGTGGCTCATCACCATTGTGGCGGGACTTGAGGCCAAGGGTGGTCATCCAATGGGCTGTACGGGTGCCAGACCAATCCAGCTTGAGCAGCATCTCCCAGACGTACACATACGTTCCCCATGACACCATCAGGCCGACATGGGCTGAGGTGAACATCGCCCTAACGAGCAAGCCCGTGTCCCAAGACATGGATACCAGGGGCTTGGTTGGAAAATCCTGCCTTATCACGTTGGCCATGAATCCACATGGCAGAAACAGAATCATGGGGCTCGCCCCCCTGGGTGGTGAGGTTGAGCCAGTGCGGTTGAGGAAGCCGTTGATCTGGACGTTGGGTGAGGATTTGCAGTTGCTGTGGCCGCTGAAGATGTCCCCCGCAATCATGGACAGGATCACGGATGCAGCCATGAGGGAAATGGTGAACAGGGAGTAGGTCACCAAGATAATTTGCGGCCACAAACAGAAGTCCCCGTGGCGGCCGTGTAACAACAAGCGGGGCAGAAAGGAAAAACAGAATGAGTACCGACGAGAAAACCACCAGCATGGTGGCAGAGGACACGCAGATAGACAGTATAGGACTACGCTCAAGGAGGGAACAGTTCATCACTGTATTCGTGAAAGCTATCAGCTTGGCAAGACGGGGTGACCACTATAGCTATGTTGATGTGGGAGAAACACTGGGGGAGGCTGCGGCCGACCTTGTAGCCCCTTGTGACTGGAGCGATGTCTGTGAAATGGCGGCTGGCTGTTCGGACAAAGCGAGGATCACCCAGTGGCTCAATCAACACCTTCCAGAGTTCATGGTTCTCATTCCCCCTCGCTCTCGAAAGACTACCTTTCTTGATGGCTTGGTTAACGGCGTACGATGGAAGGTCATGCTCTCCAAACAGGGGCGGGCTGGTGCTGTCGAATTTCGGAAAGATTCCGAAATTGGCCATGGTGACAGTCGCCCACAGGAATCCTCACCCATCAGCCAGAACGATTTCCAAGGAGGACACCATGAGCACAGCATCAGAGGAAGTTGAATTCACCCCACAAGAGCACGAGGAAATGGCCATGCAGTCCTGGCGGGAAGGCCGCAGGCTTTCTGAAGTGCTCATGGAACGGCTGGCCGAAAAGGAGAAGGCCATGGCCAACCCTCCTGACGAATCCACTGGTGCATCCCAGCCCAGCATGGCTTGAGTGACGCCGTAGTTGTCGTTGCCTGATCACCAGCACCCTGCCGCCATCACGCCTGCCACCACGGAATTCCTCTCCGTTGGTCGGCCACTTTCCTTCGTTAGCCAACCCAGCCAATGGCCCCCACGAATCGTTAAAGAAAGTTGAAGAAAACGCTTCGCGGAGAGTGGATGTCGGCGAGACAGTAGTGGAGTGAAAACACAATCGCGGCCCAAGAAGGGGCTTCGATGAACAAACCAATGCCCAAGGAGGCATATATAGGAGAAGCGACCATGAGCAAGAAGTCCAGCAACATGTACAGACGCTCGGTGAAGCAGTGGAACCCCTTTGTAGGGTGTAGATTTGACTGCAGCTACTGCAAGACCTCATTCCAGGCACAAGCCAAGCGGCAGAAGCACAACTGCATCCGCTGCTACAACTACGAACCCCATGAGCATCCCAGCCGTCTGGGTGCTTCCCTTCCAAGGACTGAAGCTGGCGAATTTATCTTCACCATTTCAAGTGGTGATGTGGCCTTCTGCCCAACGGCCTTCCTGAAGCGGATTCTGGAGAGGATCACCAGCGAGCCCAGCAAGACTTTCTTGCTTCAGTCCAAGAACCCCAAGACTTTTGGCAGGGCTGCCATTCCTTCTAATGTGATTCTGGGCACCACCTTGGAAACCAATCGTGATGCCTTGGCTCAGGCCATCGGCAAGGCACCAGCACCATCCAAGAGGTTCCACGATTTCATGGCCATCAGCCATCCCACCAAGATGGTCACCTGCGAACCCATCATGGATTTTGATCTGGATGTGCTTGGGGGCTGGATACTCCAACTCAAGCCCGTGATGGTCTGGGTCGGCTATGACTCAAGGAAGAATGGTCTTGTGGAGCCACCACTGAAGAAGGTCAGGGCTCTGGAGGCCATGCTTCGTGATGCTGGCATTGAGGTGATCGAAAAGAAGATTCGGGAAGGTCGGCTGGCGGCCTGAGGGATCGGAGAAAAGCATGAAGCCCAGCATGAAAAGCGAAATTGGGGTGTGGCCAGCTATGGCGGAGCCCACCTTTGCGGCCTACACATTCCCATCAACTGTGAAAGGTTACGAGATTCACCGCTATGTACCCCACAGAACCAAGAAGGGCAGGTGGGTTTGGCGGAGGCACTCCAAGTTTACGACGCCAAACCAGCGTGAACTCAATTGTTACATTAATGCGTTCCATACTGTGTATGGCCCCATAATTAACGGCATTCATTTTCCAGGCATCGGCTCCCTGCATAACCGTCCTGTGCAGTTCCTTAATGGGGACACCACTGGCGTTGCCAGCAGCGGCCCGAACTTCACGGATAATAGCCTGATAATAGTGATTGAATCAGAGTCAAAGCTCCTGTGAACAGCGGCAGCAAAGGCACCCCATGACCACCAAGATCGTACTGGCATACCGCAAGAAGCTGGCAGCGGCCACACTGGACTACCTTATGCTCAAGTACGGTCTCGACGATCCTGATGGAACCGTGGACAGCAAGGGACGGTTCTTCCCCCCTCGTCAGTATTCCTGCTGCAAGAAAGTCGCACGGCCAACCTCTAGGAATCGCCACAGCCTGAAGAACCACTGCCGCACTCGTACGCATGTGGCCAATTCGTGGCACCTTGCCTATAACGCACTCGTTATCCATGAAGGCATGCTGTATCGGCTGGTACAAAACGAGCAGTCCAAGAAGCATTTCTCCAGAGGTCGGCGGACAGTTCCCAAGTCAGGTATCCCCAAGATGCCACCCCATCATTGGCCTTTGGAAACGGAGATTGGTCGTGACGATCTGATCTCCATGGCCATCCTCAGGAATCCACTGAACCCAGGCTGGCAAGCCCTCACCACCCAGGCGTAGCCCCAGGGCTCCCCCTGAACCAGGGAACCCCTTTTCCGTTCCTTACCCCCACCCCCTCCGTGGCCACCACAGGCGGGCTGATCCAGGCTGGTGATGCTTCCCTAGGAATTGGAATCGGTTCCAGAATCGTGCCTTACCGTCCTCTCTACATGGCCACACTGGCTGGCTGATCATTCTTCTCCTGCCCTGCCGCAGCGTTCTGAAACAATTTTCGTCCACCACAGAGGAATTCATCCGTCCTCCTGAGAATGCACATCCATGCAGATATGCATCTGCACAAGGAGGACATCATGAAAGAGAAGAAGAGAAGGAAGGCAAGGAACACCATCACCAGTGAGGTGGTAACTGGCAGCCCAGATGGAAGAGATCGGACATATCCGTTGCGGCTCACACCAGAGCAGCATGAGGCACTGCGGATTCAATCCATTCGTAAGCACAGGCCGTTGAGTGAGATCATCAGGGAGCGGCTGGCTGACCTCATGGGAGGCAACCATGAGTGATCCTGCCTACTACTTTGCGAAGAAGGGTTCAGAGAAGTGTGGGCATAAGCACCCCACGGATGTGTCGGCCGCAGTTTGCGGTTGGACGAAGTGGGGATTTTGCGGGGATGGATACAAGACACCACGCTGGAACCTGCACGCATCGCCAGGCTGGAACCTGTACACATCAGAGGGCTGTGACGCTGGCCGCCATGGACTGCTCAAGGACTACAGCGAAGCGTTTTGCTGGCTGAGGAAAGTTCGGTGCTACCATGGAACTGGCAGCAAGTATGACCTCCTCTGGTATGCCGCCGAACTTGTGCGTGGCCAGAATTGGGTGACCGTGGAGCGGCTGAGGCACAACGAGTGCTTGGCACACACAACAACAGACTCAAAACCAATGGGTCATCCCGCAGTTGTAGCAGAGGCTAATCAAGGTGCCGACCTGAAGGGCATCGTGGATCACATGCTTGATGAGGGCAGCCAAGGTGAGCAGCCAGCCTGACTACCTTGCCTTGAGCGGAACCCGCACATGCGGCCACGGGCACAAGACAGCCATTGAGGCTGCCTCCTGTGGCTGCATGCTGTGGGGCTCCCATGGCAATGAGGGCAAGGAACACCTATGGGAGGTGTGCATCTCAATGCAGGGCAGCCATAGGGTGCTGGATCAATGCAGCAAGGCATGGTGCTGGCTGGTAAATGTGGCTGGGTTCCTGCCTGCAGAGATTGACGAGGACACCCTCCTCTGGCTGGCCTCAGAGATGACAGGGAAGCAGCCAGGGATCTGCCCAGCTCACAACACCTGATCTCATTCCGTTCCACTCGTCCTTTTCCACCGAATCATCTTCGCAGGTGCCCCCTTGCGGCGATAGAAACGCACCAGATCATGGCTCACGAAATGCCATTGTAGGGCTCTGAGCCTGTTGAATTCTGTTGAATGGGGGTGTCTGCCATGGAAGCCCAAGCAATGAACCTTAAGCTGCTCACGGTGCTCATGATGAGGACGGGCTTGGCTGCCCATGACCTCTGCTCTATCACAGGCTACTCAAGGGCGTACCTGTCGAAGTGCCTGAAGGGGACGATCACCCCCAGTGAAGGCTTCTGGAGCAAACTGAATTCTGCACTGGCTGGGGGGAAACTGGATTCGTTCCTTGGGCAGTTGTTTCAGGTGGAGACGGCACCACCTTCCAAGGTGATTGAGGTGCTCAGTGGACTCAGGTAGGATCGCACGCAGTGGAATAGTCAAATGAAGGGCATCTGCGAGCATGAGCGACATCAAGACTCATAACCACTTCAAGCCTGGGAAACACAAAGGCGTTCTTCCTGTTCGGGTTCTTCAGCACAACATCATTGACTGGTTTGAGCAGTCGTATCCTGACTTTCTGGCCGACGCCAAACACGAAATACAGAGCGGTGGGCTGAAGCAGGGAATCCAATATCATGAGGAGCAGGCCCCCATTGTGCATACCGCAGGGATCGACCCCAGCAAAGCCATTCATCTGTACGAACCGTTCATTCAATTCGTGTGGTGTAACTGTTACGCCATGGTGGTTGGATTTGAGGAAGGCATCCTGACGCCAATGAACAATGGCACCTACAAAGGCGTCATGGCTTTCACTGATGAAGTGAAAGGGGCTCTTCAGGTTTTTAGGTATGGCCTTTCACTGACCAAACGATACCAACCAATGAGCCTCTCTTTGCCCAATCCCGAACAGTACCATGACGACCTGCGGCCCCGCATCGAAAACGCAAATGGTGTGTGTGTCGCTGCCTTGAATTTCATCCTACTCCACGAGTTTGGGCATCAGTACTATGGACACCTCGATGCGAGGCCGTCATCACCCGCCGAATCCAAGCGTAGGGAGCACGACTGCGATGAATTTGCTTGTGAGAAATTGCAGGCTCAGTTCGGCTCACATAAGGGACGCACTCTGAAGCTTGGTGCCATTTGCGGCTCCGCCTCAATCGTGCTGCTTGATGATTCGCTCAGTGGTGGACAAGAGCATCCCGATCCCGATGAAAGGCTGAGCAATGTGTTGGGGTGGCTCTGCCTTGATTCAACCGACAGTTACTGGGGGATTGCGAGCTTCATGTACCGTCTCTGGTCGATTCACTACGAGAAGCCGTATACGCTGCCACCTGTGGTGGATGATTTTCAGGCCATGTTCAATGCAACTTCGGCCGCAATTAGTCAGTTGAAGATGGGTGGATGATCTGTGGTGGACACGAACGACAAATACTCAGGCCCAGCAGACACCCCGCAGGCCATCAACGCTGATGCCTGCGAAGAGGCCATTGCTCCCCACATCCAGAAAGCCAAGGCAACCTACGCCGCGGTCAAGGAACGGTTCCTCAAGGGCTTGCCAGCAGGCTCCAGCTTCTTCGTGACCATCAGGCTGAGGGCAACCTCTGGCCATTGGGAACATGCATTCATCAAGGTGCTGGGCATTGAGGGCACCACGATCATTGGGCTCATGGCCACCCACCTGCAGGTGGTCACTGGTTACCCCTATGGCCAGAGGATGATGGTGGAGGAGCACACGATCATTGACTGGTTGATTTCATCTCAGGATGGAAGTGAGGAAGGCAATTTCGTGGGGAAGTTTCTGGACACGTTGAAGTAGTCTCTGCGGTGAATCGAACCTTTCAGCTCATGGGGTGACTGCTGAGCCCTTTACAGAGGCCTGCATGCCAGAGCACAAACGGGTGACGAGATCGCACATTCCCGCCACATCTCCATCAGAAATGACAAGCCGCTGTCCCACAGAAAACGACCGATCACCTGACTTGTCTAGGTACTCCTGATCCACCACTCCGTTTCTGTGTTCGAGAAGGTGACGCCTCTGGAAGAAGAATTTAAGACGCTGGAAATCAGGTGCTGAAATGATGGAGTCGAAATCCTTGCCAGTAGCCTGCCCCCACAGTGTGCTCGCCTCGTCCAAGCGTTGAAAGGTGTTCCTCTTCAGCTTGTGTGATGAGGCATAGGGGAGCGTCGCAAACAGGAGGTCAGAAAAATGCTGAAATAGCCCCACAAGGTCTTTCAAGCATCCTTCCCTGATGTCTCTCACCAGATTTTCCGCAGAGTCTTTGCCAACGGTGACCGTCAGCTGGGTGCGGATCTCCTGAAGGTGCTGAACCTTCTTGCGAACCTCCCCGAGCATGTGACCGCTGGTGGACACCGTTGAATCGTTTCCACAGGCGGGACAGAAGAAGGACAGGCCAATTGACCCGTATCGGCAGCCACACTTTTCGCATGTAGCTTTTGACTGCATGGCTTCAGCCGCCTTGATAGGAATATCCACTATTGTTGCCCCAGGCTTGTAGGAAAGTGCGATGCGTGCAAGTCCTCCGTAGACAACAGGCCTTGTCTGTCTCACAGCTTCACCAAGTGCCCTATCTAGGGTCTTCTGAAGGGCAGCTAGGCCCTGCCGTTTGATGGATTCCTCCTGCTGTGCGGTGTTCCAATTCGCTACGTCCTCGTCGTGGCGGCAAATAGGGCAGTAGGCGTGTTTGGCCACTTTGGCCTTCCAGTCCTCAAACAACACTTTGAAGGTGGCACCACAACGACCATGGGGACACTTCCTGTCAAAGTAGCCGTCGTCATCCAAGGGCAGTGTGATATTCACTTCCATTTGCTTCCCCAAGCGTTCAATAGCCCTTTGCACTTCCTCAAACATGGCGTAGTCCTCCTCCTGTCCTATTCATCTACGCTCAAGTCAGTACCAATGCCACAGCCCAGAGCCGCCAGCATCACCTTCCTCAACTCCTCATTGAATTCCCCTGGCCGTTTCCCATGGCGTTCAAACAGGTTCATGAGGAAGACAGTGATCTCCTTGCCATCCCTGCTGGTCGTGGTGAAGGCTTCTTCGGGCACCCCTTGATCCAACAGGGCAGCACTGGGCTTGTCCTCAAAACGAATGGCGATGCCCTTGACCCTCTCCCTGAAATCCTTGGGCAACGACTTCAGCAGGCCAGCCCATTAACGCTCTGCCGCTTTGGTGATGCGGGTCAGGATACGGTAGTAGTGAGGGTCTTTCACCTCGCTGGTGTGAAGATGGTCAGGGGCACATTGGTAGAGACCACAGCAGGCGGCTCCACTGGTGGTGGGACATCCTTCCAAATCCCAAGCTGGTGCTGACGAGCCCAGAGTTCAGCGTTTGCCAGCTGAACATCCTTGGAATACTTCACGGCATGCTTGGCCCAGCCTTGGGTGATCATGTCCATGTTGACCCAGACTGGCCCCACATGCAGGTCAGCCAGAAGCCTCCCTCGCCTGTCTGTCTTCTCCCACTTCAGGATGATGGGCTCGTCATTGACCATGCCAGTGAGGGCATCCCTGGATTGCTGGGCATAGGGGGCATCGTCCTCTGGTGCATCAATGCCCTGTAGCCTCACCTCGTGCTCACCATTGGTGGCATCAGCAACGATCAGGGTGTCACCATCCAGCACCTTGACCACCTTACCTTCAAGGGTGGCGGCATGGGCAATGGCAGTGGAGCAGGCAAGCAGGGCGATGAAAATGATCCTCATAGTGCCTCCAGTTACTCAACCAGGATGTCCTTCACCGTTACGGTTGCATTCTTTGCAGTGAAGACACGGATGGGCTGCTTCACGTTGGAGAAATCGGCAGACCATGTTGCTCGTTCCTCCCCATCAACACTGATGGTCATCTTGTCTGGCTGGACATCCTGCTCAATTCTAACGAACTGGTTGACTGGTACGCCCCCTTTGCCAGCCCTGTGCTGTCCGTTTGCTGGCCCACCACCAATCCTCAGTTCGTTTGGTTTGTGCTCCCAATTGAAGATGATCTCCTGAGCTGCATACCCCAGACGAATGTTCGTGGAGTCTGTCTTCACGAGGTAGGTGATCTTCACTGGCGGTTTGAAATCCTTTGCAGAAATCAAGGGAGAGCCTTCCTGAAAGGCCAAGCCATCAGGCGTCTGCTTGCCATTGGGGCATGTGGCCGTAGCCATTATGCTTATTGGCTGGCCTCGTCGCTCCATGCCAGTGGATAGCTTGGTGTGGGCAGAAGTGGATTCCATGGTCTCAAGGATCCGCTCCCGTTCTTCCTTCACCGCAAGGGCAGCCTCCAGTTCGCCCTTGGTGGCCAGACGTTTCTGCAGAGCATCCAGGTCGCTTGCGTACTTCCTCTGGATGGGTAGAAGGGCAGAGTTGGATGCCTGCTCAAACATCCTTCGTGCCTGGGTCAGCTCAGGTGGCTCTGCTGTCAGTTCCGCAGCGAAACTTCCAGCACAGGTGATGAGCAGGACGAACAGCGAGGCACATGTTCTCTTCACGATAACTCCCAGCTTGCTTCGTTGTGGTCTGCATTGGCGGCCCACACGCACCTTGGTATCCTACGCCTCAATGCCTTACCGTCAATCATGACAAGCAAACTCAAATGGGCAATCGCTCCTTGGCTCCTGATCCTGCTGCTCATGGGCACGCTCCTGCTGGGCGGCGGGATTGGCTACCTCGTCGGCAAGCCACCAGCTGCTCCTGTTGTACCCCTGAACACCCGCGACGTGGCCTGTCTGGATGTGCTGGATGGGGACACGATCAAGGTGGATTGGGAGGGTGGCCCAATCACTGTCCGCATGCTGGGTATTGACTGCATGGAGACCCACGAGGGCAAAAAGCTCCAGCAGCAGGCCAAGGAGTTCGGCCTCAAGGAGGACGAGGTACTGAGCTACGGCAAGCAGGCCAAGAACAGGACGGTGGCCGTCACCAAGGGCAACACGGTGAGGCTGGTTTTTCCTGGATCCCCAGAGCACAGAGATTCTTTTGGTCGCCTGTTGGGTTACGTTGAGGCTGATGGCAGAGACATGGGCAAGAGCCTGCTGGAGAGTGGCCTTGCAGTGGAGTACCCTGCTGCCCATCCAAGGCAGGATGAATACAAGGCCATACTGGAGCAGGCACAAAAGCAGCGACGGGGATTCTGGATGATGGCGAAGAGAGCACCATGAACACACCCCTACAGCAAGCAATCACGGCCAAGGATGGCACTGATTTCTACAAAGCAATCGCATCGTTCTCCTTTGAGGGGTTCATCCAGCAGGGCGTTGGGTGTGTGGTCATTCAGGAGGGGAATTTCGCCAAGCACCAAGACGGCAAGGTGGAGGCAGTCGTTCTGTATGTGCCTTGGGAGGCTGGTAATCCACTGATTCCTGCTGAGGCTGCTGAGATGATCAATGCCTACGAGCCAGAGTCATCAGTGGTGCTGTGCATTGTCAGTGAAAACCATTCTGCAACCTGCCTCACCTTGACCGCTGAAAAGATTGGGTGCTCGCCAGTGATTGCCCACATGAAGGGGCGGGAGTGGCATGTGGACATCGAGCCTGGATCAGTGCTCAGACTCAATGTGCCCGTTGGGGATACTCAGGCTGGTGTCTATGTGTTCCTTCGCGAGGAAAATGCCCAGATGAAACTGGCTCAGGCCGTCATGGATGCCGACGAGGGGGATGTGCTGGCTGGGGATGAGGTGGTGGACGTGCATGTTGATTTTAGGGATGCTTTTGTGCCCATGGGCATCAATGTGTATTACGGAACAGGAGGCCACAAATGAGCAAGCACCCCACGCGAGTCCTGTTCGCCAGAGTTGGGCGAATGAAGTTCTATTGCGGCATCCAAAAGGGCGATGAAAAGCCCATTGGCGGAGGGAAGCACAATGAAGACAACATTGGACACGAACTCTACAACTTCAGGGACGTAGGGGGCATTCTCTACGGATATTTTCAGCCGTGGAAGAGCGACACCATTCCACAGGAAGAAATCACCATCAACCTGGAGCGAATTGACCCCGAGCTTGAGCAAGGGAATTCACTGGATAACGTGTTAGTAGTGTTCGTAGCTCGCCATCCCCGAGGCGGGCAATTCGTCATTGGATGGTACGACAAGGCAACCGTATTTCGTCATTTCCAGCCTGCTACGCAATCCATGTCGAGGGAGGACTACTCCTACAATCTCAAATGCAGCACCGCAGATGCAGTGTTGCTACCCATGTCGCTGCGGCAGAGTATCCGCGTTCCCAGGAAAGATGGACTTGGTCGTGCTCATGTGTGCTATCTGTACGATCGCGGTCGTAGACGGCAGTTTCCTTGGATTCGTGCAGCCCTTGAGTTCATCGGTGGGTACACAGGGGGCAACCTTCTGATTGAGCCCGATGAGGATGAGCAACAGGAATTAGCGGCACTGGTGGATGGCCAGAGGCTGAGAAGGACTGGGCAAGGATTCCTGGTCACGCCTGCACTGCGAGAAGCCCTTGAGGATTATGGTGTGAAGACTGCCATGGTACACTTTCGACAATCATGGTCTTCAGTCAAAGATGTGGGAGCTACGGAGTCATTCGATCTTCTCTGCAAGTCGCCAGGTCGTGAACTGAGGGTGGAGGTGAAAGCCACTCAGTCAGACGGAGGTAAAGTATTCCTCACGCCGAATGAAGTTGAGCATGCCAAGCAGAACAACGTTGCCCTGTTCATCCTGCATTCGATCCGTGTG
Source organism: Lentisphaerota bacterium (assembly GCA_021413965.1). Taxonomy (GTDB): domain Bacteria; phylum Verrucomicrobiota; class Kiritimatiellia; order UBA8416; family JAIOPI01; genus JAIOPI01. Next base: position 227,608 of record JAIOPI010000004.1, on the reverse strand, counting down.
GAGGAGCCGAAGCCTGAGCAATACCTTTTGTCAGGAGGAAGTCCCCATGTGCTCAGCCCTTGGCGGATCATGGCCCAGGGAACCCTCAAAGAAATTGTGACCTACGAGTACAAGCTGAACAGGATGCCCCTGTAGAATCAGCACCTATCCTTTGCGACTGTCGCCCAACACCATGTTGTACACCCGCCCAAGATCCCTTTTGGTTAGCTCCTTGAGGGAACCAAAGGGCTTCTTCATGCCAAGTCGTTCGGCGATCACTGGGTAGTATTCCTCATTTGTTCGGCCCATGCTTTTCATCGCCGCTTTGATGGCACCGTATTTTATGTTCCTCCATTGCTCTGGTGCCGCTGTCTTGAGCCCATTCGCCTGAAATATCCGCTGAGTCTTGAACCACGAATGAATGCGATTCATGTCGGACGAGAGCAGGGATTCCCGCTTGTCCGCCTTGAAGGTGCTCAGAAGGATGCCGCCCCATTTGCTATAGGCGTCTTGTCTGGACATTCCCACCTCGCCTTCAGCAAGGGTCTCAATCCACGCCTTGATCTGGGCTACCTCCTCAGGAGTTACGCTGCCTGGCCTCCTTTCAAGCACAGGTTTGATGGTGGGAGGGCGATTGAACACTACATCTCTACCAGCCTGGATGTTGTTGTTCCCCGTTATAGTCTGCTGGGGCTTGGGCTTCCTGGTCGTTCTCCTCTTGCCGTCCTTCTTTGGGATCGCCATAGCTTGGTCTACGGCTAGCGTAATGTCCTGCTGAAGCATGCTCCTGAACTGGGCTCGTGAGGAGAATGTCTTGCAGTATGCCAGTGGCCTGATTTGGTCACGAAAAGCTTCGAGCTTGCGAAGCTGGTACGTCTCTGTGTCTGGAGGCGTTGGCTGGAGGTCAGAGAAATACACAAGAACACGCTTCTTCAGGCCAACGGCTCTGATGATTTCCTCCTGCGTGCCTGAGTCGGCCAAACCCGTTGGACTGCCGAACCGTGACCAGAATATGGCCACCAGAATGGTGGAGTCGTCCAGGAACTGTCTGTTAATAGCCTCCTGTGGCCTCAGGGCAGCGTCTGGGGCAGCATCTGTGCTCCAGTGCTTGTGCTTCAGCTCCACACCACGGCTCTCCCAGTTCTGCTGGTTCCATGCATCGAGCACCTCAGCGGCGATGGCCATTTCCTTGGCAACATCAGACGGCCCACACAGAGCTACGCTCAACGTCCTGGGTTTCATTTGGCATTCTCCTCCACCAGTCTATCGGTTCAGTAGTGATGCTTCATCGAGCCACTGCTTCAGATGTGGGATCTGTCTCACATCCTGATGCTGAATGATCCACTCGCCACTCCTCTGAATGAATACAGAGGGATGGGGCATAACGGGAGGGCGACGAGAGGCTACAAACAGGTAAAGAATGCCGCCAATCACCGCCCTGTAGAGTCGTCTGTTCTGGAAGCGAATCCAGTCAGGCTGAAGTAGCCAGTCCTTGCAGAACTCGCCGTCAATGTAGGGGATAACAGCCAGAAACCCGTAGTCCTGCGGCAACCCAGGGTCATCGGCCGCGAGCATCTGGCGCATGACTTCCTCATGAACACCCAGCGAAACGTTCTTGAACATGGGAAGGCTGGACACGCTCATTCTCCAGAGGACGGACAGGAAGAAGATGCGGATGTGCTTGTAGTCCAGACCAGCCAGCAGGCTCAGCTGTTCTTTTCGCTCCACTTCGTAACCACCCATTGAACCCAGGAATTCAGACACGTAGTTTTCGCTTATACTGAGGTGGGTCTCGCATGGCTGGCAGAGGAGGTGCTCGCGAAGCCCCTTCTGGTGGTACTTGATCCCAGGCTTGATGGAGCCCATCTGCATGAAACGGTGCTTGTCGTCGTACATCGGCTTGTAGATCAGTTCAGGGATGATGTGGGAGTGTCGCAGGGGGGCTTCGTGATGGCAGAGGGCACAGATCCCAGTCACAGCCTTACCCCTTCCTACCGCCTTCGTCACATGGCGTGGCATCTTCAACAGGAAGAATGTGTACCAAAAGCCAGGTGCCTCCAGGTGTTCCTGCGGGGACGGGGGAGCCATCCTCGTCTTCCCGAATCAGCCTCACCTTGAAAGGCTTGCCACCGTCTTTGGAATTATGCAGGGAAACCACCATCTCCGCAGCGGCAGGTGCCACATCAGTGATGGACAGAACTGTGAAACGGGAGACATCTCTCCAGCCATATTGCTCTCTTACCTGCTGGGCTGGGTTTCCACCATAATCCTTCAGCCTCCAAAAGTGATTCGCCATGTGCCCATAATTCTTCTTGGCCCACAGGCTGAGTACGGCCATCGCCACGCATTCAGGAGAGGCGGGGTCTGGCACACTCCCACTATTCAGGCCTAGGATGAAGGCTGGAGCAATCTCGCGTGGCCTCCAGTCTGCTGTGCTCTGCTTCAAAGATGCATTCTTCCTGAGCTGAGCCCCAAGCTCCTTGAGCGAAGGGACTCGTCTTTCATCCTCAAGCTTCCTCTGCCGTTCGGATTCGGTCTGTTTGGCCCGTATCCAATCCTTTACGACAAAAAGGAAGCTCCAGCACTTTGCCGCGACGATCTGGTTGTCATATCCCAAATCCATACCGTGAAGGATGCCGTTGCGGAACGGCATGTAGATTGGCTCCGTTCTGGTCTTCTTTCGGTTTCGTTGAAAGATGCTCTTGATATTCTGGATGGAGCCATCTGCCGTCGTCAGGCAGTCCCATGCATCCAGGTCGGTCTTCTCAGCGTGAAGCCCCGATCCCACTGCATCGTTTACAGCACCATCCATGACCATGATAAGCAGTGGAATGCATGAGTAGTAGCGTCCCGCCTTGTAGTCCTGCAGGGCAAACTCAATAAACCGCCAACGAGGCCTGAATTCCTCAACACCATTCAGGAAAAACAAACGACCAGCGACGGCATCAGCCCCGTAGTAGTCCAGAAGAAGACTGACGGCTGCGTCTTTGCCGTGGGCGTCGAACGCATCCACTGCGTTCTTGAGGACTGTGAAGTCCATCGAGTCATGGGCGAGCCAGCCTTCTGCAGATAGCCGCTGGTTGAACATGGCAGGATACGTAGCCAATTCTGTCATCTGCTGCTCAAGGCCCTTCAGTTGTGACTCCATCTCCATCAACTTCGCACTTCCAAGGCCAAAGAAACGTAGCCCTCTGTTGACTTTCAGCAGGAGCTTCATGGACTCCATCTGACTTCGCAGGTGACTCAAGGTGGGCAACGATTCACTGCTCATTATGCTCTCCAAAGGGACTGGCCCTAGGTTACAGGATCCAATACGGCCCCCACTGACCATGGTGGACTGTATCAGTCTCACTTGTCGTGTTCCAGAAGGAGTGCCGATTGCCGCCCCGTCGCTTGGATGAACCATTCGGATCTGGTATCCTGCCCCCAGCATGAAGCTCACCAAGGAAGAACGGATCGCCAGACACAAGTCGTTCCTTCAGGCCAACTGGGAGATCATCGCCGCCTTCTCATGGGGAAACTACCTGGAGAAGGGGCGTGGTGCCGTGCTGGTGCCAGAGGAGGATTTCGTTCACCAGCCCATTCCTGTACTCAAGGGCTTGAGGTTTCACTACCTGCCAATGGAGGGCCATGAAGCATCCCCCTTCAAGGGCATCCTGTCAGACCGTGAACTGGCCTGGGTGAAAACCTACGATCCTGATGAGAAGGTCATCCTGTGCATCATCAGGGAAGGTGGCGGTGTGAGTTCGTACCTTATCGGGGGCAGGAGCAAGCCCTCAGAGGCATGGGCGAGGCAGAAGGCTGGGGAGAATTGAGGGGCTCTCACGGCTGCCCCTAGGCGGGGATCACGATTCTGGCGTACTAGCTTCAGCCCGTTTCCGTCCACAACGGCATCATCGCCAGTCGGCCTTCCAGCTCCTCAGCTGCTGCCCCTGGCATCTTCCGTGCGCCACCTCCTCCACTTACGATCGTACTCGTGTTTTACGAAAGTGTTGTGCATACTTTCGGCCACGTTTCGGAGCATTGGGACTCCAGACACTCTGGAGGGTGGAAGATGGCCAAGGATGCCAAACCGCAGCAAGTTTTTGACTTCATACAGTCCTGCGTGCTTCGCCACATTGACCGCCTGCAGGCCAAGGCTGGCAAGAAGCCCGACGCTAAGCAGGCCTCCGATCCATTGGCGAGCATCCCCGCCGCCGCAAGAACCCACCTGCAGCAGGTGCTGGCCACTTCTGACCTGAGCTACCGAGACGGATTGCTCATTCAACTTGCCTATGGGCTTGCTGCGGGTGAGAAGAATCTGACCGTCCGACATACTGGAGCACGCACGGTGGCGCAGCGGCTGGGTGCCTTCCTCATGGAGCAGCACATCCCTGCCCGAAAAGATGCCTACCAGAACATCGGAAAGAACTCCACGGTTCTGGTCCGAGGAAACAACAAGTCTTTTGACAGCTGCCTCAAATGGTTCTCAAGGTCCACCACAACGAGTGCTCAACTGGAGATCGCTTTCGAGTACGCATGCTCTGTCGTAGCATCAAAGGCAAGGCCAGTTGACAAGATGCCAGAGCTAAGCATTACGACGCTCACCTTTGCTGCAGTAATGGGCGTGCTGCGGAAGTTGTTTGATGCAGGATCTGGTGGTGCCTACGAGCAATTGGGTGTTGCCGCACTTCTGCATGGTCTGCTCATGCAAGCTGGTTTAGAAACCCTCCGAGTGGAAACGAAGAATTTGAATGCATCTGACCACAGTTCACGAGTGGCGGGGGATGTCCAAATTCTCACTGGCAACAGGGTCATCGAGGCCTACGAAATAACAGCCAATTCGTGGCGAACCAAGACTGTTGGAGCTGCCACGACGATAAAGGAAAATGATTTATCACGGCTCCACATCATAGCTCGTATTCCAGAAGAGGACCGAATTGCTGTGTACACTGAGATCGCAACACGCCCCGAAGAGATAAGCGTTGTTGACCTTGAAGGATTCACAGGAAGCCTAGTGGCCGCCCTAACCCGCCAATACCGTGCGGTTGCGTTGGGCCGACTTTATGAATTTCTCGACCGATATCAGCCAGAAGTTGGTCGGGTAAACATGTATGTCCAGCTGCTCAGGACGAGTGGGCTTGTCGCCGATAGCAAGCTTGCGCCAGCAACTGGTTCATCTGGAGAGCCGCCTCCGAAGTCCCAAGCCTAGAACCTTGGCCAGCAGCGGCGGAACAGCGTTGCCTACTTGTCTAAAGCGAGAACTCTTCTTGCCCTGAAAGGGGAATTCTGGCGGGAAGCTCTGGATGAGAGCACACTCCTTAAGGGTGAGCCTCCTGGCTCCTTTGAGCACCCCGCTCTTTGGCGCCCCACCATTTAGAAGATAACGGTGGTACAGAGGGACAGACCCAAGGGTGTCAATCCAGGGTGTCTTGTTTCCACCTGCAGAGGCGAGGATTGTGCGACAAGGCTGGTTCACATCTATGGGACGACCACCGCCGTTGAACATCAACCCGTCAAAGGGACTAGGGCGCAGATGAGGATTCTTCGCATAGGTCACCTTGGCAATGTTTGGCTCACCATCAGGTGTTTCTGGATGCAGAACTGACTTTGCACAGACATAGGGGATTCCAGTTCCTGGGCCGTTTGTTGGCTTAGGGAAGCAGAAGGGCTTGCCACACCTAACGCCGATCATAAAGCCCCTTTTGCGAATCTGCGGGACTCCATAGTCGGCAGCGTTTAGCACCTTGCGGACAATCAGGTAGCCAAGTGTCTCCAACTCGGTTTCGACGGCAGTGAAATATTCCCGATGGGGATTGCCGAAAAGTGATGCCACGTTCTCCATGAGAAATGCTTTCGGCTGGATCTCGCGAACAGCCCGAATGAACTCAGGTATCATGTCTCTGGGGTCGTGTGCGGCTAGACGCTTACCTCCTGACGAAAACGGCTGGCACGGCGGCCCCCCAGCAACAAGATCCACTCCACTGAATGGGGTAAAATCGCATTCCTGAATCGGTTTGTCCCAGAGTAGGGTCTGAGGGAAAGCCGCCCTGTATGTTGCACAGCAATCGCGATCTCGCTCCACTGCAAGTACGGGGCTAAAACCAGCCAGTTTCAGGCCTAGTGATAATCCGCCCGCACCGCTGAATAAATCAACGCAGGTCAGACGGGGGGCTCGTTTACCCTTGAGCACCCCTATTTTTGTGTTTCGCTTCAGTGACCGCTTCACGACCACACCTCCTGCAAGCCGTCAGAATACACGATCAGTCTTCCCGCGGCAAAGCTCCACGACAAGAGGGAGCCACAAGAATGGGGTTGCATTGGTGAAGCCTCGGCGTTACGTCCACCACCATGCCCCTCAGGATCAGTGCGAAGAACCTTGGCCACCTTGCCCTTCCTGACGCCTGCCCCAGATGTTTTTGGATACAAACCCGCCAGAAAGTGCCTTTCCAGATTTTCCCTGGGATTTTCAGCAGCATTGATTCTTACAGCAAGAAAATCACCAACCTGCACCATGCCCGCCATGGCCACATCCCCCAATGGTTCTCCCAACTGGGTGACCTCGGTCACCCCATCCCTTGCCCCCACCACAGCAAATTCCAGATGGTGGACAGTGCAAGCGGTATCACCTTGACGGGTGCAGCCGACGAAATGACCTTCAATGGCCATGGCTACTGGATACTTGATTACAAGACGGCTCGTTGGAGCACCCACCAGCAAGAGCTGAGCAAGATGTATGAAACTCAATTAACGGGGTATGCACTGATCGCTGAAGCCCTTGGCCTGAAGCCTGTGGTGGGGCTGGGGCTCATCTATTACGAACCCAGAACTGCTATTGGGGTGGCCGATCTGGATGACCTGATTCTGGAGGATGGGTTCGCCATGCACTTCAATGCCCACCTGTTGCCCATCACGCTGGACAGGTCAACGATTCCACCGCTGCTCAGGAAGGCAAAGGCCATCCATGAATCGCCAGAGCCACCCCAGGGGCTGGATGGGTGCAAGGACTGCAAACTGGTGGAAGGTGTGCTGGCTCTGCTGACCAAGGCTGATGCTATCCCGATGTGATCAGCCATGCCGATCAGAGGACACCTCCAGTTTTTAAGGCGATGTGGCGTAGCCTTGAGGGCTCCCTTCAAATCTGGAAATCACTTTTCTTGGTATGGGCGTCTCCTCTGGCCACAGAAGATTGACTCCCATCATGCCCAGCGTTACAGGTGGAGCATGAAGAAGCGGGATCACCAGGAGGAGCAGGAGGCTGCATTCGTTTTGGGAGCTTCAGACGTTTTTCATTCCATCTTTTGCTCCCAGCCCGTTCTGTTTGCTGACCAAGCCAAGGCTGAAATCATCCTGACCTTTTTTGTCATCCGTAGGGGAAACGACACCTTCACCATCAGCAACGTCAACCGCACCTACGACGCCAAGGGCAAGTGTGTGACTAGATCAGTGCAGAACAAAGACGGCATCCCAGCCAGCAGGATTGAACAGGAAATCCAGGCCATCAAGGTGGCTTTTGCCAGAAGCATTGAGGCTGGCAGCGGCAGGAAACTGAAATGGGACAGCCTTGACCTCACCACCGTCACAACCATGAAGGAACAGGTGGAACGAATCCACGCCTTTGGACGTGTTGCCGTCCGTGTGGCCAGCGACATTCCTCCCATCAGCGTGAACTGAACCATGAAGACCACTGCCGTATCCATTACAGCCACCCAGTGGAATCCCGCTGCACCCCTGGACTCCTTCAAACGATTCGCCATCTCCATCCATGAGCAAGCCAAGGCGGTGCTCCTTCAGGATGGGCACCACACTGAGATGTTTTTCTTCATGCCCCTGAACGGCCAAGGGCACTTGGTGCAGTGGAGCGGGAAGGATCGCGAACAGGAGGCAACTTGGCTTCGCCGGCACATCCATGAGCACTACATCTATGGGCTCATCCATGTGGTGGAGGCATGGGTTCACATGGCCAAGCAGCCTGGCGACCACACGGTGAAGCAACTAATGGCTGGGGAGATGACAGTCAGCCAGCTCAGGCCAGCTGACAGAATGGAATGCCTGATGTGTTCTGCCCAGAGTCGTGACGGGTGGGCAAACTGTTGGGTGGATTCGTTCACCAAGGATCAGGCTGGGAAGATCGTGCTGGGTGGGTGCAGTGAGATCACGGATTTCAGGGGCAGATTCGGTAGGGTGTTTGGGTGATGGATACAGGGGTACAACAAGCTTGAGCAAATCATTCCCAGCATGCCCATCTCCATTGCCCAGTGACACCGCAGCCCGCATTGCCGAACTGGGGGTGGCCTGGAGGAACAGCACCAGCCGCCCCGTAGTTGAACCAGCAGTCCTTCATGGCTGGGATGAACTTGCCAAGGCATGGTGCGATGACGATTCCCTGCCACTCCTTGTCAGGAAGGGTGGACTACGTGGCAACGTGACGACTCACAGCTCTGGCCGCAGGCTGGTCATCACAGACAACTCACCAGCCCAATGGGCATGCTACCTGGCAACCCTTGGGATTGTGCCTGGCATGCAGGACATTCAACAGTGGATGAAGCAGGATGCCATACCAATCGCACTTGCACTGAAATCCGAGGAGATGAAGACAGCTACTTACAAGTGCCCCTTGGGCAAATTCAGTGTGAACGTCCATGGTTGGAAGCTCTGCCATGTTGTGCCCATTGGCATGAACACCGCCATGCCGCTGGAGCAGGTGAACACTGCAAATATCTGCCAGCACTTCACACGGCTCATCAGCCCCTCAAACCACTTCCTTGTGCCAAAGGAATGGGGTGGACTTGGTGAACTTCCAGAGTTCATCCAGGCCATGAGACCGAAATAATTGGCACAAAGCCCGATCACCATTGCTCCCATTCCTGCGGCTTGATACAGCATCCTCATGCGAACTGCTGACCTGCCCCAATCCATTTTCGTCCTGACTTCCCCCTACATGGCACCCCCAAACACGGCGACATGGATGGACAGCAGGAAGCAGACGTGCATCATGGTCTGGACAGGTCGTGCCGCAGTGGAACAGTGGCTTCAGTCCCAAGGTGGCAGCCAGCAGCATGAACAACAGTCCACTCATGAGTTCTTCATTTGGGCTCTGGCCACCAAAGCTTGCCGTTTCGTCTTCGTGGATGCCATTCCAGCAGACAACCTGCATGATCCCCACACAACATTTGATGGGTTGCCCAAGGAGAGGCTCATTGATCTGGAAGACTCAGCTGCTGTCGAGTCAACCATGGAGCACCTGATGGGCATGATGGGTGCCCCTGTGGGATTCTTGCAGGCTGTCAGGTATTGGGGTGCCAAGCATCCTGAGCTGAAGCCACGGGAGTTACTGGATGCTGTGGGGAAGAATGCCCATCAGATCCTGGCCGAGCTGGAGACGGAGGAGAAGCAGTAGGCTCCACCTCTGCCGCAGAGGCCACTGCATCCCCATTAAACGTCAGCCATCCAGAACAGACCCCATAGACGATGGCCTGAACAAGGCGAGCATCCAGCAACTCATCACACCTGTTCCTCTCCTTGATGCCCCGTGCCTCCCAGCCGATGATGAGCATGAGCAGGCAGAGGAGAACGATGTTTGGTGCAGTCAGCCTGGGAGCCCACTCAGTACCTGCTGCTCTTTCGGCGGGCTGTTGACTGGTCACTGTGCGGCTCCTTCCTTCACCATCTGGAAAGCCCGCCCCCTTGAAATCCCCATCTCCCTGCCGATCTGGGCAAACGACATTTTCTGAGCCCTCAGGGCAGATGCCCTGGTGATCCTGCTGGCATCCGTGGGTGGCCTGCCCAGCCTCTTCCCGTCAGCCCGCGCCCTTTCCAGTCCTGCCCTTGTCCGCTCCCCAATACGCACTCTCTCCTGCCGATTGAGAGCGGATAGCAGTGCGATTATTGCATCAGCAAAGATCCCCAGGCTGGAGATGTAGGGCTCCGTGAAACTGTGCCAGTCCACCCCATGGGATTCCAGCTGCTGGAGGTAACCAATGGTGGTGCGGCTACCTTCACGACTCAGACGGCAAAGGCTCCAGAATAGAAGCACATCAAATTTCCGTTGATGGGCAAAATTGAAAACCTGATCCAGACCACCACGGACATTCCTCCCAGAGCCACCTGAAGCAACGTCAATGATCACATCAACCAGAGTCCACCCTTGGGAGTGGGCATACTCCTTGAGCTGGCGAACCTGGTTGTCTGCTTCCTGGTCATGGGTGCTGACACGGCCGTAGATGAGTGCTCGTTTCATGGATTTTGCCTGTTCAGTAAAAGGTGCTGAAATCATGGCCTTGATTTCCTAATGTTTCAGCCCTTTTGGGACGCTTGCATTGATGTCCCACGAAAGGGACGTTTTTCTCTACAAGCATGACGCCGCTTCGTGGGGGCTGCAGTCAACGCCGAAGGTGGAATCAGGGCAGGAAAGATTGAGCGGAACCAGCCGCTGGGGATGCTGGAGGAGCTTGGTGGTCATTGCTGATCATTTCATGTACACGACGAACTTGCTGATGCTCCCGTCGAAAGTGTATTTCCACCTGCCCACCTCAAAGTCCCCATAACCAGAACTCGAACCCGCCCCCCCCATCACTACAGCCTCCTTCATCGCATCCAGGTTGTAGGTCTGCTGGGTGTTCAGTGCTTTTGCCTTCTGTCTGGCTTCTGTCAAGGTGTCAAAAGAACCGCCAAAGCGGCCATAGTGCTGGGCAAGATACTGATTCTCGTCGAACACCCTGACGCCGTCGTCTATACCTCGTTCATTTACCCGCCACTGAGGTGGCTGGGAGGAGCCTGGGGAGATGTCATGGGATGAGCGGTCACTCGATTCGGCTTGGGATGTGGAGGGGCTGACGCTGCTGGAACCCCGACTCCATTCCTCTTTGCTGGCAGCAATTGATGCATGGTCTCCTTCCTTCGTCGAGATGACAAAGCTTCCTCTCAGCATGCCGACTGTATGGAGAACTGCTGACACCTCAGGGAAACCTGCTCGTAACCAACCCGTGTCGTAGTACCCCCACTGCCGCCCCTGAGCGTTGCTCTGAAGGATCTGCTCTAGTTCGTTTCTGGTGAATTCACCTTCGGCTTTGGAGTAACTTACCCACTCGGCAGTGCCATTAATGTAGGTGACTAACACTCTGAACCCTGTCGGGTCGTGCCATGACCTTGAAATCCCAGAGGAGTACGACTTGAGCTTACCTTCGCCCAGAGCCCTGCTTATGCTCTGATAAGACTGGCCGAAGATGGTGGTTCTGAAGATGTTCTGTGATGCTGCCTGAGCTTTAAGATCCGTAAGAAAGGCAACCGCAAGCACAACACCCTGAGTAGCTGCCTTATTGATCCAGTACAAACCCTTGCTTTCATCGGGGTGAACGCCTCGTCCATTGTAGTACATCCACCCCAGGTGATACTGCGCATCAGAGTCTCCTTGTTCAGCGGCCTTGAGAAACCATCTGCCAGCAGCCTGATAGTCGACAGGGACTCCGTCTCCATGCAGGTTACACAGACCCAAGAAGTATTGAGCATTAACGTTGCCTTGTGTGGCACTGCTGAGGTAAAGCGAAGCGGCTTGTTGGGCATCCTCAGCCACACCTTTCCCGTTGAGATAGAAACTTCCTAGATCGCACTGTGCAATGGCGTCCCCCTGGTCGGCGGCGGCTTGATACCAGTGTGCCGCTTGGGCGAAATCCTGCTTAACACCTTCCCCTAGATCATAGGCGTAGCCAAGCCGACGCTGTGCCGCAGCATCATTTTGCTCGGCAGCCCTTCTCAGCCAATCAACGCCAGCGTGAGCATTCCGTTCTACTCCGACCCCATTAGCCAGGGAGAAGCCGAAGCACCGCATCCCAACAACATCTCCATTTTCCGCGGCCTTGCGGAACCAGTCAGCAGCCGCTTGTGTGTCAATGTCCACTCCTGTGCCCAGGGAGAGGTATGAGCCAACCATTCGCTGTGCCCGTGGCTGCCCCGCCTCTGCGGCGCGCAGATAGAAGCTGAAAGCCACAGTAAGGTCTTTATCAAGAAGATCACCAGTGGCGTAGGAGTCACCAAGACGCAGAAGTGCATTTACCTGCCCCTTGTTCGCTGCTGACTTGTACCAGCGAAGGGCTTCACCCATGTCACGAGGGACTGCTATTCCATTTTCGTACGCGTAACCAAGGTTGTGCTGGGCATAGGCATTGCCCTGAATGGCAGCCTTGCGAAACCATTCAACGGCCAATGTTGTATTTGTTGCCGTTCCCTCTCCAAACCAGTATCTCTCCCCAACCTGTACTTGAGCCTTGGCATGACCCTTGTTTGCGGCCTTCAGATACCAGTGAAGCGCTAAGGGTAGATTGATCTGAACCCCAATTCCGTCTCGGTATATATCCCCCAATTGTTTTTCTGCATCCGTGAATCCCTGTTGTGCTGCCTTGGTGATCCACTCAAACGCCTTCTCTGAATTTGTGCTGACCCCATCGCCGTCTTCGTACTTCCTGCCCAGTTCGTACTGAGCCTGAGCGATACCGCTTTGAGCCCTTCTGACCAGATCGCTGATCACTGGGGAAACATCCTTTGGCGATACGGGTATAGCTGACGGCTCTGGGGCTGCCGTTGAAGCAACCTGAGGTTTTGGGGTCTTGGCGGTCTGCCTGAACTTTTCCGCCACATCGTGGTGCCGCTGTGCAATCAGGTCTTGCACATGGGAGACAGCCCCAAAGTCTGGATACCAGGCAACCACTTGCACCAATGGAGGGATGGCATTTTCGGGGTGCCCCCGCTGAGCTGCCTCATCAGCAAGTCTGATGGCGTTGTCAAACCGTTGTGTCACCATGTTGCTGTGGCTCCATTGGAGCATGATGACCATTGCAAGGCACATGAGAACGGTGACCACCGCCGAGGTTGCTCCTATGCTCTTAAGCGGAGAAGGAGAAGTATGGGGTTTGGCTGAAACAAGCTTTTCGAAATGGTTGGCTGTAAGGACGAACCCAATAAAGCCCAAGAGTAGGTACATCAGGAACCATGGCTTTGGGATGATCGCCCACAGCCTGGTCGGATTTGGCCCTGCCACCAATCGAGCTAGCAATATTAGGACGCCGAGAACGGCGGGTATGGCGAAGGCAGCAAAAACGATGCCTGTAGCAGCATGTGCTTCATCTGTCATTGCTCCATTATGGTGGCCCCTGGAGGGGGGGGCGGTGGGCTGCTTCCTGAGTCTTAACTTCGGCCCCTTCTTGTCAGTTTCAGGAACCCAAATGCTTTTCCCACAGGTTGGGCAGTCAATCTGCTCACCAGCCATGTCCTGCTCAGCCTCAAGGTTCTGCTGGCAGTGTGGGCAATCCCAAGTGATGCTCGCCATTACTGGTTCCTGTCACTCAAATGGGTGGAACGGACATGCTTCAGCCTTCGGCCCATCATGATGCACCACTATAGTGTGCAGTCAAGCCCGCACCATTCTGGTGTGCTCGTGGGGTGAAAGCTGGAAGCCGCCCTCAGTATAAGCGTGACCTTGGCCTTGCCATACGGGTCAGGCGGGAACGACTTGGGATGACTCAGGAGAAGCTGGCTGAGTTCGCTGATCTGCACAGGAACTACGTGGTCAGCATCGAAGGGGGCTACAGGAACCCAACGGTGGGGACTTGGATGAAGCTGTGCAGAGCCCTGAAGTGCAAGCCCTCTGATCTCTTCAGGGATGCTAGCCTCTGATTGGCCAACGGAGTGGAACCTGCCCTCGGTGGACATCCAGCCACCTGCAGTGACCAAGCTCCTCCTGGGGACACAGCAGTTCATGGCTCCTTCCCAGAATCCCGCCTGATCTCATTAGAAGCCCTTGATGCCCTTGGGGCTGAGGGCAGGATCAGGCGAGCCCTACATGAAACAGGCTGGATTCTGGGGCTGCCAGTGGCCTTGTGGGGCACATCTGCTGGAACAGCCCGACATTTCTTCAGAATGGTGGCTGGCAGCTTAGGTGGATCGCCAATATCGTAGCAGCAGTCCTCCCACCTGGTGCCCTGAAGGTTGGCTCCTGTGAAATCCACCCCAGTGACTTCACCTGAAAACACGGCTCCAATCAGGCCAGATCCAACGAATTGGGCTCTGGGGCAGCAGCCGACGTGAGCACCCTGCATTGAGGCGTTGGAGAAGTTCGTGCCCTCCGACCAGCACCTGCTCAGGTCGTAACCATCCAGGCTGCGGCCGCTGAGGTCACTGTTGGAAAGGTCTATGCCTATGCACAAAATTGGTTCAGGCTCACAGTCGCTCCAAACACTGGACAGGAGCTTGGATCTCCACAGGTTGGTCACCAACTCGTTCCAAACCTCAGACCCATTCGGTAGGGGAAGAATGGCCATCAACAAGTCAGCCCCAAGGTCTATGTCGATGACAGCCTGACGGTTCATTCTCTGGCCCCACTGTGAACACAGTCATTTATCCGTCGTTTGGGGTGAGGAGCGGGTTCGCGGGGCATTTCTGGTCTCATTTTCCTAGAAAGTGCCTATTTGCTGCCGTGGATATCCACCGTTGTTCCACCGAAAGCATGACCGTTGGAGAGGTCGCCAGCCTGATTTCCCAGCAGGGGATATCCCTTTTCATTTCCGCCCCATTTTCTGGCTCATTTGACCCCCTGATACTGGCCATCATTTCCCTGCTCCCTGCCCCTTGAAATCCTCGTGGCTAGAGTGGCTTGGGTGAAGATGGGGGGATGTCTTCCACCGCACAGTTCCATAAGGGCAAAAACCCTCCGCGTGGGGTAAAGCATCCCATTCCAACCCTGGCAGGTGGTCTTGTTGTCCTTGTACATGAGAGCCCCGTTCATAATGAGGACATGGGCAGCACGCCTAGCCTCAAGCACTGCACGAACACTCTTGCTGCCACCCACAACCGTGGAAACGAAGCAGATGAATGCTACGCTTTCACACAGGAATGTCTGGTAAACGACAACCGCAAGCACGTAGGTCTGGATGAGAGACGGATGGCCAGACTTGTCCTTGGTCAGCAATCCTTCTGCCCTGTTGGATGTCCCCAGAAAGGTTCTGGCTTGAATCGCCACCTCTGCGATCCTGCTGGGGGAAGCGTGCTTTCCGAATGGTTGCGACCGCTCGATGAGCAATTTCCCCAGGGTCAGAACAGAAGTGGGGCTTGGAGTCTCCAACACGTCCTCCTCCTGCTCTTGGGGTGAGTCAGTCATGGCGGATTGCCGTGTCTGGTGCTCAGGCAGCCTTGGCGGCCTTGGGAGGGATGGCCACCAGCTTGATGCGGTTCTGGTCATCTTTCAGGACTGAAGAACGCCCTCCGTTGCTCTGCTGTTTGGCATTCATCAGCACCGCCAAGCTGAAGCCAATGGTCTTCTGGGTGCCCTTGGTCATCTTGGCGACATGGGCAATGAGTTCGGCCCTCACCCAGAACCGCTTCGATCCCTCGTCAAAGATGGCATGATAAGCCGAGCCAGGCCTGTAGGGGTTCTTGCCCATGGGAGAATCCTGAGCAGGCACAGCACTGGCCATGGACTCAGTGGAAGCCTTGGCTTCACCACGATTCTGCTTCAGCACCTCAACCAGGTTGGGCATAAGCCCCCTGAGCAGCTTGCCCGTGCGGCCACTCTTGGTGTCCTTGATTCCTAAGGCTCTGGCTACGTCCGCAATGCTCTTGGCCGACTTGGCTCCATTCTGCACTTGCTCACTGGTGAACATGATTTTCCTCCTGAATGGGCGTTGCGATTCTGGTGGGATCGTTAACGCTCGGCGATGTGTTTCGTCAACGCCATTCATGGTGGAAAATGATCTGGGCAGGAAAATGAGCCTGACGGGTGGAACCAGCATGGATGAGCTGGCCGAAAGGCTGAGCACAATGGTGGGGCACCATCATGCCTGGTTGCTTATGGGGAGCAGAATGTCAGGGCGCTGGAGCAGAGTGGGGTCAATGGGAAGGTGATAAACCTGCGGCACCGCATCACAACGTGTCCCTGAATTGTTCTTGGCCAAGCCCAAAGTAGGCAGCCTTTTCTGCAATCGCCGAATAGAACAAGTCCCCATGCAATGCCGTGGGATCAAAGATAACTTTGTGGGTAGCCCTGATACTCTTTCCTTCGTCGCTGGGCTGCTTCACAACCTTGTGTTCGTATTCGTGAAGCATTTCATGAACTAGAGCCTGCTTCCACACCCGCCATCGTTCATCATCTGCGTACAGTCCTTGCGGTGCATACTGGGTTGCGTCACCAGAACAGAGGGGCAGGTAGATCAGATTCTTCGATGGACTAAACCCTGGGGAATTCTGATCGTTCACCTCGATCTCAAGCGTTGCCAGTGAACAGCCATGACCTCCAAACCAGTCTTCCCATATGGCCGCATGGGCACGGCGAATCTCCTGCTCCAAAGCTGCAGGCACAGCCATGCTGGCGGCTGTCATCACTTCCTGCCCCGCTTCTTCGCCTTCTTGTCAGCTCGTGCGACGGGCATCTCCGCCAGCCGTGCCTTGGCCTCCCTTGCCCCAATGCCCCTCACAGCAAAAACTCTGCTCTTGGTGGTGCCCCTGAAAGTCAGCATGCCCTTCTTGCTTTCCCACTGGTAGACCGTGATTGGGGAAACCTGAACCAACTGGGCAAAGCCAGCCTGTGAAAGCCCCAGCTTCTTCCTGAGGCTCCTGATGCCCTTGCCAGAAATCCATCCACGCTTATCAGGTGATTCAGTGGAGGCTGGCTGTGAGGCTTCCAGCTTGGCCAGGCGTGACTGAAGTTGCCCATTGGTCTTCTCCAGCATGGCCACCCTGCGTTTGAGGTCAGCCACGAAGGAACGGAGTTTGCCAGAGGGCTTTTTCACTGGGCTCACCAGAGCCTTGGCTTCCTTGCGGGCTATGCGGGCGATCTCCTGCCTGAGGGGGGCTACGAAGTTGGGCATGTGTGATTCCTTTCAGTGGTGCAGCACTGTTTCTAGCTCAACAAGGACAGACTACCATGGAACGAGGAGAGGGCAAGGACGGCTCTGTCTTGCCTCAGGCATGATGCCTTGTTTTGCGTAGCACAATACAAATCAGTTCGCTCGCCCCAGACTCAACAGAGGCCATGATACGTCGAGCACCATCAAGCAAATCGTATGTTGGTTTGCCTGTCAGATTCGGTGATAGGAACACTGATGGAGGAAAGGCGTCTCCCTTTCGCATGTCTTTAGCGTAACTCACCACTGTGCGCCATCGTTTGGGCTTAACCCGCTTGTATTCAGCAGGGGAACCCCTGCTTTTCCATTTGGCCGACAATCTCGCATGAACAGCCTCATAGCCCGTGTATCTCTGAATCGTTCTCTGCCCTGTTGAGTCAAGCTGACAAGGGCAGAAACATGCATGAGTCGTGGCTTCCTCAATGTGAAGTTCCAACAGCGACTCGCACCCTGTTTTGCCTGGATCCGTTACATTCATTCTGTGCTGTACTCCTATGTGGTGATCGCGCCAGTTGGGTGCCCCCCTCACACCCTTCCCACTAGCCCGAACCCCTTCCTCTTCCTGCCCACTGGCCTCCATGCCTTGACCCTACGCTGGCGAACCCTTGAGAGGTGGTTGGCCACCTGGGCATTTTCAATGCAATCGGGGACGCCCTCAGTGGATTGGGTGCCGTCCATCCATTCTACTTGGATTCGTCTTGCCGCCTTGAGCCAAGAATTGGCTGCTGGTGCAGCCGTCAGGATTTGGAAGATTCGCATGGTGTGCCCCTTGGCCTGATCGTTCTGGGAGCTTGCAACGAACTCCTTTCCGCCGCATGATCTTTGCAGGAAAAGAAGTCTCCTGCGGCATTGGGGTAGGGGAGGATTCTCCTGAGTGGCATCCACTTCATTGCCCCATATTTGCCCCACGCTTTGGTTTCCAAGGGGGGATTTGAGGGGTAGTGGAGGGACATGGGGGGACATGGCCAAGAAGCCATAAAGTGCTGTCATTTGGCATCTTGAGTCATATCCACTTGAAATATAAGTGGATGCAGAAAATGGCCGTCTAGGGGTTCGATTCCCCCCGCCTCCACCATTTTTCGCGGCGCGACGCCGCGAAAAATGTACTCGGACCCTCACCTATGGGCCTTGCATGACGCGGGCGATGGCAAGCCAACCGGCGGTTTCGGCCGAGATGGTGGCCTGGATCGGCCACCAGTCGAGCCGCACGCGGCGTTCGAAAATCGCCGGCAGGGCCTGGCGCCACGCCCGATCCATGTGGCGCTGAAACCCTGGCCTCGCCGTCAGGCTTCCCGCAAGGACCACCCGGTGCGGCCGCGCGAAGATGGTCACGTTCGCGATCGCTTGTGCGGTCAATTCGATAATCCGACGCGCCCCGGAAGAGAGACGCGGCGTGGCTAGCGCCGTCGCCAGTGTCGCCGCGCTGGGACCGTCGAGGGCTCGTAGACATGCCGTGCTGAACACCCGCTCCACGCAGCCAACACCGCCGCAGTAACAGCGGGTGGTCTCTACCGCCAGCCGCATGTGCCCGAGCTCATTGCCGCCCAGCATGCAGCCAGGGTTGGGCCGCCCCGCCACCAGCAACGACGCTCCCACCGCACCGTCTTCGATCGTCACCACCAACACATCCTCCGCCTGTGCCTCGCCATGGTTCATCAGCCACCGCGCGCTCAAGGCGTGGACCTCGGAGTTCAGAACCACGGGCGTCGTGCCGCATCGCCGCAAAGTGGCCGCCAGACTGACCTCGCGCTGCGGCAGCGCCGAGCTAAACAGGATTCGCTTGGTATGCGGCTCCACGAAGCCCGTCACGCACACGCCCACCGCCAATGGGGCGGACCGCATGACATCCCGCATGAGCGCCGGCAACACCCGCGGCAGGCTTCCGGCGTCCGTGATGATATGCCGTTGCGCCGACCGCACCGGCTGGCCCATCAGATCCAGGTGAATCGCCTCGACGGCTCCCTGGCCGATGGCGAGCCCGCCCACGCAAGCGCGCTGCGTATCGAGTTCCAGGGGAATCTGCGGACGTCCACGTCGCACCGACCGGCTGGGCGGACGCTCTCGCACCACGCCTTGCCGGATCAGCCGCGTCACCGTCCGCGCCACGGAATTCGAATGCAGCCCGGTCCTCGCTGCCAGCTCTCCCCGCGTGAGTCCCGGTGCGCGCCGCAGGGCGGAGAGTATGCTCAAGGTGGCGCGTGTATCCATGCACGCGGACTTTCGCACAGTTTCGCGGGACGGCACAAGCGCCGGGTGCGGGGGCGCTTGGGCTTGACGGACATCCGCGATCGGATAATTATACACACATGATGTTGTTAATGTGTTCCGGTGCGTCCGACGCGAAAGGAAATGGGGCGTGATCAAGGCCATTAGTTATTGGAGCATGCCGGGTGGGCTGGAGGGCGCGTGCCCGGTCGATGCCGCCATGGCGTCCGCCAAGGCCGCCGGATTCGCCGGGATCGAACTTTGCATTGCCGAGGCGGGGATCCTGACGCCGACCTCCGACGAAGCCACCTGCAGCGCCTACGCCACACTGGCCAGGCGGCACGGGTTGGCCCTGGAAACGATGGCCAGCGGCATCAGTTGGGGCTGCTCACCCACCCACCCGGACGCCGCGATCCGCCGACGGTCCATCGCCTTGCATCAGGCCGCCTTGCAGCGCGCGGCCTGGCTGGGCTGTCGCGCCATGCTCTTTGTTCCTGGCGCCGTCATGATTCCGTGGGACGCTTCGTATGCGCCGGTTCGTTACGACCACGCGGTGGACTGGGCACGCGAGGCGGTGGCGGAACTCGGCGACACCGCTGCGCGGGTCGGCGTGGACCTGGCCGTCGAGAACGTGTGGAACGGCCTCTTCTATTCGCCGCTGGAACTGGCCCAGTTCGTAGATTCGTTCCGCAATCCCCGCGTGGGCATCTATTTTGACGTCGGCAACGTGCTGAATCACCAGCAGTGGCCGCCGCACTGGATCGAGATTCTCGGCGCGCGCATCCGCGCCATTCACGTCAAGGATTTCAAATTGGCCACCGGCACGCTGTCCGGCTTCTGCGACCTGCTCGCCGGTGATGTGCCGTTCAAGCCTGTCATGGAGGCGCTGCGGGCGATTGGATACACGCACACCGTGACGGCCGAAATGATGCCACACGACCCGACGCTGCTGGAAAGGACCAGCCGGGCCATGGATCAGATACTGGGGATGTAGCAACAGAGGAGGGCTCCCATGCTGAAGGTCGGCGTCATCGGAATCGGAATGATGGGTTCGACGCACCTGGATGCCTACGCGAAGCTCAAGGGCGTCAAGGTGGTGGCGGTGGCGGATATCATCGAGGAGCGCCGCGAAGGGCGCACCGTCGCGGCCGGCAATGTCAAAGGCCAGTCGCAGGGCGGCGTGGATTTCTCGCGATTCCGCAAGTATGGCGAGGGCCTGCGGCTCATCGCGGACCCGGATCTGGACGTGGTGGATGTTTGCCTGCCCACTCCGCTGCACGCCCGCTATGCGATCGCCGCGCTGAAGGCCGGCAAGCACGTCCTGACGGAAAAGCCGTTCGCGCGGAACAGCCGCGAGGCCGCGCGCCTGGTGGCGGCCGCCCGCCGCGCCAAGCCCATGCTGATGTGCGCCATGTGCATGCGGTTCTGGCCGGCCTGGGCGTGGCTGCAGGAGACCGTGGCGGCACGAACCCATGGCCGCGTGCTGGCCGCGCAGTTCCGGCGCGTCGCCAGCCATCCGGGCGGCTCGTTCTACAGCGACGGCGACGCCTGCGGCGGCGCCATCCTCGATCTGCACATTCACGACACCGATTTCGTGCAGCACTGTTTTGGCAAACCGGATGCGGTCTTCACCCGCGGGTACGCCCGGGATACCAATCACCTCGACCATGTCGTGACCCAATACCAGTACAAGAATATCCCGCTGGTGGTCGCCGAAGGCGGCTGGGCCATGGCGCCCGGGTTTGGCTTCCAGATGCAGTACACGGTCAACTTCGAGCGCGCCACCGTCGTGTTCGATCTGGCGGCCAAGGACCAATTGACCCTGGTCATTGGAGGCAAGCAGACGCCCGTTAAGGTGAAAGCGGGGATGGGGTACGAACACGAAATTGCCTACTTCATGGATTGCATCCGCAAGGGCGTGCGTCCGCGGGCCGTGGAACCGGCCAGCGCGGCGCTTTCGGTCAAGATCGTGGAGGCCGAAATCCGCAGCGCCAGGACCGGCAAGCCCGTGCGGGTCTGACAACGTCCGGACACAGAACGTCCATGCCACCAATCCCCCGCAACGCCAGAGAAATTCGGGTCGCCGTCACCGGACTCGGCAAAATGGGCACGGCGCACACGCGTGCCCTGGGCCAGCTGGCCAGCGGCGCCAGCGAGGCCTACTACAAGTCCGGGCTGGGTGAGCAGGTCTGCCGCGTCCGGGTGTGCGGCCTGTGTGACTGTGATCCGGCCAAGCTGGAGTCCTTGGCCGGTCCGCCGCTGTTTCAGGAGCATGGGGATCTGCTGCGCGCGACGCGCCCGGATATTGCCATCATTGCCACACCCACGCGTTCGCATGTTGACCTGGCGATGGCGACCCTCGATGCCGGCGTCCACACGTTTGTCGAGAAGCCGGCCACGACGCAACTCCGTCAATGGCAGGCGCTCGCCCAACTCGCCGCCCGACAGGACTTGAGAATCATGGCCGGACATGTCGAGCGCTACAATCCCGTGGCCATCAAGCTCCGCGCCATGCTGGCGGACGGGGCCCTGCGCGTGCGGGACTATGCCTTCCGGCGCTGCCAGCCGCACGATCCCCGCATCCCGGATGACATCGTCGCCGACAAGCTCATCCACGATCTCGACCTGAGCGTGTTCCTCTTCGGCCCCGTGGCCGATCACGCGGTGCGCCAGTTCAGGCGCCATGAGGGGCAGACCCGCGAGGTCACACTCGCCCTGACGCACGTCAGTGGCGTCACCGGCGAACTCTTCGTATCCTGGATGCAGAACGACGCGCGCAATGTCCGTGAATGCCGCCTGCGGACTTCCGACGGCCGCGAAGCGCACGGCGATTTCGCGGCGAAACAACTGACGGTCCATACACAGGCCGTGACTTGCGCGGTTCCCGGGTGGGTGAAGCCCGACAACAATCAAATCAAGGATGAGTTGGCGGATTTCGTGGGCTACTGCGTGGCGCCAGACCCTGCGCTTCCCGCCGTTATGCCCCTGCTGTCGCCGGCCGAGGTGGGCGCGGGCATTGCGATCATCGAGCAGGTGGCGGCGGAGATCGCCCAGCGATCGCCAACCCCAGCCGCGGAGGCGTGCTGATGTTCAAGCTGGGGGTCATGGTTGAGTCATTCCGGGCGGGACTGCGCGGCGGGCTGGAAGCCGCCGCCGTGCTGGGCGTCCACGGCATCCAGTTCTATGCCACGGGCGGAGACACGCATGTTGACCGTTTGCGCGGCCCGGCGCTGGCCGAATTCAAGGCCATGCTGCGCGACCTGCGCCTGGAGGTCGCGGCGGTCTGCGGAGACTTCGGTGGGCACGGTTTCGCGATCGAAACCGATCACGCGGTGCGCATCGCGAACACGAAGCGCGTGGTGGAGTTGGCGATGAAGTTGGAGTGCGCTGTGGTGACGACGCATATCGGCGTGATCCCCGTGGCTCTGGACCATCCCCGCCGCGCCGTCCTGGCGAAGGCCTGCGCCGAGGTGGGGCGCTACGCGCACGCGCACGGCGCCACGCTGGCGATCGAGACCGGACCGGAACCGGCCGCCGTGCTGGGCGCCTTCATCGCCGATCTTGGCCTTCCCGGCGGGCTGGGCGTGAACTTCGACCCCGCCAACCTCGCGATGGTCTGCCGCGACGACATCTGCGCCGCCGTTCGCACGCTGGCCCCCTATATTGTCCACACCCACGCCAAGGACGGCATTAACCTGCAGCCGGTCGATGCCGAGAAACTCTATGGCGCCTTCGCCGGGGTGCGCGAGCCCGGTCACGATCCGGACGCCTACATCCGCGAGACCCCCCTCGGGAAGGGAGCGGTACCGTTTCCCGCCTATCTGTCCGCGCTCAATGCCGCCGGGTACCAGGGCTACTTGACCGTTGAGCGCGAGTGCGGCGACCGGCCGCACGACGATATCGCGGCCGCCGTGACGTTTCTGCGTGCCACGTGCCGGCCATTTTGTTCACCCCCCCAGGAGCCCCTGTGATGTCTGCTTCGCCTTCGCCCCAACCCATCGTCGCGCTGGCCGCCGCCGCGCATCCCGACGACATCGAATTCATGATGGCCGGCACGCTGCTGCTTCTGAAGGACGCCGGCGCCGAGATCCACATGTGGAACCTGGCCAGCGGCCACTGCGGCACGGCCCGGCACTCCCGCGAGGAGATCATTCGCCTGCGCGCGGCCGAAGCCGAAACGTCGGCCCGTCTGGCGGGGGCGGTGTCGCATGCGCCACTCTTCGACGACCTCGGGATTTTCTACGACCAGCCGTCGCTGTCGCGTGTCGCCGCCGTGGTGCGGGAGATCCGGCCCACGATTCTCCTGACACACGCGCCGCAGGACTACATGGAAGACCACCAGAACACCTGTCGCCTGCTTGTGACAGCGGCCTTCGCACACGGCATGCGCAATTTCGAGACGCAGCCGCCGCGGCCGGCGTGGGACGCGCCCGTGGCCCTCTACCACGCGCTCCCCCACGGCCTGCGCGATGGCATGGGCCAGCGGGTCCGGCCCGATGCGTATGCGGACACCTCCGCCGTGCTGGAACGCAAACGTGCCATGCTGGCCTGCCACCGCAGCCAGAAGGAGTGGCTCGATGTCAGCCAGGGCATGGATGCCTACCTGATCGACATGGAGCGGCTGAGTGCCGAAGTTGGCCGCTGGTCCAGGCGCTACGTCCACGCCGAAGGCTGGCGCCTGCACAGCACGCTGGGCTTCGCACCCGCCACTTTCAACCCGCTGCAGGATCTGCTGAAAGGAAACTACCATGCCACGACCGCTGAGTAAGCTCGCGCCCGAGTGGTGGGACTACACGACGCTGGACTCGGATATCCTGGAGGATGCCGCACGGCTCAAGCCCAAGGACCTGCTGGAGCTCTCCCGCCCCGGTTTCACCGTTCGCATCTACGACACGGTGGAGGAGTTCTACGCCGCCGAAGCGTTGGAGTACATCGCGGCCTGGAAGCAGGCCACGCCGGACAATCCCGCCGGCATCTGTGGGCCCATTGGCCCCACGGAGCAACTGCCACTGGTGGCGCGCATCGTCAATGCCATCGGCTTGAAGCTGACGCACGCCCACTTCTGGGGCATGGACGAATGGGTGATCGACGGCAAGGCCGTGGCGGAAAGTCATCCACTGTCGTTTGCCCGCTGCGACAAGGCCATGTGTTTCAACCGGATTGACAAGGCGTTGCGCATGCCCGCCGCGAACCTGCACTTCCCCACGGGCGATATCGCCGCCTACTCGCGCAGCTATGACGCCGTCCGCTGTGCGCTTATGCAAGGCGGCCAGGGCGAAATCAAGCATTGGGCCTTCAACGACCCCCTGCCGCGCGCAGGCCGATACCGCAATCGACCGCCAACCCCGCAGGAATACCGGACGCTCACGACGCGGCGGGTGAAGCTGCACCCCGTCACCATCACCCAGAACGCGCGGACATCAGGCGGCGGCAATGTGACCCTGGTGCCGACCGAAGCGATGACGGTGGGGCCGACCGAGACCTGGAAGGCCGAGACCGTCTCGATCTGGCATCCCGGCCACCACGACAATCCCTTCGGCATCCGCCTGACCGCGCTGATGATTTCAAAGCGCATTCCGGATGCGGCCGTCCCCATGTCCCTGCTCGCGGACCACCCGAACGTCCGCTTCAACTATCTTCGCCCGGGCATTGGCAGCGTAGCCGTCGAGATGCACTGACTCGAGTTCGCCCCATGCAATGCCGCAATCAGTTTGTCCATGAGCCAACGTGGTACAGGCTGGAAACGGATGTTTGAGGGCATCCCCCTGTTGGTCAGCACGACACCAAAGACGTGTGACCTGGCGCCAAGGCTGCTACAGTCTGCTCCAGATGAAATCAGCCATATTCAGGTGGATCGTGCTCGCCCTGGCGGTCTGGATTGCCGCCGCAATTGTGCCAGGAATCCGCTACGACGATGCACAAAGCCTCCTGGTCGCTGCGCTAGTTCTCAGCGTCCTGAACACCTTCGTGAAGCCGGCCCTCAACGTCCTGTCGTTGCCGTTTATCGTGCTGACACTCGGGCTATTTCTTCTCGTGGTTAACGCTCTGGTCCTGATGGCGACGGCCTGGCTGGTGCCGGGCTTTCATGTGGCCGGCTTCTGGCCGGCGGTGGGGGGCAGTCTCGTGATCAGCATCGTCAGTTTCTTGCTCGGGTCGACCAACCGTCGCGACGGGCAGATGGTGATTGGCCGGGTGGAATCTGGTAGTCAATTCGTACAAGGTCCGCCGCCAGGCAAAGGCGATATCATCGACGTCTAGATGGCTCTACTCTGCGCAGATGGCCGTGTGTGACACTTCTGGTGAGACACCCGGGTTGCAGGAGGAAGGGCCATGAAGACACCGACAAGGGAGACGGCTACCCGGGCTTTTGCGGTTGCTGTGGGACGGGAACTTCGCCGCTCTGGTCGGGTGGCACGAAAGACATCTCGTGCGTACGGGGGCACGCCAGTCAGAACCAGAATACCATGGTCGTTGGGCCGGAGAGGCCGACATGGTAGTGGTGATACCCACCCCGGCGCTCGATCTTCATCGGCTGGGGCGATACTTTCCGCGGCAGGCGGTCGTTGGGGAAGGCGATTGATGTCCGCCCCTGGCCATCCAGATTCACGGTCAGCGTCTTGCGCCGGTGGTCCCAAGTCACCCCGCCGAAGCGGACATCGCGGGGGACCAGCACGCGTGGGGCCAGGGAGACCAGGAACGATTCCAGCACCGGGCCGGTCAGGGAGGCCTTGATTTCCTTCATCAGCGGGCGGATATCATCGCCAGCCACCAGCGCGAGCGTGATCAGGCGCGGGTCGAGGAAGTAGTGGTGGACTGTCCGGCGGACGTCCGAGCCGGGGTAGTTGTTGGCCTTGCCGTAGCTGTAGGGGTTGGTCAACCAGTTGGGGAAGGCCTTGCGGAACGGCCGGCGGGCATGGCGCACGGCACCCGCGGCGCCGATATCCGCCTGGAGCATCGTCAGGTCGCGCACCAGGTAGCCGTAGGTCCCGCAGGACCAATCGGCCTCCTCCTCCGATCGCGGGGGGCGGCCTTCAAAGTAGCCGTTTTGCATGGCCTCCCCGCGCGCCAGGTGCGGGAACTGCTCCATGATGTAGCGCGTGTCCCGCCAGGAGCGCACCAGGAGCGACTCGGTCTTGGCGGCCAGATAATCACTATACGCGGCCTCGGCCGGCTTGCCCAGCCGCCGGGCCAAGGCGGCGTGGCCGAGGATGCCTTCGTAGGCGTAGTTGATGCCGTCGAGCCACATGGCCTCGCCGCGGGCGCAGGTCCACGGGGCGGCCAAGGCCCAGTCGTTGTAAGCCGTCATGTAGTTCATCAAGCGCTGGACGAGGCCCCAGCGCCTGCGCCCGCGGAGGAACTGATCGGTCTTCGGGTCCTGCACGAAATAGGCCCACGACCAAAGGCCGGCCAGGTGCATGCCGTTGTACCATTCATAGTCGTAGTCGATCTCACCGAGGTAATCGAAGACCGTGCGGTGTCGGGCCCACGGCAGGCCCTGCGGGGCGGTCGGGTAGTCGGCGAACTCGTGGTCGGCGAAGTTGTGCAGCCCGCGAGTCAGATGCTTGATCACCTGGGCCCGCTTTTCGGGCGCGATGCTCCAGATGGCCCAGGCCATGATGCGCAAGTCGTGCAGCGAGTCGATGCTGGTCGTGGGGTCGTAATGGTCATCCCCGCCGAAGGTGAGGTACTGGCCGCTGGTGAGGTAGCCGGTCAGCTTCCGCGTGAGCTTTGTGCCCAGCGGGTGGTTCTTGACGGCGACGGGAGCGAGCGTGTGGTTGCGGTATCGCGAGAGCGGAAGCGCGTACTCGACCGACTCGCCGCGCACGGCCTCGTAGAACCCGTTGAACGTCGGGCAAAGCTTTTCGAGCAACTTGCCGCGCACGGTGACCGGATGGCCGCAGTCACGGGCGTTGGCCAGCACGGGCGGCAGCGGGGCCAGTGTGATCGGCTCAACGCCCCATGCGTTCTTCGATCGCAGATAGCGGTACTCATCCCGGATGCGGACCGTCCCCCGCTTCTCATCGATGGCGAAGGATTCCCGGCATTGGTGCGGGTAGGCCATGGCCGCGGCCGCCCAGAAGTCCATCTTTCGCTCGACGGCGATCGGCATCCGCTTCTTCCATCCGGCCGTCTCGGCCTTGTCCAGCCGGGATGCGCCGAAGGGGTGGATCTGCACAACCGTGGCCGCGCTGCGGTCATCGCCGAAATGTATCTTCAGGTATTCTTGCGACCAGACCTCCAGACCCGTCGGCTGGCGATCGAGCGCGAAGAGCATCGGATAATCGAACGGCATCGCGCTTTCGGCGAACGTGAACAGGATCCACGGGCGGGCGAGCGGGCCATCCCGCTTCGGGTCATACCCATGGACGGGCTCGCGGTGGACGATGCCTTGCTTGAGGGGCAGGAACATGCTGGCCGCCCCGAATCCGCGCAGTCGCCAGTAGTACTCAAACGAACCGTGGACGCGATGATGGAATCCGGGGAACAGGAGCGAGCGTGTGACCGTGCAGCATGGCCGCCCATCCCCGTGGGAGAAGGCGTAGCGGGCGCTGGTCCAGGTGCAATCTGTTTTCAGCCGATGGTCGCGCGGGATGAGCAGATGACCCAGGTCGTGCGGGCGCTCGTCATATTCCTCCAGGAACAGGTCGGTGGCCGTGGCACTGAGGTGCAGGTAGCCATTGTTGTAGGGGATGCAGTCACCCCGAAACCCGCCGAACCGGCCGATCGAACCACGGGAAACGCCTTCGTGCCAAACGAGAGTCTTCATATACGCCCTGATGTTACGGATCTTATGCGCGATCTCCAAGTGCCTTCGGCGGTCGGGACGAAGCCAGGCACCCCAAAGAAGCCGAAACCTTTCCGTCTTCCCCCGCCTGACCTCACGACAAATTCCAGGGCATCACGAAGTCGAAATCTTCCGCGTGGCCCTTTTCATTTCGAGGCCCGTGATGTAGTCGAGTTGGCGGGGCTCGTAGCGGGGATCTTCTTCGCGCTGGCGGGTGTGACCGGCGCCGTCCCATGTGGGGGCGGGGGCGTCCAGACGCCAGGGGCGGTTGCACCAGTAATAGCCGCGGAAGGGATCGCGCGTCGTGCCCATCCAATCGAGCAGTCGATCGTGCAGTCGGTTGCGGATCGACGCATAAGCCGGGGAATCGATGCAGTTGGTCAACTCGTCAGGGTCCGTCTCAAGGTCGTAAAGTTCATCGCTCGCAAGCAGGTTGATGACGAGCTTGTGGCGTCCGTCCATGATGCAGCGGATCGGTTGAAAGCCGCCGAAGTAATCGTGATCGATTTCATATCGGCTGAATTCCATGAAGATCGCCTCGTTGATACGCACGGTGGGGTCTGCGAAACAGGGGGCGAGATTCTGGCCCTCGAGGACGCGTGACGGCGGAATCGCGTAGCACGCGAGAAGCGTGGGCACGATGTCGATATGCGACACGGGATGCGCGCAGACGGAACCGGCTGGCGTCGTTCCCGGCCAGCGCGCAATGAGGGGGATGCGCGTGATGTCGTCATACATCGCCGGGCCCTTGCTGTTCAGCCCGCGATGATTCATGAAGTCGCCGTGATCGGAGGTATAGATCACCAATGCGCCCGGCGCATGGCGGTCGATGGCCTCGACGACCCGCCCGATTTCATGGTCGATGAAACTGTTGCAGCCGAGGAAGTCGGGACAGCGGATCACGTGGGCACGCCGCGTCTGAGCGGATTCCCCCAGGCGTGCGCCGGCCCATACGCGCTGGTGCGCGGGCTTGTCTGCCAGCGTGTCGGCGTACGCGCCGGTCTTGGGAAAGACGAAATCGCGGTACATCGACGCAAAGGGTTCAGGGCAGAGAAACGGGTGGTGCGGTTCGTCATAGGAGACGACCAACAGGAAATCGTCCGCGGCGTGCCTGGCCAGGAAGTCGCGGGCGCGGTTCGTGCAACGGTGGCCAAAGGTGAAACTCGCGGGGATGTTTGCGCGATTGGTCGAGGAGTCGCGCGAGCGCACGCGGTCTTCCGGCGACAATTCCTCGAGGTAGTTGCGCATATCGTACCAGTCGGCGGGATCCCAGCCCGCGGGGCAACGACCGAGGCCGAAGTAATCGCCGCCATCGAGGTGCCACTTGCCGATATAGGCCGTGCGAATGCCCGCATCCGCGACGCGCTGGCCGATAGTGCGGACGGTCTGGCCCAGCGGCATACAGTTGGCCCAAGAGCCGTTCGTGTGCGGAAATGTGCCGGTGAAGAGGGCCGACCGCGCCGGGCCGCAGACGGGTTGGCAGGTGTAGGCGCGATCGAAACGTACGCCCCCCGCCGCCAGCGCATCGAGGTTGGGCGTGCGCATCGCCGGATTGCCGTAGCAGCCGACCATGTCGGGCCGTTGCGTGTCGGTCATGATCAGGACGACCTGGCGTTTCGCGCACATAAATCGGCTCCAGTTACTATCGCGATCGGTTCGCTGCGCTATCGTTGGCGGTTGCGAGCATAGTCGTTCATCCGACCGTCAGCGACGCTATTGGGGTCGCCTCTGAGCATGTATCATATTGCGCATGGCCGCGGCCGCCCAGAAGTCCATCGGCATCGCGCTTTCGGCGAACGTGAACAGGATCCGCGGGCGGGCGAGCGGGCCATCCCGCTTCGGCTCATACCCATGGACGGGCTCGCGGTGGACGATGCCTTGCTTGAGGGGCAGGAACATGCTGGTCGCCCCGAATCCGCGCAGTCGCCAGTAATACTCAAACGAACCGTGGACGCGATGGTGGAATCCGGGGAACAGCAGCGAGCGTGTGACCTTGCAGCATGGCCGCCCATCCCCGTGGGAGAAGTCGTGGCGGGTGCTGGTCCAGGTGCAATCTGTCTTCAGCCGATGGTCGCGCGGGATGAGCAGATGACCCAGGTCGTGCGGGCGCTCGTCATATTCCTCTAGGAACCAATCGGTGGTCGTGGCGCTGATGTGCAGGTAGCCGTTGTTGTAGGGGATGCAGTCAGCCCGAAACCCGCCAAAGCGGCCGATCGAACCACGGGAAACGCCTTCGCGCCACATGAGGGTGTTCATAGACGCCGTGAGGTTACGGATTCCATGCGCGATCTCCAAGTGCCTTCTGGATTGCGGTAATCAGGACGGTGTGTCCCGTGGCGAGCGGCGCACTGGTCGCGGCCGGAACGTTTGCCGGGCCGGCCTGCGGCCACCGTCGCACTTTCCACCCCAGCGATTGCAACAGCCGATGTGCGATGACGAGGTGCCCGCCGGCGTTTGGATGCACGGGCTCATTGCAGAACGCATCCGGAGCGCGGTAGCGGAGTTGCTCCTGGAACGCGTCGTGCCAAGCCTGCTCGTGTCCGTACTCCCGACGTTAAACACAGGCACGGTCCCGATCTTGATCATGGAGTCCCGAACGATATCCGAAACCTGGTCCGTGATGTCGTGCGTATCCCGATGGCCGGCCGTGCGGACTTCGATGGTTTGCTGGTAGACTATGCCTCAGTATGAAGAACGGTGAGGTGGGGGGGCAGATGGTTGATCGCAACCCCTGCATGATGCTTTAGGATAGGGCATGGCGAATCGATTGATTGGGGTTATCTCCGACACGCATGGCCTGTTGCGTCCGGAAGCGGTTCGGGCGCTTGCGGGCGTTGAACTCATTATCCATGCCGGCGATATCGACGAACCGGCCGTATTGGATGGTCTGCGCCAGATCGCGCCGGTGGTGGCGGTCAGGGGCAATGTCGACCACGGCCCATGGGCTAGGGTCCTGCCCATGACAGAAGTCGTTCAATTTGACGAACAATTCCTGTACGTCCTGCACGACCTTGGGCGGCTTAATCTGGACCCGGCTGCCGCTGGCTTCCACGTCGTCATCAGCGGGCACACCCACAAACCGGAAAACCGGACCGAGGCAGGAATTCTGTTCCTAAATCCAGGAAGCGCGGGGCCAAAACGGTTCAAGCTCCCGGTCACGCTGGCGATTATGAAAATAGACGAGGGCAAGGTGACGGCCCGCCATGTCGATCTTGTGGGCGGATAGTCAATCCGGTGGGATATGCTTCTGGAGTGTGACCTATGACCAACGAGGAATGGATAATCGTCGACACGGAGACAAACGGCATCTTCCCTCCGATCTGCACGGTTGAAATCGCGGCGCAGCGGATGGTTGGCTGGGAACCGGCGGGTGAGCCGTTCCGCGTGTTGCTCGACCAGGATGTGGCAATCGATCCCCGAGCGCAGGCCATTCACGGCTACTCACGGGAATTCCTGCGCGGGCATGGCATGGATCCCCATCATGCCCACCGGGAATTCCATGCGTATGCCGGCGATTTACCGATCGTGGCCTACAATATCTCGTTCGACTGGAACCGCGTGCTGGAACCTGAATACCAGCGGCTTCGTGTACCCGTCACCGGTCGGCGGGGATTCTGTGCCATGACGCTGGCACGACGGGCCATTCCAGAAACGCGGAACTACCGGCTGGATACGCTCAAGTCCCACTTCGGCCTTGGCTTGGAGCCATCGCACAAGGCCCTGAATGACGTGCTGGTCGTCGCCCGGCTCTTTGAACGTGTTCTCCGTGACCGCCTGGCATCCGCGGGTGTCGAAGGGTTCACGACCGTAGCGGCGTTCTCCCGCCGGACGCCCGTCCGTGAATGCCGGGAGCTGATTGAGGAGGCGCTGACAGGGCGGTCAAAGCGGGGTGCGGAATTGGCCCGCAAATAGTCCTTTGCGGAACCTCGCCGCCTTTATTCAAGTGCGGCCCCTGGCACGGATCGCAGCCTGTTGAAACATGCGGCCGGGGTTGGCCTGCACCAGTTCAAGCATGGTGCAAGGCTGGCACCCGCCCCTTTCATCCTTTGAATTCAGGGCATTCATGGGCACGCGCGGGTTTGCGGAAGCCGGCTAGTAGTGCTTCACCATGTCCATGACGATCCGCTCCCATTCGAAGATATTTTCGGGGCGGTGGTTGCAGGTGCTGATATCCTTGAGCACCAGGTCGCAGGCGCAGGCATGGCGCTGGCAGGCATCGAGGATGGTCTTGATCTCCAGGCGAAGGTGATCGGCGTCCAGGCGGTCCACGGCCACGGAGGCTGGGTTGGGCTTGGAGGCGAGGACGAAGCGCTTGCCGATCGCTTCGGCCGCGATATTCACGTTCGCCCAGGGCGTGATCGAGATCTTTCGCAGATTCGGGATCTTCCGCAAGATGTCGATTTTCCGGTCGAGTGGTTCGCAGCAGCCGTAATACACGAGCCCGCACCGGGAGAGGGGCTCCTTCACATAGTCGATGTCGAACTCCTCGTGCATACGGCTCGAAACCGAGGCAAAGATCTGCGCGACCGCACGCCCCCAGACGTTTTGTAACCGCACGTGCTGCCCATCGAAATCGGGGCCGGGCAGGTCGCTCACCAGGGCTGGCGTGCAGTGCAGGCTGTGGGGATCATGGTCAAACAGGCCGAGTTCCTCGATTTGCCGAATCGTATCCCAGCGGACATCGTGCAGGCGGCGCACCGTCCGGTGCATGAAGTCCGGACGTTCGGCCAGGTCCATCAGCAGATTGCCCACGCCGCGATACCTCGCAATCGTATCCCAGGTTCCGGTGGAGGCGCTTTCAACGCCACGCATGCGCACGGGCAGAATGTCGCCGATCGCGTCCCCGACCAGTTGGTACCGGCGCATCGTTTCCTCGTGGTCATACGTGACGACATCGTTATGGATCTTGTCGAGGTCTGCGTCCGTGGCGAGCTGGTCGTGGTATTCGTGTGAGCGGATCGTATCGCGGCCCTGCTGGGCGATGGTCCGCTCGTCCACCGAAACGCCGATCCCGGCCAAGTGGATGCACTTTTGAACCGACACATAGGGCGGCACGAGCATGTCGGCGGGCAGATGTTGGGCCTTGTAGATCGTGGTGCGCAAGTGCCACTCGACCTCTCGCAGAACGGGATCTTCGCAACGCACGGTGAGCTCGCCGCCCATGCCCATCTCGACCCAGGGCAGTTCGTCGATCAGCACCACCGGCCGGATGGGAGTCAAGTCGTTGACCGCCTGATGCAACACGCGGTTTTCCCGGAAGCGATCCTGCTGGGAAAGCCGCGCGTATTCGCCGGCCAGTTTGCGCAAGACGATGGCGTCCTGGTGGGTCATATCCGACTACCTTGCATGGGAATCACTCTACGCAAGCAGGTGCGCGGCTGCAAGGCGGCATCCTCAACGCCGTGCAACCTGTCGTGGAGAAAAACAGGCCCTGAACCCTTCACACCCCGGCAAACCCGCACTCTTGCATCCCGGACTGGCGAACTCGCTCTGGCATTCCACCACGATAGATGTCCGGTTGGCGATCAAGTGATCGACAGCCGGTGTCCGGCAAGCCACCGGTCTACCGCTTCAATCGTGGGCTGGCGGACCTTCCGGTTTTTCGGCCCCTTGAGCTCCGCCCGGCGCCAGCCGTCACCGGGGACCGGAACGATGGATAGGGTTGCCCGCTCGGGGAGGTCGATCCGATAGATGTAGCAGGCGCCGGCGGCGATGCGAGGCAGGTAGGTGAGGACGCAGTTTCCTTGCCGGTTGGCCTCCTCGTACAGTGCCAGGATCGAGGCGATCGGGTGGATGTGCGGAGTTCCCGGGATGGGCGGGGGCGGGATTTGCGGGCGAACCGCCGGTTTCGGCTTGGGGCGTGCCGGATGGGGCTGATCCTCGTCGCGAACCAGATAGCTCTCGCTCAAGGCCTCGCGGTTACGCTCCTCCTGCAGACGGGCCTCTGCCCGCCGGCTGACGGCGTTCTGATAGGCGCGACTGACCCGCTCCTGGAAGCGCTCAACCTAGCCGACCGTGGTGAACGGCGTGAGCGGAGGCGCGTCACCAATTTCGCCCTGCAGGGACAGCGTACTCGCCAACTGATCTGCCGCCAGCCCGATCATCAACTCATCCGGGTTGTCGGCCACCGTCAGGAGCAACCGGGGGGCGATGAGGGGACGCAGCGTGGCGTTAACCATCAGCTCGAGTGCCCCGGCATTGAGTATCGGCACATGGGCAAGCTGGCTGACCAAAGATGGGTCGGCCACAGCGGCGTTTCGCAGTCGTCGCAGCAGGGAAGGGGCCGCCGCTTCCTGGGGAATTCGCTTAAGCAGGCGCGCCACGGCCTCCGAGCCTGGAAAGCCCAGCCACTCCAGCATCACCCGCTGCTTCTGCCGGCAGTGCCCCAAGGCCAGCTGGAGCGAGACCGAGTCCCTGGTTAGCCTGAACTGGTCATTATTGGCCAAGCAGTAGGCGAGAACCGGATTGGACTTGACCAAATCATAGACAACGGGCTGGCGATGCAGAAGCAACATCAGCAGCCACTGGTGACTTTGGAAGCGCTCCACGGCCTCCACCATCTGGCGCGGGATCTCGTTGTGAAAAGCCGCAAACGCGCGGGCCTTGGCTGCCATGGCCATGTCGTCGGGCGACTCCAGAGGATCCGGTGGTGCCAAGGCGGTTGACGGAACAAAAGCAGGCTTGATGAGGCGGAATTCCGGGGCAAACGGCGTCCACCGTGACGTCCCGGGAATGAGTTCCTCGGCGTGAGGCTCCGGGCGCCAACGCACGCGCATCTGCCCGTGCGGCGCTTTAATCCCCAGCACGCCATCCGCGATCGAGAATGCCAGCATGATCGCAGATTGTCTCCTCACCCGCCCGGCGTCAAAGCGAAATGCTCCATTGTCGCACCGGGACCCGTGGCCTGCCGAGGCGCACCGTCACAGGTGGTTTGACAGGGCGGAACAGCAGGATGAGTGGGAATGGGAGAATGGCGAGCCCTAAGTTGATCCACGATTTTGGGGAGGGCGCCGGACGTTCAGATCCAGAAGGGTGGCGGCGCTCGTCGCCCGATGGAACGTCGCGAGCGCCATGGGTCACCCCGCCGGCCTATGGAAAGACGACCGACACCATCGCGCGCACGTCCCACTCCTGCACGACATCGGACTTCTCGACGTAGTAGCTTCCGCCCGCGGCCACGCCAATGAACTGCTTGCCGATCGGCGGGAGTATCTGCGACAGCGCCAGGGTGACCGGGATTTGCCATTCGTCCTTGTCCGCTTCCCAGTTGTAGGTTGATTCGGACCCGAGTGTGGCCGATGTGCCCTTCCGGTTGAGGAAGTAGGTGGCGGCCGGCTGGATGGTGGTCATGCTGACATCCTCGCGGTTACCGTCGCCCGCAAAGGACCAGACGTGCGTCAGCAGCGCGCCGAGTGTGTACTTTCCCGGCACCTTCTTGGCGACCACCAGCGTGGGGCCTCCCGACCATTTATCCGTGCCGTAGTAGTCCTCCGACGCCGTTGGCACCATCAGCGCGCCGCCGTAGCCGAGGATCAGCGAGCCCTTCGTCGGCACCCAGTACGCGGAGAGCAACGCGTCTCCCGCGCCGTCGTCGTCGAAGGGAAACTCCGTCGAGTAGAACGGCATGTATGCCCGGTACAGCACGGACGACTCGTCCGGCATCCTGAGGAATCCGGCGCCGTTGAGGCGCAGTTCCTGGTTCATCTTGTCGTCCTTCGGCCCCGCGTCCATGTAGGCGCGGTAGGCGGCGTTCAAATACGTGATGTTCGCGGAAGGATCGGCCAGCATCTCCGCCACTTCCTGGGCCGTCACCTTGTGAGCCGGCGCCTCCTGAGCCATGGCCACCGAGAGGCCGCATGCGCAGAGGGCGCCCACCGCGGACACGACCAACGACTTCCTGTTCATGATATTCGTCCCTTTCCTGTAGATGTTCGCCGGCAGACCCGAACCACGACGCGCGATTTCGACTTGCCTCCTTTCCGTGTGCGACTAATGCCCCAGGTAACTCATGGCTTTGACGATCGGTTCGTTCGATATCGCGATCAGTCCGTCGAACGGCCTGTCGAGTTCCAGTATCAGAAATAGCGCCGCCGACACGGACAGTGCGGCGACCATCAGGGCGACCACGGCGGTGGGATTCGCCGGCGCGAACAGTCCGAAGCTGAGGAAGAGGAGGGTCAGCCACAACACCACGACGACCAGGAGCATCCCCAACAGCGTGGCGCCAAGGGCGAACGCGAACACGACCAGCCCGAGGGTGAGGGGACTCATGATGTTTGTCTCCCGACGCGTGCCCCCGGGCCGGTCCCGATCCTGAAGGGGCGGAACGCGGCCCGGTTGACACGCGACCTTATCGTGTTGCCACCGCTATTTGCCGGCGCTCGGGGTGCCGCCTTGCAGAGACTCCAGCACCTGATCCACGCTGAAGCTGCCGGACCGCTGGCTGGGCGGGTATTCCTTGAAGCTCGCGACAAATTTGCCCACGGCCATCTGAGCGGGCACGAACATCCAGAGCTTGTCGGTGGCCCAGCGGGCGTACATGCGGGATTCGTCCGGGAACCGCTCGAACGGGTCCTGGCGCAGGTTCACGACCACCGGCATGTTGGGCTGGATCAGCGTGCCCATGGCGATGTTCCCGTGCATGATCTTGAAGCTGAGCTTCCAGTCGTCGATGCGGACGGCGTTGAGGTTGGCATTATCGTCGAAGTAGAACACCTCGCGGCGCGGCGCCTTGGTCTCCTCGCCGCGGAAGTACGGCAGGAAGTTGTAGCCGTCGAGGTGGTTGCGGAAGGTCTTGACGCCGGCCGTGTAGCCCTTGAGGAGCTTCTGCTTCACGTCCGGCTCGCCGGCGGCCGCCACGAGGGTGGGCATCCAGTCTTCGTGGGCCATGACTTCGTTGTGAATGGAGCCGGGTTTGAGTACGCCAGGCCATCGAACGAGCGCGGGCACGCGCATGCCGCCCTCCCAGGTCGTGCCCTTCTCCCCGTGGAATGGCGTGTTGCCGCCGTCGGGCCAGGTCACGACCTCCGGGCCGTTGTCGGTCGTGAACAGCACGATGGTGTTGTCGGCAATGCCGAGGTCGTCGAGCCTCTTCAGCAGCCGTCCCACGACGTCGTCGAGTTCCATCATGCCATCGGCATAGAGGCCGTAGCCGCTCTTATTAGCCCACTTTTCCGAGAGGCGCGTCCACACATGCATGCGGGTGGAGTTGTGCCAGAGGAAGAACGGCTTGCCGGCCTTCACCGACCGCTCCATGAAGTCGAGGGAGCCCGCCAGAAACTCCTCTTCGGCCGTCTCCATGCGCTTGCGAGTCAGCGGGCCGGTATCCTCGATCTTCCCGTCGGCCGTTGCCCGTATGGCGCCGCGCGGGCCGAAGTGTTTCTTGAACTCCGGGTCTTTGGGATAATCGGGGTCCTCCGGTTCCTCCTCGGCATTCAGGTGGTAGAGGTTGCCGAAGAACTCGTCGAACCCGTGGTTCGTCGGCAGCATCTCGTCGAGATCGCCGAGATGGTTCTTGCCGAACTGCGCCGTGGCATAGCCGAGCGGCTTGAGCAACTCGGCGATGGTCGGGTCCTTCGCCTGAATGCCCTGCTTGGCGCCAGGCATGCCGACCTTCAGCAGCCCGGTCCGGAAGGGACACTGGCCGAGAATGAAGGCGGCGCGCCCCGCAGTGCAGGACTGCTGCCCGTAGTAATCCGTGAACAGGGCGCCTTCCTGCGCGAGGCGGTCGATGTTCGGCGTCCGTCCGCCCATCATACCGCGGTGGTAGGCGCTGATGTTCCAGACCCCGACGTCATCGCCAAAGATGACGAGGATGTTGGGTTTGGCTTGCTCCGCGGTTGTCGCAGGGGCGGCCGCCCGCGCCGACATCGCCGCCATCACGGCTCCCGCCGCCAACACGGCGCCCAGGGCGGCCCATGCGCCCGCGCGGGGGATTCCCGATACCAGCACTCCCGGTGACTCTGAACGTTGCATTGCGCTGTCCTCCAGCTTGGCATTCGCGTTACCCGATGTCCTGTCACGAACCGTTTCCGCCCGTTGCGCGTCCTCCTCCTGGTTGTGTCCGTCATCACGGCCCTGCAAAGGCCCTCCGGCGGTGCGCACGCCCGGTCTCGCGCGCGGCAACCGGCGCCGCAGGATCCGGCGGGTTGAGCGGTGCGAGGTGGACCGGGCTCCAGCAGTCCACCGCGTGTTGCCGCCACTCCGGCCACCGTTTTCTGGTCCGCCACGCGCCCCCGGCCAGCACCAGCGCTCCCAGACCGAACCCGATGGTGGCGCGGGTTGCCCGCCACCACGCGCGCTTCGCCGGTACGGGCACGGCGGCCTCGAACGCAGGGTTGGGCGCGACCTCAAAGGCGCGCGCCGGGAATTCGGCGACCCTGAGCTGGCGGTCGTCCAGATCCCACCATGTCAGCTTCATGGCCGGGATTTGGACCTGGCCGGCGCGTTCACAGACGTACGTGATCGTTTCCACGCGTTCGCCACATCGCCGCCCGTGTTCATTGGCGTCGCGCACTTGCGGTGTTTTCGGATACACGCCCAGACCGTCCACGGGTCCGGTTGGGACGGCTGGAAACAGCATCGCCGGCACATCCGGCGCGCTGAACAGGATGGTGCGTGTGAAGGCGTCGCCGACCTTCGCGGCGAGCGGCTCGGGCACCCACGTGTCCGTGGCCTGCAGGTCGCGGGCGCTGATCACCGTGGTCAGTCCCTGCGCGCCCGGGGGCAGAAGGACGTCGAAGGCGATAGCGCGGGTCGTCAGGCGCTGCTGAACCGGGGCCGCCGTGCCCAGCCGGGTGGCAAACCGAGCGTCCCAGGGCGGAATGTCGATGTGGCCGGCGCGCTGGGCATAGACGGCCAGTTCATGCCGTTGAACCGAGTAGCTGGATGCTCCGATCGTCTCGGCGCTAACGACGGGCCGATCGTCGGGGGGGCAAATGATCACGCCCGGTACGCGTGGCAAATCGAATGCCGGACTACCGGCGAAGAAGCCGGGCGAGAGCAGCTCGACCACGATCGTGACACGCTGTCCGACCCAGATGTCGCCCGTGTTCGCCAGCCGGGTGCGGACGAGGGCCTCGGTGGCATGCGCAGTGGGGAGCCGGACGCCCAGCAGGGCGGTGACCACAAGGGCCCGCGCGGCGCCGTGCCACTGGCGTTCCCCGCATCCGTGGCTCTTCGTCCTGTCTCTCATGGCGTCACCGCTTTTTGCGCCGCCTGATACGCGAATTTCGCGCGCAGGAAATCTCCGGGCGTCGTCTGCACCCGCCGGAGCCATAGCCCGTTCAATTCGGTATCTGACATTGGAGCGCCGCCCGCCGCGTCGCCTGGCTTGCCGCCTTTCTGGTTCAGGTCGAAAACCAGGTCATCGGCCTCCGTCTCGCCGCCGGTCATGTCGCCGCCTTCCTTCTTCACCCGGTCGCGACGCGCGCGGGCGAGCGCCAGGTTTTCCTCGGCTGGCGCCCACCCTGGCTGCAGTTCCAGGGCGCGGTCGTAGGCCGCGATCGCCTGGTCATAGGTGCCGCGCATCACGAGGGCGTTGCCTTGGTTGAACGCACCGGCTGCGGTCGGCACGCGCGCGAACGCCCGGGCCGCTTCCTCGAACTGCGCTGCCCTATACCACGCGACGCCCTGCCGCAGCGGATCTGTATACCGCGCCGCCGCCTCCTCGGGGCGCCCCCGGCGGAGCAACTGGTCGCCCAGCTGGTCGGCGCTGACCACAAACGTGATTGGCGGCTGGAATCGGGCGATCCACAACCCCAGCCCGATGGTCGC
The DNA here is from genome assembly GCA_021413965.1 of Lentisphaerota bacterium. GTDB lineage: Bacteria > Verrucomicrobiota > Kiritimatiellia > UBA8416 > JAIOPI01 > JAIOPI01. The sequence goes on along the minus strand of JAIOPI010000004.1, from coordinate 187,996 downwards.
TGCCGCGCCCAGCACGATCGCCCTCTGGGTGCTTCGACTCATGCCGCTCCTCGATGGATTTCTGCCGCTATCCAGCCCGGCCGGCTCCACAGCAGTGCCAGGAGCGCGATCAGCGGGGTGAACCACCAGCCCGCGTCCTGCCACCGCTCGCTCCGGTCGCCGCTCGCGGCGGCGAATCTCGTCTGCCGCGCCAGGGTGCGGACATCGCCGTCGTCCGGCGTGACGAACAGGACGTCACCGACCGCCTGCTTCAGTGCCGTCGCCTCGGCGCCCGGCAGCAGGGGAGCGAGCACCCGGAGCGGCATGGAGGCCGTCTGCTTGTATGCCGTCAGCGCAGCGCGAGTTTCCGGCGCGACCCCGTCTGTGATCCACAGAATGGAGCCGGGCTGCCCGGAGGCTGTCAGCACCTGCTCCGCCAGCCGCAGTGCTTCCACCGCTGCAGAGCCCTCTCCCGGCATGATCTGCGGGTCGAGCGCCGCCGCAAACGTGTTCAGCATCTCGCCGTCGCGCGTCAGGGGCATGACCAGGTGCGCGTGGCCGGCATACGCGATGAGCGCCGACTTTGCCCCGGCCCGTTGCGCGATCAGGTCGTGGATTTTCTGGACCGAGCGCGCCAGCCGGTCGGGCGGCACATCCCCGGTCCGCATGGATGGCGCGACGTTCACCACGATCGCCAGCGCGGCGGTGTCTGCCGCAAAGGGGGAGGGCTCGCGCCGCCATGTCGGCCCGGCAAGCGCCACCACGCACAGCGTCCACCACAACGCCAGCCACGCCAACGGGCCGCCTCGTGCGCGTTCCGGCCCGCGCGCGAGCAGATGCCGCAGCAGGTGTTCGTCGACGATGCCGCGCCAGTCGCGGGTGCCGTCGTGCATCCTCGCCAGGCGCCACACGAGCAGCCCCGCCGGCAGCAGGGCCGCCAGCCACAGTGGACGCAGAAAATGAAACGTCACCATCGTCACGCTCCGGTGGGTTGGACGTGCGGGAGGCCACTGGGCAGGCGGATGCCGGCGTGGTGAACGCGCACCGCGCCGTGGGGCCGACGTCCGGAGGCGAGTGCGCAGGCCGCGTGATACAGTATCGACATGGCGAGCGCGGCGCCGAGCGGCCACGCGTAGACGTCGCGACGCGGCCGGTGGCTGACCGTGCTTGCCTGGCGCGTCTGGAGCGCGTCGAGACGGGCATAGATCGCGCTCAGCTGCGCGAGGTCGGCGGCGTACGAATAGAGCCCGCCGGTGGTGGTCGAGAGTGTCTTCAGCGTCTCCTCGTCGAGCGCCTCCTCGCCCGCCGCCCGCGGATCGCCCACGGCGACGGCATGGACGACGATCCCCCTGTCGCGCGCGATCTCGGCGGCCCGGGCAGGAGGCACCTGGCTGGCGGTATCGTTACCATCTGTCAGCACGATCAGGACGCGCTCCCGCACGTTGCTGCGGTCGAACAAGGTGATGGCCAAACCGAGCGCGTCACCGAGCGCGGTCTTGGGTCCCGCCATGCGCACCTGCGCTTCCGCGAGCAGGGCACGGCAGACCTCCAGGTCTTCGGTGAACGGCGCCTGCACGAAGGGCGCGCTGCCGAAGACGATCAGGCCCACCCGATCACCCGCACGGCGTGCGAGAAAATCATCGAGCACGTCCTTCACGGCCGACAGCCGGTCCACGGTCTCGCCCCGGGCGCCGGTAAAATCCTTCGTCTCCATCGAGCCGGACAAGTCCACGGCCAACAGGATGTCGCGCACGGGAACCGTTCGGGTGATGGGGGGCTCAAGGAATTGCGGCCGCGCCAGCGCCGCCAGGAGGCAGCTCCAAGTCGCGATGAGCAGGGCGCGATGGAGCGCGCTGCTCTGGCGCACCACCGCGCCCGTGTCGGGTTCCCGGCCGGTCAGCCGCGCCAGCCGGTCAAGGAACGGCACCTGGAGCCCGTTCCGCGCGGCGCGATACGGCGGCGCGAGCCGGCGCACCAGCAGCGGCAGCGGGAGTGCCAGCAGCACCCATGGATGCGCGAGTGTGTACATGGATCAGGGATGTGGGGTTCGGGGTTCAGGGGTCGGGGGGGGGCGGGCGTGGTGTCGACGGATCCACTGCCGGGCGAAGGACGTCAGGGCGGCTGTGTCCCGGGCGCCATCGTCCTTGTACACGGCGGCGGTCAAGAGGTCTGCCACGGCGGGGGGCACCGCGCACCCGCCGGTCCGGGCGAGCCACAGCAGCCAGGCCCGGCCCGTGACACCCGCAACCTGCGCGCGCGGATAGGCCGTGAGCGCGACGCGTTTGAGCAACGTGGCAAGATCGACGACGGTCGGTGTGGCACGGGACATGGCGGCAAGCGCTTCGCGCCGGTACGCCCGGCGCAGATGGCGCCAGAGCGCCCGCCCCGCCAGGGCGAGGAGGCAGGCGCAGACGAGGCTCAGCGCGAGATACACGCCCGGCGCGGGGGGCCACCACGGGACGGGACCGGGCGCGACGATGTCGTGGAGACGGTCGAGGCTGGCGGGGTCGTCGTTCACGCCGTCCTCCTTGCCGCCGCGCCGGGCAGGCCGCCCAGTTGTTCCCGGACCTGCTCGGCCGGGTCGCGATGGGTGCCAATGCGCAGGCGAGGCACCTGGCGCTGGCGGCAGAAGTGGTCAATGGCTGACTGCCGCTGCTGAAAATCCACGGCGAAGTCGCGACGCAACCCGGCCGATCGTGTGTCGACCTCCAGTTGCCGGCCGCCGTGGGTGAAGACGAGCCGGCCCGCCCGCGGCAGCTCCTCTTCCAGCGGGTCGTAAATGAAGAGGACCAGCACGTCGTTATGGGCGGCGATCTCCGTGCCGAGGCGCCCGGTTTCGTCGTCCACGCCAAAGCCGTCGCTCACGGTGCAGACGAGGAAGTCATGCTTGGCGACACGCGCGGCGCGGCGGAGCGCCTGGTTCAGCATTCCGGGATTCGGCGGCGGGCCGGCGCCCGCCGACAATTGGCGGTTGAGCCGTTCGATGGCCTCCAGAATCCGCATGATGCGCTGGCGGCTGCGGTGCGGTTCGAAGGCGATGAGCTCGGTGTCGTTGAACACGAGCGCGCCGACACGGTCGCCGGCCTGGAGCACGCGCCAGGCCGCCACGGCGGCCGCACCCGCCGCGACGACGGATTTCATGCAGCGCCGGCTGCCGAAGAACATGCTCTGCCGCTGGTCCACGAGAAGCAGCGTTGGGCGGTCGCGTTCTTCCGTATAGACACGGACGTGTGGCTTTCGCAAGCGGGCGGTGGCGCGCCAGTCCATGCTGCGGATGTCGTCGCCCGGCCGGTAGCCGCGAATTTCCTCGAAGTTCAGCCCGCGCCCGCGCAGCCGCGAGGCGTGCCGGCCGGCGAGCGCCGAATGCTGCGGCTGCGTGGGCAGCAGCGTGAACCCGTGCGCCATGAACTCGAGCTTCATCAGGCCGGTGAGATCCGCATAGACGCCGGGGACGCCGCGGCCCGCCTCGCGCCTGCGCGCCGCGTCCTGGTCGTATGCCGGCAGGACGGAGAGATTCATGCCACCGCCACCTGTTTCAGGAGTTCATCAACGACAGCATCGGCGCCCACGCCTTCGGCGTTGGCCTCGTAACTCAGGATGAGCCGGTGGCGGAGACAGTCGTGTGCCACCGCCTGCACGTCCTCGGGCAGCACATGATCGCGGCCCTCCAGCCAGGCGCGGGCGCGGGAGGCGATGTCCAACGCCAGCGTGCCGCGCGGGCTGGCGCCGACGTGAATCCACTTCTGGAGTGGGTCACCGAAGCGGGCCGGCGCGCGCGTGGCCCCGACCAGCGCGACGATGTAGCGCTCGACGGCATCCGCAGGCCGGAGGGCGCAGATCGCCCGGCGTGCATCGAACACCGCCTCCTGTGGCAGCGCTCCCACGCCGTCCGGCGGCCCCGCCGCGGAACGCTCGCCGCGCACGAGCCGCAAGATCGCCAGCTCATCCTCGTCGCTCGGATGGCGGATGACCACGTGCAACAGGAAGCGGTCCATCTGCGCCTCGGGCAGCGGATAGGTGCCCTCCTGCTCGATGGGGTTCTGCGTGGCCAGGACCAGGAACAGGTCCGGCAGCTTGTGAGTCTTGCCGGCGACGGTGACCTGGCGTTCCTCCATGGCCTCCAGCAGGGCGGCCTGGACCTTGGCCGGGGCGCGGTTGATTTCATCGGCCAGGATCAGATGGCCGAAAATCGGGCCGGGCTGAAACCGGAACTCCGCCTTGCCGTCCTGCGAGTCGTACACCTCCGTGCCGGTGACGTCCGACGGCAGCAGGTCGGGCGTAAACTGGATGCGGCTGAACGTTGCGTTGATGTGCCGTGCGAGCGTTTTGATGGCGCGTGTCTTGGCGAGGCCAGGCAGCCCTTCCATCAGCACATTGCCGTTGGCCAGCAGGGCGATGATCAGCCGCTCGATGACTCGATCCTGGCCGATGATCGAGGCGGCGACGCGTTGATGCAGTTCCGTGATACACGCATGAGCATTCATATGTCCTCGCTTGTCCGCCCGATCGCCACGGCGCGGCGAATCGCCTCCATCAACGCGTCGGCTGAGAAAGGCTTATGCAGGTACGCCACGCCGCCCGCCTGCCGGGCCTGCTCCTGGATTGCCGGCTCGTCGTGCGCCGTGATGAAGATCACGGGCAGGCTCGAGCCCTCCGCGGCCAGTTGGTGCGCCAGGTCAAATCCGGTCACGACGCCGAGGCGAATGTCCAGGATCAGGCAATCCATCGGCGGATGGGGGGACTCCTGGAGGAACGCTTCGGCGGAGGCATAGCATAACGGTTCGTAATCCGCGGCGCGCAACAAGCGCTCCAGCGCGCGCAGGAAACTGCTGTCGTCGTCCACCACGGCGACCCTGATCGGCTTCACGGTCATCGGGCACGCCCCCGGGTTTCAGATCTTGAACGCAGCGTAGGGCGATCGCACGGCGCCTGCCCATTGTACTTTGGTGAAAGAGAGGGACGGGGAGGGTGGGTGTTTCGCGGGTGGATGGGGCCGGTGATCAGCTGCCGACAGGACGCTGGGGCGGGGTCACGGGCACGTGGCGCCAGCCGGCTGGACACCCAATTCCCTGGCGAAGCCGACCAGTTCGGCCACGGACGCGACGGTCAGCTTGGACATGATGGCGGCGCGATGGGCCTTGACGGTGCGTTCGCACGTGCCGAGGTCGTCGGCGATCTGCTTGTTCAGCTGGCCGGAGATCACATGCGCCAACACCTCCCGCTCGCGTGGCGTGAGCGCGTCGTAGCGCGCCTGCAACTCGCGCCGCCGGGTGCGCTGCCTGCGCGCGACGGCATCCTGCTCGAGCGCGCGGGACACGGCGGCATACAACGCCTCCTTCCTGACTGGCTTGGTCAGGAAGTCAACCGCACCCTTGCGCATCGCGGCGACCGACGTGGGGATGTCGCCGTGTCCGGTGAGGAAAATGACGGGCAGCGGGTCGTCTCCGTCCGTGACGGCGGTCTGAATCTCCAAGCCCCCGGTGCCGGGCAGCCGGAGGTCAAGCACGACGCAGCCGGCGGCCTCGGGCGTCCTGCGCGCGAGGAAGTCGGCCGCTGATGCGTACGTCCTGACGTCGTAGCCGCCTGCTCGCAGGAGCCGCGAGACGGCCATGAGGAAGGGCGCATCGTCATCGACCATGTGGACAACCGCCCGTGGGGCCGTGCAAGGATGGCCGACCGGGACGTCAACCGCAGATGGCAGACTCATGGCGCGCCTCTCCCTCCCGGTTGGGTACTTCGCCCGGCTCTTCGGCGGGAAGGGTGAAGTGAATGGTGGCTCCGCCGCCGGGATTGTTCACGGCCCAGATGCGGCCGTGATGCGCCTCAATGATGGTGCGGCTGATGGACAGGCCGAGGCCCAGCCCGGTGGGCTTGGTCGTGAAGAAGGATTCAAAAACGCGTTCGAGCCGGTCCGGCGGAATGCCGTATCCGGCGTCGGAAACCGTGAATTCCACCGTCTGGTGTCCGTCGCGCCTGGCCTCAATGGCCAGCCGGCGCGTCTCCACGGGACAATCCTTCATGGCGTCCATCCCGTTCAGCAGCAGGTTGAGCAGCACCTGCTGAAGGTGGACGCGATCGCCGCGCACCCGGGGCAGCGCGGGCGCAACCACGCACGCGATCGTGACGCGCCGCTCGATCGCGTCGGGGCGGGTCAGGGCCATGCAGCTCTCGATCAGGCTGCCAGGCGAGAGCAGGGTCGGGTCCATCTCGTGCCGCTGCAGCAGCGCTCGCATCCGGTGAATGACGTCGCTGGCGCGCTGATCGTCCCGGCGGATGTCCGCGAGGATAGCGCGCACTTCATCCAGCGCCGCCGGACCGTTCCGGAGAAACAGTTCCGCGGCCTCGGCGTTGCTCAGAATCGCCCCGAGTGGCTGGTTCAGCTCATGGGCGAGGGCGGACGATAGCTGGCCGAGAACATGAACCCGTCCGACATGGCGAAGTTCGTTGCGATGCCGCTGCGCCGCCATCTCGGCTTCGTGCCAGGCGGTGCGATCGAGGACGACGCCCTGGGTGCGAAGCGGTTGGCCACGGTCGTCAAGCAGCGCCATGCCCTTGATCGATATCCACCGCTCCGTGCCGTCAGGCATGAGTAACCGGCTTTCGCGTTCGAAGGCCTGTCCCGGTCGCGCGGCCCCTTGGAGCACCGCTTCCGCCTGCGAACGATCCGCGGGATGGATGCGCGCGATCACGTCCTCGAATCGGACCAGGCTGTCGGGCGGGAATCCGAAAATGGAGCAAAAGCGGGGACTTGCGCGCATGGTGCCCGGCGGCACGTGGTGCACCCACAGACCGAGTTCGCCCGCGGAAGTCGCCAGCTCCATGAACTGCTGGTTTGCCCGCAGGTCCGCCTCGGCCCGCCGCCGCCGCGCGCGATGTACGAGCAGTGCGACAATGGTTGCGGCTTGCATCAGGATAACACCCAGCGCCGCCAGGATCTGCAGGTGATACTGTGCCCAGACCGACGGCTGCCGGAATCGCACCACGCTGCCGGCCGGCAGCTGGCGCTCGTCGACTTGCCACCGCTGCAGTTCGCGCCAGTCGAACATGGGCACCGGACCGATGGCCGGCGCGGGCAGGCTTTCGGGCAATTCGCCGCGGAGGATGCGACCGGCGGCCCTGGCCATGGCGCGGCCTTGGGTGGCACCGGACACCAGCCAGCCCCCGACGATCCCACGCCCCAGTTGCTCCTCCGACAAGCCGAACACCGGGGCGTTCGCGACCGCGCAGAGTTGCTCCAGCGTTTCCAAGCCGCCGTGGGGCACGCCGGCCGCGTCGACCTGAAGCGCGCCGTAGCCGATGGCCGTGCCGGGCGGCAGGTGTGCCACGCGGCGGCACATGTCAGGGAACGGCAAATCGTTGAGCCAGAGAAAGTCAATCCGGTTGGTGAACGGTTGCCAGGCCTGCCGGCACTCCGCCATCCAGAACTGTTCCATCGGGGAGTTGCCCAGCACGATCGCGAGGTTGGTGGTGGCGGGAAAGAGCCTCACGACGATCTCGGTGACCGCCCGCAGGTCGTAATGGCTGGCGACGGCGGTGTCGTTCGACGAGAGGGCCAGGGCCCGCAGCTGGCGCTGATCGATCCCGCCAAGGACGACGGGTGTCGTTGGAAACAGGTTGGCGCGATGGCGCCACCAGTACTGCGCCGCCGGTCCCCCGATCAGCGCGACCAGATTCGGTTCCCGCTTGGCGTACAGGGTGTGGAGATACGCCGCGAATGCCGCCTCGGCCTCGGGGGCTTCAGCCCGGGCGGTGTCCAGCGCGGCCTCGTGGAACTCGAGGGGCGCCGGCAGCTGTTGGGCCAATTCCGTCTTAAAGGCCGGCGGGATCGCGCCCCAGGGGGATGCATCGCGGCTGAACGATTCCAGAATCAGCACGCGCCTTGGCTCGTCCGCGACCGCCGGGGCGTCTGCTGATCCGGCGAGCATCAACACCGCTACCATCACCCTGCATCGCGCCTGCAAACGCATAGCGATAGCGAGTCTACCAACAGAACGGCTGCAAGCAACCCTATAAGCGGACTATGAATTGAATCATGAGACTGAGGGAGGCATACGGAGGGGGATTTGCAAGGTCAGCGGCCGGCCGCAGATCGCCACCCAACGTTGAGCGCTCGAATGCCGCGGGGAGAAGCGCTCGCCAATTGGCGATGATTCCAGTACATACTGAGTCAGGTGGCCAGCGGTTCAGGCCCCGGTCTCTATGAGTTGGGTCACTATCATCTGGTCTATGACCGCGTCGGCCTGCCTCACGTTGGCGGCGATCCATCTGCTGGTCTGGTGCCAACGGCGCGCGGTGTGGGCCGATCTGCTTTTTGCCCTGGCGGCAACCGGAACGGCCGGACTGGCGTTCTGCGAATTGGCGATGATGCGGGCCGAGACTCCCGGACAATTCGCCACAGCCCTGCGCTGGTTCCATCTGCCCGGCTGGGTCATCATCGTGGCGGTGGTTGCCTTCGTGCGTCTCTTTCTCGAGGCCGGACGGCCCTGGCTGGCGTGGAGTGTTTGCGCCCTGCGGACCGTCGCCTTGTTCCTCAACTTTACCGTGGGCGATAATCTCAATTTTCGCAGCGTCGAGGGGCTGCGGTCTATTCGGCTTTTCGGCGAATCCGTCTCCATCGCCGAGGGCGTGCCCAATCCCTGCATGCTCGTCGCCCAGTTCGGCATGGTCCTGATCGTGATTTTCACGGTGGATGCAGCTATCACGGTCTGGCGCCGCGGCAATCGACGTCTGGCGCTGACGGTGGGCGGGGGCATTGTGTTCGTTGCGCTCGTCGGACTGTCGCAGGGCGTGCTTCGGTTTTGGGGTGTGGTCCATGCGCCAATCACAGCCAGCCTCTCCTTCACGGTCCTGGTTGTGGCGATGGGCTACGAGTTGAGCCGCGAGACACTGCGGGCGGCGCGATTGTCCGAAGAGCTCCGCGATAGCGAAGCGCGTCTGACCCTGGCCGCAGAAGCCGCGGGCTTTGGCGTTTGGATGTGGACCGTCGACACAAACACCGTCTGGGGCTCGGAGCGATGGCTGCGCCTGTTTGGGTTTGCACCCGATGCGAACGTCAGCTTCGAGCAAGCTATCCAGAGGATACACCCGGATGATCGCGAGCGGGTCAAGAGCGCGATCCGTCTCGCCATGGAAACCCGAGCCGGCTACGGGGTCGATTACCGCGTCGTGCTGCCGGATCGTTCCGTGCGCTGGATCGCCGCCCTTGGCCGGCTGTATGCGGCCGCCGGCGGAAAACCGGCCCGCATGCTGGGGGCGGCCGTTGACATCACGGAGCGCAAGCAGGCGGAACAGGACCTTCTGCAGCAGCGCAACGAACTGGCGCATCTGTCCCGCGTCACGACGGTGAGCGCGTTGTCGGGTTCGCTGGCGCACGAGTTGAACCAACCCCTCGGCATCATCCTGAGCAATGCCCAGGCCGCGCAGGAACTGCTCCAGCAGGACCCGCCGGTTCTGACGGACGTGCGTGAAATCCTCGCGGATATCGTGGCCGCGGACCGCCGCGCGGCCGAGATCATCCAGCGGTTGCGCGCCCTGCTGAAACGCGACGAGACGTCCCGGCAGCCGCTCTCGCTCAACGAAATCCTCGACGTGGTGCTTCGCCTCGTCCGGGTCGACCTCATCGACCGGGGCATCACGTCCGTCTGCGACCTGGCGCCGGATCTGCCCCCCATCACGGGGGATCGGGTGCAGCTTCAGCAGCTCGCGCTCAACCTGATTCTCAACGCCGCCGATGCCATGGCCGTCAATGCGCCCGGCACGCGCAGGCTGCATATCACCACGTCGCGCCAGCCGAACGCCGTGCGCGCCACCGTGCGGGATGAGGGGCCCGGTCTGCCGGCCGACTCGGAGGTCCTTTTTCAGCCGTTTTTCACCACCAAGCCACATGGCCTGGGTATGGGGCTGGCCATCTGCCGCACGATCGTCGCCGCCCACCAAGGCCGCCTGTGGGCGGAACCGCACCCGGCACAGGGCGCCATCTTCCACTTCGAACTGCCGGTGGCGGAGGAGGGCGCGGGGAGGGAACGAGGGGCGAGGGACGCTCGAGAGGAGGCGCCTGCCTATGGCCAATGATCCACCCCCCGGCACCGTCTTCCTCCTCGACGACGAGCCTGAGATGGTCAAGGCGCTAACCCGACTGCTGCGCGCCAATCAGTTTGAGGTGCGCGGGTTCACATCGGTCCGTGCCTTTCTGGAAGCCTGTCAGCCACAGGAACTGGCCTGCCTCGTCCTGGATGTCGCGATGCCGGAGTTGGACGGCTTGGAGTTGCAGCAGCGCCTCACCCATCGGGGGATGGCCATTCCCATCATCTTTCTCACTGGCCACGGTGACATCCCCATGAGTGTGCGCGCCATCAAAGCCGGCGCGACCGACTTCTTGACGAAGCCCGTGGACGGGGCCGAACTGCTGCGGGCCGTGAGGGCCGCCCTGCAGACCGCGCACACCCGGCACGAAGCCCGTGCGGGGATCGCCGCGTTGGCGGCGCGTCTCGCCACCCTCACGCCCCGCGAGCGCGAGGTCATGGAGCACGTCGTGGCCGGCAGACTCAACAAGCAAATTGCGGCCGACCTGGGCACCGGTGAGCAGAACATCAAGTTGCACCGCGCGCATCTCATGCAGAAGATGGCCGTCGCGTCCCTCGCCGATCTTGTGCGCGCGGCCGAGCGACTGGGCGTGGGGAGAAGCGGTGAGCGGTGAGCGCCTCGCCGATTACGGATCACCGATCACCATCCCGCCACCCTGCGCCATTCCCTACTTAACCAAGGTCTAGTGGTTCCCGGCGGCTGCCTCCTGCTACGGTAGCCGCCACATGCACGCTTCCAAGCCGATGCTGGCCGTACTGGATGATGAGCCGGACATGCGCAAGGCGCTGCGCCGGTTGCTCACTGGCCGGGGGTTCGGCGTCGAGGAATACGCGCGCGGGAGCGACCTGCTTGGCGCGTTGGACTCGCGGGTCCCCGATTGCCTCCTGCTGGACCTCCACATGGAAGCCGTCAACGGCTTCGATGTGCTGGAGGGCATCCGATCACGCCGGATCATCCTGCCGGTCATCGTGATTACCGCCCACGACGAGCCCGGCACCGCGGAGCGTGTGCGGGCCCTCGGGGCTTCCGCGTACTTGAGGAAACCTGTCGAGCGGGAAGTGCTGCTTGCCGCCCTCGACGCCGCTCTTGCGCCCGCGCATGCGAAGCACTGACGACGCGAACTGTATCGAAGACCGATGCGCGGTGCGGCAGTGCCGGAGCGTCGGAAGGAAGCGAGAACAAGAGATGCGAGCGTGTATAGGGATGGCCGTGTTTCTGGTGTTGGCGCTCAGCGCGGGCGCCGCGGAGCCTGCACCGGACGCCGGATGGGAATTCAGTATCTGTCCCTACGCGTGGGCGGGGGCCCTCGACGCCAAGGCCGGCGTCGGAGACCTCCGCACCGACGTCAATTTGTCGACCGCGGATATCCTGTCGGGTCTGGACATGGCGGGCATGCTCAGCGGGGAAGCCCGCAAGAACCGCTGGGGCGTGCTGCTGGATGGCCTGTATGGCAAGTACAGCACGGACATCGAGACCCCCGGGCCGTTCTTCAACACCATCGACACCACGCTGGAAATGGGGGTGCTGGACCTGGCGCTGGCCTACCGTGTGGTGGCCGGGGAGCGCGGGTGGATGGATCTGCTGGTGGGCGCTCGCTATTACAATGCGTCAATCGAAATGGACATGAATCCCGACTACGCGGCGGTGGACACGATCAGCAGCGGCGTGATGAATAAAACCGTCAAGGCCGCCGGCGATAAAGTCGGCGACCGCGTGAGCAGCAAGGCGGATGACATGGCGCAGAACCTGGCCGCCATCAAGACCGACGTGGGCGACGCCGCGCGGGACATGGTGCGCGAGGAGGTGTCGGGTCGCGTTGGGGAGACCGTCGACGACATCCTCGGCCGGATCGACTCCGTGGCTCCCCCCAGCCGCCCCGGAGAAGGGGCCACCGCGCTTGCGCTGGGCGACAACCGCGGCACGGTTGGTGACGCGATCCGCGGGGAAATTCAGGACCGCATCCAGGAGAAGGTGGATGATGTGGGCCGTGCCATTCGCGATGCGATCGCGGATGCCGTCAAGACCCGCATCGATGCCCGCATCACGGCCATCAATCAAAGCAAGGACAAGGCACAGGCGCTCGCGGCGGAAATCCGCGCGGCCGCCGATGAATCCATCAATGACCTGAAGAAGGGCGCGTCGAAGCAGGTGCAGGCCGCGCTGGACAGGGCCCAACGCCAACTGGCGGGCACGATCCAGGACGGGATGGAGAAAGCCGCGGCCACCGACATCTCTGCGGATCAGGACTGGGTGGACCCCTATGTAGGGGGGCGCGCGCGTCTGAATCTGACAACGCGCACCTACCTTGGGGCGCGTGCCGATATCGGCGGCTTTGACGTGGGGAGCAGGCTGACCTGGCAGCTATTTGGCGGCGCGGGTTTTCACGCGACCTCGAGGATCGACCTTGAGGCCGGCTGGCGTTGTTTGGACGTGGACTACGAAAATGAGAGTTTCGCTCTCGATATGACGCTTTCGGGATTTGTCGTTGGCGCGCGAATTCTGCTTTGAAAGGCGCGCACGGAGAAGTTGGAAAGGCAACAGCGAGGACACAAACATGAAGATGAACACACGCAAGCATAGCGCCGCGCGCACGAGACTGGCGGCCATGAGCCTGGCGCTGGTGACCGGTGGCTTTGGCCAGCTCGCCATGGCCCAAACGGATGCGCCTGCCGCCGCCCGCCAACCACCCGCAGCCGTGAAGCCCGACTACGCGCCCTACCCGGATCAGCAGTTTCCTAACCGCGTCTATTGGGGCGTGGCGCACGTCCACACGGGATATTCCTTCGACTCGGGCATGTTCGGCGTCACAACGACCCCCGACGACCTCTTCCGGGTGGCCACCGGCGGGGAAGTTATCCTCGACAACGGCACGCGCTTCAAACAGGACCGGCCGCTGGACTGGGTGTCCATCACTGACCATGCGGAGTATATGGGCATCTCCGATCTGCTGCGCGTCGGCGACCCGGCGCTCCTCGCCAATCCGCAGGGCAAGCGCTGGTACGAAATGTCCAAGGAGAGCCCTCAGAAAGGCGTCGAAGCCGCCATTGAGGCCGTCGTCTCCATGCAGACCGGCAAGCCGGTGTTCGACGCGAGCAAGATTACGGCCGGCGCCTGGGCGCACGCCGTGTCGGCCTGCGAGAAGTGGAACCAACCGGGCGTGTTCACCACGCTCCACGGTTTCGAATGGACCTGCGCGCCCGGCGGCAACAACTTGCATCGCACGGTCGTGTTCCGCGATGGCGGGGACCGCGTGGGCCAGGTGGTTCCGTTCTCCACCTTCGACAGCCAGGACCCGGCTGACCTCTGGACGTACATGGATGCCTATGCGAAGAAGACCGGCGGGCAGGTGCTCGCCATTCCGCACAACGGCAACATGAGCAACGGTCAGATGTACGATGCGGAAACCTTTGACGGGAAACCCATGGACCGGGCCTATGCGGAGTTTCGCGCCAGTCACGAGCCGCTCTTCGAGGCGACGCAGATCAAGGGTGACGGCGAAGCCCATCCTTACCTTTCACCGAACGACGAGTTCGCTGACTTTGAGAAATGGTGGGACATGAATTTTCAGAAGATGGAGCCTGCGGACAAAAGCACGCTCAACGCCAACTACGTCCGTTCGGCGCTCAAGACCGGCCTGGAACTCCAGGCCGCGTTGGGAGCCAACCCCTACAAGTCCGGCCTGATCGGCGGCAACGATGCGCATCTCGGCGTGGTCACCACGCCGGAAGACAACTTCTTCGGTGAGTTTGCCAACGGATTGCCCTCGCCGGAGCGCTGGAAGACCCCGCTCGTGATGAAGCACAATGACCCGAAGCAGGGGCCACTGGTGTCCGTCTGGGGCGAGCAAGCCGCAGGCCTTGGCGGCGTGTGGGCGCGCGAGAACACCCGCGAGGGAATCTGGGACGCGCTCAAGCGCAAGGAATGCTATGCCACCACGGGCGACCGGCCGACCGTACGCCTGTTCGCGGGCTGGGACTTCGCCAAGGCGGACCTCGACCGGGCCGATTACGTGGCGAACGGCTACGCGCACGGTGTGCCCATGGGCGGGGATCTCGCCGCGGCGCCGGCCGGCAAGCAGCCGGTCTTCCTGGTCTATGCCATGCGCGATCCGGACGGCCCCAACCTCGACCGCATCCAGGTCATCAAAGGCTGGCTCGGCAAAGACGGCAAGGCGCAGGAGCGCATCTTCGATGTGGCCGTGTCCGGCGGGCGGAAGATCGGACGCGATGGCCGCTGCAAGACCTCCGTGGGGAATACGGTGGATGTGCCCAATGCGACCTACAGCAACTCGATTGGCGCCCCGACCTTGTCGGCGTTCTGGAAGGACCCGGAGTTCGATGCCGGGCAACTCGCGTTCTACTATGTGCGCGTCATCCAAATCCCGTCGCCGCGCTGGACGGCCTACGATGCCAAGCGTTACGGCGTTACGATGCCCGACTATGTGCCGATGACGGTCACCGACCGTGCCTACACCTCGCCCGTCTGGTACACGCCGGGAACGTGATTCAACGAAGGCAACGGAGGGAGCCCGGAAAGCCGCCCTTGTCCCTCCGTTGTCCCTCGTGTTGATTCCTGTTTAAGTCCCATGAAGCGAATGTCCAATGAACCGCTTGTCTGTGCCCTCGTGCTAATTGCCGTGTGCAGCGCGATACCGGTCCGGGGCTGCCCGCTCTGTTTTGGCTCAAGCCGGCTGGAGCCCACGCTGGCCGACGACGTGCGGGACGCGCACGATGTTGTGGTGGCCAACGGCACAGGGGAACCCGACACCCTTGAGATCGCCGCGGTTTACAAAGGTGACGCGGTGCTGAAGGGCGACCATGTGAACGCGTCTGACATCCATGATGCGGGACCGCGCATCCTATGCCGCACGTCCACCCATGCGCCGTGGGCCAGCCTGGGTGCTGCGGGAGGGCCACTCGACGGTTTCGTCCATGTCGTCCTCGGTCTTCCCGCGACTCCGCCCGCGACCGATGCCGAATGGTATGAGCGACTGGAGCGCTTCCGGCCGTATCTCGGGGATTCCGATCCGCGCCTGGCCCGCAGCGCCCTGACCGAATGGGCGCGCGCACCGTACCGCGTGCTCACGGCGCAACACGTGGATGGCGAAAAGCTGGGTGCCTGGCTGATGAACCCCGCACAGGCCGACGCGCAACTGATGCTGAGCGTGATGCGCGACGCCTTCGGCGGCACCAACGACACGCGGCACATCAGTGACGATACCAGCGCCAGCCGCACGGCGCCCGTGTCGGCGCCACAAACACCATGAAACGGATACTCCAAGAACCACTGGTCCATTTTCTCGTACTTGGAGCGCTGCTTTTCGCCGGCTATGGCGCGCTGAACCGCAACGCCGCGCCACCGCCCGGGCGGATCGTGATCTCGCAAGGCCAGCTGGCGTCCATGCTGGAAACCTTCACCCGCACGCGGCAGCGTGCCCCCACCCGTGAGGAGTTCAATGGGCTGATCAAGGACCGGGTCCGGGAGGAGGTCTATTGCCGCGAGGCCATGGCGCTGGGGCTGGACAAGGACGACACCGTCATCCGCCGCCGGCTGCGTCAGAAGATGAAATTCATCTCCGACGACATGGCTGCCCAGATTCAGCCGACCGACGCCGAGTTGGAGGCGTATCTCGCGGCACATCGCGACTCGTTTCGCGTGGAGCCGCAGTTCACCTTCCGTCAGTTGTATCTCGACCCGGCGAAGCATGGCGAGAATCTGGCCCTTGATGCCGCGCAATTGATCGCGAAGCTGAACCAGTTTGGTGGCGAGACCAATGTTGCAGGGCTTGGAGACCCGTTCATGCTGGACAATGCTTTCACGTCGGCACCGGCCAGCGAGGTGGCCAGACAGTTTGGGCAGGAGTTTGCGGTGAAACTGGGCGGCCTTCAACCCGGTCATTGGCAAGGGCCCATCGAGTCCGGCTTCGGCATGCACCTGGTCTGCGTCAGCGAACGCACAGAGGGCCGCCGGCCTGCGCTGGCGGAGGTGCGCGACGCCGTGCGCCGGGAATGGGACGATGTGCAGCGGCGGAAAGCGAACGAGACTTTTTACCAGGAACTGCTCAAGCATTACACCGTGACCGTCGAGGAGCCAGCGGCGGCGGGGGCGCAGATAAAGGTGGCGCAGGCAAAATGAACGTGCCATCCAGTCGCCGAGCCTATCGTCACCCGGCGGAGTTCGCCGAGGATTTCCGCTTCATCTGGAAACGGCGCACCCTGGTGGTCCGGACCCTTCGGGAGCTGATCCCCGCCGCCTTCCGCGAACGCCTGATGCTGACGGTCACGGAAGTCAACGGCTGTCGGATTTGCAGCTATGCCCACGCCCGCCTGGCGCTCAGCGCGGGAGCTTCGCAGGAGGATCTCCGCCAACTGCTGTCGGGCTCCATCCCGGCCGATACGCCGCCAGCGGAGTTGCTCGCGTTGACCTATGCCCAACATTGGGCGGAATCCGACGCCCATCCGGATCCCGTGGTGCGCGAGAAGCTGGTGGAGGCCTACGGGGAGGAGAAGGCCGAAGCCATCCACATCATCCTGCATCTGATCCGCATGGGTAACCTGCTGGGCAATCTCTGGGAGAACGGGTTGTTCAGACTCTCGTTTGGACGCTTCGGCCTTTCACAGAGGGCACGATGAGACGCGTACTTTGCATCTTGGCTCTATTTGCCGCCTCCGCAACGGGTGGATTCGCGCACGAGATCCGGCCTGCGTACTTGGAACTGCGCCAGACCGCGCCAGAGACGTACGACGTGTTGTGGAAGGTGCCGGGCCAGGGGGAGACCTTGCGCTTCGGGCTGTATGTGGAATTCCCGGTGGCCTGCACCAACCTGACGCCTCCGCGCGGTTCCATGCTGAACAACGCTTATACCGAGCGCTGGACGGTGCAGTGCCCAGGCGGACTCAGCGGCGGTACGATCCATATCGCCGGGCTCAGCGGAACCGTGGTCGACGTGCTCGTGCGCCTGGAGCGGCTGGACGGCACGGCGCAAGTCACCCGCCTCACACCGTCCGCGCCTTCGCTGCTGGTGGAAGCCGCGCCACGCCAGTCGGAGGTCGCCCGGACGTACATCGTACTCGGCGTCGAACACATCCTATCGGGCATCGATCATCTCTTGTTTGTGCTCGCGCTGATTTTCATCTGCTTGGGGCCTGGGGCCACGGCGCGGACCGAGGTTCTGCGCCTCTCACTCGACACTCGCCACTGGACACTTCTCAAGACCGTGACCGCCTTCACCATTTCCCACAGCATCACCCTCACGCTGGCAACGCTCGGCTACGTCCACATCCCGCAGCGACCGGTCGAAGCCTCCATCGCCTTGAGCATCGTCTTCGTGGCGGCCGAGATTGTGCACGGCCAGCGGGGGCGGATGGGCCTTACTTCCCGGGCGCCGTGGATTGTAGCACTGACGTTCGGATTGATGCACGGCCTGGGATTTGCCAGTGGGCTGAGCGATGCCGGCTTGCCGGACGGACATATTCCCACGGCGCTGCTATTCTTCAGCATCGGAGTGGAACTGGGCCACTTCCTGTTCATTGGTGCCGTCCTCTCGCTCTTCGCGTTGGCGCGGCGCGTGCGTCTTCCCACGCCCCAGTGGTCCAAGCTCATCCCACCTTACGCCATCGGCGCCATGGCCATGTTCTGGGTCATCCAACGCATCGCGGACTTTTGAACGATCAAGTATTCACCGATTAGAAAGCGGCACACCAGGCGACGACTACCGTCTACAAGTGTCGAATAGATAATTAGTTGCGGCATACTTGGGCTGCGAAATATACCTTAGATGCCATTTATAGGCGTCTAAAACAGGCTGCAAGCCCGATATTGTGGCTGTTGGGGTCGGAGGAAGTGGCTGGCGTTGAGCCATTCGACGGTTGCCTTGTCGCCGCCAAGGCATGCATCGGCCGCCCTAAGCCGGATCGATCAGACGGGATTTCGAACCGGCCACAAGAAGGGCGCAAAGGGCACAGACACGACTCGGCTCACCAACCGCTTCGTGGCGCGAGGCAGACGCTCTCGCCGCGGGCCAGGCGCCAGATCCCAATCCGGCAATCTGTGCTTGCGCCGCATGGGCGGCGGCGGATCGGTGTTCGGCGGAGCGCGCCTTGTCAGCCAAGCGCTTCGCGGATCGAGGCGCAGAGGTAGCCGATGTTCTTCGGGGTGATGCCGGCCACGTTGATGCGGCCACCGCCCACGACGTACACGGCCTTCTTCTCGCGCAGGAACTGAACCTGCGCGTCGGACAGCCCGCTGAAGGAGAACATGCCCTTCTGCCGCTCGATGAAGCTGAAGTCCTGCGCGATGCCCGATTGCTGCAGCGCGCGAACCAGTTCGGCGCGCACGCTCGCAATGCGATTGCGCATGGCGTCGAGTTCCCCGCGCCACTGCGCCTTCAGCGCCGGGTCGGACAGAATCGTGGTCACGATCAGCCCGCCGTGCGCGGCCGGGTTCGAGTAATTCACGCGGACCACAATCTCCAGGTTGCTGAAACAGGCTTCGGCCTGCTTGGCATCGCGCGCGAAGAGCGACAGCGCGCCGGTGCGGTCCTGGTAGAGCCCGAAGTTCTTGGAGAACGAGCTGGAGACCAGCATTTCCGGGCACGTGGCGGCCATGGCCAGCAGGCCCTGGCGATCGGCCTCGACGCTGTCGCCGAGCCCCTGGTAGGCGAAATCCAGGAACGGGATCCAGCCCTGGCGGCCGCCCAGGGCCGCGACTTCTTTCCACTGAGCCTGATCGAGGTCGACGCCCGTGGGGTTGTGGCAGCAGACGTGCAGCAGCACGATGTCGCCTGCCTTGATCTGCCCGAGCGCGGTGCGCATGGCGGGGAAATCCAGGCCCTTGGTCTTGGGATCGTAGTAGGGATACTCCTCCACCTTGAAGCCGGCGGCCTGGAAAATGCCGCGGTGGTTGGCCCACGTCGGCTTGCTGATCCAGACGGTGGCGTTGGGGAAGAATTTTTTCAGGAAGTCCGCGCCGACGCGCAGGGCGCCCGTGCCGCCGGGGGTATGGGCCGTGCGTACGCGGCCGGCCGTGATGGCCTCGTGGCCCTCACCGAGGATCATGTCCTGGACGAGCTTGCCGTAGGCCGGGTCGCCGCCGATGGGCATGTAGGACTTCGTCTTGGCGGATTCCAGGATCCGGCCTTCAGCCGTCTTGACGCTCGCCAGAATGGGGGTGGTTCCGGCCGCGTCCTTGTAGACGCCGACCCCCAGGTTCACCTTGG
Organism: Lentisphaerota bacterium; assembly: GCA_021413965.1. GTDB lineage: Bacteria > Verrucomicrobiota > Kiritimatiellia > UBA8416 > JAIOPI01 > JAIOPI01. Next base: position 168,717 of record JAIOPI010000004.1, on the reverse strand, counting down.
TGGGACTGGGGTCTTTTTGAAAGGCGGCGGTCAATCCGAGGATGGCATCGGCCGGAGCAGGTGCAATGGACTCAAACATGATGGTCGTCTCCTTGTGAGGCGATCGTCCGGCGCCTCCCGCGCCCGGCTTACGCCCGCTGATCGAAGGCGTGATCATGCCGCAAGTTGACGAGCAGGTCCAGCGATTCAATCATGCCGTTGCGAGGGGCAAGGTGACGGGATCGCGTGAATCCGGGAGTGCCGGTCCCGCGCCCGACGTGCGGGCTGACGACCGCGCGCGACGGTGACGGGCACGTCCCGCGGGCGGTCGAGCGCGGGTGTCCGGTGCGAAGAGTCGCGCACGACGAGCAGGGGCTCAACCTTGGTGGAGCGCACACGCTGGCCGGCGATCACGGCCAGAACGAGGCGTATCGCCTCCTGGCCCTGCCGGCGGTAGTTCTGCGACACTGAGCTCAGCGGGACGCGGGCGAAGGCGCAGTAGGGGGCATCGTCAATACCAATCACCAGGACGTCATCAGGAACGCGGCAGCCCCGTTGGAACAGCATGTTCAGACAACCCATCGCCTCCTGGTCGGATTGGGCGACGATGCCGTCGAAGGGCACCCGGCGCCGCATGAAGAACGCCACGGCCTGTTCCCCCGTGATATGGCCGAAGTCGAGGGCGTGGGCATCATAGACCCGCGCGGCGTCATAGGGGATACCGGCGGCGGCGAGCGCCTGGCGGTATCCGTCGTGGCGGGCTTCCATGTTGCAGATATGGGCAATACGGCGCGCCCCCTGCGCAATCAGATGGGCGGTGGCGAGCCGGGTGACCCGGGCGTGATCAATGCCGACATTGAAAAGCGACGGGTGGATCGGGTGGTCGTACAGGGTGACGACGGGCAGGCCGCCGGCCCGGATGGCGCGGAGGCGATCGACCGAGACCGTGTTGGCGATGCCTCCGACGACAAGTCCGTCAAGGTCGCCCTGATGCGCGTCCGCACAGAGTTCCTGAAACTCCGCCGGTGTGCTGAAGAAATTCAGCTGGAGGCGCTGATGGTGCGCAAAGGCGGCATCGGAGATTCCCTCCAGCAACTCCTCCAGGATGCCGCTGCCGGCCATGCCAGGGCTGTGGAGGTAGACGCCAAGGATGTTATGCCGCCCCGCCAAGAGGGCGACGGCGGAGGCATTCTTGCGGTAGCCCCGCTGCTCGGCGGCGCTCAGCACGGCCGCGTTGGTTGCGGCACTGACGCCCGTCGTCCCGAGTCTCTGGTTGAGCACCTTCGAAACGAGCGAGACGGATACGCCCACATCCTTCGCTATATCCCGTAAGGCCACAATGGGTATGCCATTACCGCCAGGTGAACACGGTGGTGGGAGACTCCGTGAGGTTGAGGTAGTTCAGGTTGATGTTCTCGGAGTCGAAGAAGATCTTCAGTTCGTGGTTGCCGGGCGTCAGGCCGAAGCGCCCCATGGCCAGATCATGGAAGGTCTGCCAGCCGTCGGCGTGCGTAAAGCTGCCGGTCGCGACGGTGACGCCGTCAACCTGGGCGTGCAGCGTCTTGGTCCCTGCGCTGGCGGAGGCGACGCGGAGCACCAACTCGTGGTAGGTGCCGCGAGCCACGTTCACGTTGTACGCCAGCCATTCGCCGGCCAGCTGGATGTTGCCCACGTTGTACCCGCCGCCGGTGTCGTAGCAGAGTTCGATATCGACGCCCTCGCCGAGGCGGTAGGCGTTGCCCCCGTTGTAGAGCGAGGTGTTGTCGAAGTAGCCGACCCCCTGGCCGCCGGGTTTGAAGGCCTCGGCCTCGACGCGTCCCGGGACGGGGTGCACGACCGGGCTGGGGGTGATGTCCAGGTAGTTGAAGTTGAGATTGGCCTCGTAGAAGTACACCCGCAGGATGTGGGGGCCCGCGGTCAGGGGGATCGCCGGAATCATCGAGTCGTGGTAGACCGAGTAGCTGTCGCTCTGCTTGTAGTCGTTGGTGGACACGGCGACGCCGTCGATCAGGGCGACGACCGTCTTGGTGCCGGCGAAGGCGGAGGCGAAGCGGAAGTTGAAGTCGTACGAACCGGTGGCCGCCACGTCGATGTTGTATTCCAGCCATTCGGTATTGACGGACGCACCCACGTTATAGCCGCCGCCGCTGTCGGGGCAGACTTGGAGATCGACGTTGTCGCTGCGATACGCGCCGCCGCTGTTGCCCGCCGTCGTGTCATGGTAGGCGACGCCTTCGCCGCCGGGGCGGTAGTCTTCGGCCTCGACGCGGCCCGGCACGTGGATCAGGACCCACGACTCCGAACCGCTCTTCGTGAAGGTCCCGACGGCTACGGCACTGTCCAGCATCGAGGCCTTGACGGCGATGGCCTTCACCACGGCATTGGCCGTGAGGGTGAAGGGGGTCGCGTACGGGATGCTGGCGGCGCTTGGTGCGCTGCCGTCTGTCGTGTAGTAGATGCTGGCCCCCGGGGTGGCGCTCGTCAGGGTCACGTCGACGCTATCGACGAACGTGCCGCCGGCGGGCGAGAGGGTCGGGGAGGCCACCTGCGGCTGTGCGGTGATCGTGAAGTCAGCGCTGGCGACAGCGCTGTCGGACAGGCCGCTGGCAATGGCGATGGCTTTAACGGTGGCGCTGGCGATCAACGTGATGGGGGCGCTGTAGACGGGGCTGGCGGCAGTGGGGGTGCCGCCGTTCGTGGTGTAATGGATCACGGCGCCTTGCGTGCCGCAGGCCAGGGTGACCTGAACGCTGAGGATGTGCGCCCCGCCATCGGGCGAAATCGTCGGGGTGGCGACGGCACTGGTGGCGCGCACGTGATCCAGAATCCCGTCGCAGTTGATGCCGCCGAGCGTCGTCACGTCGGTGAAGCGGATCGAGGCCGACGTGCTCGTGCCGGTGAAGCAGAGCGTATGGGCGTTGAAGGTGACGAGATCCGGGTCGAAAACGGCGATGGCATTGACATCCGTGACCTCCCGGCTGGCCAGGACCGTGGCCCCATCGAGAGCTTCCGCCAGCAGGCGCTGGACCTGGGCATTGTTGCCGAAGGCCCCGTGATCGAACAGAATGGTATAGACGGCGCCCGGCACGGTGGTCAGCGTTTGGGCAAACATGGCATTGCCGGCGGCCACGTTGACGACGCTGCCGAACGCGGCGGCATAGGCGCCATCGGTGCGGCCTTCGCTGTTGAGCACGGCGTAGTTGGCCGGGTTGGCGTCGGTGGATGAAATGATCCACCCATTCGTGCCGTACTCGAAGCTGCCGTTCAGGACGCTGCCGGCGGGCAGCTTGACGAGGCTGGCGCTGGCGACGGCGCTATCGAGCTTGCCGCTCTTCACGCCGATGGCCTGGATCGTGGCCGTTGTGCTATGGGCAAACGGCCCGCTGTAGAGCGTGCTGGCGGCCGTGGGCGGGGACCCGTCGGTGGTGTAGTGGATGGCGGCGCCCGCGGTGATGCAGGACATCGACACGGGCGTGCTGCCAATGAATTCGCCGCCGCCTGGCGAAATGGCGGGGGTGGCGACCTGCGGATTGGACGTGACGGTGAAACTGGCGCTGGCCACGGCGCTGTCGCTCAGGCCGCTCTTCACGGCGAGAACCTGGATGTTGGCGTCGGCGGTGAGGGCGAAGGGGCCGCCATACAGTGTGCTGCCCGTGGTCGGGGGCGTGCCGTCGGTGGTGTAGTAGAAGGTCGTGCCCGGGGTGGCGGAGGCCAGGGTCACGTCGACGCTGTCGTCGTAAGTGCCACCATTGGGGGTGATGGTGGGCGTGGCGACGCCCAGTGTGAAGGTTGCGCTGGTCACCGCGCTATCGGCGAGGTCGCTGTGCGCGGCGATGGCCTTGACGGTGGCGCTGGCGTTCAGCGCGAACGGGGTGCTGTAGGTGGTGCTGGCGGTGGTCGGCGTGTCGCCATTGGTCGTGTAGTGGATCGTGGCGCCGTCCGTGGGGCAGGTCAAGGTGACCTCGACGCTGCTGACGTGCGAGCCGCCATTGGGCGAGATAACGGGGGGGGCGGCCGTGCCGCTGAGCCGAATGTGATCGAGACCGCTATCGGAATCGATGCTGTTGAGGGCCGTCGTCTGATCGGTGAACCGAATGGCCGTGGCGCCCGACAGCGCGGTGAAGGTGAGCGTGTATGGCAGATATGTGAAGCTGTAATCCCCCGCTCCGGTCTGCGATGCCGTCGTACTGGTGATGACGGACGCGCCGTTGAGCACCGCGGCATTCATCTGATGATACTTTGGCCCGTAGGCCCAGAAATCGAATTGCAGGGCGTACGCGGCGCCCGCGACGGTGCCCACCGTCTGCTGGAACACGGCATCGCCCTGCAGGTTGGCGCTGTTGAGCGTCAGGGCCTTTGCGCCGTCGGTCAGTCCCTGGTTGCCCAGGATGGCATAGGCGGTGCCCGCGATGGTCCAGGCATTGGTGCCATACTCGAAGCTGCCGTTGAGGACGCTGCCCGCCGGGAGTTTGACAAAGCTGGCACTGGCCACGGCACTGTCGTTCAGCCCGCTCTTCACCGCGATCGCGCGGACGGTGGCGTCCGCGGACAGGGAAAACGGCGTGCTGTACAGGGTGCTGCCGGCGGTCGGGGTGCTGTTGTCGGTGGTGTAGTAGATGGATGCCCCGAGGGTGGCGCATGTCAGCGTGACGGGGAGACTGCCGACAAACTCGCCGCTGCCGGGGGAGATGGTGGGGGTTGCCGCGGCGATGGTGAAGGCCCCGCTGGCGACGGCGCTATCGGGCGCACTGCCGTTGTAGGCAATGGCCTTGAGGGTGGTCGTGGCCGTGACGTCGACGGGTCCGCTGTACAAGGTCCCAGTGCCGGAGGTGGGGTCGCTGCCGTCGGTCGTGTAGCGGATGGTGGCACCACCGGGCGTCGCCGAGCTGATGGTCACCGATTGGGGGGTGTTGTAGGTGCCTGCGGCGGGCGTGAAGGTGGGGAGGGTGACGGCCTTTTGAAGGCTGCTGTCGTCCACGTAAATGGTCGTCGTCGACGACTCGGTGTTGACGATGAACCAGGCGTCGTCCAGCGTGCCGGACCAGTTGAGCGGCACGAGCGCGGACAGTTTGGTCCAACTGTCGTGGGGAACATTGGCGGGGATGGTGGTCCAGGTCCAGACGCCTGAAACGCGGAGACCCACTTGAAGCTGGCCGGTGATGGCGCTGCCCGAGCCCTGGTAGAGCCAGGCGGTCGCGAGGTAGTGGCCCTGCAGATTGGCATCGAGAACGGGCTTGATAATCTGATAGGGCCCGTTGTTGCCCGCGGTCCGCCCCGTGTGCCGGCAGGACCAGCTCCCGGTGTGCCCCGAATTGTATCGCGCAAGCGTGCCGGCTCCATTGCGGACCCAGCCGGTCAGGTTGGCTTCGAAGTCGGTGTTGCTGATCAATTCCTGGGCCAAGGTTCCACTCGCGCTTGCCAACAAGAGTGCCGCCAGAATCCACACCTGCTTCATCCTGTACCTCCTGCTTCCCCGGATCGTCCCACCCGCCACCAGTGTCCGAAAAAAAGGCCGCGCCGCCGCGGTTTGACCGGCATATTCGCTAATCAATGGTTTGATGATAGTGTCATTGACCAGGGGGTGCAAGTGAAATTTGTGTAAATGTGCGCGGTTTCGATGTGGCAGGGGGGGCGGGTCCCGGGTGGCCGTGCGCGCCGGCCGGCGGTGTTGCTACTCGGCGGCCCGGGACGATTCGCGCGCGACCAGCAGGGGTTTCACGGCGGTGGAGCGCACGCGCTTGCCGGCGATCATATCCAGGACCAGGCGCATGGCTTCCTCGCCCCTGAGCCGGTAGTTCTGAGACACCGAACTGAGGGGCACGCGGGCAAAGTCGCAGTAGGGCGCGTTGTCGATGCCGATCAACCGGACGTCATCGGGCACGTTGAAACCGCGCCGGAACAGCAGGTTCATGGCGCCCATGGCCTCCTGGTCGGATTGGGCCACGAGTCCGTCGAAGACCACGCCGCGTCCCAGGAACGCCTCCACCGCCTGTTCGCCCGTGACGTGGCCGTAGTCGAGAGTGCGGGCATCGAAAACCCGCGACGCGTCATAGGGGATATCGGCGGCGGCCAGCGCCCGCCGGTAGCCATCGTAGCGGTCGTCCATGTTGCGGATATGGGCGATCCGGCGCGATCCGCGTTCGATCAGGTGGGACGTGGCCAGCTGCGCGACGCGGACCTGGTCCAGCCCCACGTTGGTCAGCGAAGGGGCGGCCGACTTGTCGTAAATGGTGACCACGGGCAGGCCGGTCGCGCGGATGTCGCTCAGCCGGCCGGCGAGGTCCTCGTGGAGCACGCCGCCGACCACGAGGCCATCGATCGCGCCCTTGTGGGCGCCCTCGCAGAGCGCATGGAACTCATCCGCGGTGATGAAGAAATTCAGCTGCAGGCGCTGATGGTTCTGGTGGGCCGCGGTGGAGATGCCCCCCAGCAGCTCCTCGAGAATGCCGCTGCCAGCCATGCCGAGGCAGTGGATGTAGACGCCGACGATGTTGTGGCGGCCGGCCAGAAGGGCGACGGCCGAGGCGTTCTTGCGGTAGCCCATCTTCTCGGCCGTGAGGCGCACCGTGGCGATGGTGTCGGCGCTCACCCCGGTCGTGCCAAGGCGGTTGTTGAGCACTTTCGAGACTAGCGACACGGACACGCCAACTGCTTTCGCTATATCCCGCAGGGCCACCATGGGTGCCTTCTATCTGATCACAATCATCATGCCGGAGTACTCGGTGATGTCCACATAGTTGAGGTTGATGCTCTCGGTGTCAAAGAGGATTTTCAGTTCGTGGTCGCCCGCCGCCAGCTGGACACCCCGGATGGTCACATCGTGGAAGGCCTGCCAGCCATCGGCAAAGTCGAACGTCCCCGTGGCCACGGGCAAGCCGTCCACTTCGGCGCGGAGCGTCTTGATGCCTTCGGTGGCCGAGGCGACGCGGAAGGTGATGTCATGCGGGACGCCGCGAGCGACGCGGATGTTGTAGGCCAGCCATTCGCCGGCCAGGTCGGTATGGCCGACATTGTAGCCGCCGCCGCTGTCGCGGCAGGTCTCGATGTCGACGCCCTCGGCGAGACGGTAGGCGCCGCCGAGGTTGACGTTGCGGTGGGGCAGGTTCTCGAAGTAGCCGACGCCCTGCCCGCCGGGTTTGAAGTTCTCGGCCTCGATGCGGCCCGGCACGGCGATCCGCGCCGTCCGGGTGGTGATGTCGAGGTAGTTGAACGTCAGGTTCGGCGTGTTGAAGTAGACGCGCAACACGTGGTCGCCGGCCGCCAGGGGGACCCCGGCGATCATCGCATCGTGGTAGTGCTCGTAGCCGTTGGTGTAGGGGATGTCGACCGTGGCGACCGTGACGGAGTCGACCAGGGCGCTGACGGTTTTGATTCCGGCCGCGGCGGAGGCGAGCCGGAAGATGAAGTCGTAATCGCCGGCATGGGTCACGTGGATGTCGTATTCCATCCATTCAGTGAAGACGGTCCAGCCGACGTTGTAGCCGCCGCCGGCATCGTCGCAGGGCTGGAGGTCGACGCCGTCGGCGCGGTAGACGTGCCCGTTGTTGGCGGGATCCACGTCGTGGTAGGCGCTGCCTTCCTCGCCGGCGCGATAGTGTTCGGCCTCCACGCGGCCGGGGAGGGCGATCCCGGCCCAGCTCTCGTCCACGCTGTTGGAGAAGGTGGCGCTGACCACGGCGCTGTTGGTGTAGCCGCCGTGGGTGCTGTAGGCCTTCACGGTGCCGCTGCCCATTCGGAACGGCGCGGAGTAGGCCAGGTACGTGCCGGCGACGGAGCCGGGGTCGCTGCCGTCGCTGGTATAGCGGATCGTGCTGCCCGGGGTGTCGCAGGCGAGGGTGACCGTGACGCTCCCGGTGATCGGGCCGCCGTCGGGCGAGATCGTGGGCGTGAGGACGTCGGAGAAGATCGCGAACGTGGCGCTGGTGACCGCGCTGTCGCTCATGGCGGCTTTCCAGGCCATGGCGCGGATCGTGGTGTTCGAGGTCAGGGACAGCGGCGCGCTGTAGGCGGCGCTGTTGGTGGTGGGCGTGCTGTCATCGGTGGTGTAGGCGATGGTGGCGTCCGGCGTGTCGCAAGCCAGGGTGACGTCAACCAGGTCCAGGAAGGCGCCGCCGTCCGGCGTGATGGTTGGGGTGGCCACCAGGGGCATCGGGGTGACGGTGAAGGTCGCGCTGGAGACGGCGCTGTCGGCGAGGCCCGTTCGCCAGGCCACGGCCTTGACCGTGGTGTTTGAGGTGAGCGTGAAGGGCGCGGTGTAGGGGGTGCTGTTGGTGCCGGGCGCGCTGCCATCGGTGGTGTAGGCGATGGTGGCTCCATCGGTGGCGCAGGTCAGCGTGACGTCCACGCTGCCGACATGCATGCCGCCGTCCGGCGACATCGCCGGCGCCGCCACCATGCCGGTGATGTGCACGGCGTCCAGCGCCCCGTCGCCGCTGGTGCCGTTCGCCGGCGTGGTTTGGTCGGTGAAGCGGATGAGGGTTGAGGCTGAGACGGCGCTGAAGGTGTTGGACTGCGGGCGAAACACGACGGCGGCGGGGTCGAGCACATCGACGGCGCTAACGGCTGTGGCGTCACGCGCGGCCAGCACGGTGGCGCCGTCGAGCGCCTCTGCGCGCAGCGCCTGCGTCTTGTTCCTGAGGCCGAAGACGGCGTAGTCAAACCACACCGTGTACACGGCCCCGGACACGGTGGTGAGCGCCTGCTCGATCACGCCGTTGCCCGGCGCGTTGAGCCTGCCGAAGACCATCGCGTTGGTGCCATCGCTCGCACCGGCGCTGCTGTCCACGGCGCAGGCGGGCGGGTTGGCGTCGGTGGCCGTCACGGTCCAGCCATTGGTGCCAGATTCGAAGCTGCCGTTGCGGACGCTTCCGGGCGGAAGCACGCGGAACGCCGCGCTGGCCAAGTCGCTGTCGGCCATTCCGGCCATCGAGGCGATGGCCTTGACGGTGGCGTCCGACGTGAGGACAAGCGGGGCGCTGTAGGTGGCGCTGTTGGTGGCGGGCGCGCTGCCGTCGGTCGTGTAGCGGATGGCGGCGCCCGCGGTGGCGCAGGCGAGCGTGACGTCGACCTCCTCAAGGTATTCGCCGCCGTTGGGGGCGATGGTGGGCGTGGCGACCAGCGGCAGATCGCTGATGGTGAAGACGGCGCTGGCCACCGCACTGTCATCCAGGCCGTCCATCCAGGCAAGGGCTTTGACGGTGGCGTTCGACGAGAGGGTAAACGGGGTGCCGTATGCGGGGCTGTTGGTGGTGGGCGTCAGGCCGTCCAGCGTGTAGGCGATCTGGGCGCCCTCGGTGGCGCAGCTGAGCGTGACCTCAACCGGGCCGGCATGCAGGCCGCCGTAGGGAGCGATCACGGGAACCGCGACGGTGCCGCTGGCGCGCACGCGATCCAGCAGGCCATCACAGTTCTGGCTGTTGGCGAGCGTGGTCTGGTCAATGAAGCGGATGGTGGTGAAGGCGGAGGCGGCGGTGAAGGTGTTTGTTCGGGTGGTGAAGGCGGCGCTGGCACTGCCCGGTCCGAAGGCTGTTACGGTCAGGCCGGCCAACAGCGTGGCGCCGTCCAGCGCCTCCGCTCGCAGCACCTGGGCCCGGCCGGCGTTGGCGAAAGCCCCGTGGTCGAACCTGACCGCGTACACGGCGCCCGACACGGTGGCCAGTGTCTGCTCCAGCACGGCATTGCCGGCCAGGTTGAGGCCGCTGAGCGCCATCGCATACGTGCCGTCGGTGCAGCCCTCGCTGTCGCCCACCGCGCAGGCGGGCGGGTTGGTATCGCTGGCTGACACGGTCCAGCTGTTCGTCCCGTCCTCAAAGCTGCCATTGAGCACTTCGACGCACCATGCCCCATGGGCCCCGGCCAGCAGCAGCACCGCCAACAACGCCACCCGCTTCATTGCGACCTCCATGGCATTCCGGACGCTCCATCATGATACGGTTGTGCGGCTGCGGAGTCACGGCTGCACAATCGGCGACGGGTCCAACGTGGACACGTACGCGTCCCACATATCGCGAACGAAGGGCTGGATGCCGTTGGCATTGCCGTTGTACGCCGGCGGTTGATCCCACCAGGGTCAACAATGCCATCAGGCCCCATGTCATGGTCAGCGCGCCTCCTGTCGCCCCCCCAGCCGGGCGGCCGCCGGGGGGCGAAATAGCCGGATCAATGGTTTGATGTTAAGACATGGCAACACCTGTTGCAAGCGGATTGTGCGGGCCATGCGCCGGGAGGCATGGCGGGTTCGTGTGAAAGGCCGGCACCTGGAGGCGAACAGGCTTGTGATGCGTGGTGCCGGCAGGTACGATAATCAATCGCTTGATTCGTGATTTGGCGGCGTGGCGGCGGGTGGATGGGACTCCGGATGGACTGATCATGGGGCGGTTATGGGTACGGCTGGTGGCGATCGCCGGGATGGCGCTGGGCGCGTCGGTGCAGGCTCAGACCCTCGCGGACCTGCAGCAGGCCTACGTCGATCAGGGACTCGGCCTGTTCCTGCATTACAGCATGGGCACCTACACGGGCGAAGAGTGGGCGTCGCCGAACCGGCCGGTCGACACCTTCGCCCCAACGGCGCTGGATCCCGAGCAATGGGCGGCTGCCGCCAAGTCCGCCGGCATGACGTATGGCGTCCTGACGACCAAGCACCACGACGGCTTTGCACTCTGGGACACCGCGCAGTCCGGCTACGATGTGAGCGCGACGACCTGGTTCAGCCAGCAGCCTCCCGGACAGGGGGACATCGTCCGGCGCTTTGCTGACGCCTTTCGGGCGAGCGGTTTGAAGGTCGGTTTCTACTATTCGATCTGGGACCGGTCCAACGGGATCGACGGCCACACGCTGACCAGCCGGCAGGCGACCGATTACGTCAAGGCCGAGCTGACGGATCTGCTCAGTCATTACGGCCCGATCCACGTGATCTGGACGGACGGGTGGGGCTGGAAGAACTGGCATGCGTACGTGATCTACCAGGAAGTTTACGACCACATCAAAGCGCTGTCGCCGACCACGCTGCTGGTGGAGAACAACCACACGGCCGTCAACACAGACATCCGCACCTACGAGCAGACGCCGCTGCCGCCGGCCGGGAATACGTTTCCCGCGGAGCTGTGCGCGACGATCCGGGCGGACGGCATGTGGTTCTGGAGCGCCGGCGCCGACCGCACCAAGAGCGTGGACATGCTGGTGGGGCAGCGGGACGTGGCCAACGCGCGCCGGGCGGCCTACCTGCTGGATGTCACCCCCGACGCGCGCGGGCTGATTCCCGATTCGCAGCTGGCCGTGCTGGCCGAGATCGGCGCCGCGGTCCGGTATCGCAATCTCGCGCTGGATCGGCCGGCGGTGCAGAGTTCGACCTGGACGTCCGCCAGCGTCACGCTCACGGCCGATCAAGCGGTGGACGGCGCGCTCGACGCGGCCACCATGGCCCACACGGGGGTGGGGGACCTCGCGCCGTGGTGGCGGGTGGACTTGCAGCGACAGAGCCGAATTGACCGCGTGGTCATCTATAACCGTGCCGGATTCGCGGGCCGGCTGCGCGACCTCACGATCGAAGTCCTGAACGCGAGCACGCAAGCCGTCTATACGTCCGGGCTGCTGAATCCCGGCAATGTTCTGGGGGGTGGCGCGGACTCCTACCGCGGCGACGAACCGGCAACGCTTCGCCTGCAACTGCCGGAGGGAATCCGGGGGCAATACGTGCGCATCAGCCGGGCGGCGGAAGGCGCCGACGCCGAGGACCAGTACGTGCTGACCCTGCCCGAAGTGCGCGTCCTGGCGCTTGAGTCCGGGCTGAAGGTGACGGCGCTTCGCCACGATCCGGCCACCGGGGCTGCGGAGCTGACGCTCCAGGGCGAGGCCGACACGGCGTATCGGCTGATGCACAGCGCGACGCCCGATTTCGCGGCGGCGCGGCGCGTCACGGGGCTCTGGCAAGCGAACCCCGGCGGCGATCCCGGGGACATCAGTCCGGAGGGCGATGCCGTGGTGACGGATGTCAACGGGGTCGCCGCGGTCCGGCTCGAACTCGGGCTTGCCGGCGTTCTGTTCATCCGCGCCGAACGTGTCCCGTAGCCGACGCGGGCCAGGGGTGACAGGCGTTCCATCCACGCTTTGCCGGGCGCGACCCCATCCTCACGTCACCGAATAACCTGCGCGGCTCCGTGCGCCAGCCCTGCGCCTGTCAGGTAGGCGTAGCTGGCGTGAACGGCGTCGAGCATGTCGGTGGCGCAGGAATCGAACTCCACGATCATCCACTCGGTGTGCTCGGCGGCATTGGCCACGGCGGGGAAGTCCAGCACGCCTGAGCCGGCCGGAAGCTGGGGTACGCCGCGCTGCGCCGGGCCGTCCTTGATGTGCAGGAAGGGGGCGCGCGGGCCGAGCTGCCGCACCACCTGTGCAGGATCGGCGCCGCCGGTCTTCACCCAGTACGTGTCGATCTCGAAGAAGACATCGGGGGACAGGCACTCGAGCATGTGTTCGTAGGCGCGCTTGCCGCTGTCGACCGGCAGAAACTCCCACCAATGGTTGTGCACCCCCAGCCGGACCCCGGCAGGCCTGAAGAGGGCGGCGGCGGCGTTGAGCTTCTCGCAGGTGGCCATGGTGCTGGCCTGCGTCGAGAAGTCCTCGGGGCCGGCGCCGGTGACGACCACCCGGCAGCCGAGCGCCGCCAGCGTGTCGAGGATCTCGGCCTGGTGCGCATCGGTGGGGATCGGGAAGGAATGGATGCTGCACACGGTCAAGCCCAGGTCGTGAAAGAGCCGGCCGGCCGCCAGGGGCGTCGTGCCCGGGAAGCCCGCCGTTTCGACTCCCGCATACCCCATGGCCGCCACCTGGCGGACAACCGCGTCGTAGCCCTGCCGGGCGATGGCGTCGCGGACGGAATAAAGTTGCAGCGCAATGGGGGGTGTGTTCATATGGCTCCCGAGTGAGTGGTCAATCGTTTGATGATAGGCGTATCGCCGCCGTCGGCGCAAGCGCATTCGGCGCCGTGTGACACGCGCGGCCATCGGGCCAGCTTGGCCTGGGGGACAGACGGCAGGTGCGTGTTTAGGCCGCAGGAGGGGCGTATGAGGATCGCGTCCGGGGATCTGCTGATCGGCGTCGTCGCCGCGTTCGTCCTGGGAGCGCAGGCGCAGGCCCAGACGCTGCCCGAGTTACAGCAGGATTATGTGGACCACAAATTCGGCCAGTTCGTGCATTTCAACATGGGCACGTTCACGGGCGAAGAATGGGCCTCGCCGAACCGGCCGATCAACACGTTTGCCCCCACCGCGCTGGACCCGGATCAGTGGGCGGCGGCAGCCCAGTCGGCCGGCATGACCTACGGCGTCCTGACAGCCAAGCACCACGATGGCTTCGCCCTGTGGGATACGGCGCTGTCCAGCTACGACGTGGCGAGCACGGTCTGGTTCGGCAGCCAGCCGGCAGGCCGGGGGGACATCGTCCGTCGCTTTGCCGACGCCTACCGTGCGCGAGGCTTGAAGGTCGGCCTCTACTACTCGATCTGGGACCGGTCCAACGGGATCGACGGCAGCACGCTGTCCAGCCGGCAGGCGACCGATTACGTCAAGGCCGAGCTGACGGATCTCCTCAGTCATTACGGTCCGATCCACGTGATCTGGACGGATGGCTGGGGCTGGAAGGCCTGGCACGCGTACGTGATTTACCAGGAAGTTTACGACCACATCAAAGCGCTGTCGCCGACCACGCTGCTGGTGGAGAACAACCACACGGCGGTCAACACGGATATCCGCACGTACGAGCAAACGCCGCTTCCCCCGGCGGGCAATGCATTTCCGGCGGAGTTGTGCGCGACCATCCGCGCGGACGGCAAGTGGTTCTGGAGCGCCGGCGCTGACGCAACCAAGAGCGTCGACCTGGTGCTGGGGCAGCGCGATGTCGCCAACGCGCGGCTCGCGGCGTACCTGCTGGACGTGACGCCGGATACACGCGGCTTGATTCCCGACAGCCAGGTGGCTGTTCTCTCCGCGCTGGGCGTGGCCGGACAGGACGTCAACCTGGCGCTGGACCGGCCCGCGATGCTGAGCTCGACCTGGACTCGCGACGGATTGAATCTCACCGCCGGCCAGGCCGTCGACGGCCTCATCAGCACGCTCAACATGGCGCACACGGATGCGGGGGACACGGCGCCCTGGTGGCGGGTGCAGTTGGATCAGGCGAGCGTCATCGCGCGCGTCATCATCGATAACCGGCCAGGCTATGCCGGCCGCCTGCGCGACATCACCATCGCGGTGCTGGACGACAGTCTGCAGGCCGTGTACACGTCAGAGGTGTTGAACCCCGGCAACGTTCTGGGCGGGGGGCCGGCCGAATACAATGGAAACGAACCGGCGACGCTGACCGTGGATCTGCCGCCCGGCGTGCGCGGGCGAGTCGTGCGCATTACGCGCGCGGCGGAGGGCGGTGCGACGGATGACCAGTGTGCGCTCGCCCTGCCGGAAGTCCGCGTCCTGGGCCGCGCCATGGATGCGGCGACGGTGTTCCGCTTCGTCCAGGCGGATCCACCCACGGCGGCGGGCGCGGCCTTCCGAAACGTGTGCGACCTGCGCTGAGCCGGCAGGCGTTGGATGGGCGCAGGATGCGCGTCAAGTCGCGTTCCCGGTGATGACAAGGATGTGGCCGGTGGAGCGTGGTGCATGATGACAACGTGGTTGGCGTTCCTGCTGTCGGTGTGGATGAAGCTGTTCTTCCTGTTCACGCCGTTCTTTGCGCTGTCGATGTTTCTCAGCCTGACCACGGCCTATACCGAGGGGCAGCGCCGGCGGCTCGTCCTGCGGATCGCGCTGGCACTGGCGACGGTGTGCCTGCTCCTCTACTTCTTCGGGAACGTGCTTTTCGCCGCGTTTGGCATCACGGTGGATGCGTTTCGCGTCGGGGCCGGGGCCTTGCTGTTCCTGTCCGCCGCGGCGATGGTGCAGCGGACGCCGCCGGGGGTGGCCCCGGTTGCGGAGGAAGATATCGCCGTCGTGCCCATGGCGGTGCCGGTGATCGCCGGGCCCGCCACCATCGGGACGTTGCTGGTGATGGGCGTAGACGTCACCTCTTCCGCGGAGAAGATCGTGGGCTGCCTCGGGCTGTTTCTCGCGATCGCGTCGGTGGCCGGGGTGCTGCTGATCGGCGCCCACGTCGAGCGCCTGCTCGGCAAGCGCGGCATCAACATCCTCAGCAAGCTGACGGGGCTGGTGCTGGCGGCGCTGGCGGCGCAGATGATTCTGCAGGGCGTGAGCCATGCCCTGGCCGGCGCCGCGGGCGGCCGCTGAGCGCGGCGCCTATGGCCGCGCGTCCTTGTCGTACGCCGCGATCAAGCGCTCGCCCCCATTGCGCACCCAGATCAGCGCGTCGTCGCCCTGCGGCTCCGTCACGATGCGCTCCGGGGGGAACGCCGCGACGGCCAATTCCTACGGCGCGGTTTTCACACAGCACGTTGGATCCGTGGGCGCCGGCCTCGCGCAAGCGCGCATCGCCGACGGTGGCCCGCGACCTCCGGGCGCGGGTTCCTGACGTCACGTGCCAAGTCAATGCCGCCCACGCCCGGAGGTCGCGGGCCACCTCGGATGTCATCGTGGTGTGGCCGCTTCACGGTTCGGACCGGCGTTAGCGAGCGGATACCGTAGGGCGTCTACGTCATGCTTGCCACATATTTTGCGGCTTGCAGGCGGACGCGCGGGTGATGGTCCCGCCGCAGGCGCTCACGTTGCGCGGCGGTGAGGCGGACTCGCATGGACTCCAGGGCGGCCACGGTGCAGAGGCGGACGTAGAAGTGGCCATCGGCCAGCAGCGGGATCATGGCGGAGGCCCATTTTGCATCGCCGGTGCTGGCGAGGGCCTCGGCGGCGGTGGCGCGCACGAAGTAGTCGGCGTGCACGAGATGGCGGGCGATGCGCTTAAGCCACGCCGGCCGGCGCAGTAGCCGCGCGAGCGCGATCTGCACAAAGGGGGCACGCTCCCGGCGCCACAGGCGCATGAGCTCGTCGCGCGCGCGCGGCGGATCGATGGCGAGCAGCGCTTCGGCGGCGGCCGCCCGCACGCACTGGCTGAAGTGGTTCAGATACGTCAGGGCCATCGCACGCGCGGGCGGGGCGGCGACCAGCGGCAAGGCCTTCAGCACACGCACATGCCGCGCGCTCTGGAACTCGCCCGAAGCCTGCCGCAGCAGGTCCAGGGTGATCGTGGATCTCAGGGGGCGGGTTTGCGGGGTGTCGGGCAGTGCCAGGATCGGTGCGGCGAGCTCGACCAGGGCCGGCAGGTGCGGCTGGCGCAGCAGGTCGGCGATGCGGCGCAAGCCGCGGGCGTCGCCCAGCTTGAGCATGGCGATGGCGGCCGCGACGCGGATCATGCTGTGGTTGTACATGCCGGGGAAATCGAACACCCGCGGGTCGGAGGCGATGGACGCGAGCACTGGCAGGCTACGCGGGTCGCCGATGTCGCCGAGCGCGTAGATGGCCGCGATCTTCGAGTACCAGCGGTCGCGCCGCAGCATGGCGCTCAGCGCCGGCACGGCGCCGCGATCGCGCAGCTCGCCGAGCAGCCGCGCCCCCTCGGCCCGCACGAACGGTTCCGGCTGGCGCAGGCTCGCGCGCAGCAGCCGGCGGCAGGCCGCCGACGAACGGCCGGTTGCGCGGGGGGACGCGCTCGCCGTTGGGCGGGGGGCACCCTCGTCGCGTGGCGCGAGTCGCCTGTTGCGGCTGGACGGCTTCGCCGGCGTGCCATGCATCTGGCGCAGCAGGCGCAGGGCGGCCGCCGTGGTGCGCTCAAAGCTGCCGGGCACGATCCACGTATCCGTCTCGTAGCCGCCTTCCTCGACGGCCAGCGTCGTGGGGAAGTAGAAATTGCGTTTGCCGTTGAGGCCGATGACGAAGGTCGAGGCGAAGGGCGATTGGGTCTTCAGGGCCAGCGCAAACTCGACAAACATCTCTTCGACTTCACCAACCAGGGCCAGATCGTTGAGCGTGACGGCGGTCAACCGTTCGCGCGCGTGCCGGCCCGGCCCGAAGGGGATGGCCAGGGTCGTCTCGGACAGCTGCAGGCGGACGTCGCGCGCGAAGGTCATGTGCCGGTACAGCTCGAGGACCTTGTCGACCAGGGCGGTGCTGAGGCGATCGCGCTCGCGGCGATAGAGGCGGTTCCACTGCCGCGCGTCCGACGGCTGCGGGGGCAGGTTGGCGCAGAGCGAGACGTTGCCATCCGCGCCGTTGGTGTAAACGGCGGTGAGTCCCGGCAGGCGGCGCTCGAGGCCGCGGGCCACGGCACCGGCCAGTTCGGAGGAGAAATACCGGATGGGGTAGAGATGGATGTGCGAGTTGTAGTTGACGATGGCGCCGAGGGGGCGATGGTCCAGCGTCCGGAAGACCACCGCGCCCACCTGCGGATCGATGGGACCACGGTCGACGATGCGCAGCCCTGGAGGAGGCGAAGGGCCGTCGGCCCAGCCGGTCACCACGGTCCCGTCCGACAGTTTGACGCGGCGGTTGGCGGCCACGCCGGTCACCGGCCCCTGCGCGTGTCCGAATTCCACCGGCTGCCGCGCGCGGACCGCCGCCCGGCCCAGGGCGACGAGCTTCCGTTCGAGCCGCGCGCGGTAGCGGTTCAGCACGCGGATCATGGCGGGGCGGGTGGTGGCCCGCTCTTCGCCGACGGATGAATGGCAATGCGTAGCGCAGAGCCAGATGTGCTTGCGCGCCACGCCGGTGGCGCGGACGAGTGCGTCGAGGACGGGGCCGGTGTCCGCGAGCACATCGAGCGTGGCGTGCATGAACTCGTGCTGGATGAGGCAGAGATCGAGTTCGATCAGGAGGAACGTCCGGCGGCCCGACTGGAGGTAGCAGGCGCGGGCGCACAAGCGGTCGAGCACGCCGAGGGCGCCGTGAACGCGGCGCGGCATGCCGAAGAGGTTCAGGCCTTTCGGCGCGGACGGCGTGATGTCCGTCCGGGCGAAGCCGGCGACGAGAGGCGGTGGGGCGTGCGTCGTCATGGCTATTTTTGCGATTGCGCCTTAGGCGTGCATGGCGATGAATGCCTGCAGATAGAGCCAGTGGCCGAAATCATTCGGATGATTGATGTTGTTGGCGAGGAGGGACGACTGGTCCTTGCGCTGCAGCACCCGCTGCCACACGCCCCAGACATCCGCATAGGCGACTCCGGTTTCCGCCGCGGCGAGGCGCGTCATCTCGGCATAGAGTGGCATGCGGTGCGTTCCGTAGTGCCAGTCGTCGTGCGGGGGGCAGGCCGAGAGGAGGATTGCGTCGGCGCCCAGGCGCTCGTGCACCATGTTTACGAGCGTGACCAGATTGCGCCGGAAGGCAGCCGGTTCGTTTCCATCCACGGTGTTGTGGTCGTTCATGCCCCACCCGAGCAGCACCAGGTCGGGGCTGGTCTTGCCCAGATATTGGTCCCAGCACATGATGCCGTGGGTGGAGGTGTAGCCGGGAATGGAGGCGTCTTCAACGGTCACCTGCGTCTGGGGGAATTGGCGCTGCAGGTAGCGGCCGTACCGGTTGGCAAAGCGGAGGTCCGGCTCCGATGCTTCGCCCCCGCACATGATGCTGTCGCCATAGCCGACCACGCGGTACGGCCCTCCGGCGGCCAGGACGGCTTGCATGCCCGCGAGTGCGCCGAGTGGCACGCTCTCCGTCGCCCATGGGCGCCCGTTGGTGGTCGTGTAGTCCACCCAGGCGAAGTAGGGGAGGTTGCTGGTGTCCGGGATCCGGGTGTGATCGAAGTCCTTCAGCCCGAACAGCGGGTGCATGGCATGGTTCGGCAAGCGCGACTGGGCGGTGCGCGCCACGGTGCCGTGCGCATAGTCCACCACATAGTCGCGCCCCTCGTCGTACGCGACGCTCCCCGCCCGGTCAGGCCGGTAGGTGCTGCGGACCGTCACGCTCCCAGGGACCACCTGGTCGAAGCACAGCCGGCCCGGCGTGGTGTCGGCGAGAACGAGACTCTCGCCCTGAACCGTCTGGCCCGTGGGATGCCCGGGCGTCATGGGGCTTGGCCTCGTCTTCATGGTCCTATTTCATGGAGGGGATGATGATGCCGCGCAGGATGATCTTCTGGCAGGAGAGGAAGATCAGCAGCGTGGGGATGGAGGCGACCACGAAGCCGGCGCTGACAATCCAGGGCATGCCCTTCCACCATTGGTTGGCCTGGTAAAGCCAGACCGCGATGGTCCACATGCGCTGATCCTGGCAGACGATCAGGGCCCACTCCCAGCCGTTGTAGGCGGCGATGAAGGCGCCGAGGCTGTTGATGGCCAGAATGGGCTTGATGAGGGGCATGGCGACGATGCGGAAAATCTGGGCCTCGCTGGCGCCGTCGATGGTGGCGGCTTCGAATAACTCCTGCGGCAGGCTGTCAAAGAAGCCCTTGAGGACGAAGATGGCCATGCCGTTGGCGGCGCCCGGCAACACCAGCGCGAAGAACGTGTTCAGCAGGTTCATATCGCGCATCAGCAGGTAGGCGGGAATGGCGCTGACCATGGCCGGAAACGCCATGGTGGCCAGCAGGTACAGCATGATCAGCTGCTGGCCCCGCAGCTTGAACCGTGACATGGAATAGGCCGCGAGCGGGTTGATGGTCAGCGTGCACAGGACCGCCATGGCAATGAGCAGGAGCGTGACGGGCACGGCGTTGGCGTTCATGGTCAGGTACTCGGCGATGACCCGGTAGTTGCGCAGGACCGGCAGGATGGTGAAGGCCCACTCGTGATGGGCAAACGTGACCGCGTAGGCGTCCATGAACGGCGGGAACGCCTCTTCGATGTGCCGCAGGCGCCAGCCATATGCCGCGTTGACCTGGTCGAGCGAGCCGTACCGGTCCAGCAGGAAGCGCTGGTAGGCCATTTCCGAGGAGGAGACCTGGCGCTTGTCGGCTGGCAGTTGCTGGACGAATCCGGCCCACACGCTGCGGCGATTGCGATCGATCTCGGCATCGCCCTCCGGCGCGGTGGGCACGAGTTCAAATCCCGCCCAATCGGCGTGCTGCGTCCCGAGGAGTTCGTTCGCGACGCGCAGATGTACGATGGTGTTGCGCAGGTAGTCCTGGTAGGCCTTCCGCGTGTCCCTGTCGACGGCTACGGTCGTCAGCCGCAGCGGCCAGGCGGTGGCGACGTACTGCGTCCACACGCGCTGGATATCGGCGCCGAAGGACGCGGGAATGGGGAAGGGGGTCCGCTCAAGGCTTGCGTAGTCGGTCCCGGCCGCGGCGTTGAAGACGGCGATCGTGAAGGATGCACCGGCCGGCAGGGCCAGCAACCGCGCCGCTTCCTCACCGCGCAGAAAGTCGTACCAGGCGGCGCGCAGGGCGAGCGGCACGCAGGGCGAGGCCGGGCACGTTTGTGACTTGAAGGCGGCCCACTGCTGGCGCAGGGCGGCCGGGGCATCGTCCAGCACCGGGAAGACAGCGTCGGGATCGTCGATGCGCATGCCGCGGCGCGCCAGGTGGCGCAGCCAGTCCGCGCGTACGCCGGGCGTGAATTGCTGCGCGCGGTAGGCGGCCTTGAGGTGCAGGAAGTCCTGGTACTTGGGATTGGAGTAGGCCGGGAACCAGCCCTGGAAGGTCATGGGCGCATTGCGCTCGGTGTCGAAGTTCACGCTGTAGAACGTGTCGAACGGCAGCCCCCAGGCGGTGCTCAGCCGCTGCAGGGCGGCCTCGCGCCGCGTCCGGCGCGAGGCGTTGGCCAGAGCCGGCTCGTCCCGCACGGCAAGGCCCACGTAGTACGCTTCCAGGAAGTTCACGGCCTGCGGATTGAGGATGGTGACCACGGTGTCCGACAGCGGGTAGGTGTCGGTGAAGGCGGCGTAGTCGGCGGCGATGACCGCCCGGCGGGCCAGCGCGTCCGGCGCGGCCGCGAGATAGGGGGCGGCCAGGCGGTCCACGCGGTCCAGGTCCCGGCCGATGCTGCTCCAGCCTGACCAGTGCTCCGGCATGTCCGGCAACATGCAATGCATCTGCTCGGTCCAGCCGCGGTAACCGTTGAAATAGTAAACCAGCCCCTTTGTGAAACGGTCCGGCGGCGACCACGCGCTGCGTGGCACGGGAGAAAAGCGGTCGTAGTCAAAGTCGTTGGTCACGCTGCCCGTGAGCGTGATCAGGAACGGCGTCACCATCGTGACCCCGAGCACGCTCAGGATCACGTACACCGCCGCGATGAACGCGCGGTTGACGAACGACTTGCGACCGACTTGCGGAACTAGTGACATAGGGACCCTGCAAGGCGGAGCGGACCCGGAACGGATTTCTCCCGCAGAGACGCAGAGCAAGAGGAGGGAACCCAAACCGCTGAGAGGGCGGTTTGGGTTCTGTAAGTAACGTGCGTCGGGCTCCGTCGACTCTGCGACTCTGCGGGAGATTCCGCCCGAACCCCGACCCAGCGTCGTGTTGAAACGGACATATTCCTTCACTCCTGCGCGCGGCGATATTCCACTTTGCTGAGAAACTGGATCTGAAAATAGGTGAGGCCGATCAGGAGGCTGCCGAGGACCCAGGCCATGGAGGTGGCCATGCTGAAACGCAGGTTGTTGTAAGCCTCGATCCAGATGCGCAGGCCCGCGACCGTCGTGGCTTCACCCGGGCCGCCGAACGTCAGCAGGAAGATGCTGCCCATGTTCTGGAAGGTGCCGATGAAGGTGCCCACGAAGTTGATGATGATCAGGGGCAGGATGCTCGGGAGCGTGATGCGGGTCAGCTTGGCGACGATGCCGGCGCCGTCGATGTCCGCCGCTTCGTAGAAGTCGGGGGGGACGGAGTGCAGCGCGGCGAGGTAGATCAGGCTGGCCATTCCCATGCTGGCCCAGACGGTCGGCAACACGCAGCAGATCATGGCGAGTTTGGGGTCCTGCAGCCAGGTCTGGGGGCCGATCTCGACAAAGGGCAGGCGGTTAACGAGCGCCAGGATCTGGTTGAAGAATCCCTGCGGAGTCGGCTCGTACATGAGTTTCCAAAGGAGGGCGATGACCAGGCCGCTGGTCATCTGCGGCAGGAAGAACAGCGTGCGGTAGAAGATCTTTCCGCGCGGCACCTCGGTCAGCAGGATGGCCAGCACAATGGGGGCGCAGAAGGCCAGGCACATGTTGAGGAACACGAAATAGGCGGTGCGGCCCAGGCTGCGCCAGAAGCTGGCGTCGAGGGCCAGGTTGATGAAGTTGTCCAGCCCCACGAAGGGCGAGTGGCCGGTGATGTGGTAGTCCTGAAAGGCCATCACCATGCCGCGGGCAAGCGGGTAGTAGCTCCACAGGCCGATCAACAGGATGGCCGGCATCACGAGCCCCCAGGCGAACCACGGGTTGAAGACGCTGCGGGCGGAGGCGGCGCTGCGGCTGCGTTTGAGCTGCGCCCGCACCATGCGAAACACGAGGAACGCCATGAATCCGACGACGGCGCTGAACACGACGCGGGCGACCGGCCGATGCCGGTCGAGCGTGGCCCTGGGCGTGTCGAACATCAGGCCGGAATTCGCCTGCCGCTCGACTTCCCGCAAGCCGGCCGCGTAGTCCAGGGATTCGCTTGTGCCGGACGCCAGGAGCCCAGTCACGTGGGCGTCGAGGGCGGCCCCCGCCGTCACCCAGAAGCCCATCCAGGGTTCCGTGAATTCCTGGATCAGGCCCTCGTCCATTTCGCGATACGTGCGCCGGATGGATTCCGGCAGATCGCGCAGGTACTCGCCGTAGCCCAACCGTTCAAGGTCGCGCGGGTTGACGAAGCGCGCCAGCCCGCCGATGACGCGCTCGCGGATGGCGTGGTCGCGGGCGGCTTCGTCCCCAATGGCCGTCATCGTCTTCCAGATCCGGTCGCGCTCCTCCTTGGATTTTCCTCCGGTCGCCTCGTAGGACACGATGTAGTGATGCTGGACCTGCACCACGCGGCGCCCCTTGGGGCCGGGACCGGCGGGGAAGGGGAACCAGCTGAGCAATTGCGCATTGATGCCAACCGTCGCGCCGAACGAGCTGAGGTCGGACACGAACCAGGTCAGCATGGCGACCTCGCCCCGTGCCAGCAGCGCAAACACGTCGCCGCCGCGCTGGCCGGGATAGCCGCGCGCGACCCCGCGCACCACCTCCGCCGGCTGGAAGGAGAGGCGCCGCTCGCCGACCATGGTCCAGCCGCGGCTGACGTCCTGCGTGCTGAGATTGACCGGTTCGCCGGTGGCGGGGTCCGGCAGCCAGCGCATCCAGTGCAGCCGATGGTAGAGTTCCGCCGCCGCCAGCGCCTCCGGGGAGGCAAACTGGGCGCGCCACTCGGGCGTGACATCGGACAGGTCCTCGCCGTCCGGGGTGACGAACGCCGTCGCCTCGGGAGCGAACGCATAATCCAGCCCCGTGCGCGGGCTCTTGCGGTTCTGGACGATCGGCGAGCCGCCGGCGGACTGCACCCACGGCAGCCACATGAAGGAGTGGGGGAGCAGCACAATGCCGCGCTGGCCACTGCCCACCGGCGCACCGGGCACGTTGCGGTTGGGGTCGGTGAGCTTCTGGCACCAGCGGACCAGCTCGTCCCAGGTTTCGGGGGGCTGGTTCGGGTTCAGCCCGGCCGCGCGCACGAGGTCCGTTCGGAAGACAACGCCGAGGCTGTAGCCCTCGGCTTGCGGGATGCCGTAGACCTTGCCATCGACGGTCGCCACCTGCCGCCACAGCGGTGGCACCCGTTTCCACCCGTCCCAGATCGCCTCGTCGTCTCCGATCTGCCCGTCACCGTTGCGATCCTCACCGATCCATTCGTTCAGCGGGTATAGAAAGCCCTGGCGGATTTCATTGCGGATGATGTGGAACCAGGACTCGCCAATGTCGGGTGCGGTGCGGCCGGCGATGGCCATCATCAGCGGGGCCTTGCCACCGGCGCCCGGAAGTTGGATGCCGCCCCAACCGACGATGCGGATGCTCGGATCCTCCGCCATCAGCTCAATCAACCGCCGGGTCGTGCCGTACTCGGGGGTGTTCGGGTTGAAGAACGAGTTGACGCAAACGGGGGGCGGGCGACCGTCCGGGGGGGCGGCCGCCGCGGCAAGAGACGCGGCGAGAGTCGCGATCGCCATCAGGCACAGGTGGGTTCTGGACATCGCAATCCTTCTTCGCTACTTCGGGACAGCGTGGCGCCTTTGTCGATTTCCTGGAACTCTAATCGTCATCCCTGATGCCCGCCCGCCGCTGAACGGCACGGTCTCGCTCGCGATCCGGTTCATGGCGTCCCCGCCTTCCGCAAAGTCACGATTGCGGCATCAATGGTTTGATGATACGGTTTGCGGGGTAGAAAAGGCAAGCTCGATATCATGTGCGGCAGCCCGTGCCGGTGCGCCGCCCCCCGATCGCAGGGGGAATTCCAAAAGAGGGACGCGATGATGCCGACAACCAACATGCATGTTCTGCTGCGCGCCACGGCCGTGGTGTGGCTGTGTGGTCTCGCTCGCGTGGCCGTCGGGGCTACCGAGATCTCCCAGTATGGGATCACGTGGACGTTGAGCGAGGATCGACCGGTCGGCCAGTTTGCCAACGGTGACTGGTGGGTCGTGGGGCCGGTGACCATCATCCGCATCGACCCCGCAGCGGCGGTTGTCAGCGACAAGGACATCAACGGCACGATGATCAATCCGACGTTCAGCATTCCCCCGCAGAGTTCCATTCCCAACCAAGGGTGGGACGGCCGGCTGGAGTGGAAGGCGTGTGGCCCGAAGTACGACGAGGCCTTGAACGTGGCCAAGCGCCTGCCCTGCGCGGTGCCGGCGGGTTCGTCCGTGATGTCCGCCAAGAGCTTTGTGGAGAATGCGCCGGGTGACGACCAGCAGCTGGAGACCGTGGCGATCCTGACCGTGCTGGAGACGGCGCCGCCCCCCGGCAGTTTTCGTCCGCCCTACATCGGCGGCGTCGACAAGCACGTGCGCTGGAACAAGCGCCAGCTGCGGTATGACCGCCTGAGGAAGCTCGCCCCCGTGCCGGGCGCGCCCACGTTCGCGGAGCTGGAGCCATCGTTTGAGCGTGCATTCATCACGTTGGGCCCGGCGTTCATGAGCAACTACCTCTCGCCGAAAACCGCGGAGTTCCCAAGCTATGGGCGGGAGACCTCGCACAAAGTCTCGGCCGCGGCGCTGATGTTGAATCTGAATTACCCCGATGCGGAGAAGGAAACCCTGGTGATCCGGCTGGTGCAGCGCGGGATCGATTTCTATGGCGTGCTGGCCGCGGGCGGGGGCTGGTGGGCGGACGGCGGCCACAACCATGGGCGGAAGTTTCCCGTGGTGTTTGCGGGCGTGATGCTGGACGACGCCGACATCAAGGCCAGGGCGGGCGAGCACAACTTTCAGGAAGATGTGGCCCACGCCTATGTCAGCCAGAATGATGTCGATCAGAACGCGCAGCGCGCCGTGCACAACACCGAGGGCATTGCCGCCACGCGTCCGCCAATGGAGCCCTACACGCCCGCCATGATCGGCACGCCGGAGTGGTTTGGCGCCTGGGATCACAGCACGGCGGGCTCGCAGTGGAACACGATCTATCGGGACGTCAACGGCAGCTCGCTGATCGGCAGCGTGCTGGCGGCGCGCCTCATGGGCCTCGAGGCGGTCTGGAACCACCCGGCGACCTTCGACTATTACGACCGCTACTGGCAGAAAGAAGGCGTCGAGAAGGGCAACATTTCCACCGGCGTCAACAGCATCCAGCCCTTTGTGGCGGAGATGTGGAAGGCGTATCGGGGCACGGCCCCGCGCTCGGCGGCCGCGGCCAACTAACCGCCGCCAGCGCCGCAGGCCATGCCGGGGCGTTGCAGTCCCGCAGGGCGTCGGGCGTGGCTCATGAAACGTTCACCCAAACCGTGACCGCTCTGTCTTTCCACTCGTCGTCGACGTCGTACTCGCGTTCTAAGCGGCCTGTTTCAAGGCGAATACCTCGCGGACGAGGATCGCTGCCTGATGACGAAGACGACTGGTCATGCGACAGGCGATCGCGCCATGGACGTGCGCCTTGTGGACGCGGCATGACACCCCAAAGGCCTCCGGCTGGTGGCGTTGCGCCAAACCGTACGTGAAGCCTTCCTTCGAACGCCATGCGTTCTGTAGGGGCGCCGCTTGCCGTCGCCCGTGGTCGTCGCCGCCGACACTTCAGATCCCCATTTCCTCTTGCGAACCATTAGTGTGTTTGCTGGAATGCGACAATAGGTGGGGCGAGTGGGTGAACGTATGGGAGGCACCTTCAGCAAGGAGGCGCCGTGCACGGTCACTGTCGTCGGTTCGTTGTCCTCTCGCTCATGTTCGCCACGGCAGGTCTATTCACCCATCCTTTGCTCGCGCAAGTACCTGGCATTCTCAACTACCAGGGGCGTGTCGTCGTCAACGGCACGACCTTCACGGGCACCGGCCAGTTCAAGTTCGCCCTCGTCGATGGTGGCGATGTTCTCGCCCGGCCGGCCGCTGCCGTGGCGCACCGCACGGGCCTGATCGTAACGTCGATCACGGTGACAGACGGGGGGGCCGGTTATGATGCCGCACCGAGCGTCACTATCACCGGTGGCGGCGGGTCTGGCGGCACCGCGCACGCCGTGGTGTCCGGCGGAGCCGTAACGGATATCGTGATCGATCAGGGTGGCGGCGGTTATACGTCAGATCCCACCATCAGCATTGCCGCGCCCCCGCCTGCGTACCGCGTCTTCTGGAGCAACGGCAGCGAAGCGGTCTCCGTCCCCGTGAACAAGGGGCTGTATGCGATCCTGCTCGGCAATCCGCCCATGGAGTCGTTACCGCCTTCGGTCTTCGCCCATTCCGATGTGAGGCTGCGGGTCTGGTTCAGCGACGGTGTAACAGCCTTCCAGCAACTCGCCCCGGATCAGCGCATCGCCGCTGTCGGCTATGCCATGGCCGTCCCTGGCGCCGGGATCAGCGGCGCGATTCCGGATGCGCGGTTGACTAGAACCGTCGTGATCGGCCCGGACAACGCCGATGACGGCGGCCTGGAGAATGGCATCATCTTCGGCTTCCCCAGCGGCGAGGGCATTGCCTCACGGCGCGCCGCGGGCGCCAACCAGTTTGGGTTGGATTTCTATACCCGCTATCCGGTCGCCCAGGAACCGCGTCTGTCCATCGCCAACGACGGTCACGTCGGCATTGGCACTAACGCCCCAGTTGAACAACTGGATGTGGCCGGCGCGTTGAAACTCGGCACCTCCGCCAACCCCACCCCGGCCGCTGGCACGATCCGCTGGTCAGGCACCGCCTTCGAGGGCTATGACGGCTCGCGCTGGGGGCGCCTGATTCTCGATCCGCCCGCCGGCATGGTTCTCGTCCCCGGCGGCACGTTTACGATGGGATCTGCCGCACTTGAGTACAGCGTTCCTGAGCATCAGGTCTCGCTTAGCAGATTCTACCTCGCCAAGACAGAAGTCACCTATGCGCTCTGGTACGCGGTGCGGCAATGGGCGCTGACCAACGGCTACAACTTCCAGAATGCGGGCCGGGAAGGCAATGACGGGGTCATCGGCGCTGCACCAACTTCCGCGAGTGGCGAACCGGTAACCTACATCAACTGGCGCGACGCCGTGGTCTGGTGCAATGCCCGGTCTGAACAGGATGGCCTTGAACCTGTCTATACCTACACGAACCAAGTGATCCGGGATTCACGCGACGCCAACGGCACGGCCTGTAACAATGCCGTCTTCAACACCACCCGGTCAGGCTACCGCCTTCCGACAGAGGCCGAGTGGGAGTATGCGGCGCGCTACCTTGATGGCTGGAGTTGGACACCGGGCGACTATGCGAGTGGCGCCGGCCTTAACTACTCTAATGCGGCGTCATGTGACGCCGTGGGATGGTATCACGACAACAGTACCGGGGCAACTCGCGTCGTGGGATCGAAATTGCCGAATGAACTCGGAATCTCCGATATGAGTGGCAGCGTTTGCGAATGGTGCTGGGATTGGGTGGCGGATTACACGGCTGAGTCTGCCACAAATCCGGTTGGCCCGGCCAGCAGTCCATGGGGAGACCGTTCCCTGCGCGGCGGGTCTGTGAACTACGCGCCGCGGGGCCTCGCCTGCTCCGAACGCGACGCAAATTGGCCGACAGCTCTTCGGTCGTACTGGGGCTTCCGCTGTGGTCGCAAAGCCCAATAGCCAGAGAACAAACAAGGAATCTCATGCCCACCCGCCCCCGCCAATACGAGCAGCTCATCGGCTGGCGTCTGCGCAGTCTGAGGAAAGGCCGCAAGTGGGCGTTGAAGGAGGTCGCCGCCGAATTGCGCGTATCCGTGACCACGGTCAGCGACTGGGAGCGCGGCACGCGGTTTCCGTCGGGCGACCACCTGCTCAACCTTGCCAAACTCCACGAGACTTCCGTCTGCAAATTGCTCTGCGCCGGCAAGGGCGTCTGTCCGTCCTATCCTTGCGTGGATCGAATCTGACGTACTAAATCCGGGCGTTCCCAGGAACGGCTCGCGGGACGCTCGCCCTCCAATCGCAGGCATCTCCATCCGCTGGAGGGCGAGCGTCCCGCGAGCCGAAGTCTTTCGTGAGCGCCATGCGCCGCCCCGCACTCGGCTTTAGCCCTGTGTTGAATCATCGGCTTTGTCATCGTCAGCGGAGAACGCGTAGTCTGTCCTGCAAATGGGGGTACGCACAATGCCCTCCGCGCAGGCAAAGCTCGTGGGCAAGCGCCTGAAAGAATGGCGTCAGGATCGCCACTGGCGCCTCATCGACGCCAGTCGCCGATTGCATGTCTCCATACCCACCATCAGCCAGTGGGAGCATGCCCTGCGGTTCCCCTCCGGCGAGCACCTCTTCCGGATGGCCAAAGTCTACCGCAAGCCGCTCTGCCACCTCTTCTGCACAGATCCTGCGCAGTGCCCATACTTCGTACAGGGCGACGGGAAGACTCACCACGGAGACACGGAGTAACGGAGACGGTCTCTCCGCACCTCCGTAGTACTATCCTGCAGCTTCTTGTCTTCTTGAGAAGATTCTACCGCGGATGGCGCGGATACCGCGGATCGGCGCCTAAATGTCCGTCCTCATCCGCGCGAATCCGCGCAATCCGCGGTCATTCTTCCTTTGGTTGCGGCTACGCCGCGCTAAGTCTCCGTGGTAAATCCGCTTCACGCTCCATGTCGCGCACTTAGCCCTAGGCTAAATCTAACTTCTTGTCCCATGTCTGGACGCAGCGGAACATGCCGCCGACGCTGGACAAAGTTGCATTCCTGATGGGAGGCAAGCGTTAGATGAATGGGTGGGCACCGCCTGCGGTCGTCTTCATTCTGACTTCATCGTTCATCCTTCTTCCTTCTCCTTCCCCCGCCCAAGTCCCCGGCCTCCTCAACTACCAGGGCCGGGTCGTCGTCAACGGCACGAACTTCACGGGCACCGGCCAGTTCAAATTCGCCCTCGTCGACGGGGGCGATGTGCTCGCCCGCCGCGCCACGGCGGTGGCACACCGTACCGTGACCGCGGTAACCAGCTACACCGTCACGGACGGCGGCGCGGGCTACGCGTCCGCTCCCGCCGTCAGCATCACGGGCGGCGGCGGCTCCGGGGCCACGGCGCATGCGGTCATCAGCGCCGGTAGCGTGACCAGCGTCGAGATGGACCAGGCCGGCGGCGGCTACACCAGCGACCCGCAAGTGACCCTCGATCCGCCACCGCCCAGCTACAGGACGTTCTGGAGCAATGGGGCGGGGGCGGTGTCTGTGTCCGTGACCAAGGGCCTCTATTCGGTCCTCCTCGGCGACACCAGCATCCCCAACATGGAGACGGCGGTCCCCGCCGTTGTCTTCGCCAATCTCGATGTACGCCTCCGCGTCTGGTTCGCGCCGCAGGGGAGTTCCCTTGAGCAACTCGCCCCCGACCAACGCATCGCCGCCGTCGGCTACGCACTGGTGGCCGGCTCGGTCGCTTCAGAGGGGAACATCCGCTGGGGCGCTGGCGGCATGCTCAACATCGATCAGGGCGGCAGCCTCGAACTGGGTGATTCGTCGTCAACCGGCACAGTCCCCTTCATCGATTTCCACTACGGCGTCGGCGCCAGCCAGGACTTCAACGTCCGCCTGATCAACGACGGCAGCAATCACCTGAGCTGCCTGGGCGATTTCGAGGCCACCTCGCTGCGCGCCGGCGGCTTTATGGCCGGTGCGGATGGCCGAGTCGGCATCGGCACCGTGGCCCCATCAAACAACCTCGTGGTCCAGAAGACCTCGTCCGCCCCCGCCATCATGATCGGCGGTGGCTATAGCGGCAGCCCGCGCCTGCAGTCCTATGGCCTCGACGAAAACCCCATCGCCTGGATGGGCCTCGGCACCGACATGGGCGGCAACCCCTACGAGCACGACCTGTACTTCCCCGTCGGCGCCACCACGCAAGGCCTGCAGTCCATCGGCTCCTACGACGGCACGACCTACTCAGAGAAGATGCGCATCACCGCCGCCGGCAACGTCGGCATCGGGTCCCCAGCCCCCGCCGAACGCCTCGACATCGCCGGCGCCGTCAAACTCGCCAACACCGCCAACACCACCCCCGCCGCCGGCACGATCCGCTGGACCGGCACCGACTTCCAGGGCCACAACGGCCAGCAATGGCTCTCCCTCACCGTCCCCACGCCCGCTGGCATGGTGCTCGTGCCCGGCGGCACGTTCACCATGGGATCTGCGGCGGTTGTCGAATACGAAGCAGAGGACAACCCGGTTCCAGAGCATCAAGTCACTCTCAGCAGCTTTTACCTTGCCCGCCACGAGGTCACCTACGGCCTCTGGTATTCCGTACGGCAATGGGCAACAAACAACGGGTACAGCTTCCAGAACCCGGGCCAGGAGGGAAACCGTGGAACGCGCGGAGCCGCCCCCACAGGCGAATCGGCCCAGCCCGTGACCGAAGTTAGTTGGCGCGACTGCATTGTCTGGTGCAACGCTCGCTCCGAAAAGGAGAACCTCCAGCCCGTCTACACATACACCAACGTTGTCATCCGCGACTCCCGCAACGCCAACGCCACAGCCTGCGACAATGCCGTCTTCAACCGCGACCGCAACGGCTATCGCCTCCCCACCGAAGCCGAATGGGAATACGCTGCACGCTACACCGACGGCATCAGCCAACCCCCCGGCGACTACCCCAGTGGCAGTGGCTTCAGCGCCGGGCCCTGGGATGCGCCCTATGTCAATGTTCCTGCTTGCGACGCCGTCGCCTGGTACCACGGCAATAGCAGCAACCGAACGCACGCCGTTGGCACGCGAATGCCCAACCAACTGGGTATATCCGACATGAGTGGAAACATCAATGAATGGTGCTGGAACTGGAATGAGCCCTACACGAGCGAGTCGATGACGAACCCTGTGGGACGGGCCACAGGAGCGTACCGTGTATTCCGTGGTGGGGATTTTGGCTTTATCGCTTTCGGGGTTGAGTGCGCCCTTCGGATGGCAGTTTCGCCCGGCTTTGCAAATGATGAAATGGGGTTCCGCTGTGTACGAAATCCGAGTTGACTATGCAAGCACACGCGGCGAATCCGGCGGACGCGCAAGTGCCAACACGCAGACTATGTGTGTTTTGTCCGGCATGACAGGAAGCAACAGAAGAACCTAGAACGGCGATCACTGGCGCCACTTTCACGGTTTGTGATGTGACTTGTGATGCCGACGGAGGGGAGAAAGTAACTATGTACTCAGGATGTACCAGATGCTGGACAGTAGTGTCGTCGATCTTCAACTGGTTTGTGCAATATATATGGACATGGGTTCAGAAGACGTGGACGGTTTGTGCGGAACAAGAGTGCAATTGGTGGTGCTTGTGCTGCAACAAGTGGCTGTGTTGGATAGTCTTGGTGATAGTTGCCGTCGTAACCGTCATCGTGTGGCTAATCGTCACGATTGTGTTCATTCTCGTCTGCGCGGTGTTTACCATCTTGTGCCTTCTTTGCACCACAATCTGTTGGATGGGATGTTTTGGGAAGCCGAGTTGTATCAGCAATTGCGCCAGAAGCTGCGGAAACACCACCGTAACCACCGAAGTATCCGCGATGACATCGGACAGTGCCGGCCACCCCGCTTCGAGAACAACATCAGTTGCCAAGTCCGGGAGTAGGGGCGATGCCGGAATGTCTGTACGCTATAACTTTGTGCGACAATCGGTGGTGAAGGTCTCAAGCATCGAACAGCTGGAGGACATCGTAAAGTGGCATCGCCTGTTTCCTGAACCCGTACAACTCTGCTTCCCGCATCTGGACGAGGGGCACTGTCAGGTACTACAGAGAAGTATAGATCGCTACTTGGTTGCATGCGGTTGCAGGGAGGGCAAATTGGGCGTTCTGTGTGCCTCCGTAATCTTCATTGCCCATATGGTGGCCAGTTCACATGCACCCACTAGATCTGTTCACGAATGGGCAGTCGTGGGATTTACCTTTGTGGTCTTTGGGGCATTGTCGGGAAAGATTTGTGGGTTGCTGCGTGCGAGGATTCTGCTTCGCCGATCAATAACGGATTTCATCCGCTCGTTTCCCCTCCTGTGACGCCGACGCCATGAAACGCGATTGGTGCGAACTAAACCGGCATCGGACAGTTCAAAGTACGTGTTTTTGCGATGGGTGATCGAGGTCGGACCACGGTAAGTGTTAGAGGTGGAACAGGATAAGTGGTTTCTGGCATCGGGAAATGGCCTTACGTTCGATTTCCTGGCCCGAAAAACGAAGCTGAGGACTGGAGCCATGAAGCGGAGGCGGGAGCGTGTAGTGGAGGCGGCTCTTATGCTGCTGGCGATGGTCGTGCCTTGCGCCGCTTTGGCTCAAGTCCTTGGCATTATCAACTATCAGGGCCGCGTCGACGACAACGGGATTAACCTCACCGGCAACGGGCTGTTCAAGTTCGCGCTGGTGGATGGGGGTGACGTGCTGGCGCGGGGGGCCGCGGCGGTTGCGCATAGGACGGGGGCGGTCGTTACGTCGTATGAAGTGACCGACGGAGGGGCGGGGTATGTCGTGGCGCCCGGCGTCACCATCACGGGGGGCGGCGGGTCCGGGGCCGCTGCCCGGGCGGTGGTGGTGGGTGGCGCGGTCACGAGTGTCGAGGTCCTGCAGGGCGGCGGAGGGTACACCTCCGATCCCGCGGTGACGATCGATCCGCCGCCGCCAGCCTATCGCACGTTCTGGGACAGTGGAACCGGTGCGATAAGTGTGTCTGTGAGCAAGGGGCTTTATGCGGTTCTACTGGGCCAAGCGCCCATGGAACCGATCCCACCGCCGTGTTTGCCAACCCCGACGTGCGGCTGCGCGTGTGGTTCGATGGCGGGCGCGGGATGCAGCTACTAGTCCCCGATCAGCGGATCGCGGCGGTGGGATACGCGATGATGGCCGCGACCGTGTCCGATGGGAGCATCGACTCGGAGGCATTGGCGGCCGATGCCGCATCGCTGGCCAAGGTCAGCGGCGGTGCCATGGTGGCAAGCGGCGGGCATATTGGTGTGGGCACGACGACTCCGCAATCGCGGCTCGACCTGGGTACCGGTAGCGGGGCCAAGATTCGGACCTACGAAGATGGTCGCACCGACAACAAGGTCGGGTTCGGCGTGGACATGAGCGGGAACGGCTATGAGAACAGCCTGTACTTTGGAACACACGCCAGCGGGCACCTGTCCGTTGGCTCGTGGGATGGGGCCACGTTCAGCGAGAAGATGCGGGTCTCCAGTGACGGCAGTGCGGCGCTGGCGGGGGCGATCAAGCTCGGACATGCGGTGAATCCACCCCCAGCAGCCGGAATGATCCGCTGGACGGGGACGGACTTTCAGGGATACGACGGTGGGCAGTGGCTTTCGCTCACCATGCCTGCGCCCGCCAACATGGTACTTGTACCTGGCGGGACATTTATGATGGGCTGCACCAACATTGACTTCGGCGATTCGAGCCCCGAGCACGAAGTGACCATCAGCCCCTACTTCCTCGCCAGGCACGAAGTGACCTACGCCCTATGGTACGTGGTGCGGCAGTGGGCGCTGGCTAATGGCTACAACTTTCAGAACGCCGGTCGCGAGGGAAACGATGGGACTGCTGGCGCCGCGCCGACGGCCGCTCGCGGTGAACCCGTAACCTATGTCAGTTGGCGCGATTGCATTGTCTGGTGCAACGCGCGTTCGGAGAAGGAATCCCTCGCGCCGGTCTATACGTACACCAACCAAGTCATACGCGATTCCCGCGACGCCAACGCCACCGCCTGCGACAGCGCTGTCTTCAAGCGAGACTCCGACGGATACCGCTTGCCGACTGAGGCGGAGTGGGAATGCGCAGCACGCCATATCGACGGTTACAGTTGGACCCCGGGCAATTACGCAAGTGGGGCCGGCGGCCCACACACAGATACCAACGCTTCCATCGAGGTGTCATGGTACTGGGAGAACAGCCGAAATGGGACTCGTCCTGTTGGCACGAAACGAGGGAACCAACTCGGAATTTACGACATGTGTGGCAATGTGGGCGAGTGGTGCTGGGACTGGTACACCAAGTACTCCAGCGATTCGGTTACCGACCCAGTTGGCCCTACTTCCGGGACCGAACGCACCTTCCGGCAAGGCTGTTGGGGCGTAAGCTCGTCTGGCATCGAGTCAGCCGTGCATCTTGGCTGGTACGCCTCCCGCACCGATCGTTACATCGGCCTACGTTGTGCGAGAAACTCACCGTAGAGGAGAATCGTGAAACTCATAACAGCAGTTCTCGGAATTCTTGCTCTTCTGACCACGGACTCCGTGCTTGGGGACAATACGCCGAACACGCTCGATGCGGGCGGTCAGCATGTCACCAGTGCCAACTGCATTATCGACGGCAGCCTCGGCGGCATCGGTGCCGTGGCAACCGATGGCGGCGTGGCCATCAAGAGCGGCTACGTCGGCCAACTCACCGACGTGACCAATGTGGCCATCACCGCCGTTCCCGCGGCGGTTAACGAGATGGATAACGCGCAGCTCACCGGCTTGGCGATCATGGATGACGGCTCGGTTACCGCGTTGGCGGGTTCCGAAATCGCCTGGCCGAATCCCGCTCATCCGGTCCTTTCCGTCTCCGCCGCCGGTATGGCGGAGACGATGCCGGTCTATGTGGACACTACCGCCAGCGTCACGGGGCTTTACCTGGGGGTGACCGGCTCCGGCATGTTCCTGGTGCGCGATGCGAGCCCAGACAACTTCGGCATCTATGGGGGGGATCAAGTTCCCGACGCGTGGCAGGTGCACTGGTTCGGGGTCCGCAACTTTGACGGTGCCGCCGATGCCAATCCCGACGGCGATCCGCACGACAACCGGGCCGAATGGATCGCCCTCACCGACCCGACGAACCCGGCCTCCTTCTTCGCCGTCGATGCGATCTCGAACCAACCGCCGAGTCGGATGGTTGTCTTCAGCCCTTCCTCCACGAGCCGGATCTATCGCCTTCAGTACGCCACCAATCTGGTGACATCGGTGTGGACGAACCTGCCGGGGGCAGCCTGGGCCGCCGGATCGCCAGGCCAGATGTCCCTCAGCGACACCAACACGGGGGCGGTTCGGTTCTACCGGGTTCAGGTGGCCGTTCCCTGAAATCCTCACGGGTAGGGCACCAAGGGTTAGCGGTTCTGCGGTTTGCGACCGCAGGCTCGCGTCGCCCAGGAAACCGCTTCATGCGCCAAGTGCAGCGCGGCGGAACGATGCTTGGACGTCAGGGGAGCCGCCTCCCCCGGATATCGTTGTTGGACTGCGTACTTGGTCAAGATGGGCAGTTCAATGAGCGATGGCGGAATGCGGACCGCTCCAGGCAGCATCCCCATCAGGTACGCCAGGTCATGGCTTCGTGGGATCTGAATGCCATGGTGCACCAACACAGCTTTGATGGACTTCTCTGCGGCTTGCTGGGCATGAAAGCAGAGATGCTCGTACAGCAATCGCTTGCTCTTGCGCATGCCCGCCAGGACTAAGTCGCTGTGGGCATGTCGCAGCCAGTCCTGAGGCGAACCAACTTGGAACTCCTCAGGCGGCATAGACTTCCTTGCCCTCGTCGAGAATTGCGCTGTAGATGAGCCCCGGGTTGTCACGGTGGCGTTCCAGCGTGGATTGCCGCACCACCATGAAATCGCAGGGCATCGGCCGATTCCGAATCCCCAGGTTCAGGCGATCGGTAAGCATTTCAGGCTGATCCCCTTCGCTCACCACCACGAGAAAATCGAGATCACTGTCGCTCCGCATGCGACCCGATACCGCTGATCCGAACAAGATGATCTGCTTGGGGTGAGCCAGTGCCACAATTTGGCCTACCACTTGCCGAATACTGCGCCGCAATTGAGCCTGAGTCATGGGAACACACTACGCCAGTTCCTGCGAAACGGCAAACTTGATATGGTCCAGAAAGGGCACCTGCACCTGTTGCTTGGAGCAAAGCCACATGCGGGCGCATGGGGCTGGCCTCGTGAATGTTGAAGGGTGGGGGGCGGCGGTTTGGCGGGGAGTGTTCACGCAGAGCCCGCGGAGATCGCAGAGGGGGGCCTTCGGTGCGAGCCGACTGGCTGCTCGGCGATCTCTGCGGACTCTGCGTGAAAGCCGCGCCGGAAAGGTGTTCCGCGGAACCCACCCCGCCCTGGCGGGCACCCCTCCGGGGGCGGTGATCGCGTTGTTGAGTGTTTGCAGATGGCGCGACTGGGCCACGTCGCCCCTGACCCATTACTCCTGCGCCAACATGGGGAGCGGCAGCAGGCAGGGGATGTTGTCGCCACAGTTCCGACGTTCCGCCTCATCCACCAGGTACAGCAGATCGAAGTCCATCGCCTTGGCACGCGGTTTTGTCGGGTAGCAATCCCAGGCGAGAGAACGCAGGCAGATTGCGCGCGCCTCCTGGTATCGGTGCTCCGACAGCAGCGTCTTGACCAGCCAGACGCCGGAGAAAATCGGAATCGACTCGGGCTTTTCCCGCCCCATCGTCGCGTAGATCGTCTTGGGCGCATTGCCGTAGATTGGCCACTCCAGAACCGGGAATTGCGCGTACCAGGCCTCAATCCGGTGGCGCTCAATCGGTGCGCCAAGCTGCTGTCCCCCGCGCGACACGTACTCCAGGTAGGCGGAGCGAACCCAGGCATCGTCCGCGTGAAGCCAGTGAATCGCCTCGTAGAATGGGCCCAACTGGAGCTTTCCCGGATGCGCGCGATCCAACTGATCCAGCATCACCCAGAAGGCACGGGTCGTGGGCGCGTCCCGCACCGCGGACAGAAACTCGATGGCCGGCTGCTCCTGTCCGTGCCGCCGCGCCAGCTCTTGCAACATCAGGACCTTCAAGCCGGGCGCGACGTCCGTGTCCTGCTCCATGAGGCCCTGAGCCCTCCAGTTCATGGCGTCCTGCGGGAGCTCCGGCAGGGGGCCGTTTGTGAGCAGGTTCTGCGCCAGCAGGAAGGTGTCGTAGCTCCATACCCCTTGCTTGGCGTCCAAGGCATTGGAAATTTCCGGGAGCAGGTCCTGCCGATCGCCCAGCAGCGCACAGGTGGCGACCGTGCCCACGATAATCGGATCATTGAGGACCTTGCGCCGGATCAGTTCAACCCCGACAGTCGCCGCGTCGCCATATCGCCCCATTTGCGCCAGGCACGCATACACGTATCGCAACGAGGATGTGGCCAGGCGGTCCAGGGAAGCATCGGCGTTGGCTCGGCTCAATAGGGCGCCAAGCAGGGCAAGCGCGCGATCGTTGTAACCGGTCATGTAGTTCGCGCTCGCCACTTTCTCGAGGAGCGAGCACGTCGCTCGGTTGCTGGGAATTGCCGGACTGGTCAAGAGCGATTCCGCGAGACTGCCGGCGAGCGCGACGTCCGTCGTGAGGTATTCACTCACCAGTCGATCGCACAGTGTCATGCCCAGTTTAAAGTTGTCCGGGTTGTCCACCATCGCTTGCTTTGCGCGGCGCAGCAGATCACCTGGAATTGTGCGGCCGACTGCGGCTCTCAGGTCCGCAAACACGACGGTGGGATGGGCGGCGCCCACGAGCCCGACAATCTGGTTGTACACAGGAGGCGGCGGCGCATCGGGTTTGAGAGGGTTGATGCGCCAGGGGCATTCCTTGAACGCGGACATCGTCACGTAGTGGTTCATGCTCTG
Organism: Lentisphaerota bacterium; assembly: GCA_021413965.1. GTDB lineage: Bacteria > Verrucomicrobiota > Kiritimatiellia > UBA8416 > JAIOPI01 > JAIOPI01. The sequence goes on along the minus strand of JAIOPI010000004.1, from coordinate 130,683 downwards.
TGCGATGGCGCTCTCCATGCGGCCAAAGTCGTCATCGACCCAGTACTGCTGATTGGCGGCCCAATAGGCGACTTCGCCGAATTCCGGGTCGCGCGCGATGATGTCGCGATAGAGCTGAAACTCCGCGCCGGAGCGTTCTTCAGCGAGGGCGGCGCGCCCGAGATCGAGGAGCGACTCCGGATCGCGCGCGCGCGGCTTCCGCAAGTGCGCGTCCAGGGCCGGCGATACCCGATAGCCCAACGCTTCCAGGGCGCCCACCGTGGTGTCCGCGACGGCATCGAAGAACGCATTCGTCCCGGTCCGGCCGTGGCCCATCTCGGTGGCGGACGGACCAAAGAGCGTGTACTCGACGCTGTAGGTTGCGTTTGGCAGGCAATGCAATCGTCCCCCGAGGGCGTGCGTCGCGCCCCAGTGCTCCATCACGTCCGCAACGTCGTTGGAAGCCAGCGAGGTCCCGGCGGCGAGCATCGACTTGGGGCGCCGCTTGTAGGTGAAATAGGCGTGACGAGAGGTTGCCGTCAGGGGGTGCCAGTCCACATCGAGTGAGACGGTGAAGCTGAATGCGTGGGCTTTGAGTTGGGCCTCCTCGCTGGCCACGGGGTCCGCTTGAAAGGGCAGCGTGAGCAGAATGATCCCGCGGTTGGTTCCCGGCTGATACGCGTTGAAACGTTTCAGCATCCCGAGCGACGAGATTGCTTGCGGCGCCCGGGCAAACAGGAACGGGCTATTCGTCGCTGCGCCCGTCGTGTTGGGCAATGCGCCCCGCTGAGCCCATCCCGTCACAGACCCAGTCAGTGCAGTCACCAGGCATAGCCAGAATCGGGTGCTTGTCATGGTGGGCTTCATGTGTTCACGGCCGGCGCATGGTGAACACAACGTATAAAGCACGTCTCAGAAGCATCGCACAACGCAATTCACACACGTCTTGACGGATGTCCGTGCGCACAATTGCCGGTGTTCTGGGGGGCGGCGGTTCGGCGGGGAATGTTCACGCAGCCCGCCTGCAATGCTATGTAGCATTGCGGGCTCTGCGTGAAAGCCGTGCCGGAAAGGTGTTCCGCGGAACCCACCCCGCCCTGGCGGGCACCCCTCCGGGGGAGGGGATCGCGTTGTTGAGCGCTTGTCGATGGCGCGAGCTGTCGTCGCAAAGATGGCTGAGGACCGTCCGTTCCTGCCTTCCTGGCTTCCTGATTTCCGACTTCGCAGGGGCGTAATCGGCTGGCTGCAGGGGGTCGATGCAGCGGCTGAAGAGCAGGTGTTCGAGGCCGGGTTTGATCCGGGAGGCGGCGTGGTCGGCCAGGTTGGCGAGGAGCGTCTGGCTGGTGGCGTTGGTCGCGAGGTCGTCGAGGATGCGCATCTGGCAGCACAGCAGCTCGCCACGCCCTAGCGGCAGGCGGTACACGCCGGCCCCCCAGACGTAGTCGGCGGGGCGCGTCCACATGTGTCCGCTCAACCCGCCGGCAAGCACCTCGCCACCCGCGGCGCGCACGTCTTCGCCCCGCTCGAACGAGCTCGGGAAGATTCCGGCGTAGACGTAATCGGCGACGCCGCCCGCCGGCAGGCCGTTGAAAATAGGATGCTTCAGGATGTAACCGAGCGTGCGCATGTGGCGCGCGGGGCGAAGCCGGCAGTCCATCAGGAAGTCCTGGAGCAGCAGGGGCTCGGGGTTGATCAGGATCGCCACGCCGCCGGTCTGGACGATCTTCTTCACCTGGGCGTGGACCTCGAACAGCATCCAGCGGTCGAGCGCGTTCCAGCGGCGCATGTCCATCACGACGGGCATGCGCTTGTCGCGGAAGTTGTTGCTGAAGGGGATGCAGGCCACGCCGTGGCGCGCGAAGAAGGGCGCGATCGCGCCGTCGGGATCCCAGACGCTGGTCGCCCGCAGCGTGGGCGCCGGGGCGGCGAGGACCGTGAAGGCCACGGCGGCGGAGCGGAACGGCTGGCGCGCCGTGCCGGCGGTGAGCGTGGCGCGGAGCACGTAGGCCCCGGGTTTCAGCTCGGGCGCAATGGCGCGGACCAGCAGAGTTTGCACATGGCGCGTCGCGCGGACCGTGCCGGAGGCGAGGCGCCGCACGCGCCTGCCGGCGGCCGTGAAGATGTCCGCGTCAAAGCGGTAGGCCGCGCCCAGCTGGTTCTCGTTCACCAGCGTGAGCCGCACGCGGGAGCGCTGTCCGGCGATCTGCACGCGCGGCAGGATTTCGGGTGCGATGAGCGGGGTCTGGATGGCGTCGGTGAGCCCTTGCAGGATCTGTTTGGGACGGCGGAAGAAATCCGTCGCGCCGAATTCCTCGCCGCTGGCGTCGGCGAACTGGCAGAACGTGGTGCCGACCAGCGCGGGATTGCAGCGCTGGGCCGCGACCACCAGGCGCATCTCATCGGCGCGCACGCGGTCGATCGCGGCGATGAACGCATCGGGCGAGCCGAACGCGCGCTTGAGGCCCGCCCGGCGAAAGCCCGCCTGGAGCGAAGCCCAGAAGTCGCGGTACAGGACATAATCCTCGAGTCCGCGCCGGCGCTCGGCCGGGCTGTAGGCGGCCAGCACCTTGCGATAGTCCGGCGGCGCGAGCGGCGCGCCAAATTCGCTGATCAGCAGCGGCACGCCGCGCCTGCCCATCGTGCGGTACTTGACGATGGAGGCGTCCTGCAGCGGCAGCTCGCAGTACGGGTGGTCGTCGGTCATGGCCGCGCGGCGGGCCACGTGCGGCAGCCACACCAGCGCGCCACCGTCCGCGCTGCCGTTGCCGCCGCCGCCCGAAGTGTCCATCAGCAACCGCGTATCGTCGAGCTTGCGGCCCGCGGCGGCGAGGCGCGCCGTCATCGCCTTGATTTCGGGCATCGTGAAGCCCAGGAAGTGATAGGCCTCGTTCAGCAGGCACCAGAAGACGATGCTGGGGTGGTTGCGATCGTGCCGCAGCAGGGCTTCGATTTCCGTCCAGCAGCGGCGCTCGGTTTCGGCGCTGTTGCAGATCCAGCCGATGCCGGGCTCGGCCTCGACGAGGAGGCCGAGCTCGTCGCACAGGTCGAGCCACCAGGGATCTGGCGCGCGCAGATGGGCGCGGATGAAATTGAAGCCGCGCGCCTTGATGAGCGCGAGCTCCCGGCGGCCCATGGCGCGGTCGGCGGGGAAGATGAGCGTGCGGGGATAGAGGCCCTGGTGCAGAAAGCCCTTGAGGGTGATGCGCCGGCCGTTGAGGACGAAGGCGCCGCCGCGGATGGTGAATTCGCGCATGCCGAAGCGCGCGGCGAGGCGATCTGTGCCGAGCGTGGCCACGGCCCGGTACAGGAACGGGTCGTCGCAGCTCCAGCACCGGACCGACGGAAACGCGACCGGGAGGGAGACCTCGTTGACGCCGGTTTTGAGCCGGACGGTTTTGCGGACCTGTCGCACGCGGCGGCCGGAAGCGTCTTCGACCACGGCCACGTCCAGCGTGTACCGCGCGGCCGGGCCCCGGTTCACGATGGTGGCGATGACCTGCGCGCGGCGCCGACGCGGGAACGGTTTGATGTAGATGGACTCGAGGTAGCAGCGGGGGGTGATGACCAGCGCGACGTCCTGCCAGATCCCGCCGTAGTTGAAATACCACGCGGCCTTGCCGACGGGCAGGTCGCTCTGGTTCAGCGGCGCGCCTGCGCGAAACCCCTCGATGGCGCGATCGCCCGGCGGCCCGATCACGCGCAGCGTCACCACGTTCTCGCCCGGCACCAGGTGTTGGGTCACGTCGAAGGCGAACGGCGAGCCGCCGCCTTCATGGGTTCCGACGAGGCGGCCGTTGAGATAGGTTTCGCTGAAGTAGTGCACGGCGCCAAAGGTGAGCCGCACCACGCCGGCCAGCCATGCGGGGCGCACGGTGAAGGTGCGCCGGTACCAGGCCACGCCGTCATAATTTGGCCGGACCAGTTCCCAGACGCCGGGCACCGGCAGCGCCTGGCCGCCGGCGGGAAAATGCTCCTGCCAGCGCGCGGCCTTGCCGGTGTTTGCCGGGTCGAAGGCGATGGTCCAGATGCCATTCAGGGAGATGGTTGTGCGCTTCATCGTTGTAGGCCCAGGCGGCTCGAGGGACGCCCGCCCTCCAGTTGCTGAATCACGCCGCACCGGTCCGATCTCGTGGAGGGCGAGCGTCCACGCGAGCTGCTTTCAGCGTGCAAACCACCTTCACCCGTTTCGCGCCCAAGCCGGCGGGGCCAACGGGAATCAGGTCGCCGTCGATCGGAACGCCGTCGACGGTGAGGCCGGGTTTCGCGCCGCGGCGGATTTCTACCGCGAAGGTCGTGCCGCGGAAGGGGCGCTCGTAGGCGACGTGCGACCACCGGGCGGGGATCAGGGGGCGGATGCGCACGCCGGCGAGTTCGCGGCGGAAGCCGAGCAGCCGGTCCACGCCATTGAGGAAATTCCAGGCCACCGTGCCGGTGCGCCAGGGATCGTCGGACACGTGGCGGCGCATGCGCATGGCGGTGGGGCCGACGTAGCCGTTGGCCTGGCTGTAGGGTTCGGATTTGTCCTCCGACGGCAGGATGCGCATGAAGGTGTCGAAGGCTTTTTCCGTCCGGCCGGCTTCGAAATCGGCGGCCACCTTGAACCCGCCGGCGTGGCAGTAGACGTTGCCGTTGGTGAAGAAGCCCGCGGGCGTTCCCGTGAGCTGACCGATGCCGGGCTGGTATGCGGTGAAGGCGGGCCAGCAGGCGACTGGGCCTACGGGCGTGTCCACCTTGGGCTCGTACTTGCGGGTGATGGCCAGATAGACCGCGGGGCTGATGACGCCTGACAGCATCGCCCAGCTCTGCGGGTTGATGAAGTACTTGCCTTCCGCGGCGTCCGCGGCGCCGATGCGGAGGCCGTCGTCGTTGATGGCGTAGAGAAAGTGATCGCCATCCCAGCCGTGTTGGCGGATGGCCTTGGCGAGGGTGGCATAGCGCCGCCGGCAGGTGGCGGCCAGCCGCGCCTCGCCGCGCGCGGCGGCGATGTTGCCGACCAGTGTCAGCACGCGGGCCAGGGCGAAGCTCATCCAGATGCTGACGCCTTTGCCCTTGTAGCCGGCCTTGTCGATGAGGTCGCACCAGTCGCCGTAATGAATTCGCGACAGCCCGTTGGCGCCGCGGTCGTTCCAGAGGAATTCCAGGGCGCGCAGGTTGTGCTCCCAGATGCTGCCGCGGCCCTGGTCCGAATAGGGGACGACGTCGTCGAGCAGGGCGAGGTTGCCGGTCTCGGCCAGGATCGCGTCAGTGGCATGGGCGATCCAGGACGGGCTGTCGCAGTAGTGCTTGTCCGCGGCGGCGATGTCCATGCTGGCCACGCGGAAGGCGCGCGGGGCGAAGCCGTCGCTGCGCTGGTTCTGCAGGGCCTTCTTCAGCATCTGCAGCGCGCGGTCCGGGTTGATGACGCTCATGCCCGCGGCATCCTGGCAGGTATCGCGAAAGCCCTTGAAGTAGAACCGCGCCCAGTCGGCCATCAGGTACAGCTCGTGCTTGAGCCAGACGCTGAACAGGCGGTTGAAATCGCCGTCGGGCGTCGTCAGTTTCAGCCCGCCGAGGCGGCGGACGTTGGCCTTCCGGATGGCGGCCTGCTCGGCCTCGATCTTTGCCGTGCTGTTGAAGGCGCGGACCATGGCCCGCGCCTCCTTGAGATTCAGCACAATCCCGAGCACGACGTTGATGGTGCGCGCGCGGCCGGCGCCCAGCTTCAGATTGTGCTGCATGGCGCCGACGAGGTATTCGGCGGCGGCGATGGAGTTGCCCAGTTTGCCGTCCACGACGCGCTGGGGGCAGGCGTAGTTGCGGGTGCGGCCGAGAAAGTGGTCGCGGGAGACGTCCCAGCGGGCGATGGGGGCGTCCGCGTACATGAAGGCGCGGAACTTTTCATTCACGACGGTGAAGGTCATGTTCTTGTAGAAGAGCAGGTTGTCCCGCGGCAGGAACTCGGCGCTGAGTCCTCCCACGTAGCCATAGGGCATGTTGACGCCATCCAGCATGACGTTGGCGACGGTGAAGACGGACAGGTCGCGCGCGGTTCGGCCTTCGTTGGCGACCGTGATGGTCCAGAGTTCGCCGGCGTGATGGCGCGGCACGAAGACGCGGAACGTCACCCGGATGCCGTTCTTCAACGTGCGCAGGATGGTGTAGCCGAGGCCGTTGCGGACTTCGTACGCCTCGTGCGCGGTGTGGCAGGGGAGATAGCCGGCGGACCAGACTTCGCCGGTGCGGTTGTCGCGGACGTAGACCCAGCGCGGGTCCTCGCGCATGTCCTGCTTGCCGAAGAGGTTGGTCACCACGCCGGCTTCGTTCTGATAGAGTGAGCAGCCGTTCAGGCTGTTGCCGACGCAGGCCAAGTAGGTGGGGTTCCAGAAGAAGTTGAACCAGTCGCGAGGCGTGTGGGGCGTCGTGATGACGTACTCGAGTCCATCGGGGGAAAATTGTCCGTAGCGTCCCATGCGGCACCTCCTGGGGGTTGGCGGCATGCTTACTCGTCGCATAAGCGCGTAAACTTGTCAATCAAACCATTGATATTCTGTTTGGTGTGCGCTAAGGTGGGGGTATGAATACTCGCTGGAGGACCGCCTGCTGCCGTCCGTTGACCCTCGCCGCCCGCGGTTCCGCCGTGCTGGCGCTGGTGCTGCTGGGGGAAGCCGCCTGCGCGGCCACGTCGCTCACGCAATTCGGCATCACGTGGACTTTGGCGTCGGATCGCCCGGCTGGTCAGTTCGCCAACGGCGACTGGTGGGTGGTGGGGCCCGTCACGGTGACGGGCATCACGCGCCCGGCGAATAAGGCGGACCGCGACGGATCGATGACCAACCCCGTGCCGTCCATGGACCACGGCTACGATGGTCGCGTCGGGGGATACCAGGAGGCGCTGAACGTTGCCAACCGCTTGCCGAATCTGTCGCTCGAGCCGGGCGTGTCGCTTGTGTCGACGCTGAGCGGGCCGTTGGGCCGGCCGGTGCTGGACGTGTCGGCGGTGCTGACGGTCGTGGGCGCCCCACCTCCCGCGGGCAGTTTTCGCCCGCCGTATGCCGGCACGGACAAGCCGCTGCACAACGTGAGCAAGCTGCGTCCGGACCTGCTGCCAACGTTCGCGCCCGTGGCGGAGACGCCGGCGCTCGCGGAGGTGGAGGGCCTCTTCGAGAAGCCGTGGATCGATCACCGGCTGGAGTGGGAAGGGGACTATCTGCACCCGCTGAAGAACATGTGCCACTACGGCGGCGGCATGGCGAAGGACACCAGCATCGGCATTCTGCGGCTGATGCTGAATGATCACACGCCCGCCGAGAAGCGCACGCTGCTGATCCGCTACGTGCAACTCGGCATCGACAACTACGCGCTCGTCGCCAACGGCGCCTGCTGGGGCTATGTCGGGGGCACCATCGGCGTGGGGCGCAAGATGCCCATCCTGGCGGCGGGCGTGCTGCTCGGCGACGAGCCGATGCGCGACGTGGCCAAGACGCACGACACGGTGTCCGTCTTTCTGGAGGATGGCCAGACGTTTGCCCTGACGCAGGCGGCGCGCGACGCCACGCGCCACACCATCAACCAACCTGGCAGCGAGGAGTACTGGCATCCGGGCTGGTTCGACGACGTGCCGCTGGGCACGCCGGTGTGGGGTGAGCGGTACGCGGGGTGGCGGACGTCGCCCGAGACGAGTGTCATGCCCGGCAAGATTGCGTACCAGGGCCTCACTTACCATTCAACGTTGGGCAGCGCGCTGGCCGTGCGCCTCATGAAGCTCGAGCCGCTCTGGAATCATGACGTGTACCTCGACTGGGTGGATAGCTGCTGGCAGGCCAGGCTGGGAGGCACGTGGGGATCGCCCTTCGCCGAGAACATGTTTGCCGCGTATCGCGAACTGCCGAAGCCTTGAATCCAAAGGAGAACGGCCAGCCATGCCATCGTTGCTCCCGTTCGCATCCGTCTTGTGCGTGAGTCTCTGCTGCGGCGTCCTTCCCGCCGTCGCGGCTACCTCCGTGTCGCAGTTCGGCATCACCTGGACATTCTCGGCGGATCGTCCCGTGGGACAATTCGTCAACGGCGACTGGTGGGTCCTGGGCCCCGTGACTGTGACGTCCATCACGCGTCCCGCCACGCAGGCGGACCGCGACGGGTCGATGTTGAATCCCATGCCGTCCATGGCTGACCACGGCTATGACGGCCGGGTGGCGGGCTACAAGGCGGAGCTGAATGCGGCCCTGCACCTGCCGAGCCTCGTGATCCCGCCGGGCGTGTCACTGGTGTCGACCATCAGCGGGCCGAAACCGCGCCCGGTGCTGGACGTGGGAGCGGTGCTGACCGTGGTGGCGGCTCCTCCCCCGAGCGGCAGTTTCCGCCCGCCGTACGCAGGCACGGATAAGCCGCTGCACAGCGCCAGCAAGCTGCGCGCGGAGCTGCTGCCCGCGCTCGCGCCGGTGCCGAAGACCCCGTCCCTGGCGAGCGTGGAAGGGATTTTCGAGAAGCCGTGGATCGACCACCGGTTGGAGTGGCAGGGCGACCACCTGCACCCGCAGCAGAACATGTGCAACTACGGCGGCGGCATGGCGCGGGACACCAGCATTGGCATCCTGCGCCTGATGCTCAACGACCACACCCCCGCCGAGAAGCGCACGCTGCTGATCCGCTACGTGCAGCTCGGCATCGACAACTACGGGCTCGTCACCAACGGCGCCTCCTGGGGGCACATCGGCGGCACGCTCGGCGTGGGGCGCAAGATGCCCATCCTCGTTGCGGGCGTGCTGCTCGACGACGCTCCGATGCAGCGCGTGGCCGTGGATTTCGACACGGTGTCCACGTTTCTGGAGGACGGGCAAACGTTCCACCTGACCCCGGAGGCCCGCGACGCCACGCGCCTGCCGGTCAACCGCCCCGGCAGCAAGGAGTACTGGCATCCGGGCTGGTTCGACGAGGTGCCCCTGGGGACGCCGGTGTGGGGGGAGCGGTACGCGGGATTCCGGACGAAGCCGGCGACCAGTGCCATGCCCGGCAAGATCGCGTACCTGGGCATCACCTATCATTCCACGATGGGCACGGCGCTGGCCGTGCGCCTGATGAAGCTCGAAGCGCTTTGGAACCACGACGCGTTCCTCGAGTGGGTGGACGTGTGCTGGCAGGCGAGGCAGCCCGGCACGTGGGGCTCCCCCTTCGCGGAGAACATGTTTGCGGCGTATCGCAGATTGCCAGAGCATTGAGCAAAGGGTGCAGGCGTCGGAGGCGCCAGGTCGTAGCCCTGGCGCTACGGGGGCCGTAATCCATACGAGATGAGTCCTGCTCCTTGTAGGGGCTTCGCTTGCGAAGCCCGCGGGCATCGACGTGCGACGCCCCTACAGGAGACGCAAGACGCGGTGTTTAGAACCTGGCAGGGGATGTGCCCAATCCATGGATGCTGGACACGGAGGAGTTCCATGAGTCGCTGGGGTTTGGTGGTGGCCGGCCTGTTCGTGAGCGCGCGGCTCTGGGCCGCCATGCCGGCGGGAGTGGCCGGCCATTGGCGGATGGACGGCACGCTCGAAGACGCCGCCGGACAGCATCCTGGCCGCATGCGCGGCGGCGACGCCGTCTATGTGGATGGCGTCCGGGGACGCGGCATTCAGTTGAACAGCCGCGCGCTGTGCGTGGACGTGGGCAACGACGCCGCGCTCGACTTTGCCGGCGCGTTTTCGATTGGCGGCTGGGTTTTCGTCACGGCCGACGCGGCCTACCAGTCCATCGTGGACAAGTCCGACTCGACCGGCGGGTTTCTCCTTCAGGAGCATGCCCAGTGGCCCGGGGCCTGGATGTTCAAATTCCAGTACAAGGAAGACGCACGCGACACCCAGCCGGTACGCGAGCAACTGAACCAATGGGCCCATGTGCTTGCGGTCTATGACGGCGCGATCATGCGCCTGTACCGCAATGGCGAGCTCATCTGCAGCACGCCCTCCGCCGGCATGGCGCCCAGCGCCGCCACGCTCCGCTTCGGCAAGGTCGCCGGCGTGCTGGACGAGATGGTGTACTACCCGCGCGCCCTGTCATCCGAGGAAGTTGCGGACCTGATGACCGCGACGCGCGACAGCACCCCGCCGGTGATTTCGGCGATCACGGCGGAGCTGCTGCCGAACTTCCGCGCCGCCATCCGCTGGCAGACCGACGTGCGGGCCAGGCGCCAGGTGGAATACACCCTGGACTCGGTCCCGATTTTCACGCGCCGGCCGGCCGAACTGGGCACGCAGCACGAGGTGCGGATCAACGGCCTGGTGGGAACGATCACGTGCCGCTACCGGGTGCGGGCGGAGAATGCGCAAGGCTTCGAAAGCGTGAGTGCATGGCAGACGCTCGCGCTCCCCGCCGTGGACCCGCGGCAGCAGCCGATGCTGCGCGCGTGGACGCCATTTACCGTCACGGATCGTACGTGGCCGGCCGACGTCGGGCAGGCGGAGGTGTGCCTGTGGGCGGATGACAAGCTCGCCGCGGTGTCCATCGGCGTGGATGACAACAGCCGGCCCGATCACGCGTGGTGGCTGGCCATGGGCAAGCAATACGGGTTCCACTTCACCTGGTGGGTGGTGACCGGGGGGCCGGACAGCGAGGGGCTACCGGGTTTTGACCCCAATGGCATGCAAGGCACCTGGGCGGACTTCCGGACGCTGCATGCCGAGGGGCACGAGATTGCCTCGCACTCGCTGACGCACAACCGGTTCATGACGAACTACGACGAGGAACTTGGCGTGTCCAAGGAAGACATCGAGGCGGCCATCCCGGGCCTCTGGGTCAGAACGTATGCCTCGCCGTGGGGCAACGACCCGCCAGCCGCAACCCTCGCCAAGTACTACCTGGCCAACCGGGGCGTCACGGGGGGGATCAACCCGGCCAACGCCATCAACTACAGCAGCATCAAGGCGTACACGCCGGACGAGCACGGGCACTTTGAGCCGGAGCGCCTGCTGACGCCGGGTCCCGCGGAATGGAATCGTTCCTACCGGGGCTGGCAGGTGATGTTCTATCACTACGTGAAGGCGCCCAACGCCGCCATTGAAAGCAACGTGCTCAAGCCGTTGTACGACAACCGCGACGCCATCTGGGTTGGGCGGTTCTGTGACGTGGCCATGTACGCACAGTCGCGCGACGCGCATGCGCTGGCCGTCGACGCCGTCACGCCGGCGCGGATTTCCTTCACGCTGACCGATACGCTGTCGGACCTCCTGTTCGACTACCCGCTGACCGTCAAGGTCCGCGTGGACAATGGCTGGGGTGCCTGCCGCGCCGTGCAGAACGGCCAGCCGGTTGAGGCGACGCTCGTCACCCATGAGGGGAATTCGTACGTGCTGGTGAAGGTCGTGCCGGATCGCGGCGTGGTGGATGTGACCGGCGTCACGGGCGGCGGCGTGGCGAAGCGCTAGCCCGCGCCCGGAGGTCGCGGGCCACCTTGGGGACGCGCAGGCAAGGTGGTCGTCGACCTCCGGGCGACGCGCGTGGCGTGTCCCGGATCTACAGTTGCCGGCCTGCAGCCCGGCTCAGTTGACCGTTCGCTCCCGGTCCACGATGGGCTCGCCGGGGTGGCCCTCGATCGAGTTGTCCTGCACGCTGGCTTTCGACACGCAGATGCCATCCGAGCGCGTGCCGCACGGTCAGCCCGCGCAAGCGGACGTTCGGGCTGTGCCAGGTATAGACCACATCGCAGCGCAGCCCTGCCAGGATGTTCTCGGGATCCGCCACGCGTGCGTCGACCGTGAGATGCTCCACCGCCGCGCCGGGGGCGGAGCGGCGCAGGATCGGCGGGAACAAAGGCGCGTTCGCTCTTGTCGGCGTCCTCGGCCACCGCGTCGATCGCGCGCTGGATGGCGCCACCGGTGCGTTCAACCACATGGATTTCAAACATAGGCATGCCCTTCAAGGGGTATATTCGAGCCGTTTGAGGCGTGCGCCGAAGCCGACCGCCGGTCCCTCGGCGCGCGGGCGGAAATCGCCCACGTCGGGCGCCACGAAGAGTGCCGCGAGATTCGGCTCCACCCGCCCGGCCTCCCCCAGCAGACCGCCCGCCTGGTCCTTGCCGATGCGCGTGTAGAGGTTACTGCGAAACGTGCCGCTGCGGAACACATTGTGATCGCTGCAGAGGCCGTCGATGATGTTGTGCTCGACGACCAGGCCCTCGAGGCGCCGGCTGTTCGAGAACAGGCCGATTTCCCACGCGGAATCCGGCTTCCCTCGCACGATGGTGTTGTGATCGAAGCGGACGTCTTTGAGTGGTTGCGACGGCCAGATGCCGACGACCATGCTGCGCAAGCTGCCGTCAAAGACGTTGTCGCGGAAGACGAACTTCTCGCCGGCCTGGAAGGTGAGGGCCACGTTGCTGTCGGCCACGTCGTTGCTGGCGACGAGCATGTTGCGGCAGCCGAGGTAGAAGGTCAGGCCGTTGGCGTGCGAGCCGTGGTGCTCGCGCACGATGTTGCCGATGACCTGGCCGTTGGTGCAGGCGTAGTAGTCAATGGCGGTGCTGGTGTTCCTGACCAGGCGGCAGCCGAGCGTGACGGCGTCCTGGCAGGCGCGCAAGACGATGCCCTTGCTGTGGGCGGGATTGTCGTGGATGTGGCAGTCCTCGACACGGATGCCGTTAATGCGATGGGCGCTGACCGCCGTACCGCGCACGAGGGTGATCTCGCAGTGGCGAAAGACGATGCCGGCGGCGGGCCCGCTCGCGCTCAGGGCGTCGCCGCCTTGCCGGCGCAGGAGAAAGCCCCGGACGGTGACATGGCTGGCGCCGTTCAGGGCGAACCCGCGCGGGCGGACCGAGGCGGCGATATCGGCGGGCTGCCCATGCAGGAGGCGGGGAGGGAAGAGAAAGGCGCGCACGCTCGCGGGATCGTCCGCGGCCTCGACGCTGTATTCGCCGGGTTGGTCGATGAGGCGGACGGCGTTGAGCAGGCAATAGCGCGTCTGCCCATACTGGCGATCCTGGAAGGGCGGCAAGGAGAGCGTCCCCGTGGCGGGGTCATAGCCCGTGACGGGCAGGTAGCAGATGCGGTTGTTGCCGCCGTGGAACGCGAAGGTCATGCCCAGGTAGTAGTTGGTGTCGGACTCCTTCAGATTTACCGGATCGCTGAACCGCATACCGGAGGCGCCCAGGGATTCGAGCTGCCGCGGGGCGACGAGGAAATGGGACGTGTCCTCCTGCCAGAAGGGATCGCGGGGATTCGGGTGTTGGGCGGTGGGCAGGGCGTTCGTGGCATCGCAGAGCGCGAGGGTGTTGCCGCGCGCCGGCTTCGGCAGGTCGACTGTAAAGAGCTCCGCCCAGCGCGGGTTGCCCCCAGCCGCGGCCGCCGAAGCGCAGCGGCGCCAGCCGGTCACGGCCTCGCCGCCGTCGATGATCGCGCGCCTCAGCCCCCACGTCCCGTCGCTGTTGCCGTCAAAGGTGATGGGTTGGTCCGCCGTGCCCGAGGCCGTCACCGAGATTGACCCGTGATAGACCACTCCGCCCTTGAATCGGACCATGTCGCCGGGCTGCAGGCGGGTGGCGGCCGCGACGCCAGTGGCGGCGGCATCCCCCGGGCAACGCTGCAGGGCGGTGGCGGGGGTCAGCCCGTCGCGCGCGTCGTCGCCGTCGGTGAAGTCCACCCAGTAGCCGGTGGCGAGGGCAGCGGCGGGGGCGAGCCAGAAGCCCGCGCTGAGGAGGCGTCGTCCGTGTCGATGTGGTGTCCTGCGCACGGTTCGCAACTTCCCTCTGGACAGCCATGCGGCAATCCGATTATTGTGAATCAATGGTTTGATGATGGCATGATGGCCGTTCCGGGGCAAGGGCATTCGATGGCTCCTGCGCCGTGGGAGTGTGGCGATGAGACAGACTCCGTTCGTGGGCCGAGCGGCGATTGGACTGGCACTGCTGCTCATGGCGACGGCACCGGGGTGGGGCATGACAGACCTGCAGGTCAGCAGCGACGGGCACCATCTTGAGCGCCGCAGCGGCGCGCCATTTCTGCTGTTGAGCGATACCGAGTGGCTGCTCAATACCTACCCGGACGCCGGCGTGATCACCATCCTGGACGACCGCGCGGCCAAGGAATTCACGGCGGTGCAGGTGTTCGCCACGCACGCCTACGCCGGCAGCCCGACGCTGACGGACAGCGCGGGCAATCTGCCCTTTGTCGGCAACAATCCCACGCAGCTGAACGTGGCGTACTGGCAGCGCTGGCGGGCGATCTGCGACCTGGCGGCCGCGCGCGATCTGCATGTCATCCTGGTCATGGGCGAGCCCGGCCGGCTGACGGACACCAACGTGCCGTGGCGCTTTGCGGCCAACAGCGAGGCGGAGTTCGATCGCGCCTACCAATACGCGCGCCAGGTGGGCGCCCTCTTCGCCGCGACGACGAACGTGATCTTTGCGATGGGGCAGGACAGCCAGGCCAACGGCAGCACGATGCCGGGGTGGGGGAACTGCTTCAATGCGGCGGGCTGGCTGGCGATGGCGGAAGGCGTGGCGGATGGCGTCAACGGCGTCAACCACCGCGACGGCATCGCGGACTTCTCGAACACGCTCATGACGTACCACGGCTTGGAGCGCTACCCGGGCGGCTACACCGACGACTTGTCGCAGTACTTCCGGCAGGAGGCGTGGTGCGATTTCTACGGCCCCGAGGTGTGGCACGACATCGGGTATGAGTATGGCGTGGTGAATCGCGACTACACGAATGCGGCGCCGGTAAAGCCGTCATTCGTGATGGAAGGCGCCTACGAGGGCGAGTTGTATCAGGGCACTGGCGCGCCCACGACGCCGGCGCAAGTGCGCGTGCAGGCGTGGCATTCGCTGTTCGGCGGGCTGTGCGGCTACGCTTACGGCCATTGCCAGAACTGGCAGCAGAACGGCAATACCGCCTACCTGAGCGCGGTGGGTGCGGGCCAGATGGCGCACCTGGCGGCGTTCGCGAACCAGCACGCTTGGTGGCTCTGGGTGCCCGACAGCACCTTGATCACGGCGGGCGCCGGGAGCGGTGCGGCCCGCAAGGTGGGCGTGCGCTCCAGCGCGGGCGACAAGGCGGCGGTCTACTTCGCCAATGCCACGGCGGGGACGATCCAGAACGTGCTGGCGGTGGAGTCGTCCGCCACCTGGTTCGACCCGCGCAACGGCAATATGACGGGCGGCGGCCTGTTCGCGGCCGGTCAGGCGCGCAGCCTGACGCCGCCGTCCGGTTGGGAGGATGCGCTCCTCTTTCTGACGCCCAGCGCGAGCGTGGTCGCCACGCCGACGGCCATCCCCAACGGCGGCACGTTTGCCGATGCGGTGTCCGTGACTCTGACCTGCGCGACCAGCGGAGCGGAGATTCGGTACGCCCTCGACGGCCGCGAGCCAACGGCGACTTCGACTCTCTATGCCGCGCCGTTCGCGCTGACGTCCAACGCCACGCTGCGAGCCAAGGCGTTCAAGGCCGGGCTGGCCGCCAGTTACACCGCCACGGCCGACTTCCAGCGCATCGTCAACGCCGGCACGGCGGTGGTGGACGAATTCAACGACGGCAGCCTGGCGGTGAACACGGGGGGCATCGGCACCGGCTGGAATGTCGGCACCTTCAACGGCGCGCCCACGCCGACGGAGAGCGACGGGGCGTTTCGCGCGTCAATGGGGACGGAGAACGGCATCGGCGCGATTCACGGCAAGGACCTGTTCACGCTGTGGGATCAAACGGGCGCCACGGCGACCTGGGTGATCCGAGACATCACGGTCCAGACGCCGCATGCGTACAACTACTACCTGGCCTACTGCTGGGAGCTCGGCATCATTTCGTCCAGCGCCAGTCGCTCCGGCAGCGCGTGGAACATGTCGGGCCCCAACACCAACGGCGGGTTTTATGTCAGCATCGGCAAGAAGAACAACTCCAACGCGGTTGAACTGTGGGTGGCCGTTTCCAGCCGGTATTTCTCGGGCGTCGAAGGCACGTCCGGCTTCCTGCGCCCCACGCAGACCAGCACGTCGCCGGGCGGGCTCGGCGTGGTGTTCACGGCCACGTTCCCGCTGACGGTGTCCGTCACGCTGACGAGCAACGGCTGGTCGGTGACGACGAGCCAGCCGGGGGTGGCGCCGATTGCCGGCAACTGGACCACCGACCTGATGCGCCCGGGCAACAACGCCAGCATCACCGACGAGTTCAAGAACGGGGCGTTCCTGTTCACGGCGGGCCGCAACCACCAGATCGACGGCAGTGGGCACACGTACACGCCCAATTCGGGCGCGCTGGAAAGCGTGAGCGTCGTCCGCCATGCCGACAGCCAGGCGGCGCTGCCGACGCTGACGCCGGCGGGCGGGCTGTTCGCGTCCGCGCCCGCCGTCACCATCACGACGGCCACGCCTGGCGCGAGTCTCTATTACACCCTCGACGACAGCACCCCCACGGCGGCCGGCGGCATCCTCTACACGGTCCCGGTCACGGTGGCCACTTCCGCCACGCTGCGGGCCGTGGCGCATCTCGACGGCCTGAGCGACAGCGCCGTTGCGGCGGGCGAGTACGTGGTGATGGGCGCGCCGCACGCGGGCGTGGTGAACGGGAGCTTCGAGGATGGCACGAACGGCTGGCTGGTGGCGTCCAGCGACGCGGCCGTTGCCGCCTACACCGTCGCCACCAATCAGGGCTTCACGGACGGCGTCCGCGCGCTGGCGCTGGGAAGCGACAACCGGGCGGGCAATGCCGTGTTCGCGCAACTGCTGTCCACCACGGCGGGCGTCAGCTACACCGTCAATTTCGACTATGGCGCGTTCGGATCCGCGGCGCGGCCGCAGCAGCTGCGCGTGGAAGCCCGCGATGGCAGCACGGTGGTGACCGGGCGCGTGGTGTCGGCAACCGGCACGGGGAGTTTCCTCGCTGGCAGCACCACGTTTCAGCCCTATGCGCTGACCTTCACGGCCACGTCGGCGGCCACGGCGCTGTACTTCATGGACGAGACGCTGGCGGCCAACAGCATCACCTGCGACGGCATGCTCGATGACGTCAGCATCACGAGCAACGGCGGTGAGTTGCCCCAGGAGCCGACCATGACGGTGGGGCAGGCGGAGCTGGTGTACAGCAACTATGACCCGGGCAATACGGCCGACATGTCCTGCCCGACGCTGCGCAAGAGTGCGACGGAGATTTACACGTGGACGGAGAACGCGTGGTCGTCCTTCAAGAAGTTCAGCGGGCCATTGGACAATCCGCAGCAGACCACCGAGTGGTCGGGCTACGCGGGGCGTTGGGACCTGTCGGGCTTCCCGGCCGGCTACCGCCCCTGGCTGGCGAACATCTACAAGGATGGCGACGGGACGCTGATCGGGTTCGTGCACATCGAGACGGCGGAATACAACGACACGACCAACTGCCGGTTCCGGCAGGGCATTGCGATCTCCACCGACGAGGGGAATCACTGGAAGTACTGCGGGGACGTCATCAAGGCCCAGAACGACGCGTATTCCAATCTGGGGGGCTGCCCCTATGTGATCGTGGGCGAGTATTTCTATCAGTACTTCAACGAAGTGCCGCTGAATGGCCCGCGCATCCCGGCGGTGGCGCGCGCCCGCGTTGCGGATGTGGTGGCCGCCGCGAAGCTGGGGACGGTGACGGCGTGGACGAAGTACAACAACGGCAGTTGGAACCAGGATGGGCTGACCGGGGTTGGCTCGAACATCACGCCGGCGCCGGACCGGTATGATTTACACAGCGATGCGACCTACTGCGCGCCACTTGGCAAGTATCTCCTCACGGCCTGGGAGCAGATCGGCTACAGCTACGTGGCACCCTTCCCGATCGATCCGGCGAATCGCGGCGTGTACATGTACAGTTCCACGGACGGCGTGAACTGGGGCGATCGCATCAAAGTCTACACGCCGCCCGCCAACGGCGAAACCCCGTATTCGTTCTTTGCGGGGCTGGAGGGCGCGTCCGACGATTCCAGCACGGTCGGCAGCAATTTCTTCCTCTATTTCCCCGACCGCATCAACGACAAGTTCTTCCGCGTGGCGATCACGGTGCAGGGCGGCAACACGGTCGCGGCGCCGACGTTCAGCCCTGCGCCGGGCACCTATGGAGCGGGCCAATGGGTGAGCATCACCAGCGTGACGGCCGCGGCGAGCATCCGCTACACGACCGACGGCAGCGACCCGTCGGGCGGCGCGGGCATGTCTTACAGCGGCCCGGTGCTCATTGCGGCCTCAGGCACCCTCAAGGCGGTGGCCACGGCGGAGGGTATGACGGCGAGTGCGGTCACCACCGGTGCGTACGTCATCGAGGTTGTGCCGCGCGTGGGGCTGGTGAACGGCAGCTTCGAGGAGGGGACGACCGGGTGGACGATCGGGTCCAGCAACCTGAATGCTCCGGCCTGCGAGGTGGTGACCAACCAGGGCTGGACGGCGGGCACGCACGCGCTGGCCCTGGGCCGCCTGAACCAGGTCGGCAACACGGTGCTGTCACAGCTGCTGAACACGGTGTCCGGGGCGGTCTATACGGTGCAGTTCGACCACGGCGCTTTTGGTCTGGGCGGCAAGCCGCAGCAGGTGTTCGTCGAGGTGCTTGACGGCGGGACCGTGCTCGCGAGCGCGGCCATGAGCGTGAACGCAACGGGGAGCTTTTTGCCGGAGGACACGACGTTCCAGGCGCGCGCGCTCGAGTTCACGGCGCTGTCGTCCAACACGCTGCTTCGATTGTCCGACCAGACCACACTCAACAACAGCTTCAGCTGCGACGGCATGCTGGACCAGGTGCGCCTCACCGGCGGCAACGTGGTGGGTGCGCCGACCTTCACGCCGCCCGCCGGCACGTATGTGACGGCGCCGCGCGTGGCGATGAGCACGGCGACCAGCGGGGCGCGCATTCGCTACACGCTCGACGGCAGCCTGCCGACGGCTGAGCATGGCTGGCTCTATGACGGGCCGGTGACGATTGCCAACCCCGCCACGCTGCGGGCGATCGCGTACCGGGACGGCATGGTCGACAGTGGCGCAGCGAGTGCATCGTACGCCTTCGAACGCGGCGGCTTGGTCTTCATTATCCGGTAGGGAGGCTGGCGCATGGATGCGAACGACGCGGGAGCGGCTCGGGCGGGACGCCTCGCCCCACCTCGGACGCGGCCGCCACATTCGATCTCCGCCGGTGGGGCGAGGCGTCCCGCCGAGCCGCGCCGACGCCCCGCCGCACGCCGGTGCGAGCCGAATAGCGGTGCCTGAGGCGAGGTTCACGATCACAACATGGAACTTGCACAGGTGAAGTCGGGTGATAGAATCAAACCATTGATGGGGCTATTATGGGTCTGCGGCAGGAGTGGCGACAGGTATCAAACGGCGGGAAATCCCCGAGGACATGGAGGTGACCGCGGCCGGCGATGACAGGGCCGGCAAGGGCGCGGCTGGCGCGTCGGAGCGCGGTGATTCGCGTCCGGAGATCGCGACCCTCGGGGCGACCCAAGGGAGGGGTGGGGTGTGGCAAGGAGGGGGATGAACGATGAAGCTCGATCTGTTTGATGGCTGGAGTCGATTCAAGACCACCGTGCTCGCGTGCGCGATCGTGTCCATGGCCGTGGCCGCCAGCTGGGGCGCCACGGACTTGCGTGTCAGCAGCGACGGGCACCGCCTGGAGCGCGTCAGCAACGGGGCGCCGTTCCTGCTGCTGAGCGATACGGAGTGGCTGCTCAACGCGCGCAGCGATGCGGCGGTCGGGGCGATTCTCGATGATCGCGCGGCCAAGGGGTTTACGGCGGTTCAAGTCTTTGCCACGCATGCCTTCAATGGCAGCCCGGCGACGACGGACAGCGCTGGTCGCCTGCCCTTCGTCAGCAACGATCCCACGCAGTTGAATGGCGCGTACTGGGCGCGCTGGCGCACGATCTGCGACATGGCCAACACGCGCGGGCTGCACCTGATTCTGGTCATGGGTGAACCGGGCCGGTTCTGCGACACCTACGTGCCCTGGCGTTTCGCGGGAAACAATGCCACGGAATACGGCCGGGCTTACAGCTACGGCCGCCAGGTGTCCGGCTACTTCGCCACGGCGCCCAATATCATCTTTGCCATCGGTCAGGACAGCCAGGCTGACGGGCGCATCTATCCCAGCTACAGCACCGGCGGGATGGACGCCAACGGGTGGCGGGCAATGGCCGAGGGCGTTGCCGACGGCGTCAACGGCGTGAACAACTACAACGGCGACGCCACGTACAGCACCACGCTGATGACCTACCACGGCTGCGAGCGCGTTCCCAACGCCGACTACTCTGACATCTCCGTGGCTTTCCCGCCGGCCAGCAACGGCTGGATCGACTTCTACGGCCCCGAAGTCTTCTTTGACTATGGGTCCTGCTACGGGACCGTGAATCGCGACTACACCGTGGCCACCGGCGTGAAGCCCTCGTTCGTGATGGAGGGGTCCTACGAGGATGGGTACTACGAATGGGCTGGTGTGGGGACGACGATCACACCCGCGTATGTCCGGATCGAGGCCTGGCAATCCCTGTTCGGGGGCGTTTGCGGCTACGCATACGGTCATTGCCAGAACTGGCAGCAAATTGCCAACACGACGTACCTGGGCGACACCGCCGCGGGCCACATGGCCCAGTTCGCGAGTTTCGCCAACACACACAAGTGGTGGCTGTGGGAACCCCACAACAGCCTGATCACGGCCAACGGCGGGAGCGGCGCCACGCGCAAGGTGGGGGTGCGCTCCAGCGCGGGCGACAAGGCGATCGTGTACTTCCCGGTCAACAGCGCCGGCACGATCCAGAACATCCTGATGTGCACGGCGGCGACGAGTTGGTTCGACCCGCGCAATGGCAACACCGTGGCCGGCTCGACGCTGGCGGCGGGCGCGAGCGCCAGCCTGACCCCTCCGGCCGGCTGGGAAGACGCGCTGCTGGTACTCACGGCGACGCCCAGGATCATGGCGGTGGGCGACTCCAACACGATGGGCGTGGGCAACCCCACCGGCACCACGGATTCCGCCTACGTCATCGGCTACCGCAAGAAGCTCAAGGAACTGCTGTCCGTGGCCGGGGTGACGATTGACTTCGTCGGCTCGCAGAGCGCGGGCACCAGCTCGGGCCTCACCGACCCGCAGCATGAGGGCTATCCCGGCCAGGGCCTCGCCCAGATCGAGACGCGCGTCGCGCAGAACATGCTGGAATCCTTCACGCCCGACATCCTCCTGTTGCTCATTGGCAGCAACGACATGTGGGTGAACGTGTTCCCGGTCGAAGACCGCGTGCCGATCAGCGATGCCGAGGCCGCCGCCAAGGTCACGCAACTCGCGGCGCTGGTGGACAGCATGATCGCGCGCCGCCCCGGCATGCACATCGTTGTGGGCAAGCCGGCGACGCCGACGAACTCCATGCAGCCGCTGAACATTTACCGCGCGGGCATTGACCAAATCGTGGCCGCCCGCCAGGCGCAAGGGAAGCACATCTCGTCCGTCGACATGATGGGCGCGGCCAACGACAGCGTGCACTACACGGTCGCGGGATACGAGGACTGCGCCGGCCGCTGGAAGGCCGAAGTCGTCAACGTGCTGGCGGGTACGGTGACGACCAATCCGCCGCCGGCGGGTCCCGCGGAGTTGCTGGCCAACACGGGCTTTGAGTCCGATACCGCGAACTGGGGCATCAACGGCGCCATCACCCTGACGCGCATCACGACGGACAAGAACTCGGGTGCCGCCTCGTGCCGCGTGTCCGGGCGCACCGCCAACTGGATGGGGCCGTACCAGACGATCACGAGCGCGCTCCTCGCCAACGGCCAGGGCGACTACACGGTGTCTGCGTACCTGAAGCTTGCCACGGGCACGGACACCGGACGCATTCAGATCGGGCTGACGGTGGGCGGGGACACGACCTTCCCCACGGTCGCCACGAGCATCACCGCCAGCGGCTGGACGAAGGTCACGGGCACGCTGCCCCTGACGTGGTCGGGCACGCTGACGGACGCGCGGTTCTACGTCAACACCGGGACCTACGCGACGGAGATCTACGTCGATGACTGCAGCCTGCAGAAGGGCGCCTCGACGAATGCGACGGTGGTGGACCCGCCGTCCTTCTCCCCGGATGGCGGCACGTTTACCGCGGCGCAAGCGGTGACCATCACGGCGCCGGGCGCGAGCATCCGCTACACCGTGGACGGCACGACGACCCCGACCGCCACGGTGGGCACGCCATACGCCAGCCCGGTGACGATCGCGGCGACGACCACGCTCAAGGCCGTGGCGTATATCGGCACCAACGTGAGCACGGTGATGACCGCCCTCTACACGATCAACACCCCTCCGCCGTCGACGAACGGCATGACCAACGGCGGTTTCGAGCAGGGGACCACGGGCTGGACGGTGAGCGGCACGGCGTACAACGTCGTGACCAACCAGGGCGTGCGCGACGGCGTCAGTGCCCTGGCGCTGGGCAGCGGCAACCTCGCCGGCAACGCCGTGTTTGCGCAGGACGTGGCGACGACGGCGGGGGCGAGCTACACGCTCAGCTTCCAGTACGGCGGGTACGGCGCCGCCAGCAAGCCCCAGGTGCTGTTGGCACAGGCGCTGGACGGCGCCACGGTGCTGCAAGGCGCGACGATCACGGCCTACGGCACGGGCAGCTTCCTGGCCTCGAGCACGACGTACGCCGAGCGGTCGCTGACCTTCACCGCGACGGCGGCGTCGACGACGATCCGGTTCACGGATCAGACGACGCTGGCCAACAGCGCGGCCTGTGACGGGATGCTGGATGTCGTGACCCTCACGGCGAATGGCGGCGCCTCCGTGGCCCAGCCGTCATTCTCCCCGGACGGCGGCACGTTTACCGCGGCGCAAGCGGTGACCATCACGGCGCCGGGCGCGAGTATCCGCTACACGATAGACGGCACCACCACCCCGACCGCCACGATCGGCACTCCATACAGCAGCCCGGTGGCGATCAGCGCGACCACCACGCTGAAGGCGGTGGCGTATGTCGGCACCAGCGAGAGCACGGTAAAGTCGGCCACCTACACGATCACCACCACACCGCCCGCCACCAATGACCTGGTGAATGGCAGCTTCGAGCAGGGCGTGACGGGTTGGACGGTGAGCGGCACCGCCTACAATATCGTCACCAACCAGGGCGTGCGCGACGGCGTCAACGCGCTGGCGCTGGGCAGTGGCAACCTGGCCGGCAACGCCGTCTTCGCTCAGGACGTGGCCACGACGGCGGGCGCCAGCTACACGCTGACCTTCCAGTACGGCGGATTCGGCCTCGCCAACCAGTCGCAGGTCGTGCTGGCACAGGCACTCGATGGCAGCACGGTGCTGCAGGGGACCACCATCACGGCCTACGGCACGGGCAGCTTCCTGCCCTCGAGCACAACCTACGCCGAGCGGACGCTGGTCTTCACGGCGTCCTCCACCACGACGACGATCCGGTTCACAGATCAGACCACGGCGGCCAACAGCCTCGCCTGTGATGGCATGCTGGATGCCATCAGTCTGAACGCGAATGACGTCGGCAGCCTGCCGAGCCCGTGGGCGAATGCGGATATCGGGTCGGTCGGCCTGGCTGGGAGCGCCTCGGCAAGCAGTGGCACGTTTACCGTGATCGGTGCCGGGGCGGATATCTGGGGCACGGCGGATGCGTTCCACTTCGTGTACCAGACTGCCAGTGGCGATTGCGAAATCAAGGCACGGGTCGTGGCGGTGCAGAACACGGACCCCTGGGCGAAGGTCGGCGTCATGGTGCGCGAATCACTCAATGCAAACGCGACCTACGCGATGGCGGTGATCACGCCGAGCAACGGCGCCAACCTCATGTATCGCACGAGCACCGGTGGCAGCTGTGGCTATGCGCAGAGCACCGGGAAGACCGCGCCATACTGGGTGCGTGTTGTGCGCAGCGGCAACAGTTTCACCAGCTACATATCACCCGATGGGGCGACATGGACGCAGGTGGGTGCGACGCAAACAATCAGCATGGGGGCGGGCACGTACATCGGCCTGTGCCTCACGTCACACACAACGGCTACGCTGAACACGTCGACATTGGACAACGTGACGGCTGTGCCGTAAGAAATGACAAGAGAGCCCCCCCGCCGGAGGCGGCGGGGGGGACGTGCGCGAAGAGGGACGTTGGACATGAGCATATCGAGCGCCAGGCTTTGCCTGTGGGTCGGCGTCAGCGCGGCGGCGGTGCTGGCGCCGTCCGCCTTGGCCGCCACGTCCGTCAGCCGGGACGGCGTCACGTGGACATTCGGTCGCGATTACGCAACGGGACAGTACGTGAACGGCGATCCGTGGGTGGTGGGGCCGGTGACGATCACGGCCATTTCGCCGGAACCTGCCGACGGCAGGAACGGCACGATGGTGAATCCGCCGGTGGGGACGACGCAGGGCTTCGACAAGGATTTCACCCCGGGCTATAACGATTACGTGCCCGCCCTCAACGTGGGGACGAACCTGCCGCTGACCGTTCCACCCGACTGTTCGATTGTCTCCAGCATTACGGCGGATGGATGGACGCCGTTCTACACGATCGAGACCTTTGCCATCCTCACGGTGGTGCGTGAGGCACCGGCGGCCGGAAGTTTTCGCCCTTGCGCCATTGGCAGCGGCAGCCGGGCCAGCGTGTGGAACGCATCCGGGATTGACTATGCAAGGCTCAACGCGTTGCCGCGTGCGCCGCTCTCCGCTGCGCCACCACTGGCCAGTTACGTCGGGTACTTCAGTCACGCCTGGCTTGAGTTGAACCCGAGTTGGACCGGGCGCTATCTGCATCCGCCCTACATGGGGGAGAATGGATATGGCCAGTACATTGCCTACCGGACGGGGATTGCCGCGCTGCTCCTCAACCTGGACTACTCGGATGCAGAGAAGCGTGACCTGTTGATCGGCGTGATCCAGGTGGGGCTCGACAACTATGGCTTCATCACGCAGGGCGGGTTGTGGGCCGCGGATGGCGGGCACAACGTCGGCCGGCTCGCCCCGCTGGTCATGGCAGCCGGCGTGCTGAATGACCCGGACTTGAAGGCGGCGATCCAGGGGGCGGCCATGAAGTTCCAGGAATATCAAAGCACGTTCCTGGTTACCACGGCGGACGTGGCGCTGGTGCACGGCGTTTGGGACCCCCAGCTTCAGCGCCTGGCGGGTGTGAATGGCGATCCGGTCTACGATTACACCGCTGAGGACGTCGGCCTGCCGGAGTGGGGCATTCGCCACACGTGGCAGGTCGCGCTGGATAACAACTGGTTCGGGGCGGCCTATCGGTCGATCAATGGGGCCACCCACCTCGGCCCGACCATGGCGGCGCGGGTGATGGGGCTGCGCAAGGCGATGAACTGGGAAGCGTTGTTCCTCTACGCCGAGCGCCACGTGGATTTCGAGCAGAGCATCGACTACCGGGGGGAGTTCATCTACAACGAGACGCCGCTGTTCTTCAGGCAGTTCTACAACACGTACAAGGAAGCGGAGTTGGGCACGGTGCTGACGCCGACCTTTGACCCGCCCGGCGGCACGTACGCCGATTCACAATCCGTAACCCTTGCCACACTCACTCCCGGGGCGAGCATCCGCTACACCCTCGATGGCCGCACGCCCACGTCCACGTCCGGCACCGTCTGTGTGGGGCCGGTCACAATCGCGTCCACCGGACGGCTGCAGGCCATCGCCTGCAAGAGCGGCATGACCAGCAGTCGTGTGGCCGGTGGCGCCTACACCATCGGGGTGACTCCCGTCGAGATAGTCAACGGCAGCTTCGAGGACGGGACGACGGGGTGGGTGGTGTCGTCCACCGATACGAATGCGGCCGCGTTTGTGATCGGGGCCCATGAGGGCCGCACGGATCGCGCGAGCGCCCTGGTGCTTGGTGCGCATGATGCACGCGGCAACGCGGTCTTCGAGCAGGCGGTGCCGACCACGGCCGGCACCGGCTACGCCCTTCCATTCGATTTTGGGGCGTTTGGTTCGACCGGCCGGCCGCAGTTGCTGCGCGTGGAGGCCCGCCATGGAACCAACGTCCTTGCCGGCATGACGGTATCGGCCGATGGCCCCGGGACCTACGACGCGGGCAACACGACGTTTCAGTCGTACGCGCTCACGTTCACGGCAGCCGCGGCCATCACGCACCTTCGATTCCGGGATCTGACGTCACTCGCGAACAGCGGCGCCTGTGATGGGATTCTGGACCATGTGGGTTGCCGAAACTCCGGAAAGGTGGCCCGGGCCGAGGCCCGGCAGGTGAGCCACAGTGCCTCAACACATGATTGATGCGTCAGCGTCCCCTCCCTCCCCCCCCACTGAAGCTCTGGGGGAGGGGACGCGCGCGTCTTCTGGCGGGGGATTGTGCCGGATGAACAGGAGGCGATGGATGCGCAGGTATGGGTTGCCCGGTGCGGCGCTGCTGCTCCTGCTGGGCGCTGTCCTACTGCGACCGCGCGCGGCCGCGGTTCTGGTTCCTGAACCGCGCACCGATGCGGATTTCCTGGCCTTCGACCTGGATGCGCGTCCTGTGAGTCGCGGCATGGCGCCCGCCCGGGCGACGGCGGTCATGCGTGCGGCGGAGCGGCGGCGCGCCGCCGCAGAAGCGCCCGCCGTCCGGCGTGAGAGCCGTGCGACGGTGCCGCGAATCAGCGATCCGGTCTCGTTCACCCGCCGGTCGGACATCGCGGAGGCCCTGCAACTGGTCGAGGCGGAGCGCGACCCGATGCAGCGTGAGATACTGATACTCGAACTGCTGGATGCGGTGGCCGCGACGGACATTGCGGGGGTGCTCCAGGACCTGCGTGAGCTGGGCGTCACGTCGGCGGTGAGCCTGGACGTTCAGGCCCGCCTGGTGCGTCGCTGGGCGCTGCAGGATGTCGAGGACGCGGCGGCCTGGGTGAGTGGCATGCCCGGTGGGGCGGCTCGGCAGGCGGGCATGGACCAGGTCGCCATCGCGTGGGTCGGCCAGGATGCCGGCGCCGCCTTGGCGTGGGCCCGTCAGCTGCCAGCGGGGCAGGAGCGCGAGCAGGCCGTCCGTCAGGTGGCCTACGAGGTGTCGCGAACTCAGCCGGCCGAGGCGTTGCAACTCGCCTTGGCGCTGCCGGCGGACAGGGCGCGCGACGAGCTTCTCCGCCACGCCGCACTGCAGTGGGCGGCGCAGGAT
This sequence comes from Lentisphaerota bacterium, assembly GCA_021413965.1. Lineage (GTDB taxonomy): Bacteria > Verrucomicrobiota > Kiritimatiellia > UBA8416 > JAIOPI01 > JAIOPI01. The sequence continues at coordinate 103,638 of JAIOPI010000004.1, read as the reverse complement.
CCCGCGGCCGCCGCGGCGTGGGCCACGGCGCTGGACGACTCCACGCTGCGCGAGGCGGTCATGGCCAGCATCGCGGCTTCCTGGGCCGAGCAGGACCCGCTGGGGGCCGCCGAGATGGTCACGCAGGCCATGTCCCCGGGACGGGCACAGGACGACGCACTGATCGCGATTGTGCAACGCTGCACCCAGCAGAACCCGCTGCGCGCGGCCGAGTGGGTAAGCCAATTTCCAGAGACGGCGTTGAAGGAAACGGCCATGGACAACCTCGTGGCGATCTGGTCGCACCAGGATGCCGCGTCGCTTGACGCCTGGCTCTGCAGTCTGGGGCCCTAACCACCGGAGCAACGGAGATGCGAACATTAACGGGAGTCATGGCGACAACGTGGTGCATGCTGGTGTCTGCGGCGCTGGCCGCGCGGCCGGTGGCGCTCTGGGACGTGGTGCCGGACCAGCTCTTTGCGGGCCGCTTCCAGGCCGGCGTGTGTGCGTTTCACACGGCAGGGGTGAAGGTGGAGTTCCGCGTCGGCGGGAACGTTGTGCACACGGCCGCGCAACCCACGCTGAACCGCCAGTCCGGCGTCTGGGAGTTCTGGTGTCCCCTGAGCGCCGCGGATTTTCCCGACGGTCCCGTGGAATTGGCGGCCCGCGCGATTCCGCTGGCGGACGGTCACGCGAGCTACGACCTGCCGCCTCTCACGCTGTACGCCAACAGCCGCGGCAGCCTGACGGTCGGCCAGACCAACTGGGTGGACGCGGTCAAGGGCGATGACGGGAATGCCGGCACCCCCGCGGCGCCATTCCGGTCGCTCGCGAAAGCCGTTCAGAGCACACCCGCCGGCGGCACCATCAACCTGCAGCCCGGCACCTACTCCAGCGAGGCGCTGGATGGCGGCGACAACCGGCCCTACTGGACCACCATCCAGGCGGCGCCCGGCGTCGACCGCGACGCGGTCGAGGTTGGCCCCGGCCGGCCCAGCACGCAGCGCCTGCGCTGGCACCACGTGACCCTCTATTGCGACTACGCGGGCAATGCGTATATGACGATCCTTAACGGCGAAAACGGGAATCACCTCGTCTGGCTCGACGACTGCAAGGCCTGGAACAAGCAGGGCCGCTGGGCCGCCGAAAGCCTGACCTTCGGCAACCGCTACGTCGCCTACGTCACCGGCGGGCTTACCACCGAGATGTGCGATGGCCCGCGCGGCGCGGTGCTGGTTCGCGACCACACGATCGAGAAGATCACCTCCGACGCCTGGAGCGGCGGCGGAAAACTGGTGGTCAACAGCCGGTGCCATGACATTAACGCGGGCCAGACCGAGGCGCACCCCGACTTTCACCAAGCCTACGCCGGCGACGGCTGGACCGGCGATGTGATTCTCTACAACGTGCGCGGCCTCGCCTGCAACAGCCAGGGACTCTTCGGCCAGCGGTTGTGCGATTCCGCCTTCGTCAACGTGCTCTTTGAGCGCGGGGACTGGCAGTTGCTCAGCCAGTACGACGATCAAATGCAGAACGTGCTCTTCCTGCATCTGACGATCGTCAACCAGTCATGGCTGTGGCGCGATCACTTCGCGCCCACGAATGTGGTGGTGGCCAACGGCATCTTCCGGAGCATGGACATGTCGAACGACGACGAACATCCGGAGTTGCTCGTCGCGGACAATCACTTCGTCGACGCGGCAAACGTCATGGGCCACGGCATCACCACGGGCGATCCGCGCTTCCGCGATCCGACCGCGCACGACTACCGGCTGCTTCCCGACTCGCCCGCGCATGAATCGGGGCACCCTCTGCAATGCGTGCCCGCTGACATCGACGGCGTGCCCCATCCCGCGGCCGGTCGCAACCGCGGCTGCTTCGCGGATGCCCCGGCCAGCCAGGGGGCACCTTGAACCGGCAGGCATTCCGCCTGATGTTGGCGCTGGTGCTGCTGGCTTCGGCCGCGACCGTCCGCGGCGAGGAACGCGTCTTTGGCTTTGACACGGCGGCGGACACCGCGGGGTGGGTCCTGCAAAATGGCGCGGCCATGGAATTCGGGCACGGACGCGCGGACGGCGGCGGGGCCCTGCGCGTGCCGCCGCGCGCGACCGCGGAGCTCAGGCTGCGGGATCACGACGGGTCCGGCACGGTCAACGTGTGGGTCTTCGACGACGGCGCGGCGCCCTCAGACCCCAAGCAGCGCCGGGCTGGGCCGCGCTGGGGCCTTGCGTCAGAAGCGGGCCGCGTGCTCACCGCCGGCTGCATCTATGCGCCGTACCTGGACGGTGCCGGTTCATACGCGCTAGGCGAATACACGCCCGCCAAAAAGGAACAGCCCTATTTCCAGGTGGCCTACCTCGGCGTGGCGCGCCAGGCCGGCTGGCATCGCTGGACATTTGATTTTGATGCCGACAAGGGGTTGCATGTCAGCTGCGACGATAGGGATGTGAACGCGGCGACGCTGCGATTCGACTGGAATCGCAGCCAGGTTCCCGGCTTTGTGGGCGTGGTGCTGTATGGGGACGAGCCCGGTGAGGGCGCCCAGACCATCTGGGTGGATGACGTGGCGGCGACGCTGGGCGGCCCCATGCAGGTCGTCCCCGCGCCGCCGCCGCCGCCCCCGCCGGTGGTTCCAGCCGCCGACCCGCCGCTCGACGGTCCACCCGCGCGGCTGCTGGACGCCGTGCGCGACACGCATCCGCGCCTGCTCTTCGGTCCCGGCGACGTCGAACGCCTGCGCGCGTTTTATCAGAGCGAAGCCGGGGTGGCCTTTCGCCAGGGGCTGCTCGACTATCTGCCGTGCTGCACCGCGCCCGCCGCGCCGGCCTTCCTGGAAGACGCCACCGATGCCCAGCGTCAGGGTTACTGGCGCATCCCCACCGTCGCCCTGCACTACGTCCTGACCGGCGACCGCGCGTCCTTTGATCGCACGGTCGGGTTCATGCGATTCCTCCTGGCGCAGGAGCATTGGGAGACGGGGGATGAGCAGGACAGCGGGATGAGCGCGGCCAACATCATGGCGGGCGCCGCCCTGGCCTACGACTGGCTGTACAACGAGCTGGATCCCGCGCTGCGGGAGCAATTCCGCCAGAAGTTGCTCTACCACGCGCGCGCGATGTACCACGGCGGGCATCTGGCCAAGAACGGCGGCGTCCATTACTGGCAGAGCGATCCCGCCAACAATCACCGCTGGCACCGTAACGCGGGCCTGGTGCTCGCCGCGCTGGCGGTCGCCAACGATTCGCCCGACGAGCGCTGGATTCTCGCGCGGCTGCGTCCCGAGATGGACTATGTCAGCGCGTGGCTGCCCGCCGATGGCACGTGCCACGAGGGATCGACCTACGCCATCTTCGGCGGCTCGCACCTGACGCTGGCGGCCCAAGCCATGGATCGCTGCTTCGGCACATCCTACCTGCAGCAGCCCTACTTTAGGAACGCACCGGCATTCTTCATGCACACCTTGCAGCCCGGCCTGCAGACCTTCCTGCCATTCGGCGATGGGGGCGGTGTCGGCAGCTATGCGGCGTTCCTGTACAAGGGCGCGGCCGTTCACGGCGACGCGAACATGCAGGCGGCGCTGGATGCCGTGCGCGCGCGCCTGCCCGTGCCCTTTCAGGAGTTTGTCTGGTTCGCGCTGCTTTGGTACGACCCCGGGCTGAAGGGGGGCTCGCTGAGCGCCCTGCCCATGGCCGCGTTTTTCGACGACCTGGGACTGGCCACCCTGCGTGATGGCTGGGACACCGGGGACGTCGCCCTCCTGTTCAAGTGCGGGCCCTTTGGGGGCTACCGCCTGAATGCCTTTCGCAACGCCACGCAGCCCCCCACCTACATCAACGTGGCGCACGACAACCCGGACGCCAACAGTTTCGTCCTGTGCGCGCGCGGCACGCTGCTCGCCGAAACATGCCGCTACTCGAACAACAAGACGTCGGCCAACCACAACACGATCCTCATCAACGGCATCGGGCAGACGGTTGACGGCCGTGATCCCGGGGGGCCGTGGAGCCAGCCGGGCAGCGGCGACATGACCCGGATGGCGGTGGTCACGGCTTGGACGAATGCCGGCGACTTCTGCGCCATCGAGGGTGAAGCGGCGGGCGCGTATCCGGCGCGCGCGGGCCAGCGGCCGGCGCTCGAGCGCTTTCGCCGCCTCCTGATCTGGGTGAAGGGCGCGTATGTGCTCGTGCTCGACGACGTGCGCGCGCCCGAGCCGGTGGACATCGACTGGCTGATGCAGGGGCCCACGCTCGCCGCAACCGAGGCCGCCTCCGGGCGGTTCCGCCTCGCCCAGGATGCCGCCGTCTGCTCATTCCAACTGGTTTCCGACGCCGCGTTCGAACACACCATCGCGCCCTCGCCGGCCGACAATGCCGGAACGCCGTTGGGGTGGCAGCAATTGCGCGTCCGCACCCATGGTGCGGCCGTGCGGTACGCCAGCGTCTACGATCCGTGGCAGCGTGGCTACGTGTCGGTGGCCATGGAAACAAACGGTCCCGATTCCGCAGCGGTGACCGTGCGTGGCCCGGGATTCGCGGACACCTGGACGTGGCGGGCCGGGCCGGCGCCCTTTGGAGCGTCCGCGTTCGCGGTGCGGCGTGCCAGCGGCGGCGCGGGTGGTGTCGTGCCCTGACGGCGGTGCGGGGCAAAGGAGGATGTTGTCAAACGATCACGCATAGCAGCCGCAGGCGCGGCCATCGCATTGTTCGGTGTCTGCGTCACGGGCTGGGCGGATCCGCCCATCAAGGTGGCCTGCATCGGCGACAGCATCACGGCGGGCGCCTACCCGGGGCTGCTGCAAACGCTGCTGGGCGCCGCGTACCAGGTGGAAAACGACGGCGTCAGCGGGACAACGATGCTCAAGCAGGGCGACTTCTCCTACTGGTCGGTCGGCAAGCTCCCGTCCGTCGCGGCCTTCCAGCCTGATATCGTCACGATCAAGCTGGGCACCAACGACACCAAGCCGCAGAACTGGGCCGCCCACGGTTCGGACTTCAAGGCCGATGCCCTGGCACTGATCGACTGGCTCCAGGCCTTGGCATCCCGGCCGCGCATTGTTCTCGTGCGGCCCGTGCCGTCATGGGCCAACACGCTGGGCATCAGCGACGTCGTGATGCAGGACATTTTGGGCATCATCGACGCGATCGCGCTGGAACGGAATTTGCCGGTGATCGACGCCCATACGCCGTTCCTTGCCAGCAGTGCGCTGTTTCCCGACGGCGTGCACCCGAACGCGGAAGGCGCCGCGGCCATTGCGGAGCTCTTTCGCCAGGCCATCCTCGCGGATCAGGCGACGCCGGTGGTGGAGTTTCCGGCCTTCAGTCCCGTGGCGGGAACCTTTGCCACGGCACAAATGGTCACGCTGAGCACGCCCACCGAGGGCGGGAGCATTCGCTTCACAACCGATGGCAGCCCGCCTACCGCCGGCCATGGCACCCCGTACCGCCAGCCCATTCCCATTACCGTCACCACGACGCTTTTGGCGATGGCCTCGAAGAGCGGCCTGGCGGACAGCGCGGTGGCGGCGGGCACCTACACGATACGCGCCCTGCCACGGGTCGGGTTGCGGAACGGAAGTTTCGAGGAGGGGACGAACGGATGGACGGTGCTCGCGGCGAACGCAAGCCCGCCCGCATATGGTGTGGTGACCAACCAGGGGCACACGGATGGCGGGCAGGCGCTGGCCCTGGGCAGCGTCAACAACGCGGGCAATGCGGTTTTCGCGCAGACGCTGACCACCGCCACGGGTGTCACGTACACGCTGCAGTTCGACTACGGCGCATTTGGCCTGGGCGCCCGGCAGCAGCGTCTGCTGGTGGAAGTGTTCGAAGAGGGGAGCGTGACCACGAGCCTGGTGGCGACGGCTCTCGGCACGGGAAGTTTTCTGCCGGAGAGCACGACCTTTCAGGAGCGGGCGCTCGCGTTCGTGCCGCACGCCGCGTCGGTTGAGATCCGGTTCACCGACCAGACGACGGGCGTCAACAGTTTCAGCTGCGATGGCATGCTCGACGATATCCTCGTGGACGGCGGTGCGGCGGTGGCGATGCCCGCCTTCTCGCAGCCGGCGGGGACGTATGCGCATCCGCTCATCGTAGGCATTTCGGCGGCGACGGACGGCGCCAGCATCCGCTACACCGTGGACGGCACCTTTCCCAGCGCCGAGGATGGCCTGCCGTACACGGGCCCGATCCGCCTGCTCAGCCCGGCAACCATCCGCGCGGTGGCCTTTAAGACCGGGCTGAAGGACAGCGGCATCGTCGCGGCCGCCTACGTGCTTGTTGACCAGGGGTTGATCATCATGTTCCGCTGACAGGAAGGGCTACGCTTGACGCCACCCAGGCGCTCAATGGCGACGCGGCAAAAGTCTCGTTTGCGATCTGGCTCCTCTCGGACCGCCTGTCGTTCACGGCGTAACGGGTTCACCGGTTGCCAGATCCGTGCAGGCTTCGACGATGGGCGCGGTGCGCGTCCCAGTCGTGGGATAGAAGTAGCTGGCGGCGCCACGCCCGAAGCGACAGCGCCGGAAGACGTTGTTCGGGCCGTCGGAATAGACGGTGAAATAGTAGGCGCCTGCATCCAGAAAATCACAATCTTCGAACAGCGAATCGCCCGCGAGCAGGTTGACCGACGCGGTTTGGCCCGTGATGCCGTCTTGCTTCGGCCCGTGCACGATGAAGCGCACGCGCGTGAAGCGCATGGAATTGCCGCCCAGCGCCTGCATCGCTTCCACATGCTGCACCGGTGAACCGAGGAAGGTGATCTCGACGATGGAATCCTCGACGACGAACGGCGTCGGAGTCGTCCAATCCCACCCATTCCTGCCGGACGAGGGCCGCAATCCCATGGGCCCGTCGAGCACATAGGTGAAACGGAGCGTCCAGCCCGCCTGGCCCCCATCGCTGAACCAGAGGGCGGATGTTCGACAATGATCGAGCAGCACGGTGCGCGGCGTGATCCCCGCGATTGCGTCGAACTGGACGACGCAATCGGCAAAGGTGTACACACCTGAGGCCTGCAGACTGATCGTGTTGGTGAACTGCAGTCCCGTATAGTTGCCCGGCGCAAGTTGGCCTCCGCTGCTTGGCGTGAGCGCCACGCGCGGGCCTACGTTGGTGGCCGCCGGCGGCGCCCCGCCCGCCCAGGTACTCGCACCCCAGCCGACCAGCGCCGCCAGCATGATCCGATACAACATCCCAGCTCTCATAGAACGCGCTCCCATCATGGAGGAGGTGCGGACCGGAGCTTGTCCTGCAGCGCGCGCAGGCGATTGAACTGCGCGTCCATGGGTTCAAGCCCGAGTTCGTCCACCATTGCGCCGATCGGCTTCGCCGGGTCGTTGGACCAGAAGAGACCGCAATCCTCGCGCGCGTCGTAGCGGAACCCGCACCGGTCGCCATAGGCCTTCGTGAACGCGGCGCCGTTCTGCAGCGCGGCGGTCCAGTGCAGTACGCGGTAAGACAAGTCGACCTGGTGCACCAGGGATTGTCCCGCCGTTGTGACCTGGGCCTCTATCCCGCCGATCGGATTCAGGATCGAGGCGTTGTCGCGCGGCGTCGCGGTCACCACGTAGAGGCGATGCAACAACGCATACGCTGCAGGCCTCGCCGTCTGCGGCGACGCGGAGGGCAGCGCCACGATTTCCGCACCGCCTGCCTTCAGCGCGGCCCATCCGTCGGGGTACGTCATGTCCGCGCAGATCAGCACGCCGAGTGTCCCGAAGTCGCAAGGGAACACCGGGAAGGCATCGCCGGGAGTGACGCCGTTTTCGAATCCCGCCGAACCGGGTTCGTCCATCGGGTGGACTTTGCGATAGATTCCGAGCACCGCGCCCTGCCGGTCGAACAGGACCGCCGCGTTGCTGAGGCGTTCACCTTCGGCGAGGAGCATGGGAATCACGAGGTGAGTTCCGCTCTGCCTAGCCAGTGCCGCGAGCAGCGGCGCCACGTCCTCGAGTTTGACCGCCCGGTCGCGCGGCTGCGGTCCGAGACGCGCGATGGCATACTCCGGAAATACCATCAGATCCGGGCCGCGGCCGTAGTGGCGCTGCGCCTGCTCGCCGGCGAAGGCGAGATATCCCGCGAGCATGGCGACGCGCTGTTCGAGCGCCAGCGACGCGCCGAGCAACGCATAGCCGCCGACGACGGTGGCAACGATGACCTTGCGCGGCCCGGGTTCGGCGGCCGCTTCCGGCAATGTGGCATGTACCTTGAGCGTTGTCATCAATGCCAGCAGGGTGGTTCGCGTCTTCATGGCCCCAGACTTTTCATCTCCTCGCGCCGCCTCGCGCTCACAGCCCGAAGGCACTCAGCGGAACCGGGCTGAAGTCGTCGCTGTAGACCGGGTCGACCACCGTGTAGATGCCTTCCCGGAAGGCGGGGAAGCTGTCCGCATAGTTCGCCGCCGGATACTTCGACAGGCGCGGGCGGATCAGGTTGATGTTCCGGCTCTTCTCGCCGGAGCGATGCTGGATGCCCATCAGGAAGTACGATCCGGAGGCCTCGATCCAGCAGTCGACAACGTCGATATCGCTGACGCTGCCGTTGCTGGCGTCCTCGATGAACAGGGCGACGTTTTGCCCCGGCGCAACAGTCGTGAACTCGCCGAAGTTCAGATCGAATACCACGTTCGAGAACAGGATCCCCGAGCCGCCGAACACCTGTATGGCGTCGCGATGATCCCCGGGGTTGCTGGGGCCCGTGGTCCGGATCAGGCAGTCACGCATGATCACCGGCGTGCGCGAGTCCGGCCCATAGGGGAACCCGTCATTGTGGCGCGCCCGCCCAACGCGGGCGGCATCTCCGCCGTGCGCGGCGATCATGGACGTCTGGCTCACCGTGACGAGCGCGTCGGGGCTGGGCGTGAACCCCGTGTAGCCGTTGGTCCGCGAGCGCCGGATGTTCACCCGCATGCGGCCCACCGTCGTCACACACAAGCCACCGTTGAAGATGCAGTCCTCAAACGTGACCTCGGTCGCGTTGGTGTTGTCGTTGTAATAGTTCCAGACGGGGCCGACGTTGACGTTCCCCGCGTCGAAGGTGATGCGCTGGAAGACCAGGTTGTCGCCGGGCTCCACCATGATGTCACGCCCGTTGACGCCGAACCGGAACGGCGCGCGCGTCTCGCTGTCGCCGACGCGCCAGTCGCCGTCGGCCACGCGCCGATAGACGATGTTCGTGGCGTTGGCCGGTTGCGGGCCCGTGGTCGCGAGCGTCGGGCGGGCTGGCACGGCGGCCTTTCCAGTCGCGGCGGGAGGGGCGAGCTCGGCGAGCCCGGTCGCTGCCAGCAGCGCTGCATTCACGAGTAACAGCCAGGTCCAACGTTTCATCGGCGCCCCCCGTTGCGGGAATTGGAAATCAGCAATCAAACGCTTGATGATGTTGACATAGCCGCAATTCCAGTCAATGCTATAGTTACACGATCGCACTCTCAAGGGTGATCGACGAAGGAGTAGCCATGCGACAGTCAGCCCGAACCGCAGGCGTGTTGGCCGCCGGATTCACCATGGTCGTCGGCATGCCAGCCAGTCTTCAAGCCGCCGAGACGCGCGTCACGCAGCTCTCGCAGTACGGCATCACGTGGACGTTTGACCAGCCGGTGCCGGCCGGTCAGTTCGTGAATGGCGACTGGTGGGTGGTGGGGCCGGTCACCGTGACGGGCGTGACGCCTGCCCCCGGGCCTGCGCCTGCCAATCAGCGCATCGACACGCCCAAGAATCAATGGGGCGACACCAGCCTCGGCAATGACGACCGCATGCGGAATGGGTCGATGATCGTCCTGGCGGCTGGCGGTACACAAGGCTACGACTCCCGCAGCAGCTATGACCCCGCGCTGAGCGTGACGTTCCCCTGCATGTTGGAGCCCAACCGCTCCCTGATTTCTTCCATCAGCAACCCCACGCTGCCCGTGGAGAATTTTCCCAGCAAGATCATGTGGCCGTCGGAGAAGTCGTGCCAGTGCGTGCTGAAGACCGCGGCGGTGCTCACGGTCCTGCCAGAGGCGCCGCCCGCGGACGCGTTTCGCCCCCCTTACGCGGGCACGAACAAACCCCTGTACCGGGCCTCGCAGCTGAAATGGACCTTGCTGCAAAGGCTCACGCCGCCCGTCGTGGACGATCAGGCGCATGCCCACGCGTACACGCTGCGGCTGCCCCAGGACTGGGACCAGATGGAGCGGTACTTTCAGCGCCCCTGGCTTGAGCACCTCATGTCCTGGACGCAGCAGCAGATCAACCCCAACGAGAACCAGCCCAACTATGGGCGCGAGCACGGTCGCCTGGTTTCGCTGGCGAGCCTGATGCTGCAGCTTGACGTGCCGCAGGCGCGCAAGCAGAAGCTGCTTGTCGGGCTCGTCCAATACGGGATCGACATCGCCGGCGTCGCCGACGTCGGCGGCTACTGGAACGAGGGCGGCGGCCACAGCAGCGGGCGCAAGTGGCCCGTCGTGTTCGCGAGCCTGATGCTCGACGCGCCCGAGCTGCGGGCGCAGGCCGAGCGCACGGTCTTCCAGGAGGACGCGCAGACCTACTACGGCACGGGCTGGTTTGGTCAGACGGCGCTCTACTGGATGGTCCAGCATCACGGGCCGCGCGAACATTACGAGGAGAAGCCGCCGGAGCAGTGGTCCGAGTGGGATCAGAATACGGAATCCTATCGCATCTGCTGCAACGCGAGGGCCTGGGTGGGCGAAGCCCTCGCCGCGCGCCTGATGGGTGCCATTGCGAGTTGGAACCACGATGCCTTTTTCGATTACTGCGATCGTTGGATGCTGGTGAGCGAGCCGTACGGCGCGAACCGCGCCCCGCATGCGCGACCGGCGGATGAGACCTCGACATTCGATCCGTTCGTGGACGCCATGTGGCGCACCTACCGCGATGCCGCGCCGGAGCAGCCGATGGCCGGCAATCCGCGCATGTGGGTGCATGAAGGCGGCGCATCGAAGTGGGTCCCCAACCCAAAGCCGTCGCCCGCGGACGTCGCCGCCCACGCGGCCGGCATTCGGGCCGAGCGGGAGCGCGCCGTGCGGGAACAGGAGGCGCGCGAGCGGGAGCAGGAAGGGCGCGCGCAGGCGACATACGGTGCGGCCGTGGCGCAGCAGGTTGCGGACGCGAAGGCGGCCGGCGTGCCCGAGACGTTTGCGGCGCTGATCGAAGCCGAGAACCCGACGGCACAGGGCGGCGGCGCCGTGAAGCCGGCCCGGAGGCCCGGCGCCCATGGCGACGCGATCTGGGGCTGGGATGCGCCTGGGCACTGGCTCGAGTACGCGGTCGACGTGCCGCAGAACGGCCTCTATCAGATCGCGTGGAAATGCGCCCGCGGGGAAGGCGGCGAACCCGGCATCCGCACGCTGCGGATTGACGGCGAATTCCCCTGCGACGAGGCGCGCGCCATCGCCATCCCCAACACCGGCGGCTGGAACAACTGGCAGATGCATCGGCTGCGCTGGCCGGAATACCGGGACAAGCCCTGCCTGGTGAAACTACGTGCCGGCGCCCACACCTTGCGCGTCGAAAACGTCAGTGGCGGGGGCGTCAATCTGGACTACCTGGTCGTCGCGGCGCCGTTCCTGGACCTCACCACCGCCACGCTCGAGAACTGAGTATGCGCCTTTCCCGCCGAGCCATGGCCGCGCTGCTGCTCTGCGGTCTTGCCGGCTCGGCTGGGGCCCGCGGACGGGTGCAGGTGATCGCCAACGGTTCCTGGGATTACGCCCGCAACACGTACGATCCCCAGTCGTCGGGACGAACGGTGGTGACCGACCAGGGCACGCGGCTGCGCGGCACCGCGTTCTGGGCGATCAGCGCGCATGCCTGGGCGATCCGGTATGCGCGCGATTTCGAAAGCTGGCAGCGCATCCCCGCGAAGGGTTTCAACTCCGTGCGCCTTGCTCTCAACAACTGGGACCCCGACAAGTTCAAGGATCCCTTCCCGTTCACCGATGCGGAGTGGACGGCCCAGATCGATCAGTGGGTTGACTGGGGGGAACAGCTCGGCATCTACGTCATTCTGGATCATCATGAAGTCGGCGAGCACTCCCAGGCGCATTTGCGGGCGTTCTGGGGCTGGGCGGCGGCGCGCTACCGGGACCGCCCGCATGTGCTCTACGAGATTGCCAACGAGCCGGTGGGGTGGCACGTGTCGGACTACACCGCCCAGGACATCGCCGACCAGCAGGAGATCTACGATCTGATCCGCGCGCAAGCCCCTGAAACTCACATCATCCTGCTGTCGTTTGCCATTCCGGAAGCGGGCATGGAGAAGGTTGCCGAACAACTGCGCGTGGACTGGCGCAACGCCTCGGTCGGATTCCACGGCTACTGGGTCACCAACGGCGCGCCCATCAGTACGCTCAAACGCAGCTTCCCGGCGATCAATACCGAGTTCATGAAGCCCGGCGAGTTCCCCGGATCGAATGTGCGCTTTGACGGGCTGGCGTGGCAGTCGGAGTTCTGCGAGCGGATGCGCATTTCATGGAACTGTTGGGACGCCAACTACAAGCCGCAGGCGGAAGCCTGGACCTGGGATCCGCTGATCGCGGATGCCAGGGCGAAGGGCTATTGGTGGCCACCGGACACCAGCACTCAACCCTCTGGAGGATCGTCATGCCCCCTGTAACTCGACGGCTGCTATCGTTTCTGTCCGACGCGCCAAACCCAACGTCCGATGTCCGCGGCCCCCTGGAGCGGCCCGCCTTCGCGGGCCGGCCGGAACGCAAAGGCGTTCCGCTCTCCGGACCGTGCGGACTTGTGGCCTTGTGCTTCATGCTACCCCTGCTTGCCAGCGCCCAACTGGCAAAAATGTCTGACCGAACATCCATCCTCGGGCATCCCATCACGTTCGACTCCGCGGGGCATGTGCTTTCCTGGCATCAGCCGGAGGTGCCCGGTGCGGGGTACGATCACGTCGTGCGACTCGCCGCGGAATTTTTCCTGAAGCGTTGCCCGGTCGATCCTCGCACCGGTCTGCCGCTCTACCTGGTCACCTCCAGCTTCTCCAAGCCCGATCTGAAGGCCCTCACCTACACGGGCGACGTCTGGCCGAGCACGCCTGCCTGCGTGCACGCGGGTGCCGTCGAGTCATTCGCCGTGGGGTACTACGGCTACACGGGCGACCCCGCCTGTCTGGGGGTGGTGGGGAAGATGCTGGACCACCAGATGGCGCATGGCACGACGCCGACGAACTTTGCCTGGCCCGGCGTGCCCTATGCGAGCGCGGATCCCTTTGCGGCCACCTACGAGGGCGGGATGATGTTCGAGCACGACGGGAGCCGCGGCGACGGGCTGCACGGCATCGAGCCCGATAAGGTCGGCGAACTCGGGTATGGCTACGTGCGTTTCTACGAGATCACGCAGAACACGAACTATCTCCAGGCGGCTCTGCAGTGCGCCGATGTGCTGGCTGCCCACGCGCGCGAGGTGAAGCTGGAGAAGTCGACGCTGCGGTTTTCGACGGCGGACCAATCGCCGTGGCCATTCCGGGTCAACGCGCGCACGGGCGTGGTGATATCGGACTACACGTCGAACGTGCTCGCGCCGGTCATGCTCTTTGATGAACTCATCCGGATTGCTGATCGCGTTGCGCTGCAGGCCGAGCGCAAGGCTGCCTACCAGGCCGCCCGCGACCTGGCCTGGGCCTGGCTCTACTCGCGCAACGGGCCCATGAAAACGTTCGTCTGGAATGGGTACTTCGAGGACATTCCGAATGATCCGTCCTGCGCCAACCGCGTGCAGACGACGCCCGGCGAACTCGCCAAATACCTGATCCGGCATCCCGGGCTGGACCCGAACGTCGACGCCAACGTCGCGACGCTGATCCGCTGGATCGCGACGGTGTTCAAGGCTGACGGCTGGGACGCCATCAAGGAGCAGCTCTGGTGCTATGAACCGATGGGCAGCCACACGGCGCGCTATGGCGCGGCCTGCGCCCTGTTCTTCGAGCGCACCGGCGATCCCTACTACAAGGAGCAGGCCACTCGCTTTCTCAACTACGCCACCTACATGACGCTGGAAGACGGTTTTGTCGCCGTCGGCCCCAACTGGCCCGGCGCGTGGTGGAGCGACGGCTATACCGACTACGTGCGGCACTTCATCGACGCGATGGGCGCCGTTCCCGAATGGGCGCCGGCCAGCGAGAACCACCTGCTGCGCTCCAGTTCCGTTGTGCAGCAGATCCGCTACGCCGCGGATTCCATCACCCTCACCACGTTCGACGCGAATGCCGATCTCGTCTTCCGGCTGACGGCGCAACCCGCCCGCGTGCTGGTCGACGGGCAAGCGCTGACAGTGGGGGCCCGTCCCGCCCCCGGACAGGCTTCCTGGACCCCCCTGCCTGCGGGGGGCGTGTTGCGTATCCTCGGGGCGCCCGGCAAGACCGTCGCCATCGCCTGGAACCCTACGTGAGGGGGCGCATCTGCGAGTGAGCGCAGACGATCAATGGCCCACTGTGAAATTGTCGATCTCAACGCTCGGTTGTCCCGACTGGTTCATGGAAGAAAGTTTCCGCCATGGGCGCGCCTATGGCTACGAAGGCGTGGAGTTGCGCACGCACGTGGCCCTGCTCGCGAAACTTGTCGAAGTGGCCGCGGCCTTCCGCGCGCCTTACGTCAGAACCTTCGCGGGCGATCTTCCCCTGGGCGACATCGTGGCCCGCTTCAAGGCGGACGGCTACGCGAGCTGCTTCAGCTTCGAGTGGGAGAAGAAGTGGATTCCCGCGCTCGAGCCGCCGGAGCGGGTTTTTCCGCAGTACGTCCACCACATGCGGAAGCTGTGGGGGGCTAGCCGCCCGGGGTCGTAACCACGGCCTCCACGCCGAGCACGTCGGCCAGCTTCACCAGCGTTTGCGCGTGATGGCCCACGCCCAGCGCAAAGTGATGGGTCGGCCCGGCCGCCATCCAGCGCTTCAGAAAAGTCCGCAGATCGGGCTTGAAGCGGCCGTGCGTGTTCGTGTTGCCGGTGGGCGGAATCGGGCCATGCTCGGACTCCCCCTCGGCAATGACGAAGCGGAACGCCCCGTCGGCCTTGACGCCGATGCTCAGCATGGTGATCGGCCCGGTGCGAATGCTGAACTCCACGCCTGCGCCGGAGCCGGGCTTGCCATGGAAAACCTTCAAGCTGCGCAGCACAGGCTTCCGGTCTGCGATGTTGACGTGGTGCGGGCCATCGTGGCCCACCAGCACGGTGTCGTGCTCAAAATCCAGCGGGTGGAACTCCGCGAAGCTGCCGCCGATCTCCAGCCGGTCCATGATCAACATGGCGACGCAGGTCTTGATGTCGTACTCGCCGCACATCGGAAACCCGGCGCCCGTCAGCAGGGAATTGCCGACGGCCAGGTTCGTCATGAGCTCCTGCATCGCCGAGCCGGCCTCCGCCTCGTAGTAGTAGGCCAGCCCGTCGAGTGACTTCGCCGCAATGAACTGCTCGAGGGCCACAGCGGCCGCGGCCGCGATCTCCAGGTGCGCGGGGCGCAGCGTCTCGGTAATGGGATCGGACTGCGGGGCCGGCGTGTCGAAGAACGCGAGGATGCGAGCCTTCATGTCCGCCACCGCCGCCGGGTCCGGTTGGCGATAGTGCCGCAGGATTTCATCGGGCTCGCACTGCACGGCGTGGAGGCCGAACGTGCGCGTGAGGGCCACGGTGTCGGTCTGCATGTCGTACATGTTTTCAAGCACGTGGCCGAGATGCCCGATGCGGGCGCGGCGCAGGTCGTGCAGGACGCGGGCAATGCCACACCACGCCGCCAGCTCGTCATCGGCCTGCGCGTCGCCCTCGAGCATGCCGATGACGACCGGCGGCACGGGCGCGCCCATGCGCTGCGCGACGCCGCAGAACTCGGGGACCGAGCAGATGTCGTCGTTGGCCAGTTGCATGAACGTGCTGGCCTGGGTGTAGTCCATGGCCGCCCGCGGCTGCAGCGCCGCCAGGACCATGGGCAGTCCCTTGAGGTGATGGAGGAGGGGCCCAAAGGTGGCGGAGGTGGCGTAGGTCACCATGTCCACGACGAGTAGATCGAGGTCGGCGGCCTTGAGGCGCGGGACGGCGGCGTAGGCGGACGCGGCCTGATCGAGCAGGCCAAAGTCGATGACATCGACGCCATGGCGCTGCAGCTTGTCTTTCAGTATGGCGGTCTTGCGGTTCATCTCCGCCAGCAGGCCCGGGAACTGGCCCCAGTAGGTGTGGTGGCCCATGCTGATGAGGCCCACCTTGGCGGTCAGCGGTTTGCGGCGCGGCACGGGTTGCGTTGGCATGTCATGATCCTCCGTTGTTCAAATGTTCCAGCGCGGCGGGCGCGGCTACCACGACACATAAAGGTCGCCCGTGTAGCGGCTGACGGTGACCGCTTGGCGCCTGGCATCGACTCGGTACGGCACCGATTCCTCACCGGCGATGAGGCGGCTGACGTGCAGCGATCCGCTCGTCAGCGCCTGCGGATCCGGGTAGATGACGACGCGAGCGCTGACCAATCCGCCGATACAGAAGTGCCGCTGCTTGCCGATGGGTCGGCCCAGTTCCTTGCTGCTGACCGTTCCATCCGGCATCTGCACGAAGGCGCGCACTTCGGTGTAAATCGTTTTGTGGAAGGACTCGCCGGCGAAACCGGCTCGGATTGGGGTTTCCGATTCGGCGTAGACTGGCGCGCCGTCGGGCGTGCGGACGGCGAATCGCACGGACGTGTTGGGCTTGTGGCCCACGAAGAACCAGGCGCCGCGGTGGCGCTTGATGATGAGGCAGGCCGGCGGCACGGATTCGTCGTGCCGCTCCTGCCGGATCTCGAATCCCATCTCCGCCAGCAGCCCGCGCAGCCACTCCGCCGCGCGGCGTGCCTCCCAGGGATGATCGAACCGTCCTTCAGCGACGTCGGTGTCCGTATGGTCGAAGCCGGTGCTGCCCCAGATCCAGGCCAGGCGTCCGCCGTGCCACGCGGGCCGCGCGCGATGGATGGCGTACGCGCGCTTGTGGCGGCCGCGGCGCGCGACAAGGCGTACGGCGGGATCCGCCCAATCCGCGACCCCCGCGCTCAGCCCGCCGCCGTCGACCGCGGCCCGGTGTCGCAACGGCCGGCGCTTGACCGCCGGCAGCGCCGTCTGGCGCACGGCCGCGTCCAGCCCGAGCGAAGCGGCGACGCCGTCGGTTCCCGGCGGCCGTGGGGGCTGTACGAAGTGGTCGGTTAGCAGCCGCACCTCGGCCGCAAAGTCGCCCTCGAGGCCCGCCTCTGCCCGCGTCACGCCCAGGGCGTTGCGCAGGGCCGGCGGGGCGCCATCCAGGGATCCGTACAGCAGGACCTTGCCGCCGCGCCTTACGTGCCGCAGCAGGGCGCGCTGACAGGCGGCGTCGCCGCGCGCCACGGGCGCCACGTAAATGGCGTCGGGAAGCTTGCGCGCTTGTTCCAGCGCGGTGAATCGGTCGCTGCTGCAGACGGTGCACGCAGGGAATCCGGCGTTGACGGCCTGGCAGAAGAACCAGTCCTGGTGGAAGAGATGGGGCAACTCGGCCGGGGTGCGCTTGAGCACGGCGTCGTACTCATCGAACGGATAGACCCATACGATGGGGCCCGCGGCGTCGGCGCGTTCGGCGAGCGCGCGGAGAAGTTGCGGCGTGACGTCCAGCGCCTCGTCACGCGGCAGGTCGCCCGATTCGGTGTTCACGGTCAGCAGGCTGACGTCCGAGGGGGCGTCCACGCCGCCGGTGTTGTTAATCCGCGACAAGGACAGCGGCACGAAGAGGTCAAAGGGTTCGCGGTTGTAGTAGTCGTACCAGGGGTTGGTCACAAACCAGGGGTCGTTGAGATAGAACCGGAAGGGGAGGCGGCTGGTACGCGTCTTGGCGATGCGCGAGAGGTAGGAGACAATCTCCAGTCCCAAGGCGCGCGAGCCCCACGGCGGATTGCAGGGGGGGCGATCGAGGCGGCCGATGGCGGCGATGTCGGCGTGCGAGCAGCCGTCGGAGGCCAGGTCCATGCCGACGCTGTAATTTGTGCCTCGAACCTCGATAGCCGTGTCGGGGCAGGCCGTGCGAAAGTCGTTCCAGAAGGCGTTGGACTTCTCGTGCTGCATGGCGGCACGCGCGGTGTCGAAGGTCGGGCCGCGGAAGAGTTCACCGCGGGGGCCCCAGGGATAGTGCGAATAGCCGAACCCATTTGAGAACCAGATGTAGTCAAATCCGAGCGCCAGGCGGAGCGTGCCAAACTGCCGCCCCAGGAAGGTGCCCAGGCTGGTGTCCGCGGGCACGCCCGCCGGGAAGCCGCCATAGGGTCGCGGGTCGGCGTGCAGCCGGGCTTGGTGCGTGATGAAGCGCATCGGCATGCTCGGCATCAGGTCGGGCGTGAGGATTTCCGGGTGCGTCCGGAACTTGAAGCCGCTGTCGGTGAATTCGGGGCCGGGATCGATGGTCGCGCCCACGCGCAGCGGATTGCCCAGGATCCGGCGGGCGGCGCGGCGCAGGCATTGGATGATCAGCCGCAGGTCGCGATACCGCAGGACGGGCGGGTTCCGCATGTAGGGTACGGCCTGATTGATCCGGTAGTGCCGCACCTTCGCGTCGTAGGCGCCGGGCTCAGTATAATTGCAGAACCCGGTGTACTTGGCCCACGCGATGGGTTCATCCAGGTTGCCGTGCCAGTCGAGAATTTCGCTGCCGTCGCCAACCCACAGCAGCACGGCCACGTCGGCGGCATGGGCGGCCAGGGGGGCCCAGATTGTCATGAGGTGCTCGGCCGTTGCCTGCACGGCGGCGCGATCCAATTGACGAAACGGCTTCGGGCTCAGCTCCATCACGAAGCGCTGGCAGAGCGGGGCGTCAGTTGGCCGCATGTGGGGGGGCCGGCGGGGACCGCCGGCTCCAGCCCGGATGGTCGCCGGAGTGCGCATCGTGTCGTTCATGGAAGCCGTTCTGCCTGTGGCGCTCATGCGCCCAGCTCTTTGCTCAAGTCCTGTGCCGTTTTGAGGAGCGTCCGCCGGACCGCCTGACGTTGCCTGGCGTCGAACCGTGTCAGCGGTGCGCTGCAGCCGATTGTCATGGCGACGGTCCCGCCGGGCCCCCACACGGGGACGGCCACGGCGCCCACGCCCGACGAGCAGACGTCGATGGCTTCGGCATACCCCTGCGCCTTCACGGCGGCCAACGCCTTCAGCAGGCGCTCTGGTGTCGATGGCGCATTGGGCTGCAGTGTGGCCAGCGGCTGGCTGCGCGCGTAGCGCTGCTGGAATTCGCGGTCCCGGTGGGCCAGCAGCACAAGACCAGACGCCATGCAGTGTGGATGCGGGACCACGTGGCTGGCGTCCACCACGGCCAGGGCGTTGTTGGACATCAGCGAGTCGAACACGAGCACGCGATCGACAAGCATCGCACACACCGTGATGGTTTCGTGCAACTCGTTCTGCAACGCTTCCATGGCGGGACGCGCGAGCCTGCGCAGCCGCGCCAGCGGCTCGACCTTCTCGGCCAGCAGGAGGGGCGTCAGGCCGATCCGGTAGCGGCGGGCGTCCGGATCGAACTCCAGAAACTCGAGCGCGGCCAGCGTCTTGAGGATGTTCTGGGCGGTCGGCACCTTGAGTTGCGCGGCCCGCGCGAGCTCGCGCACGCCGGCGCCAGCGGGGTAGGTGGCCACGAGATGCAGCAACTTTGCCGCCCGTTCAATGGATTGGATCATCGGTAAGCCTCCCACATATCGCAAACGAATGGCGTGATGGCATTAGGCGGCCCGTAGGTCTGGGCGGGGGATTCGATGCGCCAGTAGCGGTCGGCGTAAGCGAACACGGCGGGCCAGTTCCAGGCCGCCTCGCCGCCGGGAATCAGCTTGATGGCCAGGATGTTGCCCTGCCAGGCGCCGCCGACCCAGCGGTAGAAGGAGTTCCAATTGCTGCCGTCGTTTTCGGGGCATCGGGTGTGGTATTCGCCCCACTCCGGCATGCCGACGTGCTCCTGCCGGTAGGTTTCCCGCGGGCGGTTGTCTGCCGTGGTCACCACGCGTCCGACATCGGCTTGCGTCACAAAGAAGGTCTGCTGATCCTCCTGGAAGACATAATGCCGCTGGGCGTCGGCCCATTCGAGAATGTTGGTATCATGCAACGCGAGGCCGGCGAGCAGCATGGGTGCCTTGCGGCCGCAATTCTCCCCGCCGGCGCCCTTCCAGATCTGTCCGGCCTTCGTCGCGCCATAGACGTCGATCCCCATCTGCACCAGGCGTATGTAAAGGGTTTCTTTCTGGGCGTCGGTGTAGTTCAGATGCAGAGACAGCATGCCATCGGAGATGAGATGCGCCTGATCGCGGCCGTAATGGGGCATGTTGCAGGCGGGCGACATGGCTTGAATGGAGGATCCTTCGTTTTGCATGAGCCACGGGCGTTCGAAGTACGCTTCGACGGTTTCGAGCGGCGGGGTGGAGGGCACCGGCGTCAGCTTCTTCAGAACTCCAAAATCCAGATCGGCCTTGTTCCAGCGATGGGCCTTGTCATCGCCTACGGCAGGGGGCCGAAAGGAACCGGCGGGCGGAGCCTCCGCGACCACCGTCAGCACGGAGCCCGCCTCCAGTTGCGAGTAAGAGGGATTGGTGTTGGGCTCGCTTTTCGAAATGGTGGAGATGACCGACGACCCGGGCTGGACCACAAGGGGCGCTCCCGTGAACCCCGGGGCCACATTGAGGATGGGATTCCACCAAGCAATGCGCGTGACCGAACTGTCGAAGCCCTGGTCCTGGCGCAAGGTGCTCGGCGCGGGATTCACCATGGTCCCGTTTCGCGTCCAGCCGTCGACGGTTGTGCTGACGGGCAGGATGTTGGTGATGGCCACGGGTCCCACCACCCAGGGATCGCCGTTGGCGTAGGTGCCCACCGTCGCGTCGCGGTCGAAGGTCCAGGTGATTCCAAAGCGGGTTACGGACAAGGCCGCGCCGCTCTCCATCGCCAGCGCGCTTCCGAGCAGCATGGCGAGCGACAGCCGTATTCCGGGCACGTGCATGAAAGGCATCCGTCTCTCCTTGCTTGCTAACGGTCCATGTTCCAGCCACGCGTCGCGGCGAGTTGATCCAGCGTTGCCATCTGATCGTCCGTCAGCCCGCTGCGGGGCGCGGCCTGCATCAGCTCCCGGGCGCGGTCCGTGGCCACCTCATCCAACCGCTTTCCGCCCTGCGCCTGCCAGGCGTCGCGCTTGCGTCGGCCGAGCAGCGCCGGCATGAAGAGCTCCTCCCTGAAGTGTTGCAGGGTGTGTTCCTGGTCGAGAAACTGTCCGCCGATCCCGACGGCGCGGACGAGTTCCGTCGCCAAGGTTGTCTCGTTGACGGCAATGCCCCGTTGGAATCGGGCGGCATAGGCGATCATCTCATCGTCGATGACGGCCTGAGCGGGCGAGAACGTGAGTTCGGATTCCAGCTGCCCCACGCCCCAGATGTTGGCGATGCCGGCGGCCATGTGCGTGTGGAACCCGAACATTTTCTCCAGCGCCGCCTGCGCGTCGGGGACCATGGCCTCCGTCGACACCCAGGATGCGGCCGGCAAGCCGTAGAATCGCCCCATTTCCGCGGACAGGGTTGCCAGCAGCGCATTCTCGGGGCCCCCCGTCACGGCGATCATCGTGCGCATGTCGAAGATGTGCGCCAACCCCAGGTTGTAGATGCAGGGGCGGCCGGGCTCCATCAGCTGGAGCGCGACAAGGCCGGCCAGGATTTCGGCATTACCGACGGCTGCCGCGCCAGCCAGGGTGACAGGCGCAGATGTGCCGGCCATGGGCTCGCCATTCACGGTGACGGGGATGCCGTGTCCGGACGTGGCTTCGAAAATTGAAAGCGCCAGGTTGGTCCATCGCAAGGGGCCGTGCGCCGTGAATCCCATGCTGAACCATGGATGATGGCCCACCACCGCTTTCATCTCGGTCAGCGTGCGTCCGCCTTCGGGCGTGAAGCAGAAGACGCGGACGTGCTTGGCCGTGTTCCGCGCGATGATGGCCAGGCCCGCCACATCGGCGGCGGCGGGCGAAACGTCGGCCATCGCCATGCCGAACACGCCCTGCACGTTATCCAACCGATCCAGCAGGCGCGCGGCGCGCGCCATGTCCGACGCGGTGAAGGGGCGCACGGCGCCATCGTCCCAGAGGTTCAGGCCCGGGCAGGACCAGATGGCCGGCCAGGCGCGATCCGCCAGAACGGCCGCCCGCCCGCTCCGGTCGGTGAGTGTGACCGTGCGCGGGCACCGGCGGACATACTCATCCACCATCTCGCGCGGCAGCCGGACGACATCCGCGCCATGGCCGGGACGCGCGCCGGCCTTGAGCAAACGCGCCACCACCCCCGCGTGTTCCATGCGCACACCGGGGTCTGCAAGCAGGTCCAGCGAGGCCGCATGGATCTGCTCCGCCGATCCCCCTGCGTCCCGTGGTGCCCAGGCCGCCGGTGCCGATGGATGCCGCGTCGTTGTCATCGTCATATCTGCTGGTGTGTGTATGCGCCGGGTGATGTAATGGAACGTCGGTTCACGCACAGAAGGGGGCGTTTACATGAGGATTCTGGTTACCGGGGGCGGCGGATTTCTCGCGCGCGGCATGGCTGGGCCACTCGCCGCAGGCGGCCACACGCTGCGGCTGATGGACCGCGCGGTGTTTGAAACGCCGCACGAATGCGTTGCGGGCGACGTTGCCGTGCTGGACGATGTGCGCCGCGCAGCCGCCGGCATGGACGGGGTGGTGATCAGCCACATGGCGCCGCGCGAACCGAACGCCTATGCCACGCCCGACGCGTGCTTTCGCATCAACGTGACAGGAACGGCCAACATCCTCTTTGCGGCTCAGGAGTTGGGTGTGAAGAAGGTCGTCATCATTTCCTCGACCGGGCGCAAGCCGGGCGATGCGGCCGCGTGGTTGGCGACCCTGCCGATTCAAGGGGAGGGGCTTTACGGCGCCACCAAGGAATGCCAGGAAGTGCTGGGTCAGCACTATGCCCGCGAGCACGGCATGCAGATCGCGCTGCTGCGCGTGGGATACATCGTGGACGCGGACGTGATGAAGGACAAGTACGGCCGGGCGGTGGGCGAGCGGAACGCGCTCGACGTGGACCGGCGCGACATTGGCGAGGTGGCGCGTTTGTGCCTGGAACAGAATCATGCTGGATTGCGGGTGTTGCCAGTCATGAGTACGCGGGAGTCGTTTTTCGAATGGGGTGTTCGCGTTACCGTTGACACGCTCAGCTGGACGCCTCGGTTTGATTTTGATGCCTTGCCGTCCGACCAGACGCAGAACGGATAGCCGGGCCGCGCCGGTGTGTTCGGCCTGGGCAAGCCGCTGGCGTGGCGACAGCAGGACGCGACCCATCCTGGCTTGCGACGTCATGTCGGGCTGTGCTCCTTTCGCATCCAAACCGGTCGGGCGGTGGCCTTGGCTGTTCCATAATATGGAACAGATAGATATAATAATATACACTAGGCCTCCCGCCGGTTGCGGTCAAGCCCCGGGGCGCGGGAGGCGCGCCCGCGAGCGGCTGACTGTGATGCCGGCCGGCGGCCATGCCGAGTCGCCATCCCCGGCATGGTAGATGGGTCAGTTGGGCCTCTCCCAGCGGCTGGCAAGGTCGGGGTGGTCCCGTGCGATCCCGACGGAGGTGCAGGGGGCGTGCCTGCCGTCATCATGCTGACATCATAAACTTGCCGAATGGGCTTGGAATCCGCCATCCTAGGGTGTGCCTCGGTCGCGGGGGGGGTGTTGGTGCGCCTGCCTCGACCAGGGGCCGCGGGTCATGGGTAAAGGGTATGGGGTAGGGGTATGACCAGAGCCAGGAAAGCACCGGAGCCGCTGCGCACCGGACCGTCGCAGGACCGCATCGTGGTCGACGGGATCGCGCTCACGTGGAATGCCGCCGCCGGGACGTTTGATTTCCTGGGACTGCCCGCGGCCATGTTGTGGGTAAACTCAACACTGGCGGGCCTGATGTCGGGCCTGGCCACCATGGTCGGTCCGGAGCGCTTCTCACTGGCCCTGCAGTCGGAGGGGCGCAAGAGCGTCGAGTCGGACTGGTTGCTGATGATTCGCTACCCCTCCTTCCCGGAAGGATTTGCGGCCATCGGCGTCGTGGCGGCCGTCGCCGGCTGGGGCCAATGGCGGCTGGTGGCGGACGATCCCGAGAAGCGTGAGTGCCGGTTCGAGGCGCACAACACGTGGGAAGGTCTGTATCAGAAGACGTTGAACACGTGTTGGGGCAGCGCCATGCTGGCTGGCAAGCTCGCCGGCTACTGCACCAAGCGTTTCGGAACCAACTGCTGGGCCACGCAGACCTCGTTCATTGCCAGGGGGGATGCATGCGACGCGTTCACCGTGGCGCCCTCGACCCGCATGGTCGAAAACGAAATCGAGCAACTGCTCAGCACCGACCGGGCGACGCGTGCCGACATGGCCGTGGCGCTGGGGCGCTTGCGCACGGTCAAGTCGCAGCTCCTGGCAAACCAGGAGAGCCTCGAAACGCAAGTCCGGCAGCGCACCGAGGAACTGGCCGCGTCACTTAGCCAGGTCACGTCAATCAACGACCGCCTGCAGCGTGAGGTGGTAGAGCACACGCGGGCGGAGGAGGCTCGCAAGCAAAGCGAAGACCTCCAGCGGAAGCTGTTGGAACTCGCTCCGTTGAGCATGGCCATTGTCGGCCATACCGGGACCATTGAGTACATCAATCAGAAAGCGATCGAGACCTTCGGCTATCGCCCGGACGACATTCCCACGATGGACCAGTGGTGGGTGAAAGCGTACCCGGACCCCGACTACCGGAGCGAGGTCACGGCTCGCTGGATGCGCCACGTGAAAGTGGCCATGACGGAGCGGCGGGAAATCGCGAGGGATGATTACCGCGTGACGTGCAAGGACGGCGCGGTGAAGACGGTCACCATTTTCGGCATTGTGGTGGCGGACAAGGTTCTGGTGATGTTCGATGACATCACCATGCGCGCGCTCCGAGAGGACCTGCTTCGGCAATCAAACCTAGACCTCGAGCGCCGGGTTCAGGAGCGCACATCCGAGCTGGCCAAGCGCAACGTCGCGCTGGAACGGACCACGGCGCTTCTCCGGCAATTGGGCGCCAAGCTGGCACAGGTAGAAGACCTTGAACGCAAGCGCATTGCCCACATTCTGCACGACCAGCTCCAGCAGTTGCTTGTCGCCGCCAATTTCAGCATCTCCGCGCTGGAGCGGGGGCTGACTGACGGTGGCCAGCTCAGCGCCGCGCGGGCCGCCGGCATGGCCGTCAGCGAGGCCATCCAGGAGTCCCGATCGCTCGTGCTGGAGCTGAGCCCGCCCATCCTGCGGGAAGGGGGCTTGGCGCTGGCCATGAAGTGGATTCAGATGCGCATGCTGGAAAAGCACAAGCTGCGGGTGGCGGCTGAAGTCGATGAGCGGGTGCAGGCCGCGGGCGAGGATCTGCGGATTGCCATCTTCCATGCCGTGCGCGAATTGCTTCTGAACGTGGTCAAACATTCCGGCGTCTCCACCGCCGAGGTGACCATCACGGTGCTGCAGGATGACCAGGTGCAGGTGGTGGTGGGGGACCGTGGGCGGGGGTACGCACCGCTCGAACAGGGGCATCCGGAGGATCTCGAACTCGGCTTCGGTCAGTTGGCGGTGCGCGAGCGTTTCGAAGCACTCGGGGGCCGCATGACGGTGGACAGTGCGCCCGGGGCCGGGTGTCGCGTGACGCTGACCGCCCCGATGACCGCTCCCCGCGCGGCCTTCGCTTCGGGATCGCCGGATGGCCGGACGGCGCCAGTCCGGGATCCCGGCGGTCGACCGGCGGGCGAGGAGGGCGCGCCCGTTGTCGGCGGCAAGATCCGGGTGTTGCTGGTGGATGATCACATGATTTTGCGGCAGGGCTTGATGGATTATCTTGCACGGGACCCCGCCATTGAAGTGGTTGGGGAGGCGTCGGATGGGGAAGCGGCCATACAGGTGGTACGGTCGCTGCGTCCGGAAGTCGTGCTGATGGATGTCAGCATGCCGAATATGAACGGCATTGATGCCACGCGCGTCATTCATTCGGAGTATCCGGCGGTGGTGGTGATTGGCCTGTCCATGTATGCCGAACCGCATCGGGAGGAAGAGATGCGACACGCCGGAGCGGCCGCGTACGTCTCCAAGAGCGAAGCGGCGGAAGTCCTGGTGGCGACCATTCATGCCTGCTGCGGTCGGTGAGGCGGGGACGCGGCGGCCAAGAATGGGGCCAGGCCTTCATGAGGACCGGCCTCGCGCCCGGTCCGTGGTTTCAAGCCGTCAGGGCGCGAAAGGCCGCCAGGCTGCGCGGATAGCCCGCATAGCCGTCATCGCCGCATCCGGGAAGTTCGAAGACGGCGAGGAAGTCATCGCCGCGCGCGCGCAACCGTGGGAGCAGGGCGGCCCAGTCCGCCACCCCTTCACCCACGGGACAGCAGGTCGGCGACGGGCGCCCGTCGGCTCCCGCCGTGACGTCCTTGACGTGGATGTAGCCTCGCCTTTCCAGAAGGGTGGCGATGACGGCCTCCGGTGCTTCGCCTGCAAGGTAGGCGTTGAGCGGATCGAGCAGGGCGAAAAGGGGAGGTGTGCCGATGCCATCGAGAATACGCGTCACCGTGGCGGTGGCCTCGCCGTGGTTTTCGTAGTTCAGCGTCAGGCCGCGCGCGTTCACGTCCGGAATCAGGCCGCGCAGTTGCCGGATGACACGCGCCGCAAAGGCGTCGGGCGAATCCTGGCCGGGGACGCCGACAACGCGCAGGCGCCGGACGCCGAGCACGTCAACAAAAGGCAGGCCGTCGGGCCATGGCAGGGGCGCGCGTTCGCTATCGAAGGCCACGCGGTCGGGCAGGCACAGGATGGTGAGAATGGGTTCGATGCCGCGGGCCACGACGAGTTCATCGC
Source organism: Lentisphaerota bacterium (assembly GCA_021413965.1). Lineage (GTDB taxonomy): Bacteria > Verrucomicrobiota > Kiritimatiellia > UBA8416 > JAIOPI01 > JAIOPI01. The sequence continues at coordinate 76,823 of JAIOPI010000004.1, read as the reverse complement.
GCCAGCGCTGCGCGGTCGCCTTGCCGTCGGCGGGCACGAGCAACTCCAGCGCCTGTGCGGCGGCGCCGACTTGTGCCACGACGCGCAGGGGATCAAGCTGCCAGCAGGAGAAGCCGGTGCGCATTACGAAGCCGCCTCCGTCACCTGCGGCACGTCGCACGGCGCGTCCGTCCGCAACGAACGCAGAAACGCGTCGTAGAGATAGACGGAGCGCAGACCGTCGGCCAGCGTGATGCGCGTGGGGCGTCCCGTGCGAATCCATTCCACGAAATGCCGGTATTCCAGCCCGAACGACGATGCCTTGCGCGACCAGGAGGAGGAAGACAGGATGTCCTCGGCGCCGCCGGGGCGGATGATCACGGCGCGGTCCATGCCTTCGATGACGAGGGCGGTGCCGCGCGTGCCGAGAAACTCGGCGCGGTCTCCGGTGAGCCGTCCCGCCGGCGCGGCCGTGCTCAGCGCAAAGGTGCCCACGGCGCCGGACGCGAAGGAAAGCGTGGAGGCGACGCTGATGCCGACCAGTCCGGGCTCGGTGCGGTTGTACTCCCGCTCGGAGGGATGCCCGAGCTTGTCCTGGATGCTATCAAATCGTGCGGGATTCATCTGCCGGTGGACGACGGAGCGGATGCAGCGGACGGGCCCGGCCAAGTACTGCAGCCCGTCAAAGGTGTGCGGATTCTGCGCCATGAAGGTGACGTAGGGAAACTCATTTTGCGCGCCTGCATAACTGGCGTGACACGTCACCAGCGTGCCGAACGTGTCGCGATCGTGGAGCAGTGCGTGGGCGGCCTGGTAGACGGGCTCGAAGCGCCGGTTGAACCCGATCTGCAGGACGCGGCCCGACCGGCGCGCTGCGGCCGCCATGGACTCCGCTTCGGGTATGGTCAGGGCCATGGGCTTCTCCGCGAGCACGTGCAGCCCGCGCTCCAGTGCGCGAATGGCCAGGCGCACTTTTTCGGGCTCCGGCTTGACCGCGATGCTGACGGCGTCGAGCCCGGGATGGGCCAGCAGTTGGGCGGGATCGGCGTAGGCGTGCGGCACGCGGTAGCGGCTGCTGAAGGCGGCCAGCGCCGGCGGATGGGGATCGCACGCTGCGACCACCTCGATGTCGGGCGTTTCATCAAAGATGCCGGACATGTGGGCGGGGCGGACCCAGCCGCACCCGATGATGCCGAGCCGAAGATTTTCCATGAAGAAAAACCCTACGCCCGCCAGGGGGGGGCGGCAAGAGGAAAGCAGGCTGGACCCAGGATGGTATCAGCGCCACCGTGCGGGCCGTCGGCGGGCAGTCCGTACGCGACGCGGGTTCCCGGCTGCCCGGGTTCCTGAACACCCGGCCTGCGTACGTCACCGGCTGGATGTGGACAGGCGGATGCCGGCGGGCAGTTCGTGGCGCAGGAGCAGGCGGCCATGGTCCCGCGTCCAGGAGACTCGCATCAGACCGTGCGGGGTCGGAATGGCGCCCGATGCGGACTTCAGTTCGGGTGGCGGGCAAGGGCGAATGTGCACGCGGGCGAACGCGGGCGCCCGTGCGTCGATGCCCAGCAAATCTTTCACGATGTATTTGACCACGTAGGAGGAAAACGGGTGGCAGCGGCTGCGGGTGGGGAAGCCCGCATGTCCGAACTCGGCGAAGACTTCCCACGTGGTGGTGTCGCCGGCACGCACCATATCGCCCCAGCGGCGCCGGATAATGCGCCACAGCGCCTCGCGTTGGTCGTGGGCGTCGAGCAACTCCATGATGTAGTACAACCCGCAGGGGCTGCCGCATGGCAGAAGGGCGGTGGTTTCATCGGCCAGTGCGCGTGCCAGGCGCCGCGACCAGGCGGGAGACCCGAGGCCGTAAATGGCCATGGCGGCGTTGCTGACCTGGGACGCCACCGTGGAGCGTGTGCCATCCGCGTGCAGGCTGTCGACGTACGCCGCGCGGACCGGATCCCAGAGGTGTCGGCGCGTCGCGGTCGCGAGCGACCGGCGGGCCTGGCGCCAGCGGGCGGACAGGGCCTGTGGCGCGCCGGCCACCGTCGCCAGTTTCTCTGCCGCCTGCAGCGCCCCGGCCAGTGCCGCCTGCTCGGCCGTGCAGATGGCGTGCTTGTCGTCGCGCCCGTGTGCCCAATCGACGAAGTGCCAGACCTCCTCGCCGCCATCCCACGCCATGAGCCCCAGTGCATTGATCTTCGAGAGGGCCTCTTCAATCCCGGCGGTCACGCGTGGCAGCAGCTGGTGGGCAAAGGCGCGGTCGCCGGTCGCCCAGTAGTGATCCCACACGTACTGGATCCAGTGAAAACTCCACAGGGGGATGCGGCTGTCCCAGGTGCTGGGGTATTGGCTGCGCACGAGCCCGGGCATGCGTGGATCCTCGGCCAGCAGTTCGATGCTGTTGCGGCTGACGGCGGTGTTCGCGCAGCTCAGCCGATCGCAGAGGGCGGTCATGCGGTTATCGTAGTTCCAATTCACCTGCTCGAACGTCGGGCAATCGGTGAACGTGTCGTCCGTGGCGGAGATTGCGCTCTGCACGCAGATGGAATAGATGCGGTTCAGCAGTTCATCCGGGCAGTGGAAATGGCCGCGGCGATGACTGCCACAGTTGGCGGTGACGAGCCGCAAGTCCGTTATCCGGACGGGGTGTTCGCCGGTGTGGTGCACGGCCAAGAAGCGCGCGCCGTAGTGCAGGAAGCTCTCGAAGCGCTGCACGCCATCGCGAAGGTGCACGGTCAGCGCGTTGTTGCAGCCGGCCGGCCACTGAACCCGCCGCGGCGGCCCCTCCGCCAGGGCCTCGAAGCAGGAGATGATGAGGCGGCTCCCGCGCCGTCCCGTTGCCTCGACGCTCACCCAGCCGCTGTGCAGCACGCCGAGATCCAGGATCACCCGGGACGCGTCGTCGCCACGCGCGGGGGGCAGGACCATCGACTCGCCCCAGGGCATGGGCACGGCATGCCGGACGCGTGCGCCCACCACGCGGTCATGCGCGTTGCCCTCCCGCATGGAATCCGCGGGATCCATGGAGGGGAGAGCGGTGGGCCAGGCGTTCGCACCCGCCGCGGCCAGTCCCCGTCCGCGCTGCACCGTGGCCACCAGGTCGGCATCGGCCGGCACGACTTGGAACATACCGGCGCCGGCGGGGTTGACGGCGAGGATGGGTTGCCGCACGAAGCCGCAAAGGTTGATGTCCTCATGATGGCTGCGGGTGCAAATGCCGACGAGCCGGTTCTTGCCCTTGCGCAGTCGCAGCGTCGGCGGTGCATCGCCCATGGCTTGCCACGGCATCCACGAGCCGCCGGCGATCACCTCGCGGCCGCGGAAGACCCACGTCACGGCGCCCATGGTGGGGGTCAGCACGAGGTCCTGGGCGATTGGCGAGACCAGGTCGGTGACCAGGACGGCATTCGGAATGTAGGTGTTGTTTCGGAGCCTTGTCTCTCCGTGGGTCAGATACGGTTTGGAGCGGAACGAGATGGAGAAATTGGGAAGCTGCACCATCTCGGCGGCCACCAGGCGCTGGGGATGCAGCGCTTCGCGACTGGGGAGCGGCACGCGTCGCGCATAGAGCATGGCCGTGCTCGACACGACCTCGGCTGCCGTCCAGCGGGCGGGTCGGGCGGCGCCGTCGACATCCTCGAGGCAGGGCAGCATCCACCGCCGCACGGTGGGCTTCCGGCGCTGGGGATCGACCTGCGCCTGGGTGGCGGCATTGCTGGCAATCCGGCGTTTGCCGAGGTCCAGTTCAAAGATCAGGCCGGCATCGCCGGGGCAGTAGGTCATGGTCCCCACGCCGCTGCTGAGCACCAGCACCTCGATGGCGTTTTCCCCGGCACGCAACAGGGTGGCCACTGCATAAGTGTCCACCGACCGTCGCCCTTCGGCGGACTTGGCTGGTCCATGCCCGACCATGTGACCGTTCAGCCAGAGTTGATAGAGCGCGTCGGCGGTGATGTGCAGCGCGGCGGGACCATGCTCCCGGGCACGTTCGGCCTCGCCTGGCGAGAGCGTGAAGACGCGCCTAAATCGGACGTATTCGTGGTAAGCCCGCCGATCGCCTCCGCGCCTCCAGATCCAATGCGCTTCCTGTGAAAACCATGTTTTCGAAGCCGCCTTGGTTGGAGTCATCGTGCGCCCTTCACTCGGTCGGTTGTCCCGGAGCCGGATTCTCCAGCATGAGCCAGCGCATCGTAATGTCGTCAGGCGACTGCGCCGCGGTCCGGATGGTGTAGTCGGCTGTCAGGCCCGGGAAGACACGCACGTCCTGGCGCGCTTTCCCATCCCGGTCATCCCAGCAGAAGGTGACGCGCATGGCATCGCCCGGTTCAGTGCGATGGGCGGCGTACCGGATCCGATTCCTGCCGGGCTGGAGCATCGGCAGCGTGAACATGTTCAGTTCGAGATCATTCGAGAGCTGCAGCGCGTCAAGGCCGGTCTGCGAGGGGTCAGTTGCCGTCATCTGGATCCGCACGAGGTACGTGTACTGGCCCACGGCAGACGTGGCGTCAGCCTTCCACGGGTGCTGCCCGATGTTGATGTTCGCCCGTTGCGCGCCGCTTCCCGTGCTGCGCCAGACTTCCCGCCAGGTGTCCCCCCTGTCGGTCGACAGGCTGACGGTGCAGGCGTCGCTGGTGTTCCCCAGCCGGAATTGCGCGTCGATGTTGGCGTCCACCATGACGTAGGGCGAATCCACGCGGAACGTCAGCCAGGCGTCTGCCTGGGGGCGCGACGGGCGTACCCGTGGCTCGCCGCCCGGGTTGTTGCCGACGGTCAGATTGCGGTACGAGCCCCACGAGTAGAGGCCGTCGCGGAAGTTCTCCAGCCGGTCGAGGTTGGGCGTGTAGGTGAGCTGTCCATTGCCGTACCATTTCACCGGCAGGTTGTAGAACGGGCAGTTCGTGTTGTCGCAGGGCTTGTAGTAACTCTTAACGTAGGGCCAGTTGGCGGGGTCGATCACCGTCTCCTTGCCGCTGGCGAACGTGGTGTGCTCCGTGCCCGGTCCGTCGAAACGATGGCTGTGCGGCCCGTTGGGGCAGCGATGCGCCTCGCCGAGGTCTTCGTAGAACCCGTAATACTTGCCCGCCGCGCTCCACTTGAGTTGAAGACGGGTTCCCTTGCGCAGCGGCACGTCCATACTGTGGTAGTCGTGCGGCAGCAGCTTGAACGACGTGTGCGGCAGCATCGGGTAGATGGACCCGTCCGGCATGAACAGGGAGGTGGGGTCCTGTGCGACCGCGAAGCCGGACGTGTTCGTCCAGTACGCAAACGGCTGCGAGGTTTTGCGCGGGCTTGTCAGCAGGGTCGGATCCGCCACGATCTCTTCGTAGCTCGCGATGTGGGACCCGTCGCGCGTGTAGACGTACCATGACCGGAACGGATCCACGAGGTGCCAGCGTTCGACGCCGTCGCGGTCGCGATACCAGACCCGCACCTTGGGGTCGAAGATGCTAATCGTCTCGGCCTTCAGGCCCGCGCCGTTGCAGAGCGCATTGAACAGGCGCGAGCGCGTATCGCACCAGCCTTCGCCATAGACGTGCAGAATCTTGACGGGATCGATGACGTCGTAGCGGTACCGATCGGTCGTGGCGAGCGCGAAGCTATCCAGGATCGCCTTCCGTGTCGGCCCTTCGCTGTAGCCATACCCATGCCGCATGACGCGATGATTCCACGTGAAGAGCGCGATCAGTTTCTCTTCGCCGGTCCTGGCGTTTTCCAGCCGCACGATGTCCTGTGCGAAGTCTTCGATGGTATACATCGACGGCCACCGGTCCGTGGTCAGGCGCGGAGAATCAACGGCGGCGATCGCCGCCCGTGCGCCGAACGCGCATACCGCGGCAAGGGCGAGGAGGGGGGGAGAGCAACGCGTCAGCATCATCATAGGTATACCTGTTCGGCCATGCCTGCTCAGTATGGAGCGCATCCGGGCCTGCTCGTGCGTGTCACACGGAGCGGACACGATGGCACGACCGGGGCGTAGAATCAAGGTGTCCTCGTACGCGCGTCCACCCGTCTGCGCAGGATTTCAGCATGCCGCTGACGTCGATTCAGACCGGCCATGTGGATTTCATCCTGCCGTTGGACCAGATCGCCCCCAAGTTGATCGTGCTGGTTGAGGCCAGGGTCCGAGCCCACCCCGATCGGTCGCCCGCGGTGGCGCGGCGCCCGTGAGCGACGCTGCTGGCGCGTCGAGGGTGGATGGTGGTGGCCGTTTGCCAGACCAGGCAGGCTGTGTGCTACAGCATCCGCTCAATGGACGCGCGCTTGGCCGCGTAGGCTGGCCCCATGCCGAGGGCCATGGCCTGCTCGCAGAGAGCCAGCGCCTGTTCGAGCTCCCCCTCATCCATGGCAAGGGCGATGCCCCGTTCGAACATACGGATTGACGGGCTGTATTCGCGAAAGCGCTGGAGCATGTCGGCCTGTGCGGCCGGCAGGTAGGCCGTGGCCGAGGCCACCGCCGCGCGGCACGTCCCGAGGTCGTCGGTCGCATAGGCGTCTTCGACGAGCAGATCGTGGAGAAAGAACTTAACGGCGTTGGGGAGCGACTCGTTGCGCTCCGCGAAGTTGAGCAGGTATTTCTTGCCCGTTTCGACGCCGCTGATCAGGGCCTCCCGGTGACCGTCCATGAGATCGCCAAGGATCTCGACGGGCGTTTTGCGCAGCGGTGTGCGACGGTCAGCCATAGGGGGCGGAGCATGACAGACCATGGCCAAGGCGGCAAGCGCGGTGACGAGCGGCCCGGCGGCCAGAGGACCGGATCACGCAGGTGGCGATGGCGGCGGCGTGATGGCGCGGGGCGTTCAGCGCAGTTGCCGGTGCATGGCACGGATCTCGCGCGCGACCATGCCTTGAAGCTCTGCCGGCGCGAGAACGCGGACGTGGCGCCCCCAGGCGAGGACCCAGCGATACACCTCCCACAAGCCGGCGAGATGAAAGGTGATCTGAATGCGTCCATCCTTGCGGATGCGCAACTGCTGGTCCGCATGCCATTGTCGGTCGAGGACGGACTCGGCGACCTCGGCGTCGAAGAGCAGCTTCACCTTGTGGTTGGTGGGGCCCATGGAGAAGCGCGAGAACGTGTGGGCGAGCAGTTTTTGGGGATCGAAATCCACCGGGACATCAAAAGGCGTGGTCGTTACCGTGCAGGATTGGATGCGCGACATGGCGAACTGACGGACGCTTTCCCGCAGGCTGTCCCAGCCGAAGACGTACCAGTCGCCCTGGAGGTTCGCGATATGAAAAGGAGACAGCTCGCGCTCCCTGGACTCCGGCGCACGGATCGTCCGGTACCGCATGCGCAGCTTCAGCCGGTATTGCAGGCCCCGCACGACGGACACCCAGATTGCCTCGTCGACCGGCCGGGCCGGCGGGCTGGTGAAGCTGAACTGGGAGTAGACCAGTTCGGGGCGCACCGTGACTTGCTCCGGCATCAGTTCGGATAGCCGCGCAAAAATCCGGCCCAACTGCTTGGCGACGGGCGTGCCGCGGTACTGGTCAAGGGCCCGGCTGGCCACCAGGAGATCAAATAGATCGCCTTCGCCCAGGCTCAGGGACGGCAGGAACCAGTTGCGATTTGTGTAACAGAATCCCTTTTTCGCCTTGTCGTAGACCACAGGGGCGTCGAGCTGGTCGCGCAGGAAATCGACGTCGCGCTGCACGGTCTTCTGGGAAACCTCCCACTTCCGGGCAAACGTCAGGCAATTGGGGTATTCCCCGGCGCGGATGCGACGATCCAGTTCCATCAGCCGGGAAAATTGGGATTTGCTGCGTTCCATGTCGTCGCGTCCTCCCCCTTGAACGGTGTAGGCGGACACAGAGTGTCCGTCACGAATGGTGATGCCTGAGAGCAGACGGACTCATGATGTCCGTCTATCTCAGGTAACATGGCGCCCACGGAAATACAAGCGCCCGGATACGCTGGCTTCGGTTTATGTCCAGCCATCGGGCAGGAGTAGGGCCATGCAGACGAAACAGAAGCGTTCGATCCATCGGCGCGCCGCAGGCGAGGCGAGGCGCGCGGGAGGGCGGGGTGGGGATGGCGTGGAGGCGCGCGTGGCGCAGGCCGTCCTGTGCGAACGACATCGCATCAGTCGGGAGCTGCACGATTCGGTGGCCCAGGAACTGTCGGGTGCGGCGCTGCTGGTCCGCATGCTGGAGCGACGGTTCCGGCACCGGGGGCTCAAGGACGTCTCGGACGTGGCGCGCATTGAGTCGTGCCTCTCCGGGGCACTCGGGCACTTGCGCGCGATGCTGCAGCGCACGGCCTGCCTGAATGTGACCCAGGACGAACTCCCCGGGGCGCTGCGACAGCTGTGCACGGACACCGCCTGGCGATATGCCGTGGTCTGCCGCTGCCGTTCACGAGTGCACCGGATTCCGTGGCGGGATGAGGTGGCCAGTCACCTGCACGGAATCGCACGGGAGAGTGTGTGCAATGCGGTGCGGCACGGCCGGGCGTCGCGCATCGAGGTGAATCTGTCGGCGGGCAGAACGCGCGGGCGATTGTCCATCCGCGACGATGGGTCCGGCATGCCCGCGAGCGGCGGCGGGGGCGCCGGCATGGGGCTTACGATCATGCGCTACCGGGCCGATGCGATCGCCGGGCGGCTGTGCATCAGTCCCCATGACGGGGGCGGGACCATGGTTGTCTGTGAGTTTCCGGTGCCGTGAGCGCGTGGCGCGCTCGGGGGGGCCATGCCGGCTCAGGGGCGGTAGTCGTTGGTTCCGCTGACGGCCAGGATCTCGCCCCAGTAGATGCGGTGGTAGTCGTTGCGCGGGTAATTGGTGGCGATGGCAGGATCGATGAAATGGGTGGCGTCCATATCCTGCCAGTACATCTTGCGGCACTCGATCACGAGGCTGGCTTCTTCGAAGGAGGGTGCCGCGACGGATTGGGACGCGCAGGGCGTGAGTCCGGATTCGGCGATCTTATCGCCGTCACGGCCGGACTTGGTGCCGAGCAGTTTGAGGGCCTCGCGATGCTGGGAGGGGAAGGCGGACAGCGTGAACGTCGGGAACTGCTCCAGGAACTCGCGTGTGTAACGGCTGGGGCGCACGACGACCTGGGCGAAGGGCTTGTTCCAGATCGTCCCCAGACTGCCCCAGGAGACGGTCATGGTGTTGTACCGGCCGGCGGCGAAGTCGCCGCCGGTCAGGAGCAGCCACTGCTGGTTCCAGAGCTGGTGCGAGTGGACCGTGAGGTCGTCGATCCCGATGGGTTGGCGTGGCATGGCTCCTCCTTCAATAGACACCCAGCATGCTACTCCTTACACGCCGAGACGCAATCCCTGCATGCGGCGGACGCATGATGCCGCTTCCCCCGCGCGATGGCAGCCGCTACCATACCCCGCCATCATGCAACACCCTTTTGCGTTCGATCCGAGCTACGGCTATTCCGAAGAGGCCCTGCGGGCGATTCAGCCGCCGCCCGAGCCCGCGGATTTTGATGCCTTCTGGCGCGAGACGTATGCCGCGACCATGGCGCACCCGCTGGGGCTGGACGTCGAGGAGCGCGAGTCGGCGAGTGAGGAGCATCGCCTGCGCGTGCTGCGTTTTCAGACGCTCGACGGCGTGCGCGTGGGCGCCTGGCTGGTGGAGCCGCGCGACCGCCCGGTGGCGGTTGGCGCCATCGTTGGGCACGGTTATGCGCCGCGGCTGAGCCCGGAGTATCCGCGCCGGGCGGCGGCATTCCTGTTCGTGTGCGCGCCGGGGTTTTCGCTGTCTGCCGATCCCGGGATCCCCGATGGCTACGAGCGGCACGTGGTGCACGGCATCGCCCGGCGCGACACCTACATCCTGCGCCATTGCGTGGCGGCGCTCTGGAGCGCGGCCCGCGCGCTCGAGGACCTCGTGCCCGCCACGCGTGGGCGCATGCTCTACTCCGGGGAAAGTTTTGGCGGCGGGCTGGGCGCGCTGGCGCTCCCGTGGGAGCCACGCTACCGCCGCGGCCACCTGGTGGTTCCCACCTTCGGCCACCATCCGCTGCGGCTCACGATGCCTTGCGTGGGCAGTGGCGAATGCGTCCGGCGGCACGTGCAGGACCATCCGGCGGCCCGGGAGGTGCTGGCGTATTTTGACGCGGCGTCCGCCGCGCGCCGCATACGCATCCCGATGCTGGCCGTCCCGGCGCGGTTTGATCCCGCCGTGCCGCCCCCCGGGCAGTTCGCCGTCTGCAATGCCCTTGCGGGCCCGACGGAGTTGCTGGCGCTCACGGCGGGGCATTTCAACCATCCGGGGGCCGTGGCGGAAAACGCCATGCACGCGCGCTGTGCGGAGCGCGTGCTCTGGCCGGATGCGCCCGCGTGGGCGTGACGTCGTTCGGCGCGTTGCGTCCGCCGGGACCGCCAATCGCCCGCCTGCCCGGCAGGCTGTGCTCACCGTGCCTGCGTGCGTCGGCTCAGGGCGAGGCGGTGCGCCTCCGCGTAGTGGCCGATCAGGCGCGACCAGTCGAAGTGTTCGGAGAGTCGCTCGGTGCGGTTGCGCAGTTCGATGCGGGCGCGGCGGTCCTTCGTGGCAAAGTTGTAGAGGATCTCCGTGAGCTGATGCGCCGCCTGGTCGAAGCTGGCGTGGCGCCGCCCGACAATGAAGAGCCCGTTTCCGGCGGGGTCTTCGATGCTCTTGGTCACGTAGGACCCGAAGCCGGCGAGATCGCTGGTGATCGCCGGGGTGCCGCTGGCAACGGCTTCCATGGGCGTGTAGCCCCACGGCTCGTAGTAGCTGGGAAACACGCCCAGGTGGCAGCCGCGCACGAACTGGTCGTAGTCCAAGCCGATGAGCGGGCTGGTGGCACTCAGGAAGTCCGGATGGAAGACGATCTTCACGGGATCGTCCTTGGCATTGAGCAGACCGCAGGTGCGCACCTGCCTGAGGACGGGATCGCCGGCATCGTCCAGCAGGTCGTGCGTGACGATGATGGGCTGCCGCCGCGTGCGCCAGGCGTGCATGGAGCGCTTGATCTTGGTGAGCATGTCCTCGGTCAGCAACTCGCGACCGTCCGGCACGCGCCCCTCGCTGACCGTGTTGACGAGGTTCTCGTAGAGCCCCTCCTTCACTTCGCGGCAGGCCTGCTCGAGTTCGCTGTACATGGACTGGTTCTTCAACACGTCCACGTTGATGCTGCGGCAGGGGGCGCGCGTGATGAGAAAGGCCACGACGGTGACGGGAACGTTGCCGGCCTTGAGCCAGTGGTTGAGGCGGGCGAGGCTCTCGATGAAAAGGTTGTAGCCCTTGTTGTTGTACTCGTAGCGGCCCGAGGTGAACAGGTAGATGGTGTGATCGAGATCGAAGTGATAGCTCGGGAAGAAGTGGCCGGACACGAAGCGGTGGATCTCCTGCTTGTACTCCTTGTGCAGGTTCTGGAACTCGTGCAGGGCGGCGAACTTCTGGATGTTCAGGCCGTTGGGCGTCAGCACGTCGGGCTTGCGGCCGAGCAGTTTCTCGGCCTCGATGCCGGTGATGTCGGAGACCGTCGTGAACACGTCCGCGCCGTGGGCCGCACCGCGTTCGATGCAGTAGCGGGCGTAGATGTTGTAGTGCCCGGCCGCCTGGTCGGGATTGATCCAGGGCAGCTTGGCGTAGAAGTCCTCGTTGTCGGTGCAGAGGTAGCGGCCGAGCAGCGTGGCGTGGGTGGTGAAGACCTGGGCCACGGGCAGGCCGAGATGCCGGACGCGCAGCACGGCGAGGCCGCCCATCCACTCGTGGTAGTGTGCAAGGACCGGCAGGGTGGCGCGGGGGGCATTGCAGACATGCTGCAGGTACATGCTGACCAAGAAGCCGAGCACGACCACGTTGTTCACTTCGGTGTCGCCGTCTGGGCAGGCGATCTGGTGATCGACCCACATGAAGTATTTGAATTCGGCCAGGCGCGACCAGGCGCTGCCGATGTCAAACAGCACGCACTGCGGTTTGCCGGTGACGAGCCAGCGGCCATAGTGCACCTCGACGCCCATGTCGCGCATCTTCTGGACGGCATAGCCGACGGGTGTGTCCGGCAGGGGCAGCGGTTCCAGCTCGACGGACGCCGTGTTGCCATTATAGGGCCCCAGCAGGCAGTAGCGGTCGTCCCACGTGCGCGTCATTTGCGGCACCTTGCTGCGCAGGACGGTATAGATGCCGCCGAGCTGCCAGCAGACTTCCCAGGCAACTTCGAACAGGAACGGGCGGGTGGGAATATCAGCGGGTGTGGCGGGGACGGGCTGGTCCTGGATGCCGGGGCCCGGGCTGGGCGGATTCGAAATCCAATCCGGGACGTCGGGGGCGGTCCAGGTGGCTTCCTGGCCGGGGGTATTGGGGCCCACGGCGGCGGGGGCTTCGAGGTTAAGGGCCGCGTGGGTGGGGCGGTCCAAGGGCGATTCCGAGGAGCGTTTCTTACGTGTCTTGGCCATAGTTTAGATCCACCTCTCTGAGCAAAGGGCTGAAGTCACGGGCCGCATGATACACAAAGCGGCCGCGAATCCATACCACGAAGGAGGGCGTCGTGTGGAGGGCCGGCTCGCCGGGATCCCGCTTGTCGTCCGGGGCTGATCATGCATACTTCGGCCCACATGACCGAGGTGCATCCATCGAGTCGCGCGGCTCCACATCCGGCGGCGGCCACCATCGCGGTGGTGATCCTGTCCTCCTTTCTGGCGCCCTTCATGGGGTCCGCATTGAACGTGGCGTTGCCGCCCATTGGGCGCGAGTTCACGATCAACGCGGTGGTGCTCGGCTGGGTGGTCACGGCCTACAGTCTCTCCACGGCCGTGTTTCTGCTGCCCAGCGGCCGGTTGGGCGACATACGCGGGCGGCGCCAGGTGTTTCTCTGGGGCATGGTGGTGTACACGGCGGGGTCGCTGCTCTCCGCGGTGGCGCCGAGCGCGCCGTGGCTGATTGCGGGCCGCATTGTGCATGGCGCGGGTTCGGCCATGGGCTTCGCTTCGGGCATGGCCATCCTCGTGTCCGTTGTGCCCCCGGCGGGGCGCGGGCGCGCCCTGGGCTGGAACGTGGCGGCCGTGTACAGCGGACTTTCCCTCGGTCCGTTTCTGGGCGGCCTGATCGCGCAAGGGCTGGGATGGCGCTGGATCTTCATCATCAATATTGCCGCCGGCGTGATCGCCACGGCCCTGACGGCCTGGAAGGTGCCGCGCGATGCGGCGGGTGCTCCGGGTGCGCGGCTGGACATCTGGGGCTCGGTGAACTACGCGCTGGCCCTGCTCGCCTTCATGGGCGGGCTCTCGTGGCTGCCCCACCTGGAGGGCGTGGCGCTGAGCGGGGTGGGAGTCTTGTGCCTGGCGGCGTTCGTGCGCTGGGAGTCACGGTGCGCCAGCCCGATTTTCGACGTCGCCGCCCTCCGCGGCAATCGGGTGTTTGCCTTCGCCAATGCGGCCGCGCTGGTGAACTACTCCGCCACCGCCGCCGTCTCGTTCCTGCTGAGCCTGTACCTGCAGTACGTCAAGGATCTGACGCCGTCGCAGGCCGGGCTCGTGCTGGTGGCGCAGCCCATCGTCATGGCGGTCTTCTCGCCGATCGCGGGCCGGCTGTCGGACCGGATCGAGCCGCGCAAGCTGGCATCCACCGGCATGGCCTTCTCGGCGCTGGGCTTGCTGGTCTTCTGTTTCCTGGAGGAGGGCACCAGCCTCGGCTATGTCGTGGGCGGGCTGGCCGTGCTGGGCCTCGGCTTCGGCCTCTTCTCGTCGCCCAACACGAATGCCGTGATGAGCGCGGTGCCGCGCTCCCACTATGGCGCGGCCTCGGGCATTCTCTCGACGATGCGCGTCGTGGGGCAGATGCTCAGCATGGGCGTGGTCATGGTGATCCTGGCGGTGTGCGTCGGGCGCGTGCCGCTCAGTCCGTCGGCGCATGCGGCGGTGCTGCACAGCGTCCGGCTGGCCTTTGCCGGGTTCGCCGCCCTGTGTGTGCTTGGCGTGTTTGCCTCGATCGTGCGCGGCTCCGACTCGTCGCCTCCCGGGCGCGAGGGGGCGTGAACCGCACGTGCGCGGCGGGACGGCGGGGCGCCCCGGCCGAGCCGCCTGCGCAGGGCGAGTGATCCGCGTGCCTCATTGACTGACCGTCAGCCCCTGGCCCATACTCTGCGCCATGCACGGGCGCCTGCGTTGCGGAATGTTCGCGATCGTCTGCCTCCTGTCGGGCCTCCAGGGCGGGCTCGCCGCGCCGGCGGATGCCCGCGATGCCTCCGGCGGCGGCGAACTCCAGGCGACCCCGCCCGCACCGTGGACCTGCACCTCGCCGGACGCGGCGCCCGCTCCGTCGGCCGTGGACGTGCCGCGCCGGCGCGATGGGGCGTCAATTCTGCGCTACCCGTTCTATCCCCTGGGCGGCAACGTGGGCGAGGACGTGTTTCTCGTCAACACCACGGACCGGGATCCCGGCGGGGGCGTGCGGGATCCCTTCTGCGGCACCCGTTCCTACGATGGGCACAGCGGCCTCGACACCGACTACATCACATTCGCGTTTCAGGATGGCGGCGTGCCGGTCTTCGCCGCGCTCGATGGGACCGTCATCGCGTGCCACGACGGCGAATTCGACCGCAACACGACGTGGGCCAACCAGCCGGCGAACTACGTGATCCTCGACCATGGCGGCGGGCATCAGTCGTGGTACTGGCATCTGCGCAAAGATAGTGTCGCGGTGAGTACCGGCGAGGTGGTGCGGGCGGGGCACCAGCTCGGGCTGATGGGCAGCAGCGGCATCAGCACGGGGCCGCACCTGCACTTTGAAACGCGCGTGAATGGCCAGGCCGTGGAGCCCTTCGTCGGAGACTGCCGGACCGGTCAGAGCCTCTGGGTGCATCAGGACCCGCTGGATGCCACGCCGTACCTGCGCGACTTCACCCTCACCACCAACAGCCTGTCCGGCTGGGGGGGGCCGCCGACCGACACCACCCACGACGGGATGCTGCTGAGTGGCACGCGGACCCTGTACTTCTGGATCAGCCTGATGAACATGACGCCCGGCCTGACCTACAGCTTCCGCGTTCTGCGGCCGAGCGGCACGGCGGAGGTCACCCAGGGGCCCACGGCATTCTCCGGCGTGTATCGGTCATCGTGGTGGTGGTGGAGCCGGACCGTGAACCTGGACCAGACCGGCACGTGGCACCTCGAGTTCTCGCTGAACGGCGCGGTCAAGGTGCTCGCGCCATTCGATGTGGTCGCCTCTGCGGCGGGCCTGCAGAACCGGGCCCCGTGGCCGGTGACCGTCTCCCTGGATGCCACGAATGTGGCGGTGCATGCGGTCAGCATCTGCCGGATTCGGAACTTCACGCCGCTCGACGACCCGGACTACGGGCTGGTTCAGTATCGCTACCGTTGGACGGTGGGTGGCCTCACCCGGCGCGACGTGACGGTGGCGGCCCGTTCCGATGTGCTGGAGCAGGGGGTGGCCGCGCCGGGCCAGACGATCAGCTGTGCGGTGACGCCCACGGACGGCCAGTCCACGGCGTCCACCGTCACCGTGTCGGCGGTGGTCCACCAGACCTTCACGGATTGGGCGACGAATTACGGGCCCGGCGTTGCCGACGCCGCGCTGGACGGGGACCACGATGGCATTCCGAACGGGATTGAGTACTTGCTGGGCAGCGATCCCGGCGCGCCGTCAGCGATGGGGACCTTCGCGGTCGACCCTGAGACGGATGAGGCCTTGCTGGAATTGCCACTGGCGGCGGCGGTGAATCCGGCGGACGTGATTGTCGTGGAGACGACGACGAATCTGATGGATGCCACGGCCTGGGAGCCGGCGAAGCCAAACGCCGCACACCGCGTGTGGGCGGCGGGGCAGGCTGGGGATCGCCAGCGCTATCTGCGTCTGCGCGCGACCGTGGCCACCGGGTTGGCCGATACCGTGCTCGTGACCGATGTGCTGGGGCTTCCCTGAATCCGAACCCGATATAGGCAGGACGCCGGACGGCCGCCACCGCCGCGCTGGCGCGGAGCGGCAGGTCCGGGCGCGTGTACGGGGCGCAGTGTGCCGTTGACGATGCGGGAGGTTCGCGGCATGCTGGCCCCATGAGCACTGTGGTGACGCCGCGACCGGATTGGGACACGTACTTCATGGACATCGCGCACGTGGTGGCGCGGCGGGCCAACTGCTGCCGGCGACAGGTGGCGGCCCTGATCGTCAAGGACCGCCGCATCATATCGACGGGGTACAACGGGACGCCGCGCGGGGTGACGAACTGCAACGAGGGCGGCTGCCAGCGGTGCGCGGGGGATGCGCCTTCCGGCAGTGACCTTGGCGAGTGCATCTGCTGCCACGCCGAGGAGAACGCGATCAGCCAGGCGGCCTACCACGGCATCGCCGTGGCCGGAGCCATGCTCTACTGCACACTCAGCCCGTGCCTGCTGTGCGCGAAGATGCTGATCAATGCGGGCATTCGCGACGTGGTCTTCGAAGAGGAATACAGCTTCAGCTCGCAGACGCGCCAGCTGCTGGACCAGGCTGCGGTCAGTTGCCGGCAATTCCACCGCGGGTGACCCGGCGGCTCCGCCGCGCCGCGCCGCGTCAGCGCTGGCGGCCGGCGGGACGGCTCGCGCGATCCACCTCGGAGCGCGTCAAGCGACGGCCCGCGCGCACTTCCACGCCGCCGGTCGCCTGGTCCAGCCGGTCCTTGACCGTGCTCTTCAGTTCGGCCACTTCGCGCTTCAGGCGGCTGTTCTCAGACATCAGCAGCAGGATCCAGATCACCATGCAGACCGCGACCAGGCAGAGCAGTAACTCACTCACGACATCTCCTCCGCCTGAGAAGGTAGTCGATGCGAGGCGGGATGGGAAGTGCGTGCGCGGGGCAATTTGCTTGTGGGGCCGGGGGGGCGGTCGTGATACTGCCGCGATGGGTGCGACGTAAGGAGTGGCGATGAGCGAGGTGGTGCTTCAATCCGCCGTCATGCTGTTTTCGGCCTTCATGCAGGCCACGGTGGGGTTTGCCTTCAGCCTGTTTGCCGTGCCCCTGATGCTGCTGGTGGCGGACAGTCCGCTGCCGCAGGCCGTGATGATGGTCATCCTGTCCTCCACGTTGCAGCGCACGTTCATGGTGTGTCAGATGCATCCGCATGTGCCCTGGCGCCGTGTGCTGCCGGCGATCCTGACGGCGCTGCTGATGCTGCCGGTGGGCATCTACCTGATGCACCAGCTGGCCGCCACGGATCGCCTGTTCATCCGGCGCGTGGTGGGGGGGATCGTTCTGGCCCTGCTACTGTTTCGCTGGCGCCGCCGGAGCCAGCCGCGGGACGTGCTCGCCCGAGCTTGGGCGATGGTGGCTGGCGCCTTATCCGGGTTGCTGCAGGGCCTGGCCAACATCGGGGGGCCGCCCCTGGTGATCTGGCTGCATGCACAACGCCTGTCACCCGAGACCCTGCGCGTCACGATCTCAGCCATAACGCTGCCGCAGGTACCGGTGCAGGTGATCCTGATGCTGGCCACCTTTGGCATGGGGATCCTGCCGCCGTGGACGCACCTGGTGGCGCTCCTGGTCGCGGCGGCGGTGGGGCACATGCTCGGCATGCAGGCGGGGCGCCGCCTGCCGGTGGATCGTCTGCGCACGGCCGCGACGGTGCTGCTGGTGCTGATCTGCATCAGCGCGATCCTGGGCGCCCGCGGCTGATCAGCGCTCGGTCGCCGTGCCGTCCGTCGTGGGCCGCAGGCCACGATGCGAACGTCCTCGGTGGCGCTGCAATCCTGGATTCACTCCCTCGCCACGCGGGGGCGGAATTCCTGTGGACTAAGGGCGAGCCCCGAGCGTAATATAGGGTGTTCCCTGATGGTTGTGCCGTTCACCTGTGCGGAGTGAATGCCGTCATGACAATGGCTGCAGATGACAAACTGGACAGCGCGCCCCGCCCCAAACTGTTTGGCATCGGGCTGAACAAGACGGGGACCAAGTCACTGGAAGTGGCCTATCTCAAGCTGGGGTACCGCATTGGCCAGCAAGCCGTCTTTGAATCGCTCTTCGATGATTTCGTGGCGGGCCGGCGCGACGCCTTCTTTCGCGAGGTGGACCGCTTCGAGGCGTTTCAGGATATTCCCTTCAGCATCCCCGGCGCCTACCGTATCCTGGTCGAGCATTACCCCGATGCGCGCTACATCCTGACCGTCCGCGATTCCGTGGAGCAGTGGGTGAGTTCAATGCTCCGGTTCCACGCCAAGCTGTTTGGCTCCCGTGGCGCCACCCCGACCTCCGGCGACCTCGCGCGCGCCACCTACGTGGCGCCGGGCTGGGTGCAGCGGGTCATGACCCAGGGCTACGGCGCGTCGCCCGACAATCCCTATGACCCGGCGAGGCTGCGGGACATCTATGAATTTCACGTCGCGGATGTGACGCGCTTCTTTGCGGATCGTCCGGGCCAGCTGCTGGTGCTCAACGTCGAGTCGCCTGACGCGCACATCGCGCTCTCGCGCTTCCTGGGGATGGACGGGCGCCTGGCCGCGTTTCCGCACAAGAACATCACGGGCTGATCAGCCCGCGTCCACGGGCTCCAGGCGGCGCTGGCCGGCCCCGCCGCTGCTGCCAAGCCGGTCAATCAGCCGCTGGGCCAGCCCGGTGCGGCGCAGGCGCATCTCGTTGTTCCGGATGGCCATGCCCACCGCTTTCGTGGACCCCACCAGGCAGACCAGCTTGCGCCCGCGCGTGATGGCCGTATAGATCAGGTTGCGCTGGAGCAGCTTGAAATGCTGGGTCGCGATCAGCAGCACCACGGCGGGATACTCGCTGCCCTGCGACTTGTGGATCGAGCAGGCGTAGGCGTGCACGAGCTCGTCCAGTTCGGCGAAATCGTACACCACCTCGTGCCCGTCGAAATTCACCAGCACGTTCTGGTCGTCCGGATCGATCTCCATGACCAGTCCGACGTCGCCGTTGAAGGTTTCCTTGTCGTAGTTGTTGCGGATCTGCATGACGCGGTCGCGCACACGGTAAATGCGCCCGAAGCGCGACACGTGGGGGCCGTGGGGGTTGAGCGCCTCCTGCAGCAGCACGTTCAGGTTGTCCGCGCCCAGCTCGTTCTTGCGCATCGGCGTCAGCACCTGGATTTCGGCCAGCGGATCGAACCCGAACTTGTCGGGGATGTGCTTGGTGACGAGGTCCAGCAGGCGCTTGACGACCTGTTCCGGCTCGCGCGCCTCGAAGAAGTAGAAGTCCGATTCGTCGTCGCCGGTGGGCGTCTCGATGAACTCGCCGCGGTTGATGTGGTGCGCGTTCTGGACGATCAGTCCGCCGTGCGCCTGCCGGAAGATGTGTTCGAGCTTCACGCAGGGAATCTGCTCCGACTGGATCAGGTCGCGCAGGACGTTGCCGGGGCCGACGCTGGGGAGCTGGTCGATGTCGCCCACGAGCACGAGGACGCTGGAGTCGGGCAGCGCGCCGAGGAAGGCGGCCATGAGCGGGACGTCGATCATGGAGACTTCATCGAGGATGAAGACGTCGCCTTCGACGGCATGTCCGGGCCCGTGTTCGAAGGCGTTGGTGCGCGGGCTGTACTTGAGGAGCCGGTGGATGGTGCTGGCGCCGTGGCGGGTGGCCTCCTCCATGCGTTTGGCGGCGCGGCCGGTGGGGGCGGCGAGGCAGACCTTGAGGTTGCGCCGGCCGTAGATGTCCACCAGCGCGCGGATGATGGTGGTCTTGCCCACGCCGGGGCCGCCGGTGATGATGGAGACCTTGTCCGTCAGCGCCATGTGCAGGGCGGCGGCCTGGCGTTCGTCGAACGTGATCTTGATTTGCTCCTCCGCCCAGGGCACGGCTTTCTCGGAGACGATCGGGCGGAAGGTGGTGCTTGTCCGCCGCAGGGCGGCGATCTTGTCGGCGATGGCGATTTCGGCCTGGTACAGGTAGGGCAGGTAGATGCGGGCGTCCTCCCGCACCAGGTTGCGCTGGGCCACTTCGTGGTTGAGCGCCTCCTGCAGGATCTCGGCGGGGATCTCGAGCAGCGCCTGGGCCTGCAGGATCAATTCGGGCGCCTGGCAGAAGCAGTGTCCCTCGTCGGTGAACGTCTGCAACACGTAGATCAGCCCGGCGCGCGAGCGCACGGCCGAGTGGGACGGGATGCCCATGCTCAGCGCCACGCGATCGGCGGACTTGAAGCCCACGCCCCACACGTCCTCGCAGAGCCGGTAAGGGTTCTCCGTGATGATGGCGATGGACTGGGCCCCGTACTGGCGGTAGATGCGCGCGGCCTGCCCGGTGCCGACGCCGTGCCCCTGGAGGAAGATCATGATGTCGCGCACGGCCTTCTGCTCGATCCAGGACTCTTTGATCATCTGGCGGCGCTTGGCGCCGATGCCATCGACTTCCTCGAGGCGCCCGGAGTCTTTTTCGATCACCCGCAGCGTGTCCTCGCCGAAGCGGGTGACGAGGCGCTTGGCCATGACCTTGCCGATGCCGCGGATCATGCCGCTGGCAAGGAAGCGCTCGATGCCGCGGGCGGAGGTGGGCACGACGCATTCCATGAGGTCGGCCTGGAACTGCATGCCGTGCTGCTTGTGGCGCACCCACTTGCCGCGGGTGCGCAGCAGCTCGCCGGGCCAGATGGCCGCGCAATGACCGACGATCGTGATCTTCTCGGGCCGGTTCGGGATGGCGATGGCGCAGACGGTGTAGCCCGTGTCCTCCGACCGGAAGAGGATGTTCTCCACGGTGCCGGTGAATTCCTCGGCGGGGGCGTCGTCGGCGGCGGGCGATGTGGGGCCGTTCAGTGCCATGCGGTACGCGTGTGCTCCGGTTGCGGGCAGTCGGTGCATCATCCTGAATTCGGGCAGCTTACGCAAGCCCAGGTGGGACGGCCAGATCGGCGAGGGATTGCATGGCGCGGACGCGCACGAAATGCCGGGCCCAGTCGCCGCCGCGGCGCCGGGTGTGGATGGCAACGAGCTGTTCCCGTTGAGCGACCCGCTGTCGGATCGCCGGAATGTTGAGACTGTCGGAAAAGCCGATTTTCCGATATTGTTGAATGGAGCTTGGTGACGGATTTGTCAGGCACCGCCATGGCGCTCGGCGGGACGACGCGATGCGATATCTGTTCATAGCGGCGGTGACGGTTCTGTGTCTGACATCCTGTTCACGCGGAGTCAGCCACTTCGACAATGCCAGGCAGACCCGCGTGCACGTCTCGGTGTTGCTTCATGCCATGGAGCGATACACGGCCGATTGCGGTATGCGTCCGCCTGCCGATGACGCCTTCCTCGCCCTCATCGAGCCGCGAGGCGTTCCGGGGTGGTCAGGTCCATACATCTTACCCCAAGGCATTCAGCAGGCACGACTAGACCTCTGGGGACGCGCCTTGAGGGTCGAGATGCTGCCGGATGGCCGGATTCGGATCTCATCCGCCGCCGGCGATGGCGAGTTTAACACGGAAGACGACATCGTTCAGGCGAGGGAATGCCGAGCCAAAGGGCCCGGCTGATCGCGCGCACCGCTTGAACCCTGGCGTTCACCGTCAGCGGTTGCAGTGGGTGTGTCGCGACGCCCCTCGCTCTGGCGGGGTGGCGGAGTGGGTGGGTGGGCGGCGGGTCAACTGCAGGTGCAATCGAGGCAGCCGTGCTTGCTGCAGGTGCGGCAGGTGCGTTCGAGTTCCTGCCGCAGACGTTTGCGGGCGCGATGCAGCCTCACATTCAAGTTGTTCAGGCTGATCCCGAGGGCGGCGGCGGCTTCGGCCGGAGTCTGGCCGTCCAGATCGACACGTTGTAGCGTCTCACGATAGGAGGCGGGCCATGCGGGCAGGAGCCGGCGGAAGCACTGGCAGAGCGTCCGTTCATCGGCGGGCGAGGGCGATTCATCGAACTCCGCGCGAAACCGTTCCAAGGCGCGCTGGCGGGTGTCGCGCC
Source organism: Lentisphaerota bacterium (assembly GCA_021413965.1). Lineage (GTDB taxonomy): Bacteria > Verrucomicrobiota > Kiritimatiellia > UBA8416 > JAIOPI01 > JAIOPI01. The sequence goes on along the minus strand of JAIOPI010000004.1, from coordinate 55,043 downwards.
GGCGGTAGATGTCAATGATGGCCCGGCGCAGGATGCGATAGAACCAAGTCACGACCTCATCGTGATTCGCGGGCACGCGGTCGGCTTTCAGCGCCCGGAGCAGGCTGTCCTGCACGACATCCTCGGCCAAGGCCCGGTCCCCGAGTCGTTTGCGGGCAAAGGCCGTGAACGTGGCCAGATTTTGAGACAGCGCCGGCGGCACGGTGTTCATGGGGGGAGTATCGCAAAAGCGCTGGCGGAAACCACGGATTTCACGAATGCGGGGCGGCCGGTGTAAGAAAATCCGGGGGGCTGCGTTTGCAGGGGTGAACAGCAGGCACCGGGAGGCACGCGATGCAAATCGATCCGATATGCGGGATGCAGGTGGACGAGACCAAAGCGTTGCACATCGAACGGGATGGGCACCACCATTACTTCTGTTCGGCGCACTGCCGGGACAAGTTCCAGGCGCAGGGGGTGGGCGGGGACGCGAAGAGCCGACCCGCCGACCCGCCCCGCGGGGACCGCGGGCTCCAGCGGCAACGGCATACCGAACTGGAGCCGGCGGTCTCCGCCGGCTTACGGCCAGGCCCCAAGCCCGCCGCGGGAGCGGGCGAGCCCTCCATCTACACGTGCCCGATGCACCCGGAGGTCGAGCAGGACCATCCCGGCGATTGCCCAAAATGCGGCATGGCATTGGAGCCCAAGGTGGTGACCGCGACGGGTGGCGGTGACGATGGCGAATGGCGGTCCATGACGCGCCGCCTTTGGATTGGCGCCCTGCTGACGGCGCCCGTCTTCGTCATGGCGATGGCACACGTGGTCCCGGCATGGCGCCATGCGGCCTGGGCGACGGGGGATGCGGCGCGCTGGCTGCAGTTCGCGCTCACGACGCCGGTGGTGCTGTGGGCGGGGTGGCCGTTCTTCGTGCGCGGCTGGCGGTCGGTCCAGAATCGCCATCTCAACATGTTCACGCTGATCGCGCTGGGGGTTGGGGCTGCGTACGGGTTCAGCGCGCTGGCGATGCTGGCGCCCGGGCTGTTCCCGCCGGCGTTTGCCCGCCATGGCGGACGGACGGATCTGTATTTCGAGTCGGCGGCGGTCATCGTGGTGCTGGTGCTGCTGGGGCAGGTGCTGGAACTGCGGGCGCGCCAGCGCACGGGGCACGCCCTGCGGGCACTGCTCAACTTGGTTCCGCCGACCGCCCGCCGGTTGCGCGCTGGCACGGCGGACGAGGACGTGCCGCTGGAGGCGGTCCGCGCCGGGGATCGGCTGCGCGTGCGGCCGGGGGAGAAGGTGCCCGTGGATGGCGTGGTGCGCGAGGGGCACAGCCGCGTGGATGAGTCCATGCTGACGGGAGAGGCGATGCCGGTTGAAAAGGCAGCGGGCGAGCCGGTGACGGGTGGCACGGTGAATGGGACGGGGAGCTTCGTGATGGAAGCCACGCGAGTGGGGCGCGAGACGCTGCTGGCGCACATCGTGGCCATGGTGTCGGAGGCCCAGCGCAGCCGAGCGCCGATCCAGGGCGTGGCGGACAAGGTGGCGGGCTTCTTTGTGCCGGCCGTGCTGGTCACGGCGCTCGTCACGTTCGCGGTTTGGGCGGTGGCGGGGCCGGAGCCGCGGCTGGCATATGCGATGGCGAACGCGGTGGCGGTGTTGATCATCGCCTGTCCCTGTGCGCTGGGGCTGGCCACGCCGATGTCGGTGATGGTGGGCATGGGGCGCGGTGCGCAGCTTGGCGTGCTGGTGCGGCGGGCGGACGTGATGGAACTCATGGAGCAGGTGGATACGCTCGTGATTGACAAGACCGGCACGCTGACGGAAGGGCGGCCGCGGTTGCTGGATGTGGTGGTGGTGCCGGGAGGCGTCGCCTCCGAGGTGCTGCGCGTGGCGGCCGCCGTCGAGGGGCCGAGCGAGCATCCGCTGGCGGCGGCGATCGTGAGCGGCGCGCGGGAGCGGGGCCTGGCGGCGGAATCGGTGGAGGATTTTGCCTCCGTCACGGGGGGCGGCGTGTCCGGCCGCCTGGGGGGCGTCGAGGTTCTGGCGGGGACGCCGGGGTTCCTGGGGGCGCGCGGCGTGGCGGGGCTTGATGGCCTGCGCGAGGCGGCGGAGGCGCATGAGACGGCGGGGCGCACGGTGGTCTACGTGGCGCTGGCGGGGCGGCTGGCGGGGGTGCTGGCCATCGCCGATCCCATCAAGGCGAATGCCGCCGAGACGGTTCGTGCGTTCCAGGCGCTGGGGGTGAGCCTGATCATGCTGACCGGCGACAACCCGCGCACGGCGCTGGCCGTGGCGCGCCAGCTGGGCATTGGCGAGGTGACGGCGGGGGTGGATCCGGCCGGCAAGCATGCGCGCGTCATGGCGCTTCGGCAGAGCGGGCGAATCGTCGCCATGGCGGGCGACGGCATCAACGACGCACCGGCGCTGGCGGCCGCTCACGTGGGCATCGCAATGGGCACGGGCACGGACGTCGCCATGGAGAGCGCCGGCGTGACGTTGGTAAAGGGCGATCTGCGGGGCCTTGTGCGCACGGTGCGCTTGAGCCGCGCGATGATGCGCAACATCCGCCAGAACCTGGTATTCGCCTTTGCCTACAACGCCATCGGCATTCCGCTGGCGGCGGGTGTCCTGTATCCGGCTTTCGGGTGGCTGTTGAATCCGATGGTGGCAGGCGCGGCCATGAGTGTCAGCTCGGTGTCCGTGATCGTCAACGCCCTGCGCCTGCGCCGCCTGAAGGCGTAAGGGGCGGCGTGCGCGGCGGCGGGACACGCCCGTTCGGCGTCGTGTTGCTCACAGTCCGGCGAGCAGGCTGGCGACGTAGAGGTAGCCATTGCGGAATTGTTCGAGCGCGAAGGATTCGTTGGGGGCGTGGATGCTGTCCTCTTCGAGCCCGAACCCGACCAGCAGGGGTTCGGCGCCGGATACGCGGGCCAGGCCGGCGATGACGGGGATGGAGGCGCCTTCCCAGCGCCGGGTCGGCTCGGTGTTGTACATGCCGCGCAGCGTGGCGGCGGCGCGCGCGATCCACTCGGATTGCGGGCTCAGGCGGAACCCGGGCCCGCCCACGCCTTTCTCGACGATAGTGAGTGTCAGCCCCTCGGGCGCGTGCTGGCGCAGATGGGCCTCGAGGGCGGCCAGGCACAGGGCGGGATCCTGGCCCGCGGCGAGGCGCGCGGTCAGCTTGGCGCGGGCCTTGGCGGGGATGATGGTTTTCACCCCGGGCCCGTCGAAGCCGGCGTGGATTCCATTGACGTCGATGCAGGGGCGCAGGCCGAGACGTTCGGCGACCGGGCGCCCACGCTCGCCGCCGGTGGGCGGGACGCCGGTCTGCCGGCGATAGAGCTCGGGATCGAAGGGCATGGAGAGGGCGAGGACCTTCTCCTCGGGGCTGATCGGCTGCACGCCGTCGTAGAACCCCGGCACGGCGATGACGCCGTCGCGTGCGTGCAGGGTGGCGAGCAGCCGCGGGAGTTCCAGGGCGGGATTCGGGGCGACCCCGCCGTGGGCGCCGGAGTGCAGGTCGCGGAGGGGGCCGGACAGTTCCGCGGTCAGATGGATGAGTCCGCGCAGGCCCATGGTAATGGTGGGGGTGCGGGGGCCGTCCATGGCGATGTCGGTGATGAGCAGCAGGTCGGCCTGCAACCGTTCGCGCCATTCGGTCATGGTGGCGCTGATGCCATGGCTGCCGCACTCTTCCTCGCCTTCGATGATGATTTTGACGGTGGCCTGCAGGCGATCGTCACGGATGAGGGTTTCGAGGGCCTTGAGCGCATAGAAGTGCTGGCCCTTGTTGTCCTGGGCGCCACGCGCGCGCATGCGGCCGTCGAGGAGGGTGGGGGTGAAGGGCGGGGTGCGCCATTCGCTGACGGGGTCGACTGGCTGCACGTCGTAGTGGCCGTAGAACAGCACGACGGGCTTGCCGGGCCGCCCGGGGCGCTCGGCGAAGACAACCGGCTTGCCGGGCGTTTGCAGGAGGCGCGCGTTATCGAAGCCGATGCTGTGGAGGTGGCGCACGAGCCATTCGGCGCAGGCGAGGCAGTCGCGGTGGTGAGCGGGCTCGGTGCTGATGCTGGGGAACGCGAGCAGTTCCATCCACTGGCTGACGATGCGATCCCGGTTCTGGTCGAAGGACGAGGAGAAGCGATCAAGGTTCATGGGGGAACTTTCCCCGTTCAACGCCGAACTTTCAACCCAGAAAGCGCATGGGCGAGGCGGGGGGCGGGCGTCAATCGAAGGTGCGGCCGTTCCAGCCCCAGTTCTCGCCGTGGTAGCTGGTGAAGGTCAGGTAGATGGCATCGGGCGGGACGCGGAGCGCGTCCGCGAGCAGGGTGCAGAGGGCGGCGGAGAGCTTGGCGTTGATGGCTTCGTAGAGGCCGCCGATGGCGCGGACGTCCACAAAGGCCACCGGCTGCGGCCTGCCGCCGACCCCGCCCCGGGCGGTATCCACCAGGACCATGACGTAGTCCTCATCCTTTTCGGTGATGGTGGCGACGACATCGGTCACGCGTCGGATGATGGCATCGGACTGGGCGGGGTCCATGGCCGCGGACGTCGTGATGTGAATGAGCGGCATAAGGCCTCACAGGTTTTCGGCGGCGATGGCGGCGAGCGGGCTGCGCTCGCTGGTCCGCAAGGTCACGTGACCGTGCAGTTCCTGTCCCTTCAGCCTCTCGGCGGCGTAGGTCAGTCCGTTGCTCGAGGCGTCGAGGTAGGGGTTGTCGATCTGGTAGGGATCGCCGGTGAGGACCATCTTGGTGCCTTCGCCGGCGCGGCTGATGATGGTCTTGACCTCGTGCGGCGTGAGGTTCTGCGCCTCGTCAATGATCACATACTGGCGCGGGATGGAGCGCCCGCGGATATAGGTGAGCGCCTCCATTTCCATGATGTTGTCGCGCTGGAGTTTTTCGACCTTTTCCTGTGCGGTCATTTTGGTTTTACGCTTCAGGCGCGGGCCGAGGTCAACCCCGTCGCGCAGCAGGTAGGTGAGGTTGTCGAAAATGGGCTGCATCCAGTGGGAGATTTTTTCGAGCTTGGCGCCGGGCAGGTAGCCGATATCGCGGCCCATGGGGATGACGGGGCGCGAGACGAGGACGCGGTCGTAGCGCTTCAGGCGCAGCGTGCAGTGCAGCGCGGCGGCCAGGGCGATGAGGGTCTTGCCCGTGCCGGCCTGCCCGACGAGCGTCACGATCTGGACCATGGGATCCATCAGCAGTTCGAGGGCCATGCGTTGTTCGCGATTGCGGGCCGCGATGTTCCACACTTTTTCGAGCCGGTTGCTCAGGTGCATGATGCGCCCGGGCTCGATCACGCGCGCGAGGCCGGTGCGCTTGCGGGGCCCGCGCTCGTGCAGGACCAGGAACTCATTGGGATAGCGGCCCAATCCGCGCTGCTCGTAGGTGTCGCTTTTGTAGAACGCTTCCAGCGTCTTGGTGGATACGGTGAGTTCCAGGAAACCGGCGTACAGGTCGCCGAAGTTGACCTTCTGCTTTTCGAAATCGACGGCCTGCAGCCCGAGGGCATCCGCCTTGAGGCGGGCGTTGATGTCCTTGCTGACGAAGATAACGTGGTCGCCGGCGCGGTGCAGCATGTAGGCCAGCCAGAGGATGCGGTTGTCGGGGGCGGTCTGCGTGAGGCCGAGGTCTTCCGTCTGGTCGACGGTGGGCGTGGCCACGATCTTGAGGATGCCGCCCTTGCCAATGGGCACGCCGTCGCGCAGGTTCCCCTGGCTGCGCAGGTCGTCGAGTGCGCGGATGACCTGTCGCGCGTTGCGGCCGAGTTCGGTGTTGTCGCGCTTGAAGGTGTCGAGTTCCTCGATGACGGCCATCGGCAGAACCACATCATTGTCGGCGAAGCTGTGGATGGATTCGGCGTTATGGAGCAGGACGTTGGTATCGAGGACAAACGTTTTTTTCATAAAGACATCTGGCTGACCGTGGCGAAATTGCTGCGCCGAGCCGAGTATAACAAGCGGGGCGGGGCGGTGTCGAGCGCGGGGACGCGGCCGCACGCGGTGCAGGGCCGACAAGGCCGATGGCGATCCGGTTTTGATTCCGGCCAGCGACGGCGGAGGCTGGGCGCCGTGCCTTGTTCGGCGCGGCCAGGGGTGCCCGGCGTTCACAAGGTGAACTGGTGTGGGAGCAGTTCCCCGAGGGTCAGGGTGAGGATGCGGTCGAGGTGCTCGCGGGTGGCGATGTGGACGGGCAGATGGGGCGGGCAGAATTCGGCGAGGACCTGTCGGCAGGCGCCGCAGGGGTAGGGCATGGCCGTGCCGTCGGCGACGATGGCGATCGCGGAGAAGGTCAGGCAGCCGGCGGAGACAGCGCGAAAGAGCGCGGCGCGCTCGGCGCAGATGGTCAGCCCGTAGGAGGCGTTCTCGACATTGCAGCCGGTGAAGATGCGGTCATCGGTGGCGCGCAGCGCCGAGCCCACGTGGAACTTGGAATACGGGCAGTGCGCCCGTGCCGCGACGAGGGCGGCGGCTTCGAGGAGTTCCTGGATGGGGGGAGGGATCATGGGGGATGGGGGGAGGTGATCGGTTTCAGGGTTACCGTACACATATTCATCCTTAACAGCTCCTGCCGCGCCCTAACACCGAACACCGACAACCGGACATCCCACCTCACCTGCCGCCGGCGGGGTGAATGACGTCCACGATCAACGTGGGAGGTGTGGGGGCCGAGTCGGCGAAGGTGACGGCCTCGCGAGCCAGGGCCAAGGCCTCCGCCAGGCGGTTTTCCGCGTTGGCGTGCAGCGTGAAGAGCGGCTGTCCCTTGGTGACGTGCTCGCCGATCTTCACGAGTCCGCTAATGCCGACCGCGTGGTCGACGAGGTCCTCGACTTTCACGCGACCGGCCCCGAGCACGACGCAGGCCCTGCCGATGCGTTCGGCATCGACGCCGGCCACATAGCCGCTGCGTGGCGCGGAGACATCGCGGCGCAGGGAGGCGGATGGCAGGCGGGTGACATCTTCAAGGACGCGCGGGTCGCCGCCCTGCAAGGTCACCATGGACAGGAAGCGTTCGAAGGCGGCGCCGGAATCGAGCACGCCGCGCAGGCGGGCGAGGGCGCGGGCGTGATCGGGCTCGCGGCCGGTGAGGCGGAGCATGTGGGCGCCGGTTTCCAGCGTGAGCGTGACGAGGTCGTCGGGGCCGTGCCCCTGGAGGGCGGCGACCGTTTCCACGATTTCCAGGGCGTTGCCCGCGGTGCGGCCGAGCGGCTGGTTCATGTCCGTGAGCAGGGCGGTCATGCCCTTGCCCATGCGCGCGCCGATTTCCACCATGGTGCGCGCGAGTTCGCGGGCCTGGTCGAGGGACTTCATGAAGGCGCCCTGGCCCCATTTTACATCGAGGACGAGGGCATCGGTGCCCTCGGCGAGTTTCTTCGACATGATGCTGGCGGAGATGAGCGGGATCGAGGGGACGGTGCCGGTGACGTCGCGCAGGGCGTAGAGTTTCTTGTCGGCGGGGGCGAGGGTGGCGGTCTGGCCGATGATGGCGCAGCCGCAGCGTGCGAGCACATCGACGAAGTTGTCGGCGGAGAGGTTGGTGCGGTAGCCGGGGATCGATTCGAGTTTGTCGAGGGTGCCGCCGGTGATCCCGAGGCCGCGGCCGGAGATCATGGGGACGGCGACGTCGCAGCAGGCGATGAGCGGAGCGAGCACGAGTGAGACTTTGTCGCCGATGCCGCCGGTGGAGTGCTTGTCCACCTTGGGGAGGGGGACGCGCGAGGTGTCGACGAGATCGCCGGAGCGCATCATGACATCGGTGAGGGTGGCGACTTCGTCGAAGGTCATGCCACGAAAGTAAATGGCCATGGCGAGGGCGGCCATCTGGTAGTCGGGGATGGTGCCGCGGGTGTAGCCATCCATGAAGGCCCGGATGTCGTCAGCCGGTAGCGCCTGCCCGTCGCGCTTTTTTTCGATCACCCATTGAGGCACCATGGGCGCAGGATAGGGGCGAGGGTGGCGGCTGTCAACGTTCCCGCTCGACTCAATGCGGCTTGCATGCTGAGCGCGGCCGCCGCTAAACTGGAGGGGCTTTGCGAATGCGTGCAACAGCCGCCAGCAGCTTGTGGATGGTTCGGGACCGCCCCGTCGGCGGGTGCCGTGGTGCGTCCTCCCCGGGAGACCGGGCGTCCCGCTGGCCGGCGACTTGGGGCGTGCGGCCAGGGCTGGCCATCGCGCTGCTGTTGGTCGCCGGACGGGTGCAGGCCGTGGGAGAGAGTGCCCGCACACTGGACGGCGGTGGCGGGGTGAGTACGGGCGCCGTGCATGCCACCGTTTCAGCCTTTGCGCAGCCCGCGCCGGTCGGCGTCACGGCGTCTCCCCACTGGGTCAACCGGGCGGGATTTCTCGAAATGTTCGTGGCGCGTCCGAATCAGGACGCCGATGGCGACCTGCGTCCCGACGAAAACGATCTGGACGATGACGCGGACGGACTGGCCGATCTCGAGGAGCTGGAGGGGCATGCGTTTGTGCCGGTCACGGTCACCGATCCGCTGCGCGCGGATTCCGATGCCGACGACATGGCGGATGGGGCGGAGGCACTGGCCGGCACGAACCCCCGCGATGCGGACAGCCGGCTCGAGATTCTGAGCGTCGGGAACGAGATGCTGGCCGTGACGGTGACGTGGGCCAGCCGCGCGGGCTACACCTATGACGTGGTGTCAGGAACCACGCTGGCGGACCTGGCGACGAATCCGGTGGCCGTGGCGCGCGTGACGGCGGCGAATGGCAGCGGGCCGTGGCAGGCCACCGTCAGCACGGGAACGGTGGCGGTGGCGTCATCGCGGCCGCGGGCGTTCTATCGCGTGAGCCTGGTGGGACCATGATCGTGAAGGGAGCCAACGTGAAACGGATGGGACTGCAAATCGCGGTGATGCTGAGTGTGGTGTCCTGGGCCCTGGCGGCGGTTCCGACACAGATGAATTACCAGGGGCGGTTGCTCGACGGGGGCGGTAATCCCGTCAGCTCCAACGTCATCATCTCGGTCGCCGTCTTCGGTCAGGCGTCCGGCGGGGCGGCGCTCTATGGCGAAGGGATCGGCACCGTGCCCGTGCAAAATGGGCTCTACAGCTTTTCGTTCGGCACCAATGCGGCCGGCATCGCCAGCGCACTCACGAATGCGTCGTGCTGGCTGGAATTGGTGGTCAACGGCGAGACGCTGGCCCCGCGTCAGCGGTTACTGGCATCGCCATACGCGGTCCGGGCGGCGCATGCGGACGCCTACTCCGAATCCGACCCGGTGTGGTCTGGGGCGAGCGGGCAGTACTACACGAAGGCGGAGTCGGCCGGGCTGTTTGCGACAGGCACGCCGCTGTATGTGGAAAGCGATCCGCAATGGAGTGCGGTGAGCAACGCGGTGCAGACGGGCGCGGGCCATGGCGACGCGGCGTTCGCGTGGGGGAACCACGCGACGAATGGATACGCGACGACGGGCTACGTGGATGGGGTGACGGGCGCGCTGCAGTCCTCGGTGAGCGGGGAGATCGGGGCGTCGGTGGCGGGGCTGTCGAACGCGCTGGATGTGGTGGCGTTCGCGGGTGAGACGGACCCGGTGTGGTCCGGGGCGAGCGGGCAGTACTACACGAAGGCGGAGTCGGACGGGCTGTTTGCGACGGGCACGCCGTTGTATGTGGAGAGCGATCCGCGGGCACTGCTCACCAGTGGCGTGCGGCCCATGAGCGGTGCCATCAGAATGGGTGGTTTCGGCCTTACGAATGTGGCCGTGGATGGCATCACGTTCGCAGACGGTGGGACGCTGGGCCAGAAATACGTCGATGTCGCCGGCGACACGATGACCGGGGCGCTCGCGCTCCCGGCCGGGGGGCTGGTCGTGGGGAACACGCAACTGGTGGTGCTGGCCAACGGGTACATTGGCATCGGCACGGCCAATCCCACCAATGCACTCGCGGTCAACGGGACCATCAAGGCGAAAGAGATTGTCGTCACGCTGGATGGCTGGTCGGACTACGTCTTCGCCGACGGGTATGCGCTGCGGCCCCTTTCCGAAGTCGAATCGTATGTGCAGCACAACGGGCACCTGCCGGGGATTCCGTCGGCGGCGGACGTGCAGCTACATGGCGTGGATGTCGGGCGCATGCATGCGCGGTTGCTGGAGAAGATTGAGGAACTGACCCTTTACGTGATCCAACTGCAGAAGGAGAACGAGGCGTTGCGCGAACGCATCGATCACCTGGATGCAAATGGCGCGGGGCCGGCACACCCGTGAAGGGCGCGTGCATGCGCTACTGGGGGCTGTTGCTGGTGTCCGGCGCGGCCCTCGCGGACGTGGGGCCGGCAAGCGCCACGCGCGCGACCACGACCGTTCTTCGCGGGGCGACGCCGGCGGTGGCGACGTGGGCTGACATGGTGGATGCGGATCAGCGCGGCGTGGCGGCGGGTGAATCGGTCCAGGAGGCGGCACCCTGGCTGCCGTCCGGTCCCTGCACGCTGCCCGTTCCGCCCGACGTGCTGGCGGCCCGGATGCTCGCACCGGCTTCCGAACCGGCCGTGCGGGACGAGCCCCCCGTCACGCTGGCCCCTCCCGTCACGCTGGGGTTCCTTGGCCTGCCTGACAGCGGGACCACCATCCCTCCTGACACGGATGGTGCCGTGGGCCCGCAGCATGTCATGACGGCACTCAACAGCCAGGTCCGGATTCAGAACCGCACCGGCGGCATCATCAGCACGATCACGCTGGCCGCCTTCTGGAGTTCCCTCGGCGTCAGCGATGTCTTCGACCCGAAGGTGGTGTTCGATCCGCTTTCGGGCCGGTACGTCTTCGTTTCCTGTGCGCAACGGCGCTCGGCCGCGTCGAGCCTGCTGCTGGCGGTGTCCGCCACGAACGATCCGACCGGCACCTGGTACCGGTACCAGCTCGACGGCGACGCCGCGAATACCAAGTGGGTGGATTATCCCAACCTCGGGGCCAACCAGTCGTGGTTCACGCTGACGGCCAATATGTTCGGTGTGAGCGGCGACGCGTTCGCGGGTGTTAACGTGTGGGCCATCGACAAGGCGTCGGTCCTGTCGGGCAGCGCGATCACCTACACGCTGTTCTTCCGCACGTCGGAAGGCGGCACGTTTGTGCCGTGCCTGACGTACTCGCCCACGGAGAGCACGCAGTACGTTGCGAACTCATGGAACGCGGAAGTCGGGGTGCTGCATTTGTACACCATCACGGGGGGGGCCACGGCCCCGGTCTTCACCGCGACCGGATTCTTTCCCGCGTCGACACCGTGGAACAACACGCCGGCCGATGCGCCTCAACTCGGCAGCGCCCAGCTCATCGAGACCAACGATGGCCGGCTGATGCAGGCGGCGCTGCGCAACGGCCGCCTCTGGTGCGTGCATTCGGCGGGGATGCCGGCGGTCGCCCCGACGCGCGCGAGCGTGAAGTGGTGGGAGATCAATCCGGTCACGGGCGCGACCATGCAGTCCGGGGTGATCGATGACCCCCTCGGGGGCGCGTTCTATTACTACCCGTCGATCGCCGTGAACCAGACCAATGCCGTGCTGATCGGTTTCACGGGTTCGAGCGCCACGACCTATGCGGGGGCCTACTATGCGTACCGGGCTTCGACCGACGCCAGCGGCACCCTGCAGCCCGTGGCGCTGCTGAAGGCCGGCGAAAATCCGTACTTCAAGGATTTCGGCACGGGGCGCAATCGATGGGGTGACTACAGCATGACGATGGTGGACCCCGTGGATGACCTCTCCTTCTGGACCATCCAGGAATACGCCTATACGCCGGCCAACACCTGGAGCACATGGTGGGGATACTTCTCGCAGGCGGTCACGTCCGTGACGCTGCAGGTGAACTCGGCATACGGCATGGCCCTGCCGCCGGCGGGGACCGCCACCTACGCACATGGGACGACGATCACCTGCGCGATCACGAATTCGCCGGCGAGTTTTGCGGATGCGACGCACTGGCAGTCCTGCCTTTGCACCGGTTGGGTGGGGACGGGCAGCGTGCCGGCGCTCGGCAGCGGGACCAATACCGGCTCGCTGATGCTGCTGGCGGATTCTTCGATTACCTGGCTATGGACCCTCACCGATCTGGCGGTCAGCAACCAGGTGCTGGCCGTGACGTCCAACCTGGCGGCCCGCGACACCCTGACTGCAGGGCCGGACTACACCGTCGCCCCGTCCGGCAATGTCACGCTTCGCGCGGGAAAGTCGGTGCGGCTGCTGCCCGGGTTCACGGCGCGCACCGGCAGCGTCCTGCGCGCAACCGTTCCGTAGGGCGTGCGTTGGCGCGGCAGACGGGCGGCGAGAGGACTCGCCCGGTCCTCCTGGCGTGAACCCCCCGGGCGTTGACCTCGGGGCGGGGGATGGCAGCGCGCACTTGACCCCATATGCCCGAGGTGGTAGGCACGCAGGTATGAAGCATACCCTCCCCCCCGAGTTGCTCTATCCGCACCTGGTTCACGAGTACTATGTGACGCGCGTGCGCGCCGTGTCCGCCGCGCGCCGCCAGCGCCTCCAGGCCCTGCGCACGCGCGCCGATGCCGAGAGCTATGTGCGCGAGGTGCGCCGGAAGATCCTGGCGATGTTCGCGCCCGCGCCCTCGCGCGGGCCGCTGAATCTGAGGTCCACGGGTGTGCTGGAACGCGGCGCCTACCGCGTGGAGAAGTTCCTTTTCGACAGCCGGCCGGGGTACGTGGTGACCGCCAACTGCTACGTGCCGGCCGGGGCGCCGCCGGAGGGCGGATTCCCCTGCGTACTCGTGATCTGCGGCCACAGCGAGAACGGGAAGGCATACACGGAATACCAGGGCCTCGCGCAGGCGTTGGCCCGCCAGGGCTTCGTCGCGCTGATCACCGACCCCGTCGGTCAGGGCGAGCGTTTGCAGTGCGAACACGGGCATGACACGCCCATCACCAACTCCTGCGATGAGCACAACATGCAGGGCAAGCAACTCGCCCTGGCGGGGGAGTTTTTCGGGACTTGGCGGGCGTGGGACGATCAACGCGCCCTGGACATCCTGCTGGCGCGTCCCGACATTGACCGTGACCGCGTGGGCGTCACGGGTGTGTCCGGCGGCGGCACGCTGACGACTTACGTGCACGCCCTGGATTCGCGCCCGACCATGACGGCGACGGCCTGCTTTCTGACGACCTACCGGCACAACCTGGAAAACGAGCTGCCCTGTGACAGTGAGCAGATTCCGCCGGGCATTCTGGCGGCGGGGCTGGACCAGGCCGACTTTATCATCGCCCGCGCCCCGCGCCCCGTGCTGCTGCTCACGCAGCGCCAGGACTTCTTCGATCCGCGCGGCTTGGACGAGGCGCATGACGAGATCCAGCGCGTGTATGAGTTGCTGGGCGCCGGCGGGTGCGTGGAATTGTTCATGGGGGAGCACCGCCACGGCTACTACCAGGACACGCGCGAGGCGATGTACCAGTTCTTCGGCAAGCACGCCGCGGTGGCCGTCACCGGGCGCGAGCCGCGCCTGACGCTCGAACTTGACGCGGCGTTGTGGGCCGCCCCGCAGGGCCAGGTGCGGCGCGTGCGCGGCAACCGGTTGCTCTACCAGCACGCGGCGGCCGCGGCACAGGCCGTGGTGGCACCGCGGCGACCGCCCTCGCGGCCAGCGCTGGTCAGGAAAGTGGCCGCTCTTCTCGAGTTACCGCCTCGCACGGGCACCCCGCATTACCGGGTTCTGCGCTCCACGGGGGACAATGACTGCACGCATTACTACAGCACTTTCTGGGCGTTCGCCGTGGAGACCGAGCCCGGCATCCAGGCGATCTTCCAGGTGTGGGATCCACAGAATCCCATGACCGCGTCGCAGACGCGACTGGCGTTTCCGATGGTCGAGGCCATGGATCTCTACCTGCCGCACCTCTCCAGCCGCGCCGACGTGCTGGGCGACGAAGTCCCCGCGCGCCCCCCGCTGCTTTACTCGCTGGATGTGCGCGGCATGGGCAAGACGCAGGCCCTGACCTGCAAGTCCTACGACTTCCTCGACGGCTATGGCCATGACTACATGTATGCGTCGCATGGCCTGATGCTGAATGAGAGCTACCTGGGGCGCCGCGTCCACGACGTGCTGTCGACGCTGGACCTGCTGCAGGCGCAGGGAACCCGCCGCGTGCACCTGATCGGGCGCGGGCTTGGCGCGTTGCTCGCCACCTACGCCGGCCTGCTGCATCCCCTCGTCAAGCAGGTGACGCTCAAGAACCCGCTGCTCTCCTATGAGGAGCTGACGCAGGTCCCTCTCGCGGATTGGCCCCTGTCGTTCCTGCCGTGGGGGGTGCTGAAGTCGTTCGATCTGCCGGACTGCTACCGCGCCCTGCAGGCCAAGGGCTTGCGGTTGCTGCAGCCCTGGGACGCCCGTTTCCGCCCATGGCGGGCGGATACATTACGTGCGCATCTCAAGGCGCTGGGCTTGCCGGCGCGGCTCGTGCGGCGTGGCTGAGCCGCCGACTCCGTTCGGCGATCACCGCGCCGACATCGGCTATTCGAGGATCACGCCTTCGTGATCCGGATGCCCGCCGTTCCGGTCGGCGGGGGCATGACGACCATTCCCGTTGAGCCAGAATGCCTCGCCGCCGCGTCCCACTGCGCCAGCCTGTCGCGTGGGCAAAGCCGATTTCCGACCAGTTGTGCTTGTGAATGCCCCGGGTTAGCCGCCAAACTTCTCGCTGGCACAGGTACTGCTTATAGGAAGCATCGCAAGGTGTCGCCGTGGGGTGGCACAGAAAGGACGATGACCGATGCCCATGTTTGGCATAGATCCGATGTATTACTTCTTCATGGTGCCGGGCCTCATTCTGGCGGGAATCGCCGCCTTGATGACGAAGAGTACCTTCGCCCGCTATGCGCGCGTCGGCGCCTCGTCGGGGTTAACCGGTGCGGAGGCCGCGCATCGGATGCTGCAGTCGCAGGGCGTGACGGACGTGCGGATCGAGCCCGTGCGTGGCTTCCTGAGCGACCACTACGACCCGATGTCGCGCACCCTTCGGTTGTCGCCTGACGTCTACGGATCGCAGTCGCTGTCGGCGATTGGCGTGGCCTGCCATGAGGCGGGGCACGCCCTGCAGCATGCGGCGAGCTATGCCCCGTTAATGGTGCGTACCGCGCTGGTGCCGCTGGCCAGTTTTGGCAGCAACATGGCGGTATGGTTTATCATGCTGGGCGCCATGCTGACGCTGCCCGGGCTGATGAAGCTGGGGGTGATCGTGTTTACGGCCGCCGTGGCGTTCTCGCTCGTGACCCTGCCCGTGGAGTGGGATGCGAGCGCGCGCGCCAAGCGATTGATGGTGACCGCCGGCATCGTGGGGCCGTCCGAGCAGGTCTATGCCGGGCGCGTCCTCAACGCGGCGTTCCTCACCTACATCGCCGGCGCTCTGACCGCGGTCATGCAGCTGCTTTACTTCATGATGCGTGCCGGCATGCTGGGCGGCCGACGCCATGACTGACCGACGGACGCCCTGGAGGCTGTCCGTCCTTTCCTTTTGCCCTTGTCTCATCGGTGGCCGCCGCAGATGATCGCGCGATGTCTACAGCGTGTCCCAGTCCCGGCAAGATCGCGCCCGATGTCTTTGCGCGCGTGATCCGGCCGCAGTTGGGATACGCGCATCCGGCGGTGCGGGTGGGGCCGCAGCACGGCGTGGACGTGGGCGCGATCAACCTGGGGCAGGGGCAGGTCCTCGCCGTCACCACCGATCCGCTGTTTGTCGTTCCTGCTTACGGGTGGGAGCGCGCCGCGTGGTTTGCCCTCCATATCGTGGCCTCTGATGCCGCCACATCCGGCCTGCCGCCCGCGTTCGCCAGCGTGGACCTGAACCTGCCCCTCGGCATGCCCGACGCCGATCTGGCCGCCTTCTGGGAGGCCTTCCATCGGGCGAGCGCCGCGATCGGGGTCGCCGTGGTCACAGGCCACACCGGGCGCTACGAGGGCTGCGCCTATCCCATCCTGGGCGGATTGACCCTGTTCGCCGTCGGGCCGGAGCGTGATTTCGTGACCCCGTCCCTTGCCAGGGTTGGGGATGTCGTGATCGTCACCAAGGGGCCCGCCATTGAGTCTGTCGGCCAGCTCGGCGTGATGTTTCCCGAGCGCGTGGAGGCGGCATGCGGGGCCGAGGTGGCGCGGGCGGCGGCCGCGCTGTTCTGGAAGATGTCGGTCGTGGAGGATGCGCGCGTGGCGGCCTCGGTCGGGGTGGGGGACCTGGGCGTCACCATGATGCATGATGCGACGGAGTTTGGTCTTCAGGGCGCGCTGGTCGAAGTGGCACACGCGGCGGGCACGGGGCTGGTGATTGATCGCGATCGGATCCCGATTCCGGCCGTGGTGCAGTCGGTTTGTGCGTGTTTCGCCATGGATTCCTTCTCGGCAAGCAGCGAAGGCACCCTTGTGGCCACCTGCCGCCCGCGGGCGGCCGAGGCGGTGCGGCGGCGGCTGGAGGACGCGGGAATCGACGCCGCCATCGTGGGGGAGCTCGTGCCGCCGGCGGAGGGGGTGAGCCAGCACGCCGGGGGGCGCTCCAGTCCGCTGACCCATCCTGAGTGCGATCCCTTCTGGCCCATCTTCACCCGGGCCCTGGCCGAGGGTGGAAAAACTCTGCTGGCGATCCCTACGCCTTGACGGGCGTTCCCTCATAGTGCTAACCTTGGGATACTAGGCTTTCCTTGGTAAATGGTGCGTGCTTGCGTAGGGCCCTGTCTCTGCGCGATAATGAACGGTGTCCAGAAAGAAAGCGGGGGGACTGATGAAACGCATGGAACGATGGATTGCGCTCGCCTTGGTGTTGATGGGTCTCGGGATACTGCCGTCCAAGGGGCTCGTCTTTTATGTCGACCCAACGGCCGTAGGAACCGCGGATGGCAGTTCCTGGACGGATGCGTTCACCAGCCTGTCGAGCGCCCTGCTCAGCCCTACGGTGGCTGGCGACGAGTTCTGGGTCGTCCAGGGAACCCACAAGCCGGACGTCCCCGGTGGCGCCCGCGCCGCGGCCTTTCTCGTGCCCAAGGGCTGCGCCATCTATGGCGGCTTCACCAATGGAATGTCCACACTGGCCGAGCGCAACCCGGCCCGATTCCCGACTATCCTGAGCGGCGATCTGGACGGCAACGACACGGTGAACTTCGGCAACCGGAGCGATAACTCGTTCCACGTCATTACCACGCCCAACATCACGACTTACACCTGCCTGATCGACGGGTTCACCATTCGCGGCGGCAATGCGGACAACACCGGCGTGTTCCCGGATGATGTCGGCGGCGGCATTTTGATGAACAGTTCGGCCGGGTTCACGGTCCTGAATTGCATCTTCGTGGACAACTCCGGCGATGGCGCCGGCGCCATCTACATGCGGCGCGCGACCGGCAACATCGAGGACTGCGTGTTCGTGGGCAACCGGGCCACCTCGACGGACACGGGATACGGCGGTGGCGCGCTGGGGTTTGCCTCTCAGATGCCGACGCTCGTCAATGTCCGCAACTGCTATTTTGCCGGCAACACGTCCGCCATCTACGGCGGCGCGGCCTTCCCGAGCCCCGGCGGCACGATCGTGGTCAATTTCTACAATTGCCTGATGGCGGGTAACACGGCCGCCTCCGGCGGTGCGCTCTACCTGCGCAACGGCACGAATGAGCTCTGGAACTGCACGCTCGCGGGTAACTCGCCCGAGGCGTTTGTCGTAGCCGCGACCACCAACCTCTACATCAACAACTCGATTGTCTGGACGAATGATGTCGTGGGAGGCAATGAGTACGACACGTCCGGCGCCGGCACCTTCAAGCCGACCTACTCCGACATCAGCGGGGGCGCGTTCACCACGACCAATGGCAACATCCGGGCGAATCCGGTCTGGGGCACGGGCGTCACCGGCCTGACCTGGAGCGCCGTGAGCGTGTTCAGCCCGGCCACGGGCAAGACCCGCCTGACGCGGGCGAGCGCCACGTGGACCGTCAACCAGTTCGCCGGCAAAACCGTGAACCCGAACGTGTCGCAGAAGCGCCAGTTCCTCATCAGTTCCAACTCGGCGACCGAACTGTACGTCTGGGGCGATGCGCAGGCCATCGGCACGTCCGGCGCCTCCTTCCGCATCTGGGACTACCAACTGGCACAGGGCAGCCCCTGCATCGACACGGGCACAAGCGCGGGCGCGCCCACCAATGACATTGTCCAGACGCTGCGGCCCCGGGGGAACGGCACGGACATGGGCGCCTACGAATCTTCGGCCACGGGCACCGTGGCGGGCGTCATCTATGTGAAGGCCAACGCCACGGGCGGCAACAACGGCCAGGACTGGGTCAACGCGTACACGTCGCTGACACAGGCGCTGGCCGTGGCGGTGGCGGACGTGAGCCAGATCTGGGTCGCGGCCGGCACGTACAAGCCTGGCACCTCCCGGACGGCGTCCTTCACGCTTGCCCATCGCGTGCCGGTCTACGGCGGGTTCGCCGGAACCGAGTCCTCGACCGCACAGCGCAACATCGCGGCCAACCCGACGATCCTGTCGGGCGACATCAGCGGCAACGACACCGGGAACTTCGGCAATCGCGGGGACAACGCCTATCATGTCGTGCTCACGGCGGCGAACCTCAGCAAGAACATCCGCCTGGACGGCTTCATCATCCGTGGCGGCGCGGCCGACCTGGGAACTGCGTTCGATGCGTCTGGAGAGGGCGGTGGCATGTTCACGGAAACGCCTGATGGCCTGACCATTGCCAACTGCGTTTTTGCGGATAACACGGCGCTGGGCGGCGGCGGTCTCTACATCAAGCGTCCGCAGGCGGGCGGCATGCGCATCGAGGACTGCGTCTTCAGCGGCAACCGCGCCACGGAAGCGGCGGCCAACAACCGCGGCGGCGGCGCCATTTCCGGCCAGGGAAACACGGGGTTGACGACGCTGGAGCGCGTGGTCTTCACCGGCAACCGGGCCGCCACGAGCGTCGGCGGTGCGCTGGCGTATGCGCCGACCGAACCGCTGCAGGTCAAGCTGGTCAATGCTCTCGTGGCCGGCAACCAGTCCGGCTACAACGACGGAGGCGGCGCCCAGGGCGGCGGCCTGATGCTGCGCGCCACCAATGCGGCGCTGGTCAACTGCACCCTGGCCTACAACGACCCCTACGGCATCACGTCGAAGGATATGACCCCGACGCTCCTGAACTCGATTCTCTGGGACAACACGACGTCGGAGCTGCTGGTGCTCAACCAGGCCGTGACGGCGTCCTTCTCGGACATTGACGAGACGGGATATGACGGCTTCAACGGCAACATCCGGCTTAACCCGGCATTCGACGCGGGGACAAACCGCAACAGTTCGGCCCTGAGCTACGCGCCCGCCACGGGGCTGTCCACGCTCACCGCCGCCGGCGCCAACTGGGTGCCCGGAGCGTACGCGGGCATGGCGGTGAACCCGAATACGGCCCAGAGCCTCCAGTTTTGGATCCTGACGAACAGCACCACCACGCTGACGCTGTGGGGTGATGCCACCGCGGTCGCCGCGCTGGGCAATCCCTTCCGCGTCTACAACTATCACCTGACCTCCGGCAGTCCCTGCGTGAACGGTGGCAGCAACCTCGGTGCGCCGACGCTGGACCTCGAGAAGGCCGGCCGTCCGGTGGACGGCGATGCGGACATGGGCGTGTACGAATTCGGCGGCTCGACGCTCTTCACCAATGGCGTGGTGTACGTCGACAAGGATGCCGTCGGGGCGAATAACGGCACGTCCTGGGCCGATGCGTTCACCACGGTGCAGGCGGCGCTCAGCATCGTTCCCAGCGGGAAGGCCATTTGGGTCGCCGAGGGCACCTACAAGCCGGGGGCCACGACCAACGATTCCTTCACGCTGCGCGGCAACGTCGCGGTTTACGGCGGCTTCGCCGGCAACGAAACGGTCCTGTCGGCCCGCGATCCGGCCTTGCACCTGACGATTCTGAGCGGTGACATCGCGGGCAATGATGCGTCCGACGACCTCACGACCGCGCCTCACGTCAACCGCGCGGACAACGCGCGGCACGTGGTGGTCGGCGTTGACAACGCGACGCTGGACGGCTTCCTGATCGTCGGCGGCTACGCCTACAACCCGGATGCAGGCGCCAACCTCAACTCGTGGGGCGGCGGCATCCTGATGAACGGCACGTCGCCGACCATCCGCAATTGCAAGTTCGTGGACAACTACGGGCGCAACGGCGGCGCCATGGCCATGGCCGGCAATGCCGCCCCGGTGATCGATCGCTGCACCTTCGGCGGCAACTGGGCCGAGGTGGGCGGCGCGGCCTGGAGCAGTGGGTCCCCGACCTTTGACCGGTGCATCTTCGTCGGATCAAGTTCCACGGACAAGGGCGCCGCGGCGTATTTTGAAGGCGCCAAGCAGCCCGTCGTTCAAAACGGCCTGGTGGTTGGTAACACCGGCGTGTTTGACGGTGCGTTCCGCGTGGACGGAGTCGCCGGCTCCAACGCCGTGCGCCTCGTGAACTGCACGATTGCCCGCAACTCGGGCACGTTCACCGGCACCTTGTTCGTCAAGCGCACCTGCCAGCCCCAGATCTACAACAGCATCCTGTGGCGCAATGAGGCGACGGACGCGGGCGGGGCGGACGAGATCAGCATCGACACGACGCCGCCTCTTGGCAGCGTGGTGGTGCGGTACTCCGACGTGACGGGGGGCTATCCCGGCACCGGCAACATCAACACGAATCCGCTGTTCATCACGCAGTTCACCGGGACGTGGACGACGGTGAGCGCCTTTAACCCGGCCTTGCGTCAGACAACGCTGACGCGCGCCGCGGCGGGCTGGCAGGCCAACCAGCTGGCCGGCTTCGTGGTCAATCCGAACACGAACCAGTTCCGGCATTTCGTGGTGATCAGCAACACCAGCACGTCGCTGGTTGTCTGGGGCAACGCCGCCCTGGCAGTCTCGAGCGGCAACGTGTACTCGATTCAGGACTACGACATTCTGGGCGCCAGCATGTGCGTGGACCGCGGAACGTCGGTCGGTGCGCCCAATCGCGACATCGAGGGGCGTCCGCGGCCGGGCGGCGGCGGCTTTGACATGGGCGCCTACGAGGTCCAGAGCCTGACGGGCCTGGGCTTGCAGCTCAACATTTATTGACCGGGGCACCTCCCCGTTCGGGCCTCTCCGGGCCGGTCGGCCAGTCGTGGCTGACCGGCCCGTTCGCTTTGGCGGCGGGACTCCGGCGGGGACGGCCGGCTCCAGGCGTGGCGGGCTCCGTGCGATGGCGGGCCGCACGGGTGTTGCATGATGGCCCCCCGCCGCGCTACACTCATCCCTCACATTGTTGAGTCAGGATACCCGTATGAACAATTCCGCAGCCCCTACCAGCGCCCCGGCCGAAGCGGCATCCGCCGGACACTTCATCCGCCAGATCGTGGCCGAGGACGTGCGCACCGGCAAGCATGGCGGCCGTGTCGTGACACGCTTTCCACCCGAGCCCAACGGCTATCTGCACATTGGCCACGCCAAGGCCATCTGCCTGGACTTCGGGATGGCTGCCGAATTCGGCGGCCGCTGCCACCTGCGCATGGACGACACGAATCCGACCAAGGAGTCCATGGAGTACGTGGACGCCATTCGCACGGACGTGAGGTGGCTGGGGTTCGATTGGGGTGAGCACTTCTACTATTCCGCGGACTATTTCGAACGCATGTACGAGGTCGCGCTGGATCTCATCCGTCAGGGAAAGGCGTACATCTGCGCGCTCTCTTCGGAGGAGTTCAAGGTGTACCGCGGGGTCCCGACCCAGCCCGGCCTCGAAAGCCCCAGCCGCCACCGGCCGGTGGAGGAGAATCTGGACCTGTTTCGCCGCATGCGGGCCGGCGAGTTTGCGGACGGCGCGCTCTGCCTGCGCGCGAAGATCGACATGGCGTCGCCGAACCTGCACCTGCGCGACCCGGTCCTGTACCGCATCATGCGCGTGTCACACTATCGCACGGGGGATGCCTGGTGCCTGTACCCCATGTACGATTTCGCCCATCCGCTGGAAGACGCATTTGAGGGCATCACGCATTCGCTTTGTACGCTGGAGTTCGAGGTGCATCGCCCGCTCTACGACTGGGTCGTCGCACAGGTGTCGCCCGCCGATCCGCCGCACCAGTACGAATTCGCCCGCCTCAACCTGACCTACACGGTCATGAGCAAGCGCAAGTTGCTGCAGCTGGTGCAGGAGAAGCTGGTTTCGGGGTGGGATGATCCGCGCATGCCCACGCTGTGCGGGATGCGCCGCCGCGGCTATCCGCCGGTCGCCATCCGCGCGTTCTGCGAGACCGTTGGCGTGACCAAATACGGCAGCCTGACGGACATGGCCCTGCTGGAGCACGCCGTCCGCGAGGTGTTGAATCGCACAGCGCCGCGGCGCATGGCGGTTCTGAAGCCACTCAAGCTTGTGCTCGAGAATATTTCCGCCGGCGAGACGCGCACGGTGGCCGCCGTCAACAATCCGGAAGATGAAAGCCTCGGGACGCGCCAGGTGCCCTTCGGGCGGGAGCTGTTCATCGAGCAGGACGATTTTCTCGAGGTGGCCCAGAAGAAGTTTTTCCGTCTCACGCCCGGCCAGACGGTGCGGCTGCGCGCCGCGGGGTTCGTGACCTGCACCGGCTTCACCAAGGATCCGGCGAGCGGCGCCATCACGGAGGTGCGCGGCGAGTGGTTTCCCGCGGAGGCCGAACTCAAGGTCAAGGCCACGATCCACTGGGTGTCGGCAGCGCACGCACTGGCCGTGGAGGTGCGCCTCTACGACCGGCTGTTCCGCGTCGAGGAGCCGGATGCCGACAAGGACGCGGACTACAAGGCGCACTTGAATCCGGACTCGCTGCGCGTGGTGAAGGGCTATGTCGAGCCGGCGCTGGCCGCGGCCGCC
This sequence comes from Lentisphaerota bacterium, assembly GCA_021413965.1. Classification (GTDB taxonomy): domain Bacteria; phylum Verrucomicrobiota; class Kiritimatiellia; order UBA8416; family JAIOPI01; genus JAIOPI01. Next base: position 32,227 of record JAIOPI010000004.1, on the reverse strand, counting down.
CCGGGCGACGCCTTCCAGTTCGAGCGGCTCGGGTATTTCTGCGCCGACAGCCGTGACAGCCGCCCGGAGGCGCTGGTCTTTAATCAGACGGTAAGCCTGCGCGATGCGTGGGCGAAGCTGTCGAAGCCGGGCTGAGCGGCTTAGGGCCTATCCGAAAACGTATGCGGCCTCATCGGTTTTCGGACAGGCTCTTAATCGGGTTGCGCGCAGAATCCCCTGGGCGGTACGCATGACAACGTCCTCCAACCCCATTCCAGACGGAACGCGCGTGAACATGGGCGCGTGCGAGCTCACCTTTGGCCGGCACATTGTGCCGCTGCGCGCGTCCAGTGCGGTTCACGACGATCTGACCACGCTGCGGCAGCGGCTCGCCGAGGATGGCTACCTGTACCTGCGCGGCTTTCACCCGCGCGCCAGCGTGCTCGCCGCACGGGATGAAATTCTGGCCTTGCTCGACGAAGCCGGCTGCCTCGAACCCGGCCATCCGCGCGAGCATGCCGCCATTGGGCGCGATCCACGACGCCGGCACGTGTCGTCCGATCTGGCGGGCCAGGATCCGTTCATCTACGACGTTCAGAACAAGAGCCGAACCGTGCTTTTCAAGCTCCCGTTGCTGGCCGGGCGTGTTCAGGCCTACACGCGCCTGGTGGGTGCGGTGGACTTCGTGCGCTTTTTCGGGGACCTGCTGGGCGGTGCCGCGGAAGCCCGCCTGCAGAATTCCATACCGCGGGCAGTTCCGACGGGTGAGTTCACGGGCGCGCACTACGACGTCGTCTACTTCGGCCCCCACAACGATCACATTTACACGGGTTGGATGCCACTGGCGGACATTCCTCTTGAGCTGGGGCCATTGGCCGTGCTGCTGGGCTCGCACCGCTTCGAGCAGGTGCGGGCGACCTATGGACGGATGCACACCGTCCGTGACCGGATCGAGGGCTGGTTCAGCACGGACGCCCTCGAGATGGTGAACACATTCGGCGGCCAGTGGGCGTCTGCGAATTTCGAGGCGGGCGACGTGGTGCTGTTTGGCATGTACTTCATGCACGGGTCGCTGAACAACATGACCGACCGCTACCGTCTCAGCAGCGACTGCCGCTACCAGCGCGTGGCCGACCGCAAGGTCGAGCCGCCTGTGGCGGGGCCGGTCGCCGAGGGGCCGGAGACGTCCATGCGCGACGCGCGCCAGGCGTGGGGCGTTTAGGTCTGAGCCCGCGGTCTGCGTGGCTAGACTTTCGTCCAGACGCCTTTGCCCTTGGAACTCTTGACCGCCGCGGCGACGAACTTCATGCCGGCAAGCCCTTCCTTGACGCCCGGATGGTCGTAGGCGGGCGGAACCTTCTCGCCGTTGCGGCTGCGAATCTCGCGCTCCAGGCTCGTGTGCAGGTTGGCCAGGGCCTCGAAGAAGTCCTCGTGATGGCCGGCCGGCGTGCGCAGGTACGATGCCACCGCTTTCGGGAAGAAGCTGAAGCCGCCGCCCTGCCAGTAGACCTGGTCGGTCTCGCCCCGGCGGACCAGCAGCTTTTCGGCCTCTTCCTGGTGCCACTCCAGCGAGCCCTTCGTGCCGAAGATGCGGAAGCCGTTGTCGTTCTTGTAGCCGATCGCGATCTGCGTGGCGGTGATCAGCGCCGTGGCTCCGTTGCTCATCTCGGCCACGACGTTGAAATCGTCATCCAGCACGCGGCCCTTCACGAAGCGGTTGAGGCGCGCGGACACCTTCTTCACGTTCAGACCGCTGACCCATGTGGCCGCCACAAAGGCGTGCGTGCCGATGTCCCCGCCGCAGTTGGAGATGCCGGTGCGCTTGGGATCGGTGCGCCACGAGGCCTGCTGCTGGCCGCTCTGCTCGAGCGCCGAGGCCAGCCAGCCCTGCGTGTACCAGGATTCGATCTTGCGGATGTCGCCGATGTCGCCGCCGTGCACCATCTCGCGCGCCAGCATCATCATGGGATGTCCGGTGTAGCTGTGGGCCAGGATGAAGGGCACCTTCTTGCGCGTGACAAGCCGGGACAACTCCTCGGACTCGGCGACCGTCAGCGTCATGGGTTTTTCGCACAGCACCGGCATGCCGGCTTCGACGCAGGCCCTGGCGGCGGCGAAATGCGCATGGTTGGGGGTGGCGATCACGACGTAGTCCAGCCCGATGTCGCCATCCTTCCACGCGTTGAGCATGGACGCATAGTCGCCGAAGCCCTGGATGCCCCACTCAACGGCCGCGGCTTTGGCGGCCTTGGGGTCGCTGCGCAAGGCGCCGGCCACCAGTTCGCGGGTCCCATCCAAGCTGATGGCGCGCAGATGCACCTTGCCGAAAAATGCGCCCGGTCCGCCGCCACCGATCATCCCAACCTTCAGCTTACGCATGAACTGGATCCTTTCCTGGACACCGGTCGCGCCGGCGTGTGTGCCCCTCCCGGGGGCGTCCGTCTGGCCCTTCCACGAGTATGGCATGCCTTGTCCTCGCCCGGATGTCAAGCGCGAGTCGCGGCCCGCTTTGCCCTTGATCGGACGGGAGCATCGTGGTGTCATTTGCGTTCACGGACGGTCCGGTCGCCACGCACGAAAAGGATATCCACGCATGATCACCATCACGACGGGTTTGTGGCCGGGACAGGTATTGCAGCGGGGCGCTCGCGACGTGAGCGATGCGGTCGTAACGGGCACGTGCACGGCGCGTGGCGGCGTCTGGGCGCGCGTGCGCCGCGAAGGGCGGCCGCGTCGCCACGAGGGGTGGCGCCGGATCGGCACGGCCGCGCGCGAACGCTTTCACGCCCGGCTGCGGGGCATTCCCACGGGCGGGCCGTATGCGGTTGACCTCTGTGTGGGGACACCGCGCGACGGTGGCGTGGACCTCACCGTGGGCGACGTGTGGGTGGGGGACGTCTGGATGCTGGGGGGACAGTCCAACATGCAGGGCTCCGGCGTACGCGAGGCGGCGCTGCCCGGCATGACGCCCGTTCGCGCCTTCTACATGCACGACCACTGGGATGTGGCGCGCGACCCGATCCATAATACCTGGAATGCCGTGGACCCGGTGCATGGCGGGCGGCCGGACGGCAAGGATGGCGGCAAAGGGGTGGGGCCCGGGGTGAGTTTTGGCCAGGCCATGTACGCCTACACCGGCATTCCGCAGGGCCTGATTCCCTGCGCGCACAGCGGCACGTCCCTGACGCAGTGGGATCCCGCGCACCGATCGCTCGGCGGCTACAGCTACTATGGTGCAACGCTGCGCCGTTTCCGCAAAAATGGCGGGCGCGTGGCCGGCGTGGTCTGGTACCAGGGCGAGAGCGATTCCATGACCCGCGAGGCGGACCAGTACCAGGACCGCATGCTGGATTTCATCGGCTCGCTGCGGCGCGACTTCAAACAGCCGCGCCTGCCGTTCGTGCTGGTGCAATTGGCGCGTTATGCCGGCGAAAACCAGACGCCTGAGTGCTGGCACCAGGTGCAGGAGATTCAGCGCCTGCTCCCCACGCGTCTGCCGCGCGTCGCCACCGTGCCCGCGATCGACCTGGCGCTGGAAGATGTCGTCCACATCAGCGGCCGCAGCCAGCAGGTGCTGGGCGTGCGACTGGCGGAAGCGATGTACGCGCTGGTGCATCCCGGCGGTTCGCTGCAACTGCCGATCGCGCTGAAGAAGGTCAGCGCCGAGGTGCGTTCGGGCGATCAACTGGCCACGATCACCGCGGAATTCACGCACGTCGTCGGGAAGCTGAATGCGGCCGGGCGGCCGATGGGCTTCGACGTGCACAGCGGCGGGGCGCACTACCCCGCCATTTTTGATGTGCGGCTGGATGGCCCATGCGTGCGCCTGCGCACGACCCGCACCGTGCTGGACTTTGTGGACAAGCAGCTGCACTACGGCTACGGCCTGGATCCAGCGTGCAACGTGTTCGACAGCGCGGGCCGGCCGCTGCCGGTGTTTGGGCCGGTGCCCATCATGCGCCCGCGACTGGCCACGCCGTATCCCAAGAGCCTGCGCGTGAGTGCGATGCTGCCGGGCGCGGGAACGCTGGCGACGCTGGCGTATCCGCGCGATGCGCGCGCGCTGGCCTTCACGCCGCGCGCCACGGACTACAATTTCCTCAACGTCAATCCCGAGTTCTCCCGCCAGGAGGCGGACGCGCTGATCTTCATGTCGTGCCGCCTGCGATGTCCCGAGGCCATGCGCCTGGCGTTGCTGTTTGGCTACGACGGTCCGGTCAAGCTGTGGATCGACGGCCAGCGGCGTTGGCACGATCCCAAGGGCACCAATCCGGCGGTGCCGGACCAGCATGCCGTGCCGTTCCACGCCAGCCGCGGGGTGCACGAGATCATGGTGGCGCTGGGATCGAACGGCGGCAAGGCGTGGGGCATCTACCTGCGCGCGGAGCGCACCGATGTGTCCGCGCACCGTCAGGCGAAGGCCGACCGCCCGGTGGCCATGCCCGTCTGGGTGGAGTAGGCGCGCTCAGGCCGGGGGCGCCGGGGAATGGGGGCGGTCCGCCGTTCCCAGGACCCAGTCTGTCGCGCTCGTCCAGTCGGTGAACACGCGCTCCGCGGCGGCGAAGTCCTGGGGCCCGGCATGGGGTGGGCGCACGGCGATGCAGCGCAGGCCGGCCGCGGCGGCGGCCTGCACGCCGCTGGTGGTATCCTCGAACACGACGCAGGCGGCGGGAGGCAGGCCGAGGCGCTCGATGCAGAGCTGGTAGCAGTGCGGTGCCGGCTTGTGGTGAGCGACGTCCTCGCGGGTGATGAGCGCATCCAGTGCGCCAAGAATGCCGCGTTGCCGCAGGCCGACGGTCACACTCGCGCGCGCGCTTGAAGTCACCACGGCGAGCTTGAGCCGGCGCTGCTGGAACCGACGGAAGGCATGCTCCGCGGCCGGCATCCAGGGGACCTGACCGGAGCGCAGCCAGTCCGCATAGGCGGCTTCCTTGTGGCGCACAATGTCCAGCGGATCGGCGGCGAGGCCCGCGCGGCGTGCCAGGTCGGCTGCAATGTGATGCGATGGGCGGCCCGCACAGGACGTGTAGTAGGTGTGCCGGTCCACGCCGGACCCGAAGGCGGCCATGGCGCGATTCCAGCAATCCCAGTGCACGGGATCGGTGTCGAACAGGGTCCCGTCATAGTCGAACAGCGCGGCCCCGAGCGGCGCCGTGGGGGGCGCCGGGCGAGGCGACGGTGATCCTGTGTCGGTGGTGGTCATCGTGACCGGAGAGCATCCGGGTGCGCACCCTAGCAATCCGGGGCGGGGCGGGCGAGCGCCGATTTTGATGAAATTGTCTGTCAGGTTCTGGTATGCTGCCCGACTAAGAGGGTAACGCAGACTAACTTGATTGGAGTACGACATGAACGGTAAACGATTGATGGCGGTGCTGGCGGGGATGCTCGTGGTGGCAGGGTTGCAGGCGGCGAAGGCCGACGATGCGGCGCCCGCAGCCCCGGCGGTGACAACCTTCGCGGCTGACCTGGCGCACAGCAAGGTGGCCTTCCGCGTCCAGCACCTGATGATCAGCAAGGTGAGCGGTGAGTTCAAGGACTACACGGGTACGCTTCAGCTGGATGGCCACACGTTGGTTGGTGCCGAAGCCGTTATCAAGGCGGCCAGCATTGACACGGCGAATGCCAAGCGCGACGAGCACCTGCGCAGCCCCGACTTCTTCGACGTCGCGAAGTTTGAGACGCTGACGTTCAAGAGCACGGGCGTCAAGGGCGACACGCTGGTGGGGGATCTGACCATCCATGGCGTGACCAAGTCCGTCGAACTGAAGTACGCACTGAGCGGCCCGGTCCAGGATCCGTGGGGCAATACCAAGCTGGGCTTTGAAGCGTCCGGCAAGATCAGCCGCGCCGATTTCGGGCTGACGTGGAACAAGGCCCTCGAGGCGGGTGGCCTCCTGGTCGGCGATGAGGTGGACCTGAACATCGAGATGGAGTTGGCGAAGCAGTAAACGATCGACTGCTGCTCGCGGCAAGAGGGGCGCCCCGTGGCGCCCCTCTTGCTTTGGACGACACGGGCCGTTCCTTTGATCTTGAACGTGCGTCGGCGCGGTGCTTGTATGCCACGGCAGGTGTGATGGCGGGCTTGGCTTCAGCATGTACCAGGATAAAAAAGTTGTTGTGGTGATGCCCGCGTACAATGCCGAGCGTACGCTGGACCGCACCGTGCGCGAGGCGCTGGCCACGGGCGTGGTCGATGAGATCGTCGTGGTGGATGATGCGAGCCGTGATGGCACGGTGACCCTGGCACGGCGCCTGCCGCAGGTGCGCGTGGTGGTGCATCCCCAGAACCGTGGCTACGGGGGCAATCAAAAGACCTGCTACCGCGAGGCGCTGGCGTCGGGTGCGGATATTGTCATCATGGTGCACCCCGACTACCAGTACTCGCCGCGCCTGATTCCGGCCATGGCCAGCCTGATCGGGATCGGGCTGTACCACTGTGTCATCGGGTCGCGCGTGCTCGGCGGCTATGCGCTGCGCGGCGGCATGCCGTGGTGGCGCTATGTGTCCAACCGCGTGCTCACGCTGATGTCCAACCTCTGCCAGCGGGCGAAGCTCTCCGAGTATCACACCGGGTATCGCGCCTTCTCGCGGGATCTGCTGCAGAGTCTGGACCTTGCCGGCAATTCCGATGACTTCGTGTTCGACAATGAAATGCTGGCGCAGGTGATCTGGGCGGGCTACACGGTGGCGGAGGTGTCCTGTCCGACGCGCTATTTCGCGGAGGCGTCGTCGATCAACTTCCGGCGCAGCGTGCGCTACGGGTTCGGGTGCTTGCGCGTGGCGCTGCTGTTCCTGCTGTGCGATCTGGGTGTCGTGCGGCACGCCTTGTTCCCGCGCGATCAGCGCCGCCGTCAGGCGCCGGCTGAGCCGGCGGCGTGAGGGACACGCGACGGAGCGTCCCTGTTGAGCCGATTGGCCGCGCTTGCACGTTCCATGTCGGCCCGCTATGGTGCCCGCCATGCAGCCTGAAGGCACCCGCACGCCGTTTCGTTTGGTCCCGTTGCGCCTGCTCATGGACGAGCCGTACCGGCTGTTTTTCCCGCTGGGCGTGCTCTGGGCCGTGCTGGGCGTGGGGTTCTGGATCCTGAAAGGCCATGTGCCGTTCATGGAGCCCGTGAGCACCAAGGTGCACGTGTGGCTGCAAGTGTACGGCTTCATGGGCTGCTTCGTGATCGGTTTCCTGGGAACGGCGATCCCGCGCTTCGCGGACGCGCGTTACCTGCGCCCCTGGGAGGTGCTGGCGCTGCTGGCGGGCTCGACGCTGACGTGCCTGGCCGTACTGGGACAGCTGTTTCTGCTGGCGCACATGGCGTTCAGCGCGACCCTGCTCCTGCTGGGGGCCTTCCTGCTGCTGCGCATGATGGATCACCACAGCCCGCTGCCGGTGACCTTCCTGTTCGTGCCGTGCGGATTGCTGGCCGCCCTGCTGGGGAGCCTGCTGCAGGCGGCCGTGCTTCTGGGCGTGGACTGGAATGTGCAGACGTTTGCATCGAACCTGCTCTTCCAGGGATTCATCATCTTTCTTGTCATGGGCGTGGGCGGTTTCCTGATCCGCTCCCTGCTGGGGGGGGCCCCTCCGTCACCTGCCGACGCGCCGCACCGCGATGCCGGCTGGGCGCGGTTTGCGCACGAAGCGTGCGCGGTGGGCGTGTTCGGATCCTTCTGGCTCGAGGCCTACGTGTCGCGCGGGTGGGGGGCGGGGCTTCGGGCCCTGCTGGTGACCCTGGAAGTCGTCTGGCAGATGCGCATCGACCGCCTGCCGCGCAGCGGCAAGCTCGGGGCGCATTGGCTGCGCCTTGCGCTCTGGCTGCTGCTGGCAGGGCTGTGGGGTGACGCGGTGATTGCGCCCCGGTTCCCGCTCTACCGCCTCGCCATGCTGCACCTGTGCTTCGTGGGCGGCTTCTCCATGGTGACCCTGGCCATTGCCACGCGGGTGATCCTGTCGCACACCGGCGCCATGCATCTGCTGCAGCGCCAGTACCGCCCGTTTGCGGTGGCGCAGACGCTCCTGCTGCTCGGATTGCTGGCCCGCTTCGGCGCGGATTTTGTGCCGGCCCGCTATCACCAGCACCTGCTGTACGCGGCGGCCTTCTGGCTGTCGGGGCTGCTGGTGTGGTGCGTGTTTGTGCTCGCGCGCGTGCTGGCCGCGCCGCCGCGAAAGGTCAGCTGAAGGCACGGTTCGCCGGCTGGCGCCGGTCACGTGCAGCACCGGCCGGGTGCGTGGCGTGGGTCAGGGGCCGCGCAGGTCGACGTGCATCCACACGAGCGTCTTGTTTCCCATGCGGAAGGTCTGCTCTTCCGCGTGCGCGGAGAGGGCGGGCGGGATGTTGGCGCGTGCGCGTCGCTCCATCACGACGAGCCCATGCCCGCGCCGGCGAATGGCGCGCTCGAGCTCGCGCGGGTCGGTGTAGCCCCGCCCCGGGCGGCGGGCGTACAGGGCCATGATCTCCCCGTTCATGCGGAAGAGAAGGATCGGGTCGTCGGGCGCGAGGTATCGTCCGGCGGCGGTGGCCACCGTGTAGGGTGCCTTCATCGCGTTGGCGGCAGGATACACGATGGCGCCCACGCTGATCTGCAGGGCCAGCATGGCCGCCACGAAGCCCAGGAAGATCGCATCCGTGTAGCGTCCCTCCCGGCGATAGCGCGCCTGCAGCCAGGCGGAGCCCGCGACGGCCAGGGCGCCCGGCACCAGCAGCGACGCGCCATGCAGTGGGAGCACGCCGGTCACGGCGTCCACGATGGCGCCGCCGATGACGACGAGGCCGGCCACCCCGAGCAGCCCGGACCAGAAGCGGATCAGGGCTTTGCCCGTGTGGCGCGCCACGGCCGGCCAGCTGAGTGCGACCGCGAGCGCCATGGGCGGGTAGGCGGGCAGAATGTACAGCTCGCGCTTGCTGGGCGAGAGGCTGAAGAAGACAACGACGAAAGCGGCCATGGCAAGCAGGCGGCGCAGGGCGACGCGGTTGCCGGCCGAGGCGGGGCCGGCGAACCGGTAGGCGGCAGGGATGAAGCACCACAAGGCCGTCCACGGCAGGAATTCGAGCGGGAAATGCACGAGGTAAAAGTAGAACGGTTTGACGTGGCCGAGTTCGCCGGCCGCGCGATCAATGTTCTGTTTGAACAGCAGTTCCTGCAGGTAGCCGGGCGGCGGGTTGTGGGTGTAGACCCACGCCAGCCAGGCGGCGGGCAGCAGCAGAACCAGCAGGGGCCCCCAGGCCATGTGGGCGTAACACCGGCGCTGGCGGGGCGTGTCTGAGTCCGGCGCACGATCACGCGCGGCAAAGATGCTGGCGATGTACATGCCGAATGGGACGGCGAAGCCCACCGGCCCCTTGGCCAGGATGGCCATGCCCATGGCACTGTAGGCCAGCAGCGGGCGCCAAACCCGCCGCGAGTCTTCATACGCGATGAGCTGGTAGACCGCAACCATCTCAAGGCCGCACAACAGCGAATCGATCTGGCCCATGCCACCCTTGTTCCAGAAGAGGTAGGTGGTCATGAGGATGAGCACGGCGCGCCAGGCGGTGGCGATGGACTCGGGCGCGCCTTCGGTGCCCGCATCCGGGTGACGTCTGCACCACAAACGGGCCATGCCCACGACGGCCGACAGGCTCAGCAGGGCCCCGAACAAGCTGGGCAGGCGCGTGGCAAGGGGCGTGATCTCGCCGCCCGTGATGGTGGCGCCGGCATTGATCAGCCAGAACATCAGCGGCGGCTTATGCGCATAGTAGACGCCGTGACGGTGGGGCACGGCCCACTGGCCGGTTTCCCGCATCTCACGCGCCACGTAGGCATAGCGGGCCTCGTCGGGTTCCCAGAAATCCCGCCACACGTACTCCCCGCCCCAGAGCAGGAGCGCGAGGACGATGAGGTGCAAAATGGACGGTGATCGTTTCATGCCGCGCACCGCACGATGCCAGATTTGCGCCACGCAGGCAAACAGGGGAATGCGGGGCTTCACGGCATCCGGGACGTGGGGCGCCTCCCTCGCTTGCGCGAAACGGGGGCATGACGCATACTGCATGTGCTATGACAGCGTCAGCAGCATCGGTGTCGGTACGGGCAGGTGATCCGCGGGAAGCGGCCATTCCAGAACTGGTTCAGCTTTACGGCGGCCCGATGTACCGTCTCGGCTTACGCTTTTGCGGCCGGCACGAGGATGCCCAGGATCTGGTGCAGGAAACCTTTCTGCAGGCGCACCGCAAGTGGCATCAGTTCAAGGGGCAGGCCGCACCCAAGACCTGGCTGTTTACGATTGCCGCGCGTGTGTGCGGCCGGATGCGGCGCAAGCGCGCCGGTCAGCCCTCGCAGATGGAGTCGCTGGATGAACTGCTGCCATTCGGGGAAACGCGTCTGGCGGCGATGGCGGGCCACGGCGACGATCCGGCGCGGCATCTCTCCCGGCGCGAGTTGCGCGAGCACCTCGAGCACGCCATCAGCGATCTGCCGCCCGAATTCCGGGTGCCGCTGATTCTGAAGGATATTCTCGACCTGCCGCTGGACGACGTGGCCGGCATTCTGGGCGTCAAACTCGAGACGGTGAAGACGCGGCTGCACCGCGCGCGCCTGCGCATTCGCAAGATCCTGGTCGCCGAGCTGCCCGCTCGCCGCGGGCCGCCGCCGGCCTATGCTCGGCAGGTGTGCCTGGATCTGCTGCAGGCCAAGCAGGACGCGCTGGATCGCGGCGCCGCCTTTCGTGTCGGCCAGAATGTGATGTGCGAACGCTGCCGCTCCGTTTTCGCCAGTTTGGACCTGGGCCACGATTTGTGCCGGCGTCTGGGAACAGGCGGATTGCCGGCGGATGTGAAGCGCGCGCTGCTGGCAAGGCTGCGCGATGAGCGGCTGGCGACGTCAGGTCGGCCCGCCAAAAAGGTCTGAGTGCGGCTGGTGGTGTTGGACGGTGGGCCGCGACCTCCGGGCGTGGCCTTTCGGTGGCAGAGCGCGTTGAGGTCGTGCGGCGCGGAGCCCGCGCCCGGAGGTCGCGGGCCACCACGGACGATCGTCGGCGAAATGGACGGTTGAAGTCGGGCTTGTCCGAAGAATCCCCGGGTACAGATGAGATTCTCGGGAACCTTTACCGGAACCTTGGCTCTCATCGTATGGAGGCATGCGTGTGAAAAACAGAAGTCGGCTGATAGGCATCGGATGGGGGCTGGGCGCCGTCCTGGTTTGTGGGGCTGTTGTGGCGGCGGAAGTATCTGTCGTGACGGTAGATACGTGCATTCAGTCGGCGCTGGATGCCAATCCCGGGCTGGCGGCGGCTGCTCACCGGTTGGAGGCGTCTGAGGCTGCCATCCAGCAGGCGCGGGCTGCTTATTTCCCGATGCTGAAGACCGCCGGCACCTATGCCCGCACGGATAATCCTCCGCAGGCCTTCATGATGGCGCTGAACCAGCGCGCCTTCAGCATGGACCGAGACTTTAACAACCCGGAAGACACGGAGAACCTGCGCCTGAGCCTGGAAGCGCGCTACCGATTGTTTGATGGCGGGCGGCGTTCGCTCGACAGCGAGGCGGCGGGCCTGTCGGCAGCGGCGACCGCCGAAGCGGTTCGCACGGCGCAGAATGAGCTCATTCACCAGGTGACGCGGGCGTATTACGGCGCGTTGCAGGCGCAGGCGATGACCCAAGTCCAGGCCGATACGCTGCACAGCCTGGAGGAGAATCTGCGCGTGGCGAATGAGCGGCTCAAAGCCGGCTCCGTGGTCCGCACCGACGTCCTCAACCTCGAGGTCAAGCTGGCGGAGGCGCGCGAGGACCTTATGCGCGCCAGCAATGGCGTGTTGCTGGCCGTGGCGGCCCTCAATACGGCGATCGGCGCGGAGCTGGTCACGGCCGACAGGCTGGCGGGGCCGGCCGGTGCCGCGCCCCCGCCGCCCGAGGCGGACCTTGACGCGGCGAGTGAGCGCCCGGAGATCAAGGGCACACGCCTGGCGGCAGAGGCTTATCAACGCAGCTGGCAGCGCACGCGCCGCGATTACCTGCCCAATTTCAGCGCGTTCGGTTCGCTGGACTGGGATAGCGACGTGTCGACCGAATTTGAGAACAGTTACATGGTGGGCGTCGTGGCGGACTGGGACATATTCACGGGCTTTCAGCGGCAGGGGGCGAGCCGGCAGGCGGGAGCGCAGTGGCGTGTGGCGCGGTCCGTGGCGGAGGAGGCCCGGAACCAGTTGCAGCTCGATCTGACCACGGCGTACCTGCAGGCCTCGGAAGCCTGGGGACGCATTGGCGTGGCGCAAAAAGGCGTTGTGAGCGCGGCGGAGGCCCAGCGCATGACCCGGGAGCGCTACGAGCAGGGCGCGGCGGACATCACGGAGCTGCTGACGGCGGAAGTGGGGCTCAGCGCCATGCGCACACGCGACGTGGCGGCCCAGTACGATTACCGCATCGCGCTGTCGAACGTGGCGCGGGCGCGCGGCGATCTGGTCAGCAAGTGGGTGGTCGACGACTGATGGGGGCCGGGGGCACCGTGACGCGGCCCCCGGCGATCGCAGGGCACCCGGCTGAACGAGGGCCGGGGCGGACTTCAACAGGACGGCTCAAACAGGAGTGAGATAGCGATGAACGTGAAGGACAAGGTGAAAAAGGCCTGGCGGCCACTGGTGGGGGTGGGGGTCACGGTGGTGCTGATCCTCTGGTCGGCGGGCGTCCTGCGCGAGAAGGTTCCTCCCGGAACGGTCGCGGTCGACGTCGGCATGCCGGTTGCGCCCGATGCGGCGCGGTACCGTGTGGCCGTGGAGGCCTTCGCGCCGCGGCTTGATGTGGTGGGCACGGTCGCCTCATCCGAGATGGTTCATCTTGGCGCGCGGCTGGGCGCCTACGTGAAGAACGTGTCGGTGTCGGCGGGGCAGCATGTGAAGCAGGGCGACGTGCTCCTGACCCTGGATGACCGCGAGATTCAGGAGCAGGTGCTGGCGGCCGAGGCGCAGCTGCAGCAGGCGGAGTCGGAGTACAAGCGCGCCCAGCAGCTGTTCGACAAGCAGGCGGCCACGGACCAGGCGCTGACGGCCGCGGAAGCAGCGTTCCATTCGGCCCAGGCGCATGCCGAGCGGGCGCGGGTGATGCGCACCTATGCGGTCATTACGGCCCCGATAGACGGCATTGTGACCGACCGGCGCGTTGAGGTGGGCGACCTCGCCAACCCGGGGCAGGTGTTGCTGTCGGTCTACGATCCCGACCGGATGCGGCTGGAGGCGCCGGTCCCGGTGCGCCTCGTTGAAAAGCTGGCGCTGGACCAGAGCGTGACGGTGGAGCTTGACCGGCCCGGCGGCAGTTTCACGGGGCGGGTCGCCCAGATCGTGAGCGAGATCGATCCCGCGAGCCGGACGCAGCTGGTGAAGGTGCGCATCGAGTCCGGTGCGGCCCGCATCCTGCCGGGCACCTTCGGGCGGCTCTGGGTACCGGATGAGCCGCGCGACGCGATTCTCGTGCCCGGTTCGGCCATCTACCGCGTGGGGCAACTGGAGATGGTGCAGGTCGTGCGCGACGGGCGGGCGATTCGGCGCGCGGTGCAGACCGGCGCCCGTCTCGAGGACCGGATTGAAGTGGTGTCGGGCCTGGCTGCCGGTGATGAGATTCTCCTCCAGCCGGTGCAAACCTCAACGGCGCGGTGATTCAGACATGAGCACAGAACGCAGCGGACTTACGGGGATTATCGAAGCCTTCCTGAAGGGCAACCTGGCCATTCTGCTGATCCTGATCAGCCTGGCGGCGGGCGTCGTCGCGCTGCTGGTGACGCCGCGCGAAGAGGAGCCGCAGATCGTCGTGCCGCTGGCCGACGTGATGGTGGCGTTCCCGGGCGGGAGTGCGGAAGAAGTCGAGAAGCTCGTGGCGGCTCGACTGGAGCGGCTTCTCTATCAGATCGATGGCGTCGAGTACGTCTATTCGATGTCCCGGCCAGGCATGGCGATCGTCACGGTGCGCTTCTTCGTCGGTGAAGATCGTGAAGACAGCCTGATCAAGCTCTACAACAAGATCCAGCAGAACGTGGACCGGGCGACCCCGGGCATTGCCGGCTGGGTGATCAAGCCCATTGAAATCGACGATGTGCCGATCGTGAGTGCGGCGCTCTACAGCGACCGCTATGACACGCACCAGCTCTATCGTGTGGCGGAAGAGGTCGTGGGCAAGCTGCAGCATATCACGGACAGCGCGGTCATTTCGATTCATGGCGGCGAGAAGCGGGTCCTGAACGTGGCGGTGGATCCGGCCAGGCTGGCGGCTTACGACCTCTCACCCATGGAGGTGGTCGGGGCACTCAAGGTTTCCAACGCGCGCCTGGACAGCGGCATGGTGACGAGCGGCAGCCGGACGATTCGCGTGGAGGCGGGGCCCTTTCTGACCAATGCGCAGGACGTCATGAACCTGATCGTGGGCATCCACGAGAACCGCCCGGTGTACCTGAGGGATGTTGCCACGGTCACGGATGGACCGGCGGAGCTGACCAGCTACACGCGCATCGGGTTCGGCGCGTCCTCGGGCGCGGCGGCGCACGAGAGCTTTCCGGCCGTGACCATCGCGGTGGCCAAGAAGAAAGGGAGCAACGCCGTCTGGGTGGCCCGCGAGGTGGCCTCTCAACTGGAGGCGCTCAAGGGCACCCTCATTCCCGATGAGGTGCAGGTTCGACTCACGCGTGATTACGGGGCCACGGCGAACGAGAAGGTCAACAACCTGGTCACGAGCCTGGGCGAGGCCGTCATCACCGTGATCGTGCTCGTGGCCTTGGTCATGAGCTGGCGCGTGGGGCTGATCGTCGCGCTGGCCGTTCCCATTACGTATTCGCTAACCCTGCTGGTCAATTACCTGGGGGGCTACACGATCAATCGCGTGACGCTCTTCGCCCTGATCCTGGCGCTGGGCCTGCTGGTGGACGACCCGATCGTGGCGGTGGAGAATATTTACCGCCATCTCGGGCTCAAGCGACAGCCCCGCCACCAGGCGATCCTGACGGCGATGGGGGAAGTGATGCCGCCGGTCATCCTGGCCACGCTCTCGGTGATTGTCGCCTTTCTGCCGATGTTCTTTATCACCGGGATGATGGGGCCTTACATGCGCCCCATGGCCCTGAACGTGCCGCTGGCCATGCTGAGCTCGCTGATTGTGTCGTTCGCGATCACGCCGTGGGTGTCGAGCAAACTGCTGAAGCCGTCCGTTCTCGCCGATGCAGGCGGAGAGCCGGATGTGCGCAGCGGGCGAACCTATCGCCTCTACGCCCGCGTCATGCGTCCGTTCATCGAGTCGCGGCGGCGTGCCGTCATGGCGTTGGTGGTGACGGCGGGGCTGTTCGTGCTGGCGGTGATCATGGCCCTCACGGTGGTGCCCTTGAAGATGCTGCCCTTTGACAACAAGAACGAGTTGCAGCTCGTTCTTGACTTGCCGGAAGGCACGCCCCTTGAGGCGACGGATGCCGCGGCGCGCGACGTGGAGGACTTCCTGCGCACCGTACCGGAAGTGACGGACTTCACAACCTACGTTGGCACCGCCTCGCCGATGGATTTCAATGGACTGGTGCGGCACTATTATCTGCGCCAGGCCCCAAACCTTGCCGAAGTCCGTCTCAATTTGCTGCACCGTGACGACCGGGTGATGGATAGCCATGCCATCGGCCTGCGCCTGCGGTCCGACCTGGCGGCCATTGCGGCCCGCCACGGGGCCACCTTGAAGCTGGTGGAAGCACCGCCCGGCCCGCCCGTCCTGTCGACGCTGGTTGCCGAGGTGACGGGACAGCCGCACCACAGTTACGCGGAACTCATCGCCGCCGGCGCCCGGGTCAGGGAACTGATGCAGGCCGAAAAGGGAGTGGTGGATGTGGATGACACGGTGGAGGCGGCGCAGACCAGGCGCTTCTTCCGGGTGGACCGGACGAAGGCCGCGCAGCATGGAATCTCCACCGAGGATGTGGTGCAGACGCTACGCATTGCCGTGGAGGGCGGGGCGGCCGGCACGGTGCATGCGGTGGGCGAGCAGAACGAGTTGCCGATCCTGGTCCGGGTCCCGCGCGCGGTGCGCAGCGATGAGGCACACCTCAAGACCATCGCGGTGAAGGGGCGGCTCGGACAGCTGGTTCAGTTGGGGGAACTCGGGGCCTTCGAGGACGAGCGCGTGGACCAGACCATCTATCACAAGAACCAGGAGCGCGTCGTCTATGTGCTCAGCGAAATGGCGGGCCGGGGGCCGGCCTATGCGGTGTTCACCATTGACAAGGCTCTCAAGCAGAAGCCTCTGGCGCCCGGCATTCGTGTGAACTGGCGCGGGGAGGGCGAATGGAAGATCACGGTCGATGTGTTCCGCGACCTTGGCATAGCCTTTGCCGCGGCGCTGCTGGCCATCTATATGCTGCTTGTGTATGAAACCGGTTCGTACGCGCTGCCGGGCGTGATCATGCTGTCCATCCCGCTGACGATGATCGGCATCATGCCCGGATTCTGGTTGCTGAACCTGATCGTGGACCGGCCGGTGGGTGGGTTCGCCAACCCCGTCTTTTTCACGGCCACCGCTATGATCGGGATGATCGCATTGGCCGGCATTGTGGTGCGCAACGGCATTATTCTGATCGACTTCATCCAGCACGCGGTGGCGCGCGGCGTCCCGCTGGGTGATGCGATCCTGGAGTCGGGGGCCGTGCGTTTCCGGCCGATCTTCCTGACGGCCGGCACGACCCTGTTGGGTGCCTGGCCCATCACGCTGGACCCCATCTTCAGCGGGCTGGCATGGTCGATCATTTTCGGCCTGTTTGTTTCCACGGCCTTCACGCTCGTGGTGATCCCGGTGACCTACCAGCTGATTTATGGCGGCAAGGCGGGAGCAGGGGCGGCGGGGGCGTAGACACCCACCCTGCCCTGCGGGCACCCCTCCGGGGAGGGGATCTGGGGTGAGCGCGGCGACCGAGGCCTTCAGTATGATGAACGGAGGACGATGATGGCGATGATGTTGAGGCCCATACTGGGGGCGGTGATTGGCGCGGCGATCGGTTTCGCGATGTACCGGTTCGTGGGGTGCAAAACCGGCGCCTGCCCGCTGACGGCGAATCCCTGGGTGGCCATGATGCTGTGGGGCCTGATCGGCGCGCTGGCCGCGGCAGGCAAATGACGCCGACGCAAGAAGACCAACTATGAAAATTGTGATTATTGGCGGCGTGGCGGCGGGGATGTCGACCGCGGCGCGCCTGCGGCGGCTGGACGAGCAGGCGCAAATCGTCGTGCTGGAGCGCGGCGAGCATGTGTCGTTCGCGAACTGCGGGTTGCCGTATCACATTGGCGGCCAGATCAAGGGCCGCGAGAGTCTGCTGCTGCACACGCCGGCCTCGCTCAAGTCGCTCCTCAACCTGGACGTGCGCACGGGGCACGAGGTGACGGGGATTGATCGCGCGGGCAAGGTTGTGCAGGTGCGCGCGGCGCCGGACGGACGAACGTACGCGGAACCCTACGACAAGCTCGTGCTCTGCCCGGGGGCGCAGCCGCTGCGGCCGCCGCTGCTGGGCATTGAGCATGCGGCGGTTCTTACGCTGCGCAACGTGGCGGACATGGACGCGATCAAGGCGAGGGTGGACGGGGGGGCGAAACGGGCCGTTGTGATCGGCGCCGGATTCATCGGGCTGGAGATGGTGGAGAGCCTGCACGCTCGGGGGCTGGCAGTCGAGGTGGTCGAACTGCAGTCGCAGGTGTTGCCGCCCCTGGACCACGAGATGGCGCGCTTTGTGGAGGACCACCTGCGGCAAAAGGGCGTGACGGCACATCTGGGGACGTCCGTGACCGGCTTTCGCGATGCCCAGGGGGCGGTGATGGTGGACCTGCAGAACGGAACGGTGCTGACGGCCGACCTGGCGATTCTGGCGGTGGGGGTGAAGCCCGACACGGCGCTGGCAAAGGTGGCCGGGCTGGCCGTTGGGCCGCAGGGCGGGATTCACGTGGATGCCTGTCTGTGCACCTCGGACCCGGATATCTATGCCGCGGGAGACGCGATCGAGGGGCCAAGTCGCGTGCGGGCGGGGGACTGGTGCACACCGCTGGCCGGCCCGGCGAACCGGCAGGGCCGGACGGTGGCCGACAATCTGGCCGGGCGCCGCACGCCATGGGGCGGTACGCTGGGTACGGCCATCGTCAAGGCGTTCAACATCTGCGCGGCCAGTACGGGCATGAACGAGAAGTCGCTGCAGCGCGATGGCGTGGCTTACCGAAAAGTGTATGTGCATGCCGGACATCATGCCGGCTACTACCCGGGGGCGGAACTCCTGCACCTCAAGGTGTTGTTCGCACCGGACACGGGCCGCCTGCTCGGTGCGCAGGCGGTGGGAGGCGCGGGCGTGGACAAGCGCATCGACGTGCTGGCGACGGCCCTGACGGCAGGCATGAGCGTGTTTGATCTGCAGCATCTGGAACTGGCCTACGCGCCGCAATTCGGCTCCGCCAAGGATCCGGTGAACATGGCGGGATTCATTGGTGCGAACCTGTTGAACGGCGATTTGGAGCCCTGGTACGCGGAGGACTATCCGGCCGCCCGGGAGGACGGGATCATCGTGGACGTGCGTCCCAAGGCGGACTACGAGGCGGCGCACGTGCCGGGGGCCCGGCACGTGCCCTTGCCCGAGCTGCGTGCGCGGCTGGGAGAATTGCCGGCCGACAAGACGATCTATCTCTACTGCAAAATCGGCTTTCGGAGTTACCTGGCGATGCGCATACTGACGCAACGCGGGTTCAAGGTGCGCTCGCTGGCCGGCGGCTTCGACACGTTTCGGGCATGGCATGGAGGGGCCACCGCTTAGCAGCGGCGGCTACGGGCAGCGGTGGCTGCACGGATGAACGGGTGCAGATCAAGGAGGGTGCGATGACGGCAGAAAATGGTGTGCGAGTGGTGGCCGGGTGCATGGTGTTGCTCAGCGTGGCGCTGGCCCATTGGGTCAGTCCGTGGTGGCTGTGCCTGACGGCGTTCGTGGGGGTGAACCTGATTCAGTCTGCCTTCACGCATTTCTGCCCGGCGGAGATGCTGCTGAAGAAGGCAGGGCTGAAGTCCTGCGGCGAGGCTCCAAAGGCGGCCTGAGCGGACTCGGCCGTGGCGTCAAGCGCGTGGTCGTGAGGTGCACCGGACTCGGCCTGCGGCGGCGTGTCGCGCCTGCGTTCCGGAGGCCGCGCCCGGAGGTCGCGGCCCACCTTGACGGCGCGGGCGAAAGGCGTGGGAGAGTCGCGGGCGCGGCGTTACGACACGCTGAGGCGCTTCTTGTCGTCGCCGTTGAGGATGGCGTGTGCCTCGCGGAGGCGGTCGGGAATCTCGGACGCGAAGCGGTAGCCGGCGAGTGAGGCGGCGAGTTTATCCCAGTCCACGTCGACGACCTTGGAGCCGGGGAACCAGTGGTCGGCGCCGCCCAGCAGGTTGTAGCGCATCTGTCCGTAGCCCACCATGTCGTACGCCTTGGCCAGATTGTAGAGGCGCAGGATGTGGTAGAGCGGCAAGGGCATGGGCGCGTTGACGACGGCGGGCAGGCCTTCGTTCCAGTGCATCCACCAATCCTCGCCGTGACAGCGCACGCCTTCGTCATGCAAGCGGCGCAGAATGGGGTCCAGCACGGGCCACGGCTGCTCCAGGTGCGGCAGTGCGGCCGCGTGAAGGTCGAAGTCCGTCGGGCGAGAGGCGCCGATGCTCAGCGTGTGGACCTCGGGATGCGCGAGGCAGAAGAGATCATTGAATGTCATCGGGTGGAGCGGCGCGCAGAGACGCACGAGTTTCTCCGGCGGCTCGTACAGCTTGCCGCCCTTGTCGGAGGGGCTGATGATGAAGACGCCCATGTCGCGCGCGCGCGCGGCCTCAATCGCGGGCCAGTTGCGCTGGTCGAAAAAATACCAGTGCAGGTTGACGTAGCTGAATTCGCCGGAGGCGATCCCGTCCAGAATGACGTCGAGCGGGGCATGGGTGGAAAAGCCCACATGCCGGACGCGCCCGTCGGCCTGCAGCTTGCGGCAGGCCTTCAAGGCGCCGCGCTTCAGCGTCTGATCCAGCAGGCCGCGCGTGTTCACGCCGTGGATGCTCAGCAGGTCGACGTGGGACAGTCGCAGGTTTTGCAGGGAGAGGTCGAAGGTCTTGAGGAACTCGCTTTCGCTGTCTTTGGGGCCGATCTTGGTCTGGACGATCAGTTCCTGGCGCGGCAGGGTGGGCAGGACAAAGCCCAGGTGGTATTCGCTCGACCCGTAGCCGCGCGCGGTCTCGATGTGGTTGATGCCGGTGTCACAGGCGCGGCGGACGGTGGCCTCGACGTTCTCCTGCACGCGCCGGTCGAGTTCCCCAGGTGCGATGTCCGTCCACGACTGCTGGTAGCGCATGCCGCCGCAGGTCAACACCGGCATGGCCAGTTCGGTCTGTCCGAAGCGGCGAAACGCCATGGACGGGCGTTCCGATCCTAGTGAGGCATCCATAGTCACTCGGCCATCATAGAGCGGTGTTGGCTTTCTGACAAGCGCGCTGGCGTCTCAGACTACCGCTTGCCGGTGCGTGAGCTGACCCAGACGCGAATTTCGCGCAGGGTGGCGGCCCAGCGTTCGGGATGGATGCGCTCCTCGAGGAATTGGTCGTAGAGCGACAGCAAGCCGCCCGCGAGGGTCTGGATTTGGAGCATGCGTTCCTGGAAGAGGCTGATGGCATCCAGGATTTCTCCCTTGGGAAGTTTGACGCCCCGAAACGAGAAGTCCTCGCCATCAAATTCCGCCGACCACTGCTGGCTGTCATGGGCCATGATCAGGCGCGCCTTGCGCAGTTTCTTGCCGCTCATGAGGGCGGCCTTGGCTTCGGCGCTGAGCAGGGGTTCGCCGCGGCGCAGGCGCGCCTCGTGGGCGCCGCCGCCTTCCATGACGAACATCAAGGGCCCTTCCAGCGCCAGCGCCATGTCTCCAGTCGCGGTTTGGAATTGGCCGCCGCGCCGCTCCGAGAAGAACCAGAGCCAGGTGAGGAAATCGAGGCCGATGGCCGCAGGGGCTTCGTCGTCCGGGCATTCCGGCGAGAAACTGGTCGGTGGCAGATCGCGCACGCTGTGGTGCTTGCGCTTGAGCGCGGCGGACTCGGGCGTCAGCGGAATCAACTCCACGCCGGTTGCGGTATGAAACTGCAGCATGAGGAGTTCGACCTGGCGCTCGGACATGGCGCTGGCACAGACAGCCTCGCCGCGGCGCCCGCAGATCATCGGGATGCCGGTGAGTTGGGGCGGCATCTGCGGGAGCAGGCGCTCGGTGACTTCCTTGCGGATCTTGGCGCGTTCAGGCCGCTTCAGGAATTCAACGCCCTGGGCCTGTTTAGCGGCCAGCTCTTCCATGATGCATTCGGCGCGCAACAGGGCGCCTGGAATCTTGCGTTCGGCGCGCATGAGGGCCAGGCGCAGATAGCCGCCATGATACGCGGTGTCCTCGGTGATGTTGCGATCCAGCAGATGGCGCCCGGTGACCCAGCCCTGGCCGGGATCGCGCCCGAGCGTGTCTATCGGCGGGGCCGCATGCTTGGCGAAGCGCTTGACGTGATCCTCCGGCAGCGGGCCGGAGAGGTAGAACAGACGGAAACTGACGCTGCCACTTTCAAAACCCATCGGAGTCCCTTTCCAACAATTGGCACTGGTAACCGCGAATGAACGCCATCGTCCGCGACTGGCGAACGACACACACCGTCACACGTCCTTATACCTGACGCTGCACCGTCATGCCGAGAGATGCGAGGATCCTTTTACCATGGCCGAGATCCCTCGCGGTGCTCGGGATGACGGCGGGGAGAGGACGTTCAGATGTTGTGCGTAGAGCCTAAGCGGAGACCGGCGGGGACCGCCGGCTCCAGTTCGGGTTTCGGCCGCCCCCTGGAGCCCGCGGTCCCCGCGGGTTCGGTTTTCGGTTAGGCTTATTAGCCGTGCCTGATGCGTGTCCCTTCGCGTTCCTTCGCGGTTCATTACGTCTGTGCGTCAAACGGTCGCGATGCATTCAATTTCGACGAGGGCATCCTTGGGCAGGCGCGCGACCTCCACGGTGGAGCGCGCCGGCGTGTGGGCGCCAAAGGCCTTGGCGTAGACCGCATTCATGGCGGCGAAGTCGCCCATGTCTTTCAGGAAGACCGTGGTCTTGAGGACCTTGGCAAGCGAGGTGCCGGCCGTGGCGAGTACGGCGGCGAGATTCTGCAGGATCTGGTGGGTCTGCTCGGCTGCGCCGCCAGGTACCAGTTGCATGGACGCGGGGTCGAGCGCGAGTTGGCCGGAACAGAAGACGAGGCGACCGCTGCGAATGGCTTGCGCATAGGGACCAATGGCCGCAGGGGCGTGCGGGGAACTAATCATGTCCATAACGTTCTCCTGGGTTCCGATGACGGGCGCAGTGTAGGGGAGATCTGCAGAGGGGGGAAGGGGAAAGGGCTACGCACGGCTTGGAACCACCCCGCGCGTCCGGGCAAGGGGCAAAGCCATCCGTCCGCCTGAAGGCGGCGGCGCGACGTGCCCCGCCAGAAAAGGAAAAGCCGCGCGATTCGGACTCGCGCGGCTTCTCGGCACTAGCGTGGAAAACGTTACTTCTTGGGAGGAAGCACCGCGTCCTTGCAGGCCTTCGCGAGACGGAACTTCACGACCTTCTTGGCCGGAATCTGGATCGCTTCGCCCGTGGCCGGGTTACGACCCATGCGCGCCTTGCGATTCACGAGCACCAGCTTGCCGAGACCCGGCACGGTGAAAGCGTTCTTCGCGCCCTTGTACGCCTGCTGCACGAGCGACTCGAGTGCCGCCGCCGCCTGCTTCTTGCTGATACCGGCCGCTTCCGCGATCTCAGCCAGGATCTGGGACTTCGTCATGCTCTTGGCCATTCTGACTCCTCTGTGTTGTGTGTGGTTCGCCCGCGGGGTCAGCCCCACGTTGCAGGTCAGATACTACGGGAACGGCGCCGCTTGTCTATCAATTTTAGGCGCTTTTCCTGCTTTTTCTGCAGATCCGGTGGCGAGCCGGAACCGGTCGTACGGCGTGGCGTGGCGTCCGCAGGGAGCCAATCTTCCGCGATCGCCCACTGGGTGAACTTCAGCCGCAGGTCTTCCCAGCCGCAGCCGCCGGCTGAGGTTGCCGGGTCGTAGAACTCCTCGATCATGTCATCGACCATGCGCTGTACGGACTGGCGCGTCCGCAGCAGGGAGAGCCACGTGCGCGCCATGCGGGCAATGCGGCGCTCGTCGTCGCCGGTGAGCGAATCGTACGCCGCGAGGAAGTTCATGGCATGCCGGCGGGCGGTGTCGCGGGGCGTCATGGTTAGTCGCGCTCAGTTGCCGACGGTCGTCGTTCCAACCACGGCCGGCTCGTGAATCCGGGGACTATCAGGGGGTTATTCGTGACGTCGGTTCGTGGGTGCGGGTCCCGTCAGGGCCTGGCCACGGTCAGGCTGATCAGTGTTTCGTTGTTGGCGCGCGTGACCATGATGGCGACTTTTCGAGGTCCCTTGACGAAGCTGAACATGTCGTTGCCGGCGTTCTGCATTTCCATTTCTTTCCCCCAGCCGGCCGCCATCAGGGTGTCGCGGTAGAAGCGGGTCACGTCGGCCTGTGGGGTCGTGCTCGCCAGCATGAGGTGAATCGATTCCCCGGTGGAAATGACCTGGGAGAGCGTCGCCCCGCTGTAGACGGGAATGTCCTTGGGGAAATCGTCGGGCAGGGCGGCGGACGCCCCGGACGCCATCTGGACCTCGCCGTGTGCGGTCTGCACGCGCGTGATCTGACCATTGATATCGACCTTGGCGCTGCCGCCGGTCTGGTCCTTGACGGCGTCCTCCACCAGTTTCTCCACGGCTCGCCTGGCGGCGGGAGGCGCCGCCGGCTCCGCCATGGCCGCGCGGTGGGGCTTTTCCGGCGGCGTGGACTCCTGGCGGCGGCAGGCGGTGGTGGCAACGAGGCCCGCGGCGGTGATGGCAACGAACGCTTTGTTCATGGCGGCGGCTCCCGACGTCAGGCGGTCAATCCTCAAGGCCGGCCCGCCTGCGCCGTGCGCATGGCTGGCGTGTGGACGGGACGATCATTGAGGACGGCCCGCCTGCGATGCAACCGAAAAGAGCGGCGCATGTCCGTCCGCAAAAGGGTTTGCCCGCCAGGGGAACCTGCTATAGTGAGCGGCGCATGGCGACGTTCCGGTCCGGCGTTGAAATCACATGCACCTGATTCCCATTAGTCAGCTTCCCTCCCTGCAGCGCACGTGGGAGGTCGGTGCGATCAGCATTGCCGCCGCGCTGGCCGTGACCCTGACCGTGGTCAGCCTGCTCCTGATGCGGGCGCGCCGCGCCGTACGGCGCATGAGCGCCGCCCAGTCCGCGCTCGAGGAGGAGATTCGCCGGCGCCAGATTTCGGAATCGGCCCTGCGCGAAAGCGAGGCGCATTTTCGAACCCTCTACGAGCACTCGCCCATCATGATCGACGTATTCGATGGGGAGGGGCGTTGCCTGCTCTGGAACCGGCAATGTGCGCGTGAGCTCGGCTGGACGCAGGCGGAGGTCGCGGCCTTGCCTGAGCCGTGGGCCGCCTTCTATCCGGATCCGCAGGTCCGCAAACGCGTGGCGGACTCCGTGCGGAATCCGGACGGGCTCTTCCGCCAGTGGCAGGTTCAGGCGAAGGATGGGTCGCCGCGCACGCAGCTGTGGGCCAATTTTCGCTTGTCGAACGGCCATGTCATCGCCACCGGCATTGACGTCACGGACCGCGTGAAGACGGAGCGCGCGCTTCAGGAAAGTGAGCGCCGCTATCGTCTGCTGTTCAGCGAAATGCAGAGCGGTTTTGCCGTTGGCCAGGTCCTCTGCAGCGAGGCGGGGCAGCCCGGGGACTTTCGTTACAATCACGTCAACGATGCGTTCGAGCGGCTGACCGGCCTGAAGCGCGACCGCATCATCGGGCGCACGATTCGCGAGATTCTGCCGACGATCGAGCCGGTGTGGATCGAGCGCTTCGGGCGTGTCGCCATGACGGGCACTCCTGAGCGCTTCGACGATTACGTGCAGGCGCTCGATCGCCACTACGAGGGCACGGCGTACAGTCCCGAAAAGGGGTACTTCGCCGTGGT
The DNA here is from genome assembly GCA_021413965.1 of Lentisphaerota bacterium. Lineage (GTDB taxonomy): Bacteria > Verrucomicrobiota > Kiritimatiellia > UBA8416 > JAIOPI01 > JAIOPI01. Next base: position 7,216 of record JAIOPI010000004.1, on the reverse strand, counting down.
CTTCAACGACGTGAGCGAGCGTCGGCGGTCGGAAGCCGAGCGCCGGCGGCTGGAGGGGCAAATGCAGCAGGCGCAAAAGCTCGAAAGCCTGGGCGTGCTGGCGGGCGGCATTGCGCATGATTTCAACAACCTGCTGATGGGCATCCTGGGGAATGCGAATCTGGTCAAGGATGGCCTGCCGCCGCTGTCGTCTGCGCACGCGGGGCTTCTCGAAATCGAATCGGCCGCGAAGCGCGCCGCCGACCTGTGCCGCCAGATGCTGGCCTATTCCGGCAAGGGGCGCTTTGTCGTGGAGCCGATCGACGTCAACGCCACGGTGCGGGAGATTGCGGACTTGCTGCACGTGTCCATTTCAAAGAAGGCGGTGCTGAAGTACCACTTTGCGGACAACCTGCCGGCGATCGACGCGGATGCGACGCAGATTCGGCAGGTGCTGATGAACCTGATCATCAATGCGTCGGAGGCGATCCATGACCGCAGCGGCATTATCAGCGTGGCGACGGGTGCGGCGGACTGCACGAGGGAGCGCCTGGGGCGCGCTTGTCTCGGGGCCGAGCTGCCGGCGGGATGCTACGTGTACGTGGAAGTGTCCGACACGGGCTGCGGGATGGATGAGCGCACGCAGGAGCGCATGTTCGAGCCGTTCTTCACGACAAAAGTGACCGGGCGCGGGCTGGGGCTGGCCGCCGTGCTGGGCATTGTGCGCGGGCACAAGGGCGCGCTCGAGTTGCAGAGCGCCCCCCGCCGCGGCACCACGTTTCGCGTGCTGATCCCGGCCTCGCCCCGGGCGGCGCAACGGTCCATGGTCCAAGCCCCCCTCCCAACGGCGTGGCGGTCGACCGGCACAATCCTGGTGGTGGATGACGATGAGACCGTGCGCACCGTGGTCAGGAGCATGCTGGAGCGCGTTGGATTTGGCGTGGCCGCGGCGGGCGACGGGCTCGAAGCCGTGCGCGTGTTCCGCGATGGCGCGCAGCACATCGACTGCGTGGTGCTGGACCTCACGATGCCGCACATGGATGGCGAGGAAACGTTCATGGAACTGAACCAGCTGCGCCCCGGGGTCCCGATCGTCATTTCCAGCGGCTACCCGCGGGAGGACATCGTGCGACGTTTCACGGGGCGCGGGATTGCGGGCGTGCTGGAGAAGCCCTATGAGTTCGGCGCGTTGACCAAGACCCTGCGGGATGTTTTACTGCAGGTCCGCACACGACCTCCGGTCGGTGCGTGAGTTGCATGGTGTCGCGCCAACCCAGAAGGACTTGACCGCATGCCTATCCTGAAGCTGCCCGCCTCGCTGCGAACCTTCAATCGTGAGAGCCTGCCGGTCCTGCACCGCCGCATCTCGGGGCGCGACATGCTGGCCGACATCAGGGCCATGGTGGCGACCGACCGGTGGAACTCGTTTGACGGCTTTCACGAGACGGCGCGCTACGTGGCGGAGCAATACCGGCGCCTGCACGCGGTGGCCGAGACGTATGTGGTGCCCACGGCTGGTCCCGACGGCTCGGGGCGCTGGGTGATTCAGGAGGCGAGCGACATTCATGCGGCCACCGTGGATGTGGTGTCGCCGGTGCGCCGCCGGATCGCGGATTTCAAGCAGAACCCGTGGAACGTCGTGCAGTGGACGGCGGCCACGGCGCGCGGGGGCGTGCGCAGCGAAGTGGTCGTGATCGACACGTGGGAGCAGTTGCGCGCGGTCCGTGCCGGGACGCTGCGCGGGAAGATGATCCTGACGTCGCTGAGCCCGTGGCATGCGGGGCATGTGTTTGAACGCACCGGGGCGGACGGGGTGCTGGCCGCGGTTCCGGTGGGAACCGGTTTTGGTTCGCCCCCGCGAACATGCAACATGTCGCATGCGACGGAGTGGACGAAACTGGGGTGGGGCGGCCATCCGATGGAGCATGCGGGATGCCACGTGGTGGCGCTCGCGCTGTCCCAGGACACGGGGCAGTGGCTTCGGCGACTTGTGGCCAAGACCGGCCGCGTCCTGGTTCACACGCGCGTGGATGCACGGCGCTACGTGGGCACCCACGACTTGGTCTCCGGCATCGTGCGCGGTTCGGGCGATCCGCAGGACGAGGTCTGGGTGCTCTCGCACAACGCCGAGCCGGGCGCCGCCGACGATTCCTCGGGCGTGGCCGCGTGCATGGCCTCGGCGGGCGCCATTGAACGCGCGATTCGCGACGGGCGGCTGGCGCGGCCTCGTCGCAGCATCCGCTTTCTGAACGGCTACGAGTGCTACAGCTTCTTCCACTACATGGAGCATGTGAAGCGTCTGCAGCCCCCGCTGGCCGGGCTGGTGGTGGACACCATCGGGCACCGCCCGGTGCACTGCGAAGGCCGCGTGAACTGGCACTCGACGCTGGATTCCTCCGCCACGTTTGTGAATGAAATCGGCGAGGGCACCATCCTGGCCGCGCTGGCGCTCGATAATCCCGGTTACCATCTGGTGCGCCAGGCCTTTCTCTCCACCGAAGACACGCTGGCGGGCGACCCGAAATTCGGTTTCCCCTGCCCGTGGATCAACACGCACTACCGGAAGGACAAGGTAGGATTCGATGCGTACCACACGTCCGACGACACGCCGGCGCTGCTCTCGCCGCGCGGATTGCGGACCTGCGCGACCGCCGTGGCAGGATACGTGTACTACCTGGCCAACGCGGGCACGCGCGAACTGGTGGAGATGGCGCGCGCGCACACGCACAACGTTCTGGCGGATATGGCGGCGCATCGACGCCGGCGCGCCGGCGTGCCGCCGGCGGGGCGTGGCTGGGCCGAGTTCCGCGCCCTGCAGCACCACGTCTCGCTTGAGCGGCTGCGGCGCTGGGCGTGGGGCGGGGATCGCGGGTCGATCCTGGGCGAACTCAGCCGGCTGGAGGGTGAGGTGGCCGGGGCGGCGGAGGCCTTCGGGCGCGCCCCGCGCGCGACCCGCGTGATGCCGGGGCTGCGGCGCGTACCGGTGCGCACGGCGCCGCTCGCGCCAGATGTGGAGAATCTGCGCCCGGCCGTGAGGCAGCGCCTGCGCGATTCCGGGCTCGGGCGGCATCCGCTGTTCTGGGCCGACGGGCGCCGCTCGCTGGCGGAGATCGCGGCGCTGCATGCGCACGAAATTGGGCGGCCGGTGAAGCCGGAGCAGGTGGAGGCATACTTCGAGGCCATGGATGCGGCCAACTACGTGGACCTGATCTCGCCGTCGCAGATGGTCACGAAGGCGGTGTTGGTGCGCGACTTGCGCCGGCTGGGATTGAAGCCGGGCATGGATGTGATGGCGCACAGCTCGCTGTCGCGCATCGGGCATGTGGCCGGCGGCGTCGACACGGTCATCGACGCGCTGCTCGCGGTGCTCGGGGCGCGGGGCACGCTGCTGATGCCGTCCTTCAACCATGGCTTGGCGACGGTCTACAATCCGCTGACGACGCCGACCATAAACGGCGCGATTTCCGATGCATTCTGGCGGCGTCCGGCGGCGGTGCGCAGCCTGCAGGGGACGCATGCGGTGGCGGCGATCGGCCCGCGGGCGGCGTCCTATTGCGCGGGGCACGTGGAGGCCGGCATCTGGTCGTCTGACAGCCCGATCGGCCGGCTGATTCACGGGGGCGGCCATATTTTGGGGCTGGGAGTGACGCTGGTGACGGCGACGGCCTACCATATCGCCGAGGTGTCTGTTCCGTGCCAGTGCCTGGATCTCAAGGGCGGTACGGATGAGCGCGTGTCCGGGGACGGACAGGTGGTGACCCAGCCGGGATTGGTCTGGCGCGGGGGGGATTGTCCCGTGGGGCCGGAGAAGATGCAGCCCGACTTGGAACGCCTGGGCCAGGCGCGGCGCGGCAAGGTGGGGCATGCGGAGTCCGTTCTGGTGAAGGCCCTGGACCTCTGGCGCGTGCGGCGGCGGCACTTGGCAAAGGCGTGCCCATCCTGCAAGGTGCGGCCCGATCTGAAATGGAAGGCGAAAGCCTGACGCGTCGAACCGCGCGGCGGCTCGGGGTGGTGGGGGATTCGGGACTTCACGCCGAGGCCGTCGCACGTCCGGGGGGGGCTGACCGTCGGGCGAGGGCCGCGCAACACAAGCGCGCCTGGATCGCCCGCGCTAGGAGATCGCGGGCCACCTTGTCTCCTGCGCTGAGAAGTCCGGCCGCAGGCACGGTGTGACCCGCTCACAGGGGGCATGCCTGCGCGCGCTTTCCATGACCCTCTTTCATCCGCGGGCTGACGCCGCGCGCGAGCGAGGCGCGCGACCAGGGGGCGTTCAGGGCAGAACGGAATCGAGCCGGTCGTTCACGGGCGCCGTGCGGCGGCGGCCAGTTTCGGGGCGAAGGGCGGTTCGAGCAGGCCGCGGTCGGTGACGAAGCCACGGATCAGGGCGTGGGGCGTGACGTCGAACGCGGGGTTGAAGACGCGCACGCCGGGCGGCGTCACGAGTTGCCCGGCCACGCGGCGGACTTCGTCCGGGTCGCGCTCCTCGATGGGGATGGCGCGGCCATCGGCGATGGCCACGTCGATCGTGGAATAGGGCATGGCAACATAGAAGGGGATGCGGTGGTGGTGCGCGAGCACGGCGACACCGTAGGTGCCGATCTTGTTGGCCGTGTCGCCGTTGGCGGCGACGCGATCCGCGCCAACGATGACCGCCTGAATGCGACCGGCCTGCATGAGCGTGGCCGCCATGTTGTCGCAGATGGCCACCACGTCGATGCCGGCGTGGTGCAATTCCCACGTTGTGAGGCGCGCGCCCTGCAGGAGGGGGCGCGTTTCGTCGGCATAGACGGTGAAGCGGCGGCCGGCGTTGTGGGCGGTGTAGAAGACGGAGAGTGCGGTGCCGAAATCGGCGGTGGCGAGTGCGCCGGCATTGCAGTGGGTCAACACGCCCATCCCGTCCTGGATGAGCGGCGCGCCGTGATGGCCGATGGACTGACAGAGGGCGATATCCTCCTGGAGAATGGCGAGGGCTTCGCGGATGAGCGCGAGCTTGAGGGCGGGCAGGTCGGCGCGGCTGTCGGCGGCAGCGAGCGCGGCGGCGAGGGTGCGGCGGATGGCCCAGGCGAGGTTGACGGCGGTGGGGCGGGCGCCGGCGAGGTAATCGGCCACCTGGCGGGTGCGGGCGAGGAAGGTGGCGGGCGTGCCGGTGTCGTGCTGGAGGGCGGCGGCCAGGCCGAGGGCGGCGGCGCAGCCGATGGCGGGTGCGCCGCGGACGACGAGGCGCTTGATGGCGTCGTGCATCGCCTCGGGCGATTCCAGTTCCACATAGACGAGTTCGGCGGGCAGGCGGGTTTGGTCGATAAGGCGCACGCGACCGGGGAGGAGGGGCGTGCCGTCGGTGGCAGGGGCGTCCAGGAGGCGGCCATCCGCGGTGTGCCAGCGTACGGTTTCAAACATGGCTGTGATTCCTATGTGCTCGCTCAGCCGTGGTTTCGGCTTGATCCAACGCCCAAGCTGCTGCCGCGTGCAGGTAGGCGAAGGTGTTGATATGTTCGTACTGATACTTCACTGGTCTAATCTCTTTCGCTGCCCCAACGCCCACACTAACGGGCGTTCGTACGCCGTACCGTTCAGTGTGATGTTCGATCCTCCGTTGATTTCCCACTCCCAGTGACAGCGATGGGAGACAATGCCTCCACAACTCCCCGTGCAGGCTCTCTGACGGAATCATTCTGATCCCGGGAGAACTTCTGGAAGGCTTCGAGAATGCGCTCGTTTCCGTGCGCCGTCCACTGGAGGGTGTCTGCGATCACCTGACGGACGGTCTGCGTCACGGTGTAATGCCGCGCGGAGAACGGGACAAAGGGGATCTTGTCGACGACCGCAACAGACCATTCTCCCGTGTCGGTTGCGTATTGGTTGATGATCTCCGACTCGATGGTCTCGATAGGGACGTTTGTGGGTAAGATGAAGTCGGCTGGTTTGTGCCAGCAACTGACTACAATGCGCAGATCGGGTGATGCGAGGATCTGCACGAGATTGGTGTCCGCGCTTCCCTCAGACAATCCCGTAATGGGTGTGATCTCTGGAAGGGGCCGCGTCAGGGGGCTCTGGAGGAGTTCGGCAATGGCGCTCCAGATTCCCGCTCGCGCCTCCGCCGATTGCGCGTCGTGCGCGAGTTCTAGCGCACGGCTGAGTGCCGCCCGTGTCCCGAAGTGCGCAAGACGGCATGCTGCGGCGTTTCGCACTTCTGGCTCGACGCTCTGCGAGTAATGAAGCAGCAGAGCCTCTGCCGCCGCGACCACCTGAGTGTCGGGGACCCGTACGTAACGTTGGATGCCGTTGGTGGCTGCCAGAACCCTCGTGTCGTCGTACAGTGCGCCAATGGCAAACACCGTGCGTTCGTCACAGGTTGGATAGCAGGTCTGATAGCGAGTGGCGCAGCCAGCCGCAAGGGCCGTTCCGGTCAGCACGAGAATCTGGAGTGTTCTTTTCATCTTCTCGGATCGAACGTCGCAAATCAGCGGCGGCGAAGCCTTACGCTGAATTTGCTGGTTCGACCATCCGGATGTCAGGCAGTCTTTTCGCGCAATCGTTCGGAAATCCAGACCTTGATGATGGATTGCCGTGTTACGCCGAGGCGCCCGGCCTCTTTGTCCAGGGAATGGATCATCCACGAGGGGAAGTCCACGTTAACCCGTCGGGGTTCCTGGTTCGTCCGTTTTGCCTTGGACAGATCCAGGAAGTTAGAAATGTCGCCTCCGGCGTCGAATTGCTTGTCAAAGTCTTTAGCTTTCATACAGATCCCTTTCTTCTCTCCGTGATGGTCTGACGGAGATGATCCTGATCCGTTCCCCCCGAGGAGTAATCACAGCTGACCAGTGTTTGTCGTCAATTCGGCCGATCACCAGTGTTCTCGGCTCGTCGTCCGTCCTCGCGGGGATTTCCAGCAAGTCGGCGTCATTCCAAAGGGCTTGAGCCTCGATGAAATCAATCCCGTGCTTCGCTTTGTTGGAGCGGCTCTTGTTCGTGTCGAATTCGAATTCCATTGCAGTATAGATTGTATACCGTTTCGGGATATGCCGTCAATATTCCTGAGAAGGTCGAACGCTGGTGGTGAGGGGCGCCGCGCTTAGCGGCGTACCTCTCCACCACCTTGTGTACGCCCATCATGGGCGCGTTGTAAATGGGGTGCAAGTCCCCTGTAGGAGGAACCGGCATGGTGACATGAAAGACCTACTACGCGAGGCCAACTTCGGGCGGGCAACCGACCGGGGGAAGGAAGGCTAGCGGAAAC